>CAYLZD010000031.1:0-42924 GCA_964388275.1 uncultured Chromatiales bacterium
TGCAATACCGCGCGGGCCGGATCGCCGGCCGCGGCAAGGCGTCGCGGCGCATCGGGGCTGTGCACCGCCACGCCCGCCGGACGCCGCTGCTCCCACTGAAAGGACGCCCGGAGGCGTTCTCCGGCATCATTCGTGTGTCGCTCGCGCCTTGGGTCAGGAGAAGCGGAGCGATAACGGAATCGAGAGTGTTGTACAATGTTATCTATCCGCAGTACCGGGTGCTCCTGCTTTGCCGATCACGTCGCGCAGCACCTCCCGCAACGCCGATATGCTGATGGGTTTCATCAGGAACCACGTATTCGGATACCGCAGCGATTCCGCTTCATAGTTGGAATAGGCCGTTGTTATGACGGTCAGCGGATACGACGTGTCGAGCTTGTCCAGCACGTCAAATCCTGTTCCCCCGACGATTTCGATGTCGAGGAAAATAATATCAGGCCGCGTGCTCTTGACGAGTGCGACGCTCTCATCGACGGAAGCGGCCTGTCCGACCTCCAGCAGCTCCGGAAAATGCCTTTTAAGTATGCCTGAAAGCGTGTCCCGCGCCCGCTGTTCGTCGTCGACGATAACACAAGTGCTTTGTCTCGATGGTGTCGAGGCGGCTGAGAGGGCAAACTGGTCCGCGCTGTTCATGATGTTAACTCGTGGCACGTGATGGATTGCAATGCATTAATTCATTTCATGACGGCGGCGCCCCGGTCTCGATTCCGTATAGGCATACAATTGCGGGAAGCCGGCCGCGTCAGTCCTGTTTCAGCGTCACTGTGACAGGATCGGAGAGCCGGGACCGGCCGCCGTCCTGCGTCCGCAGGATGATCCTATATGCGATTGTTCCTTTTAACGGGAAATGATCGTCATTCCAGGTGTTTTGCGCCTGGTCGGAAATGATCGCCCGCCGCATGAGCGGCGCGCCGTCTATCGAACGGTAGAGAAACAGTTCCTGCGCTTCCGCCGTGCGCGGCCGCGTCCAGCCGACTTGGATTTTCTTCGCCGCGGAGTCGTATCTCGCCATAACGTCGCGCAGACCGGGTCGGACGCCGGTATCGTAAGGGCGAGCGGGCACGATATTGGACATGGCTGAAAGTTGTCCAGAGCTGTCGATTGCACGAAGAGCATATAAATATTCGACCGATTTCCGGATATTCTCATCGATGTACAGGTGTTCCTTCGCGTCGAAGACGGCCAGTTTCCTCCAAGCCGTATCGCTCTTCGATCTGCGAAATAAAATATGCGCGCCTGCATCCCGGCTGCCGCTCGGGATCCATGAAACGGATACCGAGCTGTCCGTCACAAAAACATCCAAGATAACCGGTGGAACGGGCGGTATCATATCCGGACGATGCACCTCGAGGACCTCCGACACCGCCGATTCGTTATGATTACGGTCGAGGGCCGTTGCCTGATAATATATCGAGGGTGAAAGAGACCGGACCGTGAGAGTATCGGTGAACGTGGTGTCATTCCCGGCCGGCGCGGCGCCGTCCGTGAAGGATTCCAAGGCGACCACGAATTCGTGGGAAGGATCGTTGCCCCGGAGTATGCGATATCCCATAAAATCGTGTTCGGTATTCCGTCGCAGTGTGAGGGTCACGATGCCCATGGTATCCATCGTTCCGCCTACCCAACGCGGCGCCGCGGGGGGTGTGGAGTCGATCAGCACGGCGTATGCCGGATTTGAGGCGCTGATGTTTCCCGCCGTGTCCACAGCAAACACCGTGTAATAATTCCGTCCCGTCGCGGCATACGCCGTGTCCGCATATTCCCGGATATCGGGCCCCAGCAGACCCTCATGGATGCGGGGAAACGCGCCGCGATACAGTGTGTCCCTTCCGACGGTGAATCCTTTGAGATCGGACCCCGCATGATCTTCGATTTTCCATCTCAGCGTGACCGCGCGCGGAGAGGTATGTTTCGGAGTTTCCAGTATGGGACGCGGGGGAGGACTTCCGTCGCGGCTGGAGGCGACTATCTCCCCCACGATATGCTTCTCGGCGAAACGCGAGACGCCGATAACTCTGTAGGCATATTGAATGCCGTTTACGACTGAAGTGTCGAGAAAACTGTTCTCCTCCCTCGCTTCAATGCCGGGCCGCATCGCGACATACGGCTCTTTGTTCAAGGGCGTGAACTCGCTTTGTCCCCGCCGGGCCCGCTCTATATAATAGCAGGAAAGCAACGTATCGCGCCGCCATCCGATCAGAATTTTCCCGTCGAGGCCGTCGAACCGGAGTTCGCCCTTATGGATGCTCGGATCGAATCGCTCCGCCTTTACGCGGACGCCGCCGGGAGCGATGTCATAAGTCGGATGAGGCGAGGCTGTCGTGATGCGATAGAGATACTCCTTGGAGGGCGTGATATTCCTGTCGTTATAGGAAAGTCCGATCCCGGAGGCGGCCGCACGGTGCAAATCCGCGGAGATCAGCAGAATGCCGAAGCGCGTCAATTCCCTCCGCCGAGCTTCGACAAGCATCGCCAATTCGTTCTTCTCCGGATTAACGGACGATGCGTCTTCGCCCATTTCCTCGAGCAGCGAGTATGCGACCTCGCAGTAGATTTCGTTTAGGGTGTCCTCCCGCGGCGCGGCCGTGTAGGCATGCCATTCGGCTTGCGTCCATGGCAGCACCGGTCTCTCCGTCAGTCGCACGTAAGCCCCGGGGCGGCCGCGGATCACCTCGGCGCGATCGACGTGATATCCGACGTTTCGGCCGTGACGGAACGCGGCGTTCCGAGTGGGTATCCAGCGGAGACGGATGGATTCCGTGCCGGGCAATGCGAACGCCTTTATTGCCGCGGCCGGCCTCTCGCCTCCGATATCGCCGGGTTCCGTTCCGTCAATTGACTGTGTCCTGACTGCAGTCTCACCAACCAGCAGAAAAACGAGAACAAGGAGTGATTTCATGGCGCTGATCCTGATGGTAATGAGTATGTCACGGCGCACTGGAAGGCCCCGCTGATGCGCCGCGCTTTCCCTTCGCGTCGGCCGGCGCACCGCGCTTTGCGTTCCGGTCGACCGGCGCGCCCGGCGCATCCGAACTGGGCGCCGCCGTCTTGCCGGTCGAAAATCGGATGACTCGATGCTCTTTCATCGGTGTTCCATCGCTCCGCTTCAGCGGACGCCATCTCAGGGGAGAAGCCGCATCTCCCTTTCCATCTCCGGCGACGACATAGGCCTCATAGAGCTCGGCTGTTATTCGAAAGCGGTAATGAGTGCTGTCGGCGAACGGGATGGGTGCGCGGGGCGCTTTCCCGACCGCTCCGGATAGTTTGTACGTGTATTCTCCCATCGCGTCCGCGTGAGGACTGGTCCATACTCCGTTGGATCCATGCATCGTTACCGTGCCCGATGCCGGCCTCGAAACCATATCGGATGCCGGCACGGGTACCATGCTGGATGCCGGTACCATGCTGGATGCCGGCGCCGCGATCACGTTGAATGCCGGTGTCGCAACCACCTTGAACGTGCGGGTTTTAAAGGAGCCGTCCGGCTGCCTTTCCTGCACCTCAAACGGCTGTTCCGGTGGAATCGCGAACATGACGCCGACACCGCGGGACGGTGGGACATCCGAGGCGTGATCGTTCGGATTGATGCCGAGAATCAGTTCGCCTATTCCCGCCGCCGCATCCTCCGCCGTGTATGACGGCTCTTCCTGGTTTTGCGGAGCTGCCGGCACGCAGGGAGTGCCGAGCGTAAAATCGACCAGAAACTGGCCGTCGTGATCGTCGTCGCCGATGTCGACATATCCGCCGACTTGGCCGGCGACCCACCAGGGATTGGGAAAACCCGCCATCACCCAGCCGCCGATCCCGAGTCCGAACAGCTTGAAGTATTTGCCGTCGCAGCACCAGAGACAGCAATTCGTGGTCCATTCCGACCCGCATGGCGGTTTGGAACTCGGTTTTATATCGATGCCGACTTCCCCGGTAAACCACGCCGCGACGCCGCCCTGCGCATACCATCCGTTAAGCCCGAACGGAGATGCGCCGCACTGGGCAGTCGTGTACTTGAGCAGGGACATATCGACTTCGAAACCTGCGTTATACGACAGTTTCAGCCAGGCGCGATTCCACAAATGCTTATCCCATGTGCCCGCGCTCGAAACGCCTATTCCGAACATCATGCCCTGCCCCTTTGAGACAGATGGATGAGGGGAGGGAATGAGTCCAAGATACTCCGATGGATTCAGACCGACGGATTGCAATCCCGTCTTCGTGGTGGATTGGAAACCCACTTGACCGGGCATAGTGATCGCATTTCCGAAAGTCAGGTATTCCCATACATCGATAGAATTGAACAATCGTACCGTATTCGGCCGATCAGGCGTTCCCAGTTCGAAACACCATTTGTTGTTCACCCCGTCGAGACCGAGGCGCAGCCTGATCGGTGTCGGCGTCGCGATGGGCGCCTTGTTGACTGAAGCATCGACATTCATTTCGAACAGCTTATCCGGAGGGGTATAATCCGCAATGACACTGCCGACGACGGGGGCGCAGGAGGGATCGGAAATACGCTCCAGTATGGATGCTCCCGCCCAGAATTCACCGCTGAACACCAGTTTGTTCAATCCTCCGCTCTCGCTGAATTCGCCCGCGATACCGACATCGGCGTTGAACGTCTTGGGTTTGGGAGTCACGCCCAGTGTCGCCAGCACCTTGAAACCGAAACCGCTGCCCGGGTCGGGTTGAAGATTGGATGCCGGTATCGCATCGGCAATCTGGGCCGCCGAGGAATTCTGCTGCTCCGCTTCGGCCGCGGCCTGAGCGATGGCGCTCGTTCCGCCGCCGGCGCCTTGATCAGACATATGCCTCCAGGCCCCCGCCCCGAAACCGAAAAACGCGATCCCGGGAAGAAACGGAATTCCGGGCGGCGGGATCACGGCCTTCGCATCAACATACCAGTACCTATACCTTTGCTGGGCTTTGTAATTCGTGGATCCGAATCTGACGTCGGCGGTCGCCCCCATGCCGAGAGACGGAAAAGCCGCTTTCACGCTCCCGAAAAAGCCGTCCCCGAATACATTGTCTCCGCTGACGAAGCCCGCCTTTCCGTTGAACTTCACCGCGGGGAGGTTTACGAGCAATGATATTGTGTCGAGACGAACGGGACCGATCACCGGTTTAAGTCGAACGAGTTTCATGTTCTGCAGAGTCCCGAGTATGGAGGAGACGCCGGAAATGGAAACATTCTCGGCCTTCAGTCCCGCTTCCACGCTGAGCGTCGTGCGGCCGCTGATCTTGCCCTGATCGAGCGACAGCACAATTCCGGTCGTGAGCCCCCCTCGCAGCAACTCTCCGGCTGCCGGCGCGACTTCCTTGAAGTCGACATCTTCTAGAGAGAACGGGAACCAGGCGAGACGCTTCTGAGGACTGGCGAAGCTCCATACGCCTTCAGAGAACGAGACCGCGCCGTCCGTCGACATCGACAGCGAGAGATTCTCGAAAGAGGTCTCGAAATTCACGTTGAAAAGATTGCCGAGTTTGAGGTCGGCCCAGTGAAACTCTCCATTCAGGGCGATGTCGAATGAAACGGGGAAATCCAATTTGAGCGAGATGTTGGAAGTCGGGCACAGAGTGAGCTCGGCGCCATGGAAAAACCTGGCGGTAATCGGCGCCGCAGGATACACCACGGCGGAAAACGTCCCGCCTTCGCCCCGGATCATCTTGTACTCGAGTGTGTTTTGATCCCCCTCTTCCGCTATCGGAAGCAGCACCCTGCCCCTGGCGTAAAAGGATTCCACGCTTCCTGCGACCATGCTGAGCAGGACGGTATCGATGCTCGCGGCGAGCCCGCCCATATGTGCGCCGGCCGGACCGAGAAGATTTTTCGCGAAGACCCGTCCGGTTATTCCGAAGTTGCGCCCGATGATCATATCGGATACATGAATTGCGACCGGCTCTTCCGGAGCGGCGTACTCTCTGATTCCGTCGGGAAGAAAGATTTTTGCATCCTGCAGCGAGAATCCCTGAAACGCCTCCGATGCATCTATCGTTGATGGAAGATTCGCCGGAAAGACGATGCTCGAAGGATTCCGCGACAGCGAATGATCGAATGAGGCTGACTGAATTTCGAGTTGCATTCCTCCGGAGCCGGTGATTTGCGATCGCGCGAGCGTCAAATCCTCCGCAATCCAGTCATTCCAATCTTCGATGGACGCGCGGACGGTCATGGCGGCGCGGCCTCCCGCTTCATCGGGCGCTGGAGTGAGCCATGTTCGTGGAAACTCGAACTTCATGTCCAGGTTGAGCTCGCGGAAACCTTTGCAGTCCCATGCCACGGTCGTGCCTTCCGCCTCGTCCGTTTCCGGAAGCATGACCATCCGGTATGAATCCCCGTTCGGGATGTTTCCGATGAGGGTGATCGTTTCGACGAGCCCGAGAGCGACGTCGCTGGATGGCCCGCCCGGCGACACAGGCACGTCTGTCGCCTTGAAGGCCAGCCCGTCGTTCGCTCCCATGTCGAGCGGAAAATAGAGTGATGCGGCGGCCGTGGCGCCGGTTGCAGTGAATTTCATCTCGCAGATCGCGATGGTGATGCCGGCGGCATTGTTCAAGCCGAACGGGAGCGTTACTTTCTTTGCGGCATACTCCTCGTAGGTATCGCTGATGATGTCGCTCATCGATGTCGTCAGCTTATTGAGCAATCCCCCGGCCGCGGCCGACTTCAGATAATTATCGATGGAGGCCACGAAGTTCTTGCTCCATGGCCAGAGCGCGGCATTCATGCCGATCCATCCCTGCAGGGTTGTTCCGATGGACTGGGGATCGTCTACCTTCGCGAGCACCTCTCCCTCGAATACTTGATTCCCGGTATTGATCTTGATCCCGGAGAAAACCACCGTCATCGGCGCCTTGAGCCAGGGGATGTAGATGATTCCGTTCCCGGACAGACTTGACGACGATCCGCTCGCTTCCGCGATGAACATGTCGAATAATCCCACCTTCACTTTCTGCTGCAGCAACTGCGCGGCGGTCATCGATGAAGCGGTCGTGCTGCTCGGCGCCTCCGGGACGAATGTCGCGGAGCCGCACGATTCAGACACTACACGCAATGTGCTTCCGCCGGCTGTCTCCTCCCGCAGAGACAGAGTGAAGGGCTCCGCGTATCCATCCGCTGCGCCGATCGCTCTCCCCTGCTCATCCAACGCGCGCACCGTCCAGACGTATTCGCCCACCCTGCCGGGCAGCGGATATTCCGGAGGCCAGACGAGCCGGTTTACACCGGCGACTTCCCTGTCGAGTATCGGCTGGTTGACCTTGAAGGCCTGCATCGCCCTTTGTCCTTGCAGCACTTCGAACACCTGCAACCTGTACCTGACCGGGAACGGAGGAGCGGGCGTCACGGGCGTCCAGCGGAAGGCGGGGCGTTCCAGCGGCTGAAGCACGGCTTCATCCGGAGGCGCGAGCAGTATCGGACCCTGATAATCCGTCAGCATGAAGCCGGCGCATCGCTCCTCCGTGAGCGGTGCGCCGTCCGGTTTCAACAACCTGACGCATAGCTGGTAAGCTCCCGAGGGCAGCATGCCGGTTTTCACCGCCGTGTTCTTCGCTTCGCCGAAAAAGTCCACCGCGTCAAAGGGGATTATCCTGTCGGCATAGTGTACGCTCGTCCCCGATGGAAACGATTCCACGCGCATCGAATTATCCTTCGTCTGCGCGACAAGGTCGCCGTCTTTCAGCAGGCCGGCGCGGATCTTCGCCTGAACCGGAGTCCGTCCGGCGTTCGTGACGGTCAGAATCACGGTTTCCCGGCGGGTCTTCCACGAATTCAGGTACGGACTCGGTCGCGGCGAGGCCGTGACGGTGATCGATATCTCCTGAGCCAGGCAGGCGGAGGCCGTGCAGAGCGCTGCGAGCAGCGCTGTCATGCCGTGTTCGATGATCCTGTTCATGTATGATTCTTCCTGATCGAAATTCGGCGGCGTGATAATCAGAACGCCGTCGAGATCGACATTTCTATGTGGGTTTCGCTGAATGAGACGCCCGGACGCGCCGAGCCGTAGCTGTAACTGTGGCTCGTGCCCGTCAGACTCAATGCCGTAGCGGAAGTGACGTTGCACAGCACGCCGAGCCGGAACAGCCATTGAGTGTCCCCGGTGAACCGCGCCAGGGAATTGCTGGAATACGTCATCGATATCGACGGCTGCACCATCCCATCGAAGAACCGGTACGAGGCGCCGATACTGCCGCTGAACAGCATCAACTCGTTGTCCGGAATGTCGTTCGTCATGCAGCTCAGCGTGACGGAACCGTTCAGGGGAAGCTCCGTGAACGCGGCGAGACACATTGCCGTCACGCTCTGCGTATTGTTGGCCGTTTCTCTGTTCGTCATGGTGTTCAACTCGTTGTACGCGTCAAGCGACCAGCTCAGGGACACGGTATTCACGACCGCGCTCGAGGTAATGACGAAGGTGGGAGAGAGAGAGAACGAGTTGGTGATCATGTCCAACTTCAGCGTGTCCACCGCCATCCGGTTGCGGATTCCGTAGTTCGCGTAGCGCGCGTTGAAGGAGATGTTCTCGGTCACCATCGAAAATGCGTTGAAGGAGCCGATGAGCTGATGCGAGGTGCTTGCCTTGGTTTTCGAAAGATTGTTGGTGCGGTACCCGATGGACGCGTTCATGTTGAGTCTGTTCGAGAAGAGCTTCGCGAACGGCGCCAGCAGAATATCCATCCTGTCGGGCTGCATGTGCGGAAATGCCGGAGAGAAGTAGCCCGCGCCGACATACTTGCCGCCCGCCTTGAAACCCCACTCTTTCCCGGAGTAAGTGAACATCATGGTCCCGGCATAATCCGTGGATGACGATACGCGGTGCTTGAATATCGACTGCGGAACGTGGCTGGATGCGCCGGTAATGGCGGCGTCCATGTCCCGCGTGAACGCCGAAGCGGCGATCTCGCCGGCAAGCGAAGCGTGTTCTGAAAGTCCGATCCGGAAATCGCTCGTCACCACCAGCCCCTCCTGGGGGGCCGTTTCCGTCGGTCTTGCCGTGATCGAGAACGGATCGTCCTTTGCGCGGACCACGTTCAGGTCCACATAGGAGTCCTCCGGATTACCATACCCGACCTTTGCCGCGTACATGCGCCGCGCGTACGCGCCCCTGACACCTCGGATCGTGTCCGCTTCTACAGCACGCTGCGTGGTCCCGCCGTTGACCGCGAGGCGGAAATTCCCGGGTTTGAGTTCGAGGCCCAGGCCGAAAAGCTGTTCGTCTCCTGTCGACAGTTCCGAATACCGCGGCACGTGGCTTCCTATCGAGGCCTGCGCCCAGCCGACGCGCGGCGTGAAGCTGAGCATGCCGATGTTGTTCATCGGATTCTGCAGGAATTGTATGAAGGTCGGCGCGACGACCGACGTCGTGGTTGTGTTGGTTTCCCGCGACGAGAGCATGATGTTCAACGGCAGACTCGCCAGATCGCCGATATTTATCACCGGATTGAAAAGCAGACGCCAGAGATTCGCAGGCCCGCGGGCGCGCTCCGCGCCGTCAGGGGTTGCGGAAATGCCATACACATCCCCGGTCAGCGTGAGTGACCCGCCGACAGAAAGGAGACTCCGCTCGATGCCCGTTTTGTCCTGAGAACGGACCTGCATGACGGCGCAAAGCGCGAGACAGAGGAATGCCGGCATGCGGCATTTTACCGTCGCCGAAACGTTATATGCTTGCCATGTCCGGCTGCGTCGCCTCATATCACGAACACGGAACGCTGACGTTTTCATGGATAAATGGAGCCGATCGGCATGCGGATTGATACCGGTTTTCAGATAGCGACTCGAGCGCCGCAACATGCCGTCCGGGTAAGGGCCTGTGGCTTCAGGCCTTTACCCGGACGAACAGTATTGTGCTGAAGCGCGCGTATCGCTCACCAGACCACGTACGCCGGCTTGTCACAATCCCGGGATAGCTTGGCCTGCCATGTGGCCTCTATTCCGTTCGCCTTCGTTTTTATGTAAAAGGTCGCCGTCGCCATGTCGTTGCCGATTCGGAATCTTCCGTCCGCGAATTTCTTCGCCTTCGCCTTCCTCACATTCGTCAATGTTCCACTCGCGTCGCTTATCGGTACGGGCGTGCTGAAACATTCCGTTTCATCCTTTTTGTTGATTACACCGTCGAATGCTGCGGAAACCTGCTCGAATTTCTTGTAACCGACGGACTTCACTTTCGCTTTCATCTGATGATATAACGGCCATTGATTGGCGGCGAATTTCCATTTAATTTTCACGTCGTCTACAATCGTATCGCCCTTGACCCTGTCATTCCTGGCATAACATTTCACTTCGGTTATCGTGAATTGAATGCGCTTCGGAGTACATTTGTTGTGGTTCTCCGACTCCGCTTCGCTTATTGAAACGATGTACGTCCCGGGACTCCCGTAATATTGCCGGTAATCCTGACCGATTTGTATGCCCAGGATTTTGCGGATATTCTTGAATACGGCCGGCCACTTAGGTTTATTCAGCGATCCCGGCGTTTCCCATTTTCCCTCGACCGCGCTCGTGCGGAAATGCACAAGTCCGTCGGGGCATATCCTCACAACACTGATTTCCACCTTGGCATTGCTGATCGTTATCACTGTGTCCCAGACCGACTTGCAGTAGTCCGCGTCGCCGGGGTTTCCCAAGGTCATGGTCAATTGCACCGTGTACGCCTTGCCCGGGCAGGGGACGTCCTTATACGTATGCGTCGGCGACTGTGTGGAATCAATCGCGGTGTTGTCACCGAAATCCCACGCGTACACCGGAATGATATTGCAGTTCGGATTATCCGACTGATTCGTAAATGACACGTCCACGTCGGTTTTCGAACCGTCCGCACATGAATCGCACCATGAGTAGGACCAGTCGTATTTCGCCTGGCACGTCGTTTGGGCGTCAAGGGTCACAGTTTTCGCGGATATACACCCTTTGGAATCGATCACATCGAGACGCACCTCATACGACCTTCCGGGATCCAACGAATAGGTCGGCTGGGCGGTATTGTAAATAGTGGTCACCCCTGTGCCGAGGTCCTTCACCGTGTAAGTGTAGGACAGATTATCCTCTTGCGAGTAATCTGTTGTCTCGATCGTTCTAATGCAGATAGTGTCTTCACATGACAAATATGAAGTCAAGCTGAAATCGGCCACTGGCGCTTGATTTATAATTTCGAAGGCCTCTTCATCCTCGTCGCCGCCGTTAGCGTCGCCGCCGCCGCAGCTCGCCTCGACGGTGCCGTAATACACCCCGGGTCCGGGCAGAGTGAAAATGAACTGGTTTGTATGCGTGCCGGTAATAATCTTGCTGCCTTCCATGTCGTAAATGCTCCAGACAACATCGGACGGCGTACCGTCGAACACGGCCGCGACGCTGACCTGATTGCCGCATAATACATTGACGTTGACGCTGTCGATAAATATATCGCATCCGTCGTAGTCATGGTCCACGGTATCGCAGGGCGCGAATCGGATGCTGTCCACATTCCTCGCGTTATAAATATGTGGAGCGGATCCTCGCTCGTAAACCGTGATTTCCTGGGCATTGCAATCGGCGCTTGCGCGCAGTACAAACAACAGTCCCATCAAGCCGATGATGTAACGCATAGTGCCACCTTTTCGATTATGGTTGGAGTATCTGAATTGCGCGCGTAACCACGCCCCGCCTCGTCGCGGCGCGGATAAAATACACGCCCGGCGCCACCGGCATGCCCGCGTTGTCGCTCAAATCCCAGTTGATCGCCTGCTGCGGGTTCGCGGATCCGAACGTCTCGAAATGACGGATAAGCAGACCCAGAACGCTATAAACTCCGACCACGGCGACTTCATCCCCCGGTGAATATACAAGGATCCTCGTATGACCTGTCGCGGGATTCGGATACACGGTGAGGGTCAATCGCTCGGGAATATTTACTTCCGGCGACTCGACGGAAGTGGCGGTCGTATCGCACGGCCTGCGGATTATTTTCGAAATATTGTAATACCAGTTTTCATTCAGGCGCATGCTGTCGCAGGAAATCCTGCTGATCGTTATCCCCGCGTTTATCGGCACATCGATCGTGCTTCCATCGCGCGCATACAAGTTCAGGACGCCGCTGTTCTGCTGGCCGTTCGCGGGGCGGAAAGCGGTCAGACCGGCAACGAGGAGGAGAAAAGCGTATGTATGCGCGCTTCGCCTCGATCGAGGGCAATCGATTTTCTTTTTCATTTCCGACTATCTCCTGTGTGCGTGTAAATGGTGAGTGCGTGCCCTTTCACCCGATATTCATGTTGCCGGATATTCCCGACAGCGGGATGGCGGCTGTATTCGGAACGGAACGGGAGGATATCAGGATACCTGAAGGCGCGCCCCGAAGCAGCGGTTCATTGCGGGCGATAACACAGGCGCGCTGTCGCGATCGGGTCGGGGTGCTTGAGAGGGCGAAGCGGTCTGTGCGGTTCATGATTCGAGCGCGGGATTCACGGCGCGTTGGGGCCAAAGTACAGCGCTCTGACACCGTGGAACAGCCGCGATGAGCACGCGCGGCAAATCCATGACAAGCGTGCCGGTTCGGAGAGCAACTGTTAAGAGGATTCCAATGGATGAACAATCACGCCAGGGCCGGCCAAACCGCACTGCTCCCCGGCCGGTTCAAGGCGAAAGCCATACCCGGCGGACAGGAGGAGAATTGTTCCGCCTCTGCCCGGGGAAGGCGATGGAAATTAAACAGTAAAGGAAGCCGCTTCAGGATCCCTTGAGCGGCAATCCGGCGCCACGCTATTTCATGATCATGAGCTTCCTGATATCCGAATGGGTTCCCGCGTTCAGACGCAGGAAGTATGCGCCGGCTTCGAGATTGCCGGGATCGTATTCCAGCCGATAGCTTCCCCGGCTCATATCCTGATTCAGCACGACTCCGGCTTCACGTCCGTACGCATCATACAGCGAAAGACGGACACGGCAGGGAGAAGGAAGCTGAAATGCGATGATCGTGCTTCCTGAAACCGGATTCGGATAGTTCGGCAGAAGAACGCATTCGGGAGGGACGGCCGAATGAACATGTTCCATCTCCGTCACGGTATTCCCCGTCGGATTCCGTTTGTAATAGATCTCGCCGTTCGGCCCATCCCTTTTATCCTTCCACACCAGATGCACGGCGGAACCGGACACGGCGATCGAGGGGAATTCCGACATAGTGCAAAAGTTGTCCGCGAGAAGTATCTCCCGGCTCCAATTCGCGCCTCCATCAAGTGAATGCGCGTAGTATATTTCATCATATCCGCCGCGATTATCCACCCAGGCGACATGGATGCCGGAACCTGATACCGCCATCGCGGGCCACAACGAATTCCCAGGCGCCATTGAAAGTCGTGTCTCCGCACCCCACGTCAGACCCTTGTCCGAAGAGCGCTTGTAGAAAATCTCGAAGTTTCCGCTGCTGCAGTCATCCCATGCAAGATGCAGATCGGATCCATGCGCCTCCACAGCCGCCCTGCGGCTGAAATATCCGACCGTCAACCGCATTTCCATCCCCCAGTTCCTGCCCCCGTCCGATGAATGTCTGCAGAAGATCTCAGGAGATTTCACATCCCGCCAGTTTTCCCAGATCGCGTACACATTTGAATCAGATACGGCCAGTTGTGGATAATTGGACGTTGATGAATCGCTCGTTAATACGGCGGTGCTTCCCCACGTGATGCCGCCATCCGAAGAGTGAGTATAACAGATAGCATGTATTCCGGCCGTGAATTCGCGCCACAGGACATGCACGTCCCCGCCCGCGACGGCAATATGAGCAGTTGATGCCTGGACGGAATCCGGCGTGAGTCCGAAATCCCGGCTCCAAATCAGTCCACCATCGAGTGATCGTTTGTAATGAATGTTACTTTTGCCTTCATGCCGATCTGTCCAGACAACATGGAGAGCGGCGCCTGCGGCCGCTATTCCCGGGCCGGTCGAAGAATCGGAGGGATTCGTCAACGGAGCATCCTCCCCCCAGCTTTTCCCTCCATCAGTGGATCGTTTGTAGTACGCCCTCAGCGCTCCGTCGCGGCCGTCCGTCCACACGACATGGACATAATCCCCGTCGGCTTGTATACTGGCCCGGTTGGTGCTGGTCGACGAGTATGATGCTTCGTTCGTCAAGCGCGTGTCGGGTTCCCATTGGGGGCGCGCATGAGATGCCGAGGTCAATGCGAGGATGAGAAAAAGCGTAATCCGCATGGTATTCCCGCCTGATGTGTTAAGAGCTGCTGTGGTTCCGATCCGGTCGATCATGTTTTTCCTGCGTATCGCGTCATTGATCTGCTCAGGATTATCGAACGACCAGGAATTTCACTGATTCCACCGTGCCGTCGGCTTCAAGAGTAAGGAAGTACAGACCGGGCACGAGCGCGCTCGTGGATATTGCGACGGTCTTGTACCCTGCGTCGCACGCGGAGAGACGATAGCGCGCGACGCAGACGCCGCGCTCGTTCGCGAGTCTTATGGACAGCGTTTGATGCTCGTCGAACGAATGGCGCGCGAGCGCTTCATCCCGGGCGGGATTGGGATAGATCCGTATGGAGCCTGCATCCGCCGGCACATCCGAAATGCCCGTTTGAATGGAACAACCGGCGATTTCCAGCGCCTTCTCCAGCACCTCATCCCTGCCCCGGCGTATGCCCTCCGCGGTCGGATAGACTACGCTGTCCGGCACGATGCCTATCTTTTGTGTTTGCGATCCGTCGGGATAGTAGGTCCCCAGCGCGGTGTATCCCGCCCGAATATCATTGCTGATCCTGAATGCCGCGACATTGCCGTCGGCGCCGGCGGTACTGCTTCCGACAACGACGGCATTCGGCAGCGACTGCAAAATCATACAGCTGTATTCCGCATGGCTCTGGGTCTGTTGATCGCACAGGATGATCACCTTCCCCTTGTAGAACAACGGGTTCCCGGAACGTCCGACGAAGGAGTAATGCCAGGAGAAAGCTCCGGGATAGCGCGCGTCGGGTTGCGTGAATTTGACAAAGCAATGGCTGTCGCGGGAGAACAGGTCTGCGATCATGTTCGCCGTGCCGTTTGGATAATTTCTGACGTCGAAGATGATGGCGCTCGTTTCCCGGAGCGCGTCGAACATCGCGGTTACGCTGGAAGGTTGCAGTTTGCCCATATTGACATAACCGACATTACAGTCCCATTTCCGCCATTCCACGGTGTCGAGTTCCGCGTTCGGGAAGTATCCGGTGAACCATGCGTTATCGGCGTAACTGTATCGATACGTGGAGAACGTCGAAGTCCTCCCCACGCTGTCACGGTATTCGAGGCGTATCAGTGAACTGCCCGGCCCCCACAGCATGTATTGGCACATGAATCTCCTGAAAACCGCGGGATTCCCGGCCGAGATAAAGGGACGAAGGCTGTCTTCCCACTCCGCGGTCGTTTTCCCGTCGACGGATAAGAGGATGTCGCCCCTCGCAATTTCCGGATAGCCGGACTTGACCACGATATAGGCGCCCTGTGAATACCGCAGCACCAGCCTGGGCGTGTATGATGAATAAGTCAGCGCGTAGGTGGTCAAACCTTCCGTATGCGCGTCGTCGAGCCCGGCCGCCATTTTCCTGAAGGAATGGAAAAATTCCGTCGGGGTCGCGGCGTCCGCGATGAGCCGCAGGGCGCGATACAGCGTGCTGTCCCACGGCACAGCCAGAATGTGCTTGTTGGGATTGAAATAGTTCATGATGTTCCAGTACCGGAACAGGACAGCCAGGCGCGTGGCCTTGCCGGGATAGCTTGTAGTGATGTTGCCGTCCAGCATCGGATCGTCCCCCGGAAATGCAAGCCAGCCCGCGCCGCCTGTAGCGCTATCGCGCACCCAGCAGATCGGATGCGGCCTGAAATTGTCGCGGATATGGCGCAGCTTCGATCGGATGTTTTCACTCAACGGGGGATCGTCGAACCAGGAGAAGTCCCTGTTGCGTGTCAATTCGGGCGCCAGAGTGTCGGGGGAAGGCGTCGTCGCTTCCGACATGTGACCGGCCGCCGCGATCAGGGTGTCCAGCGCATCGTTGAACTCCCCGGATGTCGCGGCCGCCTCGATCAGGGGAAGTGTGCGAGTGAGCGCATCGTCCCATGGCGCCAGGCAGTTCGACACCCGCGTGTGATGGTATTTCACGAAACCCCAGACCTTGCACGTGTAATAGAGTTTCTGTTCATGCGTCGGACTCTGGCAGAGCGCGACGGATCCCGTGACGCTGAACAGAAGGATAAGGCGGACAGTTTTCATGGTTCGTTTCCTTTCCTCTTTCGACGCGCGCCGTTGTTCGCCGGTATGGTTATCGAAGCAGCAACAGAGCGGAGGTCCGGGTTTGTCCGCCGCTCTGCAATGTGAAGAAATACATGCCCGGCGACGGCAGTTGCCGATGCTGGAGCGTGAACGATGTCCGCCCTTCGATACGGTCGGTCAGATCGAGCACTTCCCTTCCGCACACATCGAACACCTTGAACGTGAATGGCCGCTCGACCGATTCCGGGAACGAGAGCGTGGTCGCCTCTGAAAACGGATTGGGAAAGCCGGAGAACAAGAGCCGGTTCCCGGCAGGCGCCGCCGGGACCGCCGGCGCGCCGACGATCGACCGGCATCCGGCAATCTCGAGCGCCTTTTCCAGCACTTCATCCCTGCCTTGCCTGATGCCCTCCGGTGTAGGGTGGACGACGGAATCCGGCACGATCCCGATTCTCTGCGTTTGCCTTCCGTCCGGATAATACACCCCCAATGTGGTGAAAAACGTCGTCAGATCACGGCTGAGATTCACCTGTGAAATATTCCCGTCGGCGCCCGCGGTTCGACTCCCGACGACCACCGCCCCGGGAAGGGCCTGCAGCGCCATGCACGTGTATTCCGCATGGCTCTGTGTCTCCTGATTGCACAGAATGATAGTCTTGCCTTTATACGGATGCGCGACATGATCGGAATCCGAGAACGAATATTCCAGCGAACAAACGCCCGGATAATTCTCGTCGGGCTTGCTGAAGATCGCGAGACATTGTCTTTTCGGATACATGCGGTTGACGAGTTCCCACATCGTGCCGTTCGGGTAATTCCGCACGTCGAAAATGATCGCCTTGGCATCCTTCAGGGAGTCGTACATCGAAGCGACGTCCTCCGGTTGTAGATTGCCCATGTTTACATATCCCACATCGCATTCCCATTTCCTCCATTTCAAGGAGCCGAGAGAGTCGCTGGGGGCGTATTCCTTGAACCACGCGGACTGGGCGTTCGCGTATCTGCCGACGGTGAGCGGATGAACGGCCCCCAGGCTGTCCTCATACTCGAGTTGCATCGCCGTTCCCAGATGCCCGCGGAGCATGAAGAAGCAAAGCAAGCACTTCCTGTTGTCGGGATTCCCCGCCGAGACGAGGGATTTGAGGCTGTCCTCCCATTGTGCAATCGTCTTTCCTTCGACTGACAGGATTTTGTCGCCGCGATGAATTTCCTTATACCCCGATTTGAATACGTAACATCCGTCTCCGATGAACCGGAGTATCAGTTTCGGCTGATACGAGCCGGGATGATACGGCGCGCCGAGCAGCATGACATGTCCATCGTTCAGCGCGGCGGTAATGCGTTTGAATTCCAGATACAGATCCGGATAGGTGTTCGCGCGTGATACGCTTGCCGCGTGCCGGATCAACGTGCTGTCCCACGGGACATCGGACAAATGCAGATTCAGGTCGAAATAGTTGACGATGTTCCAGTATTTGAACAGCATCAAACACCGGGTGTATTCGTCAGGCAATGATATCGACGCGTCGATGTCGACGCAAGGATCGTCGCCCGGGTACACCAGGTAGCTGGACGTCGCGAGTGTGGTATCGTTCTTTTTTCGGACGCTACACACGATGTGGGGCCGGAAATTGTCCCTTATGTAACGCAGCTTCGATCTGATGTTTTCATGCAACAGGGGATCGTCGAACCAGGAGAAGTCCCTGTTGCGCGTCAATTCGGGCGCCAGGGTATCTGGGGAAGGCGTCGTCGCTTCAGGCATGTGACCGGCCGCGGCGATCAGCGTGTCCAACGCGTCGTTGAACTCCTCCGCTGTCGCCGCTGACTTGACAAGCGGAAGCGTGCGCGCGAGGGCATCGTCCCACGGAACCAGGCAGTTTGAAACCCGCGCGTGATAGTATTTCACAAACCCCCAGATCTTGCACGTGTAATAGAGTTTCTGCCCATACGACGGGTCCTGGCTCAGTGCCGTCGAGGAACAAATGAAAAGGAAGAAAAGCGCGAGACAATGCCGCGACCGGCCGCGGCGCATTTTCGACGCGCCGCCGCGATTGACTCGCACGGACGGATGAACACTCTTACGGAGCATATGCACGCCATGGAGATCGTGAGAATCGGGATGTCGAAACCGTCGGCACATCATCGTCGATCAACCCGAAAATCCGACATGAACGTCCGGATCGCCGGCCGACGCGAATAACCCCTCATGAATTTCAAGCCGCTCACCGGACGACGATCGCTCTTGTCGACATGATCGTCGATCCCGCCTGCAATTGAATGAGGTACGTCCCAGGGCGCATGCGGGAAGCGGACCAGTCCCGCGTATGCGATCCGGCGGACAACTCCTCGCAGGCGAGGTCCTCCACGGCTCTTCCATACATGTCATACACCTTCAACCGGACGAATGACGGGACGGCCAATCGAAAGGAGATGCGGGTGGTGGAACGAACGGGATTGGGATGGCTTCCATCCAGATAACAAACGGCAGTGCGGTCCTCGGCACAACGATCCGCCGATGCGAGAACTTCGGACAAGGGCCTTTTCCATACATTGTTTTTATAGGTTGCGGTAAAGACATATCCGCCGGAGACGATCAGCGCATAGCAATATGTGGTGTCCGGCAAACCCGTACGGATCGGCGTCCAGCTGGCGCCGTCGTCCGTGGACAGGAAGGGGCCATCGTCCGTTCCGGCGAAGATATCGGCGCCGGAAAACGCGAGGTCGTAAAAATATGCTCCTGAAAGGCCGCTGGTATTCAGATCGTTCCAGCTCGCGCCGTTGTTCGTCGAAGAAAACACGCCTCCGAATCCTCCGGCGAATACCGTGCTCCCCTTCATCGCGAGCACGTAGATGGACTTGATCGCGAGACCGGCATTGGATTCCGCCCAGTTTTCGCCGTAGTCCGTCGAGTGAACGACACCGTGATACCGGGTTCCGGCGAAAACGTCCGGTCCGGAAGCTACGATTTCGCGGATCCACGTTTCCGGCAATCCGTTGTTGATCAACGACCAGTATGCGCCCCGATCCGTGGAACGAAAAATGCCGGCGTCCCTCGTTGCGACGTACATGTAATCGCCCGAGACATCCAGGTCCATGACACTGGAATTTGTCAGGCCGGCATTCAGTGCCTCCCAGGTGGCCCCGAAATCCGTCGTGACATAAATGCCCCGCCCGAAAATCCCCGCGTAGAGCCTTTCGCCCGAGAATTGCAGGGCCACCGTGGTATAGCTCAAAGACGGCGGAGTGACAAGTTTCCAAACCGTTCCATTGTCGGTCGTCAGGTAAATCCCGTAATCGGTACCCGCGAAGAGCTTCGATCCCGAGGCCGCGAGACAGTGGGTGGACAGGCCGGCCGGCCCGCCGGTCATTGTCCACTGCGCGCGGAGATGCGGATGCAGCGTCACGAGCAGCGAGATGAAACCCGCGATACAATAAGGCAAGCGCATGGGAATTCCTCAACGAATATGTGCTGAAAACTGTTCTCTCGTTCCGTTCCCGCGGTCCCTGAAATGAGATACGGCGGTCGGTAATCCGTTCTTCGAGTATACAAGCGATTCGTGATGCGGCGGCATCTCATATGAGCGGCGACAGGACTGCTTCTTCGATCATGGCGCAATCAAGCGTTATCTCGAAATGTTCACAATGGAGTGTTCGACGCTCGCGCCCGCCCGCATCGACAGGATGTATATGCCGGGAACGAGATGCGCGCCGTTAAAAACCGTCGTATGCCTTCCCGGACTCTTCACTCCCCGGACCAGTGTCGATACTCTGCGTCCCGATACATCCCGCAAGGAGATCTCTACGAAGCAGGCTTTCCCGATCCGGTACCCGATGTTTGTCGTTTCCTTGAATGGATTGGGATAATTCCTCTCCAGCGCGCTTTCTTCCGGGGATGCATCAGGAGACTCCCGCCGATCTATGATTGTCTCTCCGGTGGGATTTTGTCGATAGTAAATCTCGCCGTTCCCGTCCCGTCTGTCCATCCAGACGACGTGCACGGCCGGGCCTGACAATGCCACGCATGGATTGGACGTGACCGGGGGACACACCAATGACTGATTATTCGTGAGATGTGTCGCCGGCGCCCAGCTCGCGCCCTCGTCGGACGAGCGTCGAGAGTAGATGTCGCCGTATTCCGACCATACGAGGTGGACCACCGGACCGGCCGCGGCCACGGATGCCAGATAGGCCCCGAACAGATCGGCCGTGATGCGGACATCGCTCTCCCATGTCAGACCGGCATCCGTCGAGCGCTTGTAATAGATTTGTCCCGTGGCGACGCCTCCTTCGCGGAAATCGTACCAGACGAGATGGACGTTCGAGCCCGAGACGGCGATGCCCGGCCACTCCGACCAGCCTTTCGCATTTGTGAGCCGAATATCCGGGCTCCAGGATGCCCCGCCGTCCGATGAGCGTTTGTAATAGATTTCCTCGTTCCCGCCGTCACGGTAATCCGACCAGGCGGCATGCACGATCGATCCGGAAACGGCGATGGCGGGAAAGTAAGAGGCGGCGGGATTTTCCGTCAGCCGCAAGTCCGATTCCCAGGTCGAGCCGCCGTCCACGGAACGTTTGTAATGGATTTCGGAGTTTCCGCTTCGATCATCCGACCACACGACGTGCAGCATGGCGCCGCTTGCATCTATGCACGGCAGATACGAATCGGCCGTGTCCGCCGTCAGCCGTTGCTCCGCTTCCCAGTTCGCGCCGCCGTCCACGGATCTCTTGTAGTAAATTTCTCCGTTTTCGTCGCGCCGATCCTCCCAGACGATATGGGCAAAGTTCCCGGAGACTGCGATGGAAGGAGCTTCCGCTGCATGATGGTTCGTCAGCCGCGTGTCGATGCCCCAGGTTATCCCTCCGTCCGTGGATCGTTTGGAATATATCTCCGGGAAGCCGTCGCGATAGTCCTGCCACGCGACGAGCACGAGATTCCCGGCCGCCGCCATGCTCCTCTGGCTGGAACATGCGGGCGAGGATTCGGCGGGATCATTCGTGAGACGGACCTCCGGAGCCCATTGTGCCCGCGCGGCGTCCGCTCCGAGGATGAGGGCGGTCAGCATGATGATGAATTTCATAGAACACTTTGGCGCGTTTAAGACAAAGAACTTGTTCACGATCATTTTAAACTCCTGCCGCGCGGGCAACGGCGCCCGGGGATACGGCTCCGGTTCCAAGCGACTCGTCGAAACAGCCGGAACGAGGCGGCGGCGGGATCATTCACATTCCGAGCCGGGCGATGAATTCCTCCTTCCGGCGGACGGAGACTTCGTATTCCCGTCCATTGGACATGACGACGTAGCCGCCCTTGCCCCTGACGTAACGGCGGAGGTGATGGAGATTGATGATGTGCGAGTGATGGATCCTGAAGAAACCCTGTTCCTCGAGCAGATCCTCGAATTCCTTCAGGGTCCTGCACACGAGCAGCGTGTCCCCTTTCTCGAGAAGGCATTCGGAGTAATTCCTCCTCGCCTCGCAGCTGATGATGTCCGCCAAGGCCACGAAAATGAAACCATCCAGCGTCGGCAAGGCGATTTTTGCCCGGCTGCCGGCACCTGAGAGATTGTCCCGCAGCAGGCGGATCTGCGTCGGATGTACCGGGGAGGCCGCGGCGGGCGCCGCGGCCCGCTCAACGGCGGCCCTCAACTCCGCGGCCGAGATGGGTTTCATCAGGTAATCCAGGGCTGAAAAACGGATCGCCCGGATCGCGTACTCGTCATGCGCCGTGGTGAAGATGATCTTGAACGGAACCGATCCGGCCTGCTGCAGCAGGTCGAATCCGGTGCCATCCGGCATTTCGATGTCAAGAAACACGAGATCGGGCTTGTTCGTCCGGATCACTTCGAGACCCGAGGCGACGGAATCGCATTGGGCGATTTCCCGAACGCCGTGGCAATGATCCGCGAGCAGACGGGAGAGAGTCCTTCTGCAATGCTCCTCGTCATCGACAAGGACGGCGCGCAAGGGTTCGGGATGTTCAGATGCATCATTCATCGGCGGATTCCGATAGAGACGGTTGTCGCGGTTGTTTCGAAAGTTGCGCGCCGGCGGCGTCGTCGAACGGCACCATGATCTCCACCCGCGTGCCCGCCGGCGCATGCTGTCCGTCGTAAAGATCGATGGTGCGCACGACCAGCTTGCGATGCCGAAGTCTGTTCAGCGCGTCGATCCTGACGCTCGTGATGCTCGTGCCGAGCGAGGTATGGTTTCCGGCGCGGTGGCGGCGCAGCTCCATCGCGCGCGCGCGCCCGATTCCGTTGTCCTCAACCGCGCAGAGGAGCGTGTCACCGTCCAGTTTCACCGTAACCGCGAGCATTCCCCCGCGCGCGCGATGCTGCAGTCCGTGACGGACGGCGTTTTCCACATAGGGCTGGATCAGCATCGAAGGTATTTTGACGGTGGAGTCGATGGCCGGGTCCTGATCGATGCGGTATTGAAACCGCCCGCTGAAACGGATGCTCTCCAGCTGGAGATACAGTTCGAGCATCTCCAGTTCTTCGGAGAGAGGGATGGCGCGTGCCCGGGAGGTTTCCAGCACCATGCGCATGAGGCGCGCGAACTTGGAGATGTAATCATTGGCGAGTTCCTCCTCGTTGCTCATAACGAAACTCTGTATGGCGTTGAGCGAGTTGAAAAAAAAGTGAGGATTGATCTGGAGCCGCAGGGCATGGAGTTCGGCTTCGATGAGATAGCGTTTTTCCCTCTCCTTCCTTTTGAGCCGCCGCAGACGGAGATTCCACAGAAGGACAAGGCAGACAACTCCGATGCTCCCCGCCGTCCATTTGAACCATGAGGTCATGTACAACGGCGGCACGATGCGGATCACGATGGAAAACCGCTTCCCGTTCCATTCGCCGCTGCTGTTCGTGGCCTTGATGCGGAGCGTGTAATCGCCGGGCGGAAGATTCGCATAGGAGCAGGAACGCTGCTTTCCCGGATATACCCAGCCGGTGTTGATGCCTTCCAGCATATAGCCGTATTTGATTTTCTCAGGAGAGCGGAATTCCAACGCGGCATATTCGAGCATGAAATAGTTGTTTTTCCACGGAATGGAGATTTCCTCGCCGCTTCCGATCTCGCTTCTTATCTCCTTGCCCAACACGGAGAACGACGTGACCATGATTGTCGCCGAGGAGCTATCCCATGGAATTCCGCGCGGATAAAACGACAGCACGCCGTTCCCGCCGAAGAGGAACCTGCCGTCGCGGGTTTTCATGTACGCGTGCGAGTGAAGAAACCCGATACTGCGGATGGCCTCGTTGTAATAATTGTTGATTCTCCGGCTGCCGGGATTGAATCTCGAAAATCCCGAATTGGTGGCTATCCAAATGTCCCCGTTGGAATCCTCGAGCATGCCCGAGACGGTGTTATCCGCCAGGCCGTTCCCCGTGGCATAGCGGGTGAATGTCCGGGTCTTTTCGTCGAAAATATTCATCCCGCCGCCCCAGGTGCCGATATACAGCCTGCCGCGATGATCCTCGAGCATGGATCGCACGCGGTCGCTACTCAACGATCCCCGGTCGGCCGGTGAATGCGTATAGTGCCGGAGGGACGAGTCGGACGGATCGAAACAGCAAAGGCCGTTGTTCATTCCCAGCCACAGCCTGCCGCGCCTGTCCTCGAGTATGGTCCAGATGTATTGATCGCAGATTTTGCGGATCCGGCGCTGAAGAATCCCGCCGGAGTCGATCGTCCGCGTCCGCATATCGTAACGGAAGAGCCGGGGCGTTCTCCCGCCGGCGTCGGCGAAGCACAGATCTCCGGTCGAATTTTCGAAGACGGCGAACACGGCGCCCCATTTCGGAACCGGATCGGTCGCGCGATATCCTATTCTCTCCTTTCGTGTCAGATCGCCGGACAGTATATACAGTCCCGCGCCGGAACCTACCGCATAACGATCGCCCGAAATATTGCGGATTGTGTGGATATTGCTCTCTCCGCGGCGCAGCCATGAGGCCGGCGCGGCTTCGCCGGCGATGCGGATGCTCGTGTCCGTTCGCCGCATCCGTTGAATTCCCTGCGAAAAGGTTCCGACGAGTATGCTCCCGTCCTCGCGCTCGCAAAACGAAGTCACGTGTAAGTCTTTGCTCCCGGCCGGAGGCCATGCCCTGATGACGGAGAACCACGAGAATTCATCGTCACGCTTCACCAATCCGTGTTCCGTGCCGAGCCAGAGCGATCCGGCCCTGTCCTTAAGGCAGGCGGTGATCGTGCCCCGGGCCTGTTGCACGCTCCAATCGTATTTGTGCAGGCCGGCCGCTTCGTCGCCCGGTCGGAACCTGTACACGACATCCTCACCGGCCGCCAGAAGACCGCCGCTGCCGTCGGGGACTATCATCGAAACATCGACAGTCGATACGGTGCGCGACTGCAGCGTCGCCCCGTCGATGCGATACAACCCTCCCTGTGCGATCCAGATATCTCCGCGCGTATCCTCGTACACAGATCCCTCGTTTCGCGCCTGTCCCGTGACGAAATGACGCCAGACATTCGTGCGTGGATCGAACATGTCGACGCGCGCGCCAGCGCACAACCAGATCCTGCCCCGCCGATCCCCGGACACACGGCCGATGGTATGGACCGGGAGACCGCGCGGATATCCGGATTCGCGTCTCAGTACACTGAAGACGTTTCCCGCCTGCTCGCCCCGGGCGATTTTAGCATTCACACGACGTGTATCGAGGAAATTCACACCACCTTCGGTTCCGATCCAGAGAATTCCGTTCGCATCGATGAACATCGAATTGATGTGGTCGTTGCTGAGACTGCCCGGTTTTGCAGGATCGTGGCGGAAATGCATGACGGAATCCTGTTTGCGGTCCCGGCGCTCGACGCCGTAGGCGCCCCCGGTCCAGAGATTTCCGTCCTCGTCCTCGGCAATCGCCCAGACGGAATTCCGTCTGTTGGTCGAATCGGTGTCGGAACTATGGACGTACTGCCTGAATCCGTAGCCGTCGAAGCGGTTGAGTCCGGCCTGCGTGCCGATCCACAGGAAGCCGTTCCTGTCCTGAAACAGGCAGTTCACCCAATAATTGGAGAGTCCTTCCTGGAGCGAGTACGACGTGTGTCGCACTCCGTCAGTCTGCGCGCTCGACGCCGCCGTCATAAACAGGAAACTCAACACCTTCAAAAAGGCGCCATGATGCTTCTTTCCAGAATTCGGAAAACTGCGCATCCGCGTGTGCAGGAATTTTTTATCTCAATGTACTTTTTATCTCTGTCAGGCAGTCCGCGTTCGCGGCCGATGCCACGATTCGTGCTCTTCGATACGAGTGGAAACTACGTACGAGTGCAGTGTATTGCAAGCGAAGCCGCCGCCTGCTCGACCACCGCCTCGATCCGAGTTCCGCGGCGCGTGTGAAAACCGCGGCGGCGTACGTAGTGAAGTCGTCGCTGAATACCACACCTCTGGCGCCATGCGCCGCCGGAGACGCCTCATCGACAGGGAGCAGCGCGGTATCACCCGCGCGTATCATGAAAAAGGCCGCTCAAACGGGTGCAGACGTGCGTGGACTGCCGACGGGATGTTGCCGCGGCACAATGTGTGGTTAGACTTCCACTGGGCTGGTGAAAGTTCGCAAGTATCCGTCCGCATTGATGGAATGTTGGAATCGAATCGAATGACACATAATTTTTCTCCATAACCGAGAGTCAATGCTCGGTCACTGTTACCACAACCAGATGGAAGGCACATTTCCTTTCGATCAGCCGGTTGTCTCGCGCCCTCGTTTTGTACCAGGCAACCGTTCTGAGGTACGCCTCGTTATCCGAATGAATCAGCCGCGGGCATGAAGGACTGGCAGAGGAAATATCCTGACCGGAGGAAGCTCTTTGAAGGCCTGCTGCAAGGTGCGACCACAATCGACGAGCGTACCCGCCTGGCGCATTGCGTGGTGGATCTTGCTGTCGTCATGACACAGTGGATCGTGCACAGGCGGCATTACAGCCTGCGCATGGTGGAGATGACCATCCGGGACCTCGCGCACGATGCCGTGGCGGAACTTCTGGCGGAGGGACACGCCGTCGCGGGTACGCCCCTGCGGAAGGCCATGGAAATCGTCGAGCAGAGTCGGTCACACCAACCGATAGCCGATGCCGTCGAAATGGCGGTCGCCAAGACGCGGCGCTGGGCGCTGGACGCCTATGTCAGGAAAGGGAAGCTGAGCCACGTCGAGATGGAAGGGATCATGCAGGCGATCCGCGAATATGCCTTAGACCTCTCGGAGGATCAGGCGGAAAGCCATTTTTTCTATCTCCACCGGCACCTGGCGGGCCTGACGTACGAGCGGTTCCGCAGCGAATTCCGGAACGTATTCCAGTACGTCCTGAAGGCGTTTTTCACCAATGGCAGCGGCTTGTTGGTATTTGATACAGTGAGCATCAAGGACAAGAGCTGACCGGCGCCCGGGACTGACGAGATGGACACGAGCGAGACAAGACATTTGGACGTGGCGGAACTGTTCCGCCTTGTCCGCATCGGTGCGGCGCATCCCCATCTCTCCGTCTGCTCCTTCTGCAGGGAGCAGTTCGAGGAGGTACGGGAGCTGGAGGAATTCCGTCCCGAATCTGCCGAGCCAGCGCTGGCGCCGCCGTGGGTGAGCACCACGGCCAGGGCATCCTACAGGCTGGCCGCACAGGACCAGGAGCTTGAGAAGGCATCGCACCATCCGCGGCGCACCTGGTACTTGGAAGATGGGGCCGTCGTCCTGCGCGTGATGGAAGACGAGCAACACGCGCGTATCTTCGGGCACCTGATCATCAGCCCGGACCGCCTTGCGACGGTGCGCGTGCGCTTCAGCGGCATCGACAAGGACTTCACGCCGTCCGCTGACGGCGTCTTCGACATCGGCGAGAGCGCGCTCGGGATCGAGAGGATGGACGCGCATCTTCTCGACTGACGCGGGGACAATGGAGGAACCCGCGCGCCACCATATCGACACGCCCCCGGAGCTGGACGGACTCATGAGGGCGCTGGAGAGGAACCTCCAGCTCTGCGTCGTGCGACCGGCTTTCCCCACGCCTTGTGAGGAATCCGGACATCGGGGCCGCATCACCCTCCACCTGGCGCTCGGCCCTGTCGGTGATGCGTCTCATCGACGCGCACGGACGGCTTGAGCAGGGCAGCGGTAGAGAGGAATCGTACGCGGCGGCCTATGAGAAGACCGCGTATTCCTGCGCGTGCGCGGGTGACATCGAAGAACTCCACGTGATCCTGACCGACCATCTCCCCGGTCTTCAGCCGATCGGGTTGGACGCCTTGAACCGGGTGTATCGCGCCGGCACGGATGAATATGCCCTGTTGAAAGCGTACCGCGCCGAGGTCGAATCCAGTCCGGAGGCCTCCAGCGCCGTGGACGCCGAGCTGCATCGAGCCGCACAGTTCACAGGTCAGTCATGCGCCGTTCCCGTCGCGCTCACCGAGGACGACGGCATCCGGACGGGCACGCTGGAATCCGTGTCCGGCCGCATCCTCCACCTGGAAGTGCGCCCGGACCGACGGGATCTCGCTCCGTTGGCGGCGGGCCCCGCTTCGCCCGATGCCGGCCTGAAGGCGTACTGGCCGTTGGATGGCTTGCCCGATGCGGCCGGGGACATCGCCGACTCGAAGGGCGGGTATCTGCTGCACCTCAAGCGAGTCAGGTTCCGGGAGGCCGCCGCGGGTGGGAGCCGCAAACCCTGATGAAGCGACGTTGATCCGTTCGCTGACGGCCGTCCACAGGGGGTCTATGGTCCTGCCTCTCGGGAATCTCCTGGTGATATGCGTGCATCCGACGCCCCGCAGCGAGAGTCACACAGTTCTGTAAGGCCGACACTTTGTCTCCCATGCAGAGGCTGAGTTTGCATCGCCGCGGAACGTGCCGCCCTTCCGGATTTCGCAGTCGGTCGTTCTGAACCTTACCACAAACGTTGCATACCTCCGGGGTTGTGTCATGTCACGAAACATGCGTCTGGTCCTGTCCGCTGTCGCGATTTTGCTCGGTATTGTGCTCATCTTCGGCGGTATAGACACGCGGAAATACGGTGCTTTGATCAGTGGCATCATCGTAGAGGGATTTGCCGCGCAGCATTTCACCGCCTCGTGGAAGTTCCGCGGCGGCCGGGGGTAGCTGGCGTGCGGGAGAAAGCATTCACTGGCGCGTGCGTGCTGCTAACGTTTTCCTGTACGGGGGTACGGTCGGACCATATAGCGCGAGATCAACGTTCGCAACCACCTCCATCAGTGGAATACCAGAGATGCACCTGCCTGAGGAGATTGCGGTATACCCGAATCCCGCGAGTGAAACCGTGACAGTCTCCGCAGCCGGCGGGCGCCATATAACAGCGGTCTCCGTGCATTCGCAGTCAGGCCGACTGCTCTCGCGGTGGAACATCGATCCACAGCAAAGCATCTCGCTCCCGCTGGGTGACATCGGGTATGGCAGCGTTCTCCTCTCGATACGCACGAGCGACGGTCGGTATTCGTCACGTCTGCTTCTCCGGAAGCGTTGAACGGTTGAACCATACGGCCGCGCGATACAAGGGCTTTCGTGGGCTTGCGACGCAAACCACACTTCGCGCTCCGTGTGAAGCCCCCTGCGTTTCACATACGTTGGGGGCTCATGGACTTCATGATCTCATTCCGCAACCTGTGCCTAGATCCGCCGGTGGAGATGAGAATCACCTACTGCGGCGGCTGCGGAATTGCTGAAGGAGCGACAGCGTTGCCGTCACGAGTAACTTTTCCTCAACTATCGATGTCCTTAAATCCGTTGTCCGTAATTGATCCATTCCAGCCGAGTCGAGACATCGATCCTCGAAAATGCATATATCGGTCCAGGTGTGATGGATAGATCCGATCCCGCTTCCGACCTCCGTTCCCTCCTCGACCGTTACCAGAAAAAGATATGGGATACCTGCTATCGCTTCGTCCAGGATGCGGATGACGCGGATGACCTCGTTCAGGAGGTTTTCCTCAAGGCCTGGCAATCGATGAAGCGGTTTCGCCACGAGGCGGATACCGCGACATGGTTGTACCGCATAGCGGTGAACGCGTCGCTCGATTTTATGAGAAAATCGAAGAGAAAGAAGCGTTTCGCGCGGCTGGTCGGTCTCGGCTTCCGCGATGGACAGCCGGAGATCGACGTGCCCGCGCCGGGCGATCCGCACCAGGATCTGGAGGAGCGTGAGCGCAAGGAGCTTCTAGAATGGGCGCTCGGACAGCTCCCGGACAACCAGCGGATCGCCGTCATCCTCAGCAAATACGAACAGCTTCCCATAAAGGAAATCGCCGCGATCATGGACGTGACTCCTTCCGCGGTCGATGCGCTCCTCCAACGCGCAAAACACGGCCTCCGTCAACGATTGCAGGCTTTTTTCGAACGTCGCATCTGACAGCGCAAGTTTTTTCCAGAGATGACGTCTAAACAATTGATAGACACTATGGACACATCTTCGCACATCGAACACCTCGTCACCCTCACGCTGGAGCAATTGGATCACCCTGACCTTCTTCCGCCCCGGCCTGACCTCCACGAACACATCCTCCGCCGGATGCGCCCTCTGCAGGCACAGCGGCTGCTGGCACACGGATTATTGCGGCCGGCAATGCTGACCGTGCTCGTCCTCGTCAACATCGCTGCGGCACTCTTGAGCATTTACGGGAAACAGCCATCCGCAGCGACCCATTCGCGGCAGGAACTGCTCCGGATCCTCTCGACGGACCTGAACATCGCGGCCGACGACCAGTCCTGGGCTCGGTGAGGAGGGAACCGGCATGGATATTTTCCTCAGAACCCGGACGCTCGTGCTTGTCATCATCCTGTTGCTGTGCCTGAATGTCGTCCTGCTCGTGCTCTGCCTCACGGGACGATCGGGTGCGCCGCTTTCCCATGCGCCGCAGTCGGGCGCGGTCGAACGCCAGCGGCTCGAACAGCTGCTGACCAGTGAAATGAACTTCGAGTCCTGGCAGGTCGAGCGCTTTTTCTCCCTGCGGGAAGAACACCGCACGCGCATGGACGTGCACAACGAGACCATGCGCCGGCTCAAGAAGCAGCTCTTCGATGGCGTGCTCGACGAGCAACCGGTGCTCTCTGATTCCCTGCTCCAGCGCACGCAGGAGACGCAGGAGGCGATCGAGCAGGAGACGTTCCGCTACCTGCTCGAGATACGGCGGATATGCACTCCCGAACAGCATGGCCGGCTGAAGGCGCTCATCCATGAACTTCTGCGGCCGAAAAAACCGAAGCCCTGAAGAAGGCAGCTGCCGCCCGCGCAACATCGAATTCTCATCCATATCATCATTAGAAAGTATTGAATGCAAGCCCTCCTCTCGGTACTGACCGCCGTTGTCCTGCTGCCCCTGGTGACGAACGGCCAGCCCGTTTCCGAGATCCTGGGCAGGCCGACCGCGAACTCCGTGACCGTCAATGCGCTCTTCGAATTCGATGCCGAGTTTTTTTTTCAATGCGGACCCGCGCCCGGCGTGTATGACCTGACCACGCCGACGTTCCAGGCGGCGCGGGGCATCCCGCTCGTCGTGGTGTTCGACGGCCTGTCGCCCGACCGCAGGTACCATTACCGCACGGCCTACCGGCTCGCCGGAAGCATGCAGTCGGGCTACGGACAGGAGCATTCCTTCCGCACGCAGCGCGCACCGGGCGCCGGCTTCACGTTTGCCATCACCGCCGATTCCCATCTCTACGACAAGAAGGGCGATCCCGCGATGATGCGGGAGACGATGAGCACAATCGCGGAGGACGCGCCCGACTTCCTGATCGATCTCGGCGACACCTTCGGCGACGACCACACGCCGGAGACGACGACGCGGCAGGACATGGACGACCTCCACCGGAATCTCCTCCCGTACTTCGGCATGGTCTGCCATTCCGCGCCGCTCTTCTTGTGCCTCGGGAACAATGAAGGAGAGAACGGATATTACCTGCTGCAGACACCGCCGGAGAACATCGCCGTGTTCGGGACCCTGGCGCGAAAGAACTATTACAGCAATCCGGTTCCGGACGGTTTTTCTTCCGGCAACGTCGTAGCCGAGCCATACGGGATAGGCCTGCCCGAAAATTATCATGCATGGCAGTGGGGAGACGCCCAGTTCATCGTGCTCGACGCCTATCGCGGGTACACGACGTCGGAAAAACCCGGGGGGTGGGACTGGACTCTCGGCGAGACACAGTACCAGTGGTTCGCCGCCACGCTGAGGAACAGCACCGCGAAATACCGCTTCGTCATCGCGCATCACATCAACGGCCAGGGCCGCGGAGGCGTCGTCGAGGCGGGGCTGTTCGAATGGGGCGGTCGCGACCGGAAGGGCGAATACGGATTCGACGCCAAACGTCCCGGCTGGGAGGCGCCCATCCACTCCCTGATGGTGCGTTACGGCGTGAACGTGTTTTTCCAGGGGCATGACCATTTGTTCGCCCAGGAAATGCTCGACGGCGTCGTCTACCAGGAAGCGCCCATGCCGAGCGACTCTTCGCATGAAATCGGCATGCTCGCCAATGCCGACGCCTACGTGTCAAACCAGGTCCGCGGCACGGGATACCTGCACGTGTACGACGCCCTGGGCCGGCTGGTCTCGTCGCTCTGCGATGACGAACTGCAGGCAGGCGCTCATGCGCGAAACTGGGACGGGAGGACGCGCGATGGGAGAATAGCGCCGCGCGGCCTGTACGTGCTGCGGCTCCAGACGCCCGGCGGCATTCGTACACGTCACATGGTGGTGCAATAATGATATATATATATCCGATGATCACAGGCGCGTCCCGCGGCGGACGCAAACGTATCCGCGCCGCCGGGCATCTTCTAGCGGGCATGCTCGGTTTCCATCTCGTCTTTCTTTCCGCCGGCGTCGCGCAGCAGCCCGGGGCTGCAGCGGTGTCGTTCCCGTGCAGGGAATTGCTCGGGCGGCCGACCGACCGGTCCGTCACCATCCATGCCATGGCCGACACCGACGTGGACATCTTCTACGAGTTCGGGACGGCGCCCGCCGCATACACCGCCCAGACGGAGGTCGAACGCCATCTCGCGCTGACGCCATTCGCGGTCGTGCTTCGCGGGCTGGCGCCGGACACGCGCTATCACTATCGCATGCGTTACCGCACCGTGGGCGCGACGGCGTTCAAGGCGGGAGAGGAGCATTCGTTTGTCACGCAGCGGCCGAGGGGACGCACGTTCTCCTTCGCGGTCGAGGCCGATCCGCACCTCGACGACAACGCGAGCCCCGACCTCTACCGCAGAACGCTGGAGAACATCCTCGGTGGCGGTAGCGACTTCCTCATCGACCTCGGCGACACGTTCATGTCGGAGAAACTCGCCGTCTACACACCCGACAGCATCCGCCTGCGCCATTTGCTCATGCGCTCGTTTTTCGATGCGACCTGTCATTCCGTCCCGCTCTATCTCGTCATCGGCAATCACGAGGGAGAACTGGGCTGGCGTCTCGACGGCACGGCGAACAGTCTTCCCGTGCTCGCGTCGAATACGCGCACGGCGCTGTTCCCCAATCCCGTTGACGACGGATTCTATAGCGGCAACACCGCGTCCGAACCCTTCGTCGGACCGCGCCAGAATTATTATTCCTGGGAATGGGGCGATGCGCTCTTCGTGGTCCTGGATCCGTACTGGTACACCGCGGCGAAGCCGGCGAAGGACGGCGACGGCTGGCCCTGGACGCTCGGGAAGGCACAATACGATTGGTTCGCCGCGGTCCTGCGTGACAGCAAGGCGAAATACAGGTTCGTCTTCTCGCATCAGCTCATCGGGGGAAGCTCGGAAGGACGCGGAGGGACGGAGTTCGTGGACTTTTTCGAGATGGGAGGAAGGAACGCCGACGGAACATGGGGCTTCGCGCAGCGGCGTCCCGGCTGGGAGCTTCCGCTCCATCAACTGATGCGGCAGTATCACGTGAACGCCTTTTTCCACGGGCACGATCATTTCTTCGCGCGGCAGGTGAAGGACGGGATCACGTATCAGCTCGTGCCCCAGCCGGGAAATCCGAATTACCGCACGGCGAACCAGGCGGCCAATTACGGATATATCACGGGAGATATCCTTCCCTGCGCGGGTTATCTGCGCGTGACCGTGAGCGACACCAGCGCGGCTGTGGAGTATGTCCGATCCTATCTTCCCGCAGACGAAAGCAGCACGAGACGCAACAGGGAGGTTTCGTTCCGGTATGTCCTCGCGCCCGGCGGCGCCGCCGTGCCTGTAGAAAGCGATGCGCCGCGGCTGCCGGAACGGCCGATGATCGAGGGTAGTTATCCGCATCCATTCCGCGATGCGACCACGATCCGTTACTCCCTTCCTGCTGCCGGGCCGGTCCGTCTTTCTGTCCGTGACGTGCTTGGCCGCACCGTTGCCGTCGTCAGTGAAGGTAACAAGGCGGCAGGGCGGCATGAAGCGGTGTGGAGCGTCACAGCGTCCCCGCAGGGTGCGTTTCCCCGCGGGATGTATTTCATTGTACTCGAATCCAGATCGGCGCGCACCGTGTCGAGAATCCTGATCAAGGAGTGACGACATGAATTTCCGGAAAGCACTTTTCCTCGTCGCGTTCCTAGGGGGACCTGTGCCCGCGCTTGTGGCGCAGTTTCGCCTTCCCGACACCGGGCAGACTGGCGACTTCACAACCGCCTATGGCGAGGATGCGGATTACACGATCAATCCTCCATCCTTTGACGCGAACGGGGACGGCACGGTGACTGACGCGGTGACCGGCCTCGTCTGGCAGCAGGTCGACGGGGGCGAAATGACCTTCGCGCAGGCCGTCACCTATGCGGACTCACTTTCCCTTGCGGGGTGGAACGACTGGCGGCTCCCCGTGGCGCACGAGTTGTTCTCGATCCTCAACCATGGGATGTCCAGGCCCGCCCTGGACAGGATATATTTCCCTGTCACGTCCGCGGAGTACTGGTGGACGTCGGAGAAGCGTGCCGACAATCCGGACAACGTCTGGGTGGCGAACGCCGGCGGAGGCATCGGAGCCCATCCGATGAGTGAAACCATCAGTGCGGGCGGAACCCGGCGCATCCATGTGCGCTGCGTCCGCGGACGGGCGGCCCCAGCGGCGTCGGGTTCCTTCACCGATAACCGGGACGGAACGGTCACGGACGACATCACCGGACTCATGTGGCAGACGGCGATATCGGCCGATTCCCTGACGTGGGAGCAGGCGCTCGAGGCCGGCGAGAACGCCACGCACAACGGATACTCGGACTGGAGACTCCCGAATATCAAGGAACTGCAGTCGCTCAGCTCCCCGGCGTATGTGAATCCCTGCTTCGCTCCCGGCACGGTGGCCGTGACGGGAACGCGGAAAATCTGGTCCTCGACCACCCTGGTCAACCAGCCGCAGCGCGCGTGGGACCTGCAGACGGACGCCGGCATCGTCAGCTATTCGGACAAGACTGCAAGGCGCCACGTCCTCTGCGTGCGTGGCGGGACGGTGTCCACGCCTTCGAAGCCGGAGATGGCGGTCATCCCTGCGGGCGAATTCGACATGGGCGACCATTTCGGCTTCGTCGATCCGTCGCACCCCAGCGACGAGGTGCCGATCCATACCGTCCGCGTCGATTCCTTCGCTCTCGCGAAGACCCTAACGACCAACGGTCAATTCATTGCCTTCTTGAATGACGCCCTGCGTGACGGCCTGCTCGAGGTCCGCGACGCGGTGGTCTACCGCAAGGGAGACAGCAGCGCGTACTGCTTCACGACGCAGCTTGCCGCGCACTACAGCATAGGCTTTGACGGAAGAGCGTTCTCCATCGCGGATTTCCGCACCGACCATCCTGTGGTCGGCGTGCTGTGGTTCGGTGCCGCGGCCTACTGCAACTGGCTCAGCGCACAGGACGGCAACAGTCCGTGCTACGATCCTTCCAGCTGGATCTGCGACTTCGCGAGGAACGGGTACCGGCTTCCCACCGAGGCGGAGTGGGAATGGGCCGGCAGGGGCGGTCATATCGCCCCCTACGAAAACTACGTGTTCGGCAACAGCATCGACGCGACGAGAGCGAACCTGCCGGAGTCCGGTGATCCGTATGAGACGGGACCGCTGCCGCATACGACGCCGGTAGGGTTCTACGACGGCACCCTGAAGAAAAAATCGGATTTCAACTGGCCCGGCGCCGCCTCGACCTACCAGACCTCGGACGGTGCCAATGCCTACGGACTCTATGACATGCAGGGAAATGTCTGGGAATTCGTCAATGACTGGTACGACCAGGATTATTACAGCGTCAGTCCCAGCGACAATCCGAAGGGGCCGGACCGCGGCTCTCTCATGCCCGACGGCAAGCCGTACCGGGGCGTGCGCGGAGGCAACTGGTTCAACGGTCTGACGGTCAATGGAGTGAACGACGGCCATTCGCGCGTCTCCAACCGCAACCCGTCGTATTACCGCGGCCCGGGCGGAGCGGACGCGCCGTGGCATCACACGGGTTTCCGTATTGCGAGGGACATCGGAGGGACGTCCACCGGCATCGGCGGGTCGGCACCTTCCGCCCCGTCCCGTGTGGAGCTGTTCCAGAACTATCCCAATCCCTTCTCGGGCACGACCACGCTGCGATTCCGCCTCTCCGAGGCCGGGTGGGTCACGCTCATCGCGCACGACATCCTCGGGCGCTTGCACATCACGCGCGCCCTCGGCCGCATCGAGCCCGGCACCCACGAGATATCCCTCGACGGCCTCTCCCTCGATACTGGGATGTACCATCTCCGCATCCTGGCAGGCTCCCAAAGTTCCGTCATTTCCGTCCTCCACATGCACAAGTGAGAAGTCCCCATGAAGACAGCACGTTTCGTTATCGCACTCATTCTCGCCGCACATGGTCTCATTGCGCAGGAGTCGTTTTTCGTCAAAACGGAGACGCGCTATTGGGACGAAGCGAACGCCCACAACGGCTACACGCTGTTCGGCACACGCGGCACATCCTATCTGATCGACATGGAAGGACGTGTCGTGCACTCCTGGAGCATCGGGACGAATCCGCGCTTCACCGCGCACGGCACGCTGCTCGACGCCGTCGGCGGCGATCCCAGCCAATCGAAACAGTGGAGGGAACTCGACTGGAACGGCAGCACCGTATGGCAATACGCCGAAACGCGCACGGGATACTGGCCGCATCACGATTTCGACTGCATCTACAATCCGAAGCTGGGCGATACGACCTTCATCTACATCGCGAACAAGGATCTCACCGCCGCGCAATGCCTCGCGGCCGGCTGCGATCCGAAGAACGACTACACCGGGGCACAGATGGACGTGATCGTCGAGGTGGACCGGCGCGGCAACGTGATCTGGGAGTGGTCGTTCTTCGACCATATCGTGCAGGACCTCGACGCATCCAAGCCCACATACGGCTCGATCCGGAACACACCGGGACGGATCAACATCAACATGCCGGGCATGCCGGCGCGGAAGGACTGGCTGCACTGCAATTCGCTGGACTACAACCAGGAAAAGGATCTGATCGTCATTAATTCGGTGCAGGGCGAATTTTATGTCATCGACCACGGGAGCACCTTCGTCCCGGGAGATCCCGACAGCAGCATCGCACGCGCGGCTTCCGCGATGGGAGATTTCCTCTACCGCTTCGGCGACCCCGCGCGCTACGACCAGGGCGATCCTCCTTCCGTGCTCGAAAACTGGACCAAGGCCACCTCGGGACACAAGCAGATGGGAGGCGCGCACAACATCCAGTGGATACGGCCCGGACTGCCCGGCGCGGGCAACCTGCTCGTCTTCAACAACGGCCAGAACCTGTTCGAGCTGACTCCGCAATCGTATATCATGGAGATCAATCCCTACCGCACCGCGTCGGGCAGCACGGCATCCGCTTTCGTCAATCCGCCCGATGCAGGGTACACCGTCGTGAATTCCCCGGACGCGAACCTGATGAAAGAGAGGAAAAACGTTTCGAATCAGATCGTATGGAAGTTCTCCAGCAAGAACAACACGTCGTTCTACAGCACGATCGGTTCCGGAGCCCAGCGGCTCGCGAACGGCAACACGCTCGTCTGCGCCATGAACGACGGGCATTTTTTCGAAGTCTCGGGCGCCGACGCCTCCATAGTCTGGGAGTACATCAATCCCGTCACCCGTCTCGGCGTCAAGAAAGTGAAGGCCGACAACTATCCGACATTCAACGGCGTGTTCCGGGCGTACCGGTACGTATCGTCCCACCCCGCGCTTGCGGGAAAGGATCTGACGGCCGGCAGCACCATCACCGGAAGCGATCCCGATTACTGGACCCCGTCCGCGCTCACGGCCGTCAACACGAGCGGGAACGCGACGCCTGCCGGCATGACGCTGTCCGCCAACCATCCCAACCCGTTCACCCATATGACCGCCATCGATATCGACGTCCCGTCCGCGCGGCTGGTGAGTGTGACCGTCCACGATCTTTCCGGGAGATCAATCCGGACACTGTTTACCGATACGACCGCACCCGGACAGCGCACCGTGACATGGGACGGCCGCAGCGATGCCGGCGTGCCCGTTCCCTCGGGCATGTATTATTACGTCATGACCGTGGACGGGCAGCTGCTCAGCAAGAAAATGATCAAGCTAAAATAACACGAAGTGGAGCCGCACATGAGTACGACACTATCGCGGTGGATGATCGCCTTCCTTCTTCATCTCGCGGCGCATGGAACCGCCGCCGCGCAGGGCCGAACCCTCGGCGTGATGACGAACGAGAGCGGGACTTCAGCCGGCTATACGCTGTTCTCGCCGAAGCAGAACACGATGACATACCTCATCAACAACGAGGGACGCATCATGCACGAATGGCACGCGAGCCAGTATCCCCCCGGTCAATCGGCTTACCTGCTGGAAGACGGGCACCTGCTGCGCGCATGCCAGGTGCCGGGCCGCCTCAGCAGCGGCGGAGGCGAGGGCGGCCGCATCGAGGAATACGACTGGGACGGCAATCTCGTGTGGGAACTGGACTATTCCACTGACGGCTATATGCAGCATCATGATATCCGGAAATTGCCCAACGGGAATGTCCTCATGCTCGTCGTCGAAAAGAAGACGATGGCGGAGGTCGTCGCCGCGGGCTTCGATACAGGCAAGCTGCAGCCGGAAATCGCCCAGAGAGGATACATGCTTCCGGATTGCGTCATCGAGATACAACCGACGAAGCCGCGAGGAGGCACTGTGGTCTGGGAATGGCACGTGTGGGACCACCTGATCCAGGACCTCGACGCAGCGAAAGCGAATTACGGCGTGCCGAAGGACCATCCTGAACTGATCGACTGCGATGGGGACCGGCGCAACCTGCCCGCGTTCTGGAACCACATGAACAGCATTGACTACCATCCCGCGTTCGACCAGATCGCCCTGAGCGTACGAGGGAACAGCGAAGTGTGGATCATCGATCACTCGACGACGACAGAGGAAGCGAAGGGACATCTCGGCGGCAGGTACGGGAAGGGCGGCGACCTGCTCTATCGCTGGGGAAATCCGGAAACCTACGGAGCCGGCACGTCCAGGGAGCGGATGTATTTCGAACAGCACGACGTGGAGTGGGTGCGTCCCGACTGTCCTGGTGCCGGCAACCTCACCTGTTTCAACAACGGTATCGGCAGGGGCCTCTCCTCCACGGTCGATGAATTCACGCCCCCGGTGGATGCAAACGGTTTCTACACGCGCACAGCCGGTGAGGCGTTTGGTCCGAAATCCTTCGCGTGGAGCTACGGCGGCACGACAGCGCATCCGATGTACTCGGAAAACATCTCCGGCGCGCAGCGTCTGCCGAACGGGAACACGATCATCTGCAACGGCACGGTGGGTGAACTGCTCGAAGTAACGGCATCGGAGGAGATCGTCTGGAGATATATAAGCCCTGTCGTCAAGACAGGCATACTCACCCAGGGCGATACCCTGCCCAACGATCCTGCCCGCGCCGGCGAAAAGCTCAACGCCATTTTCCGGGTGTACAAGTACCCCTATGACTATCCGGCCTTCACCGGCAGGACACTGCTGCCGGGCGAGTACGTGGAGAAATATCCGAGCGGCACGGAGGATGACCCGTCGTCTCCCGGGGATTTCACCCTTCTGTGGAATTACCCGAACCCGTTCAGCGATGCGACGACCGTGTCCTACCGGCTCCCGGCGGCGATGAATGTGTTTCTGCGGGTATATGACGCCATGGGGCGGCATGTCGCAACGCTCTTCGAAGGAATGCAGCAGGCGGGAACGCACCAGGTCCCCTTCAGCGCCACGGCGCTGAAAACGCGTCACACCCTGGCCTCGGGCGCATACATCTGCGTGCTTGCCGCGGGACGCCAGCGGAGTGCCCGCACAATGATCGTGTACTGACGTTCCTGTTTCCGGCAGCAAATCTTTCCTCCGTCAGGGTGTCAAACGAGGCAGTATCATCACACCCCGTCCGCCTGGCAGCACCCGGCGCCACGCGCCCGACGAGCATCCAACGGTAACCGAGACAAGAGAGACCATCATGAATCCACAAACGACCCGCCATCGATTCCGCTTGCTGCTCCTCGTCGGCGCGCATGCGCTGTTCATGGCCGTTCCCGCACTGGCGCAATACGACAGCAGCTACTTCATCGTCGACACGGGCCAGCAGCAGTGCTATAACAACAGCGGACCGATCACTGCTCCGTCGGCGGGACTGTCCTTCTACGGACAGGACGCCCAGCACCAGGGCAACCAGCCGACCTATATCGACAACGGCAACGGCACGGTCAGCGATCCTGTCACCGGCCTGATGTGGGTCAAGGCCCGCGGCACAAAAGTGTCGTGGGAGAAGGCCATGGCCGATGCCGCCGCCTGCTCGGCCGGCGGGTACTGGGACTGGCGCGTTCCGACGATCAAGGAATTGTACTCGCTGATCGATTTCCACGGGAGAAGCGGACTCACCGCGGCGACATCCATCCCATACCTCAACACGACGCACTTCGGTTTCGCATACGGGGACACCTCGCTCGGCGAGCGCATCATAGACTGTCAGGACTGGTCCGCGACCGAATACGTCCATTTCACCTTCAACGGCGACTCGACGGTGTTCGGCGTGAATTTCGCCGACGGGCGCATCAAGGGCTATCCGAAAAAGCGCCTCCCGGCGGGAACGCGCAACCAGCTCTACGTCCGCTATGTGCGGGGCAACCCGTACTACGGTGTCAACAGCTTCACCGATAACCACGACAGCACCGTCACCGACCGCGCGACGGGACTGATGTGGGCGCAGCCCGACAGCCGGGGCGGCATGGACTGGGAGGACGCCCTTGCCTGGGTGCAGGCGAAAAACACATCCAATTATCTCGGACACAGCGACTGGCGTCTGCCCAACGCGAAGGAGTTGCAGAGCATCGTCGATTACACGCGCTCGCCCTCGACGACCTCGTCGGCCGCGATCGACCCGCTGTTCGTTGCCTCGGGCATCGGGAACGGGGAATACGCCTTCTACTGGACCAGCACCTCGCATCTCGAGGGCGCACCCAACACCCCGGGCGGCTCGATGGCGGTGTATCTCTGTTTCGGCCGTGGTCTCGGGTGGATGCCCCAGCCGCCGGCATCGAGCAACTACGTGCTGCTCGACGTACATGGCGCCGGCGCGCAGCGCAGCGACCCCAAAAGCGGCAATCCGGCCAACTGGCCCTACGGCAACGGTCCGCAGGGCGACGTCATCCGCATTCTCAACCATGTCCGCCTCGTCCGCGGCGGCAACCTGTACGTGCCCGTCGAGCTGTCTTCCTTCGGGGCGCGGCAGATCGGAGGCACGCTCGGCGTGCGCCTGCAGTGGACGACGCAGAGCGAAACAAACAACTTCGGCTTTTTCGTGCAGCGCAAGGACGCCTCCGCGGATTCCTGGGTCGAACTGCCCGGCGGCTTCGTCGTGGGCGGGGGCAGCAGCACCGCGGCGCGGTCCTACGCCTTCGACGACCTCGTCCCGGGCGCGGGGACGTGGCAGTACCGCTTGCGGCAGGTCGACATCGACGGCAGCACGGAATACTCCCCCGTCGCCGAAGCCCTTGTGCGGCTCGGCGCGGCGGCCTCGCCGGCGGCTCCCGTGCTTGCCGTATACCCGAATCCCGTGGTGGGCGGCGGCACGATCAGTGTCGGACTGGAACTCGACGCCGAGCGGAACGTGGTTCTGCGCATCACCGACGTATCGGGACGAGAGCTGATGCGCGTGGGTGAAGGCATGCTCTCCCGCGGCGCCCACCTGTTCCAGGCCGACATCACCCGCCTGCCCCCGGGCGTGTATTACTGCACGGTGTCAGGATCCTCGACGGTGACCGGCGTCCCCTTCGTGCGGCTGCGATGAGCGCGGCGAGGAAGTGCCCGTCGACGTGTTACAACTCTTCAATGATGAATGCGAGGGATTTCGGCCTCTCTCGATCTGGTAATTACCAGGAGAGGGAATGCTTCGAGGGATATGGCCGAAGCGGATCTCGGATCTCCCTGTTTGGAATGAGATGAAAAGCATCCAGCGCCTCGTGCCTTCAGCGCTCATGCCAGGACGGGTGTTCCGATCCACAGCTTGACATGCTTCTCCCTGCAACGAGCCGGAGCATCGAGTAACCAGCTTCCATGGTTTCAGGAAAGACTCGGTCGAGTCCTCGAGTTCCGTCAACCGCAAGGACGGCCGCGGATTCGAACGTTCAGCCGTGCATTGTGGTTAGGATTCCCAGGGCGGCTTACCGCTCTACTACAGGAAGGACATTCTCGCGCCCGGTGCCGTGAATACACGCGCGGTTCCCATCCACAAACTTTGGGAACTGTTTTCGGGAGTTTGCAGGGTTGAACATGCGCGCTGCACCGCGGCAGCACACTCATTTGCGTGAGGAGCCTCATTTTTTATCCGGAGCCGCCGTACGCGGCGCGGCTCTGAAACACCGAGGGATGCATGCCGTATATTGATGATTTCCAAAGCATCCTCCGGAGTAGTGTTATGTCACGAAACATGCGTCTGGTCCTTTCCACCGTCGTCGTATTGCTCGGTATACTCCTCATTATCGGCGGTATCGACGCCCATAAGAACGGCGCCGTAGTCATTGGCATCATTGTCGCAGGTGTCGCCGCGCAGCAATTCACCGCCTCGTGGAAGTTCCGCGGCGGCCGCGGGTAGCTGGCGTGCGGCGGATCCGCCCAGGGCAAGCGTTGATCCGTACTTGCGCTTCACGGACTCCGATTCGCCGCTGACCAACTTCAGAAAGCAGGGGATCGCAGGCGCTCCGCGTGTCACAGCAGAGCGGGCGCCGCGCCGCTTCGCCCTTTATTAGAACGTATTCCCGCCTCCGCGGTGATGGGTGAAATGGATTTGCGCATCGTGCGCCGGACCGGCGAAATACTGATGGGGTACTGTTCTTTGGAGAATATCACAAGGCGCGTCACCGCTCTCCCGGTTTATAAGCGCCGACAGAATAGTATCATCCGATGATACCGTAAAAAACCTCCGCCGATGGGATATTCAGTGTACGTTCGCTCCGTACACTGATCATTCACAGTTGGAGGACCATGCCGATGCCGGAAATCTCACCGACCAGCGCAGCCCTGTTGCACCGTATCGCCCGGCTCACACTGCCGGGCGCGGAAAGCAGACTCGAACTCGATTTCGAAGCGGATACGATCCGCGAAGCAATATCCGCGGTGCGTGAAGCGTTGTCCGCACCTGGTCGCGCGGATGATGAGATCGTCTGCCTCTCCTGCTTCTACGACAAATCCGCGAAAAACGACCGCATGCTCAGCCCGCGC
>CAYLZD010000031.1:43024-44125 GCA_964388275.1 uncultured Chromatiales bacterium
GCTGCTGCTCAACGAGTGCGATCAGTTCCTCGGAAAGCGCAGTACACGCGAGGGGCACAGCGTGGACCGCATGTATCACCAGATGCAGAACCTCTTTCTCGAGCGCATCGAGCGCTTCGCCGGCATCCTCGTCGCCACCACCAATCTCGTCGAAGCTCTTGACGACGCATTCAGCCGCCGCTTCCATTACAAGCTTCAGTTCCCCATGCCCGACGCCGTCGCGCGCTTGTCCATCTGGCGAAAGCACCTACCACTTTCCATGCCGCTGGCCGAAGACGTGGACGTAATCCGACTCGCGCGGCGCTTCGAGTTCAGCGGCGGACAGATCAACGTGGCGGTGCACAATGCCGCCGTTGCAGCCGCGGTGCGCGGGGACCGGGTGACCATGGCCGATCTTACCCTAGCCTGTGCCGCGGAGGAAGCCGGCAGCTTCGGAACGCAGCACACATGCACACAAAGGGTCGGATTCCATGTCGAAGATTGAACTCCATTATAACGATCCCGAAGGCGACGAGCCGCACCGCTTCCCGCCCGCGGCCGATCCGGCGCGTGCGCGTTATACGGCGGCCGTCACCGTGCGCGGCGCAACGGACGCGGCTGAGCGGGAAATGCACGTAATTCTCCGCTATCGAATCGGCGGCGAGCCGCGCTGGGAAGGCGCGGCCCGCTCGCTGTATCCGTTGTGGCCGGCGGATGGCGAACACGCGTTCCTGTTCCGCAACGGGGTCGCCGAGCGGCGTTTTCATCTGATCGCCGGCCTCGAGGAGGGCGGGTTGTTCAGCGCTTGACGCGCACGCGCGAAACCCATAATTTCAGATGGGTTTTGCGTGAGGGTGTCAATATGCTCCGACTTTGTACTTGACATATTGACCCAATACCCATAGCTATGAGTAACTTGAAACCAAGTCAAGGACGCCGATGATGAAACATGACGAGTTCTTCCGAAAGCACCCAGTTTTCACCGGAGAGGAGCTGGCCAAACATCTGTCGGCCCATGCTGAAGTCGGCGTACGCGCACAGGAGGCGCTCTTGGCGTACCACCAGAAGACCGGACGGGTCGTTCGTGTGCGCCGCGGGTTGTATGCCGTCATCCCGGTGGGC
>CAYLZD010000032.1:0-1227 GCA_964388275.1 uncultured Chromatiales bacterium
GCGTTTGCCCCCCCCCCCCCGGCCCCCCCCCCCCACCCTCCAAAATTGGGTGTGGGGTAGTGGGGTTTGGGGGGTGTGGGGGTGGGGGTCATCGGCGGCGGCACCTCCCGCATCTCCTGTTTCTCTTTCTATGCAAACAAAACCATCACCACCGGCGAAGGAGGCATGGCGACGACTACCGATCCGGAACTCGCCGCGCGCATACGCCTCATGTCGCTGCACGGCATGAACCGCGATCCGTGGAACCGCTATGCCAGAACCGGCACTTGGGACTATCAGCTGGTAGCGCCAGGATACAAATACAACATGACCGATATCGCCGCGGCGATCGCTTTGTCCCAACTCGCAAGGGCGGAGGAATTCAGAGCCGCCAGGGCGGCGATAGCGGAGAGGTACGACCACGCATTCGCCGGGATTGAAGCGCTGGAGCTGTTGAAGACACGGGAAGGCATACTCCATGCGCACCATCTGTATGTGATCAAGCTGCGGCTGGAGATGCTCTCGATCGATCGGGCCGGCTTCATCGAGGAATTGAAGAAGCGCGGTGTCATGTGTTCCGTGCACTGGCGTCCCCTGCATATGCATCCGTATTACATCGAAACTTACGGGTACAAACCGGAGAATTTTCCGTCCGCCGCTTCTGTTTGGGACCGCATAATATCCCTGCCGCTATTCCCATCCATGACCGAAGAGGAATGCAACGGGGTGATAGATGCTGTGGGGGATGTGGCGCGCGCGAATGCGCGGAATTGAAGGCCGATTGGAAAACGCCACGAAGAACTGTACGTAATGAGTCCGGCCCGGTGGAAAGAGATCACGTAGGAACGCATAATATTAATAGGCCCGAAGGGCCGCAATGCGATAGCCCAGGGCAACGCCCTGGGAAACCTATAAGGACGGATATCCGAAGTCCGCAGGCCCGAAGGGCCGTAATGTGACAGCCCAGGGCAACGCCCTGGGAAACCGGGGCAACGCCCTGGGAAATGGTATCCGGTACGACAAAGCGGCATGGAAGAAAACAGCGGAGGAGCGGAACAGCGGAGGAAAACGATAAGGACAGATATCCGAAGTCCACAGGCCCGAAGGGCCGCAATGCGATAGCCCAGGGCAACGCCCTGGGAAATGGTACCCGGTACGACGAAGCGTCATGGAAGAAAACAGCGGAGGAGCGGAACAGCGGAGGAGCGGAACAGCGGAGGAGCGGAACAGCGGAGGAGCGGAACAGCG
>CAYLZD010000032.1:1459-43250 GCA_964388275.1 uncultured Chromatiales bacterium
GGCCGCAATGCGATAGCCCAGGGCAACGCCCTGGGAAATGGTACCCGGTACGACGCAGCGGCATGGAAGAAAACAGCGGAGGAGCGGAACAGCGGAGGAAAACGATAAGGACAGATATCCGAAGTCCACAGGCCCGAAGGGCCGCAATGTGACAGCCCAGGGCAACGTCCTGGGCATCGTTCCCCGGCCGCGTATTCGAAGAGGCAACATGATCCCACCCCGTCTTACGTCTCATGGCTAACATAACATGAACATCATCTGGATCGGTTTTCATTACGAGGGTTTGCCCGCGTTCAGGGCGGTGCTCGAAAACGGCGTGCGCATCGATGCGTTCATCACGCTGGTGGCGGAACAAGCTGAAAAGAGAAGCGGCAGCGCGAGTTATGACGATATCTGCTCGGCATTCGGCGTGCCGGTGTATCGAGTGCGGAACATAAACGACCCCGAAGCGGTAGATCTCCTGCGCTCACTGAAACCCGATGTGGCATTCGTGATAGGGTGGACGCAGATCGTGCGCAAAGCCGCCTTGTCGTCAGCGCGCGTTGGCATGATCGGGGCGCATGCATCGCTGTTGCCGCATAACCGCGGCAGGGCGCCGGTCAATTGGGCGTTGATCCGCGGTGAGAAGGAAACAGGCAATACGCTTTTCTGGTTGTCCGAAGGAACCGACGAGGGCGATGTACTCTATCAAACCGCGTTCCCTATCACACCTTACGACACCTGCGACACGCTGTACCGGAAAGTCGCGGATTCGAATCGGGAAATGATACTGCAGGCAGTTCAAGCTCTCGCTTCAGGCGACGTTCCCCGCCGTCCGCAAGCTCGCAACGAGGAAAAGACTCTGCCCGGAAGAAAACCCGAGGACGGTCTGATCGACTGGACGTCTACAGCGGAACATGTGTACAATTTCATTCGCGCCCTGACGCGTCCGTACCCCGGGGCATTCACTTTCCTCGACGGAGAACGATATCTGGTATGGAGCGCGGCATTGTTTCCGTTATCAAATGTGATCGGAACGCCGGGTGAAGTCCTCGGACCGGTGCTGAGTCCCGAAATCTGCGCCTGCGGTCAGTTCGTCGCCTGCGGGAACGGCGGCATTGTATTGCTTGAACTAGAAGATATGCGGGGGAACCGGTTCCGGGGACAGGAACTGAGCAACATGCAGTGGAAAGGAAAGGTATTCGGCAATGAATAAGCAAAGCGTAGTCGTTATTGCAGCTCACCCCGACGATGAAATTCTGGGCTGCGGGGGAACCGCGGCGCTCCATGTACGGAATGGAGACCGCGTCGCCTTCATCATCGTATGTGAAGGCGAATCGCTCAGGTACGGACCAGAGGGCGTCGACCAGCAGTCGCATGTACGATGCGCCGCAGCCGAACTCGGCGTGACGGATTTGCGGTTGCTGGGATTTCCGGATCAGAAACTGGACACGTTCACGTTGACGGATATCATCCATCCGCTGGAAAAAGAAATCAAGGACATCCGCCCCACCGTTGTTTATACCCAATACGGCGGCGATGTAAACCGCGACCATCAACTGCTGTTTCAGGCGGTGCTGGTCGCGACGCGGCCCACCGAAACCGGCATCCGGCGCGTCTTCGCATACGATACCGCGAGCAGCACTGAGTGGGCATATCCCCGGAGCTTCGTCCCCGATACATGGGTGGACATAAGCGGGACGCTCGAGGAAAAGATCGCCGCGATGTCCTGCTATAGAAGCGAATTGCGGGACTACCCTCATCCGCGTTCCCTGCAAGCGTTGAAAAATCGCGCGCGCGGATGGGGCAATGCATGCTGCATGGACGCAGCGGAAGTTTTCATGACGGTGCGATCGTTACATCGTGATGGCGAAACGCCTGTTTGATATACTCTTCGCGGCCTGCGTCCTGATCCTGACGATGCCTCTGTTTGTTTTCGCCGCCGTCGGGATTTTTATTTCCGATCCGGGCCCTGTGTTGTATCGCGCGAAACGAGCCGGGATGGACGGCGTCGCATTCGTCATGTATAAATTCCGCACCATGCGGCTGAAGCAGGATCCGGGCGCCGGGGTGATAACGGCGCGCGGCGATTCACGGGTGTTCCGCTTCGGCGCCTTTCTGCGCGCGCTGAAAATAGACGAATTGCCGCAGTTCATAAATGTTGTGAAGGGCGATATGTCGGTCGTCGGTCCTCGCCCTGAAGATCCTTCGATAGTGGAACGCTGGTACACCTTGGAGCAGCGTGAAACACTCAGCGTTAAGCCCGGCATTGCGAGTCCGGGGAGCATATACAATTACACTCATGCAGAACGGCACATTGCGCAGTCGGATCCGGAGCGCGACTACGCGGAGAACGTGCTTCCAGTCAAGCTTGCTCTGGAACTGGTTTATGTGCGTTCGGCCGGCTTTTTTTACGATCTCCGCATCATAGCACGCACTGTTGCGGTCATTGTCGCCATGATGTTCGGCCGGCGGTCTTTTGCCGATCCGCCTGAGATGCGGGGAACGTTGAACGGGGAACGTTGAACGTTTAACGTTTAACGTTTAACGTGGAAAGGATAATTGTCGTGACTATGACATGTTGAAATCGCTTTTTCGTCCAGATTATTTGCCGCGGGGGTAGGGGAGCCATCGAAGACTGCGGCCATTACAGTGTCCAGTGTGGTCGCTGTCAAAAGCCCTCCTGATTTTCAGGCTATGATGGACCGATCACCAGACTGCGAAATACCTGCGGATCTACATTCCACAACAACTTTTTCCTTCAACTATCCTGAAAATCACAGGATCATGATTCATGTAATTGGAAATATGCGGCGCAACGGCCCGCGTTCGTTCGGGAGTGCAACTCCCCCACAACAGCAATCCGCTCTCCCGACTTCCCGCTCCTCCGCTCCTCCGCTCTTCCGCTCCTCCGCTCTCCCGACTTCCCGCTCCTCCGCTCTCCTCATCGGGTTTGTACTGATCACGGCCATCCAAACCAGATCGCAGGATGTGCAGCTGCCCGTCCGGCACCCTGTCTACGACTACCTCGACCGCATCGAGGCGCGCTACGGCACTGACCTCATACAATTCTCTCGGCCGCTTTCGCGCATGGAAATAGCCGAATCCCTGGATTCATTGTACCGGTCGCCGTCGGTCTTGTCGTCGTATGACAGGAAGCAGCTCGTCTATTACCGCGAGGAATTCGCGGAAGAGTTGCGGCGATTGAAGAAGCACAATGTGAACACGGAGATACCGTCCGACGATCGCTGGAATTTATTCCGGATCAATACGGATACCCCTGCCGGGAGTTTTCTGGCGGTGGATATTGTGGGCGGCCTGGCTTATGAAAAAAGGCAGAACGCGGCGGACGGTCTGAGGAGATCGAACGGGATAACGGCTTACGGATACGCGGACCGCTACGTGGGCGCTTACATGCGCTGGTACGATAACGGAGCATCGGGACTGCTGACGGACGACCGGAGCGTCAGATCGCCGGAACAGGGAATAGTCAGGCAGCTCACATCCCGGAATCCGGCCTCGGCGGAATACGAAATCGCCGAGGGACAGCTTCTTTTCTCTCTGCCCTGGCTGAGTGCCGGAATCAGCAAAACAGATGTCCGGCTGGGCAGCGGCAGAGGAGGAGCGCTGGCGCTCTCGGACCACGCTCCCTCATTCCCGCGGGCAGGTTTCAAGATCCGTATCACGGATTGGATCAATTTCGAATATTTCCACGCGTGGCTCTTTTCCGATTCTCTGGATTTCGCGCGCACCTATTATCCTGCCGCCGGTCCAGGCGCCAAGTTCTTCGAAACGAAATATATGGCCTCTCATCACATTTCCGCCCGCGTCACGCCGGCACTTGAGTTGACCCTCGGAGAGTCGATAATCTACGGCGGCGGGGATATCAACCCGCTGTTCCTGATTCCCGTCTTGTCTTTCCGCGCAGCCGACAGGTGGACTCGTTCGACCACGGGCAATTCACAGTTTTTCTTCGATGCCAGATACCGGCCGCTTCCGGGGCTGCTGGCATACGGTTCCTTTTTCATTGACGAGATGGATTTCAGCAAGGTCTTGTCGGGAGAGAAGACCGATTTCGATTATCACATCGCGTATACCGCGGGACTGCTCTGGGCGGACGCATATTCCAGATACATCCGCATGGCATCCGAGACACGCCTGGAATTCACCAGAGTCTACCCTTACGTCTATTCGAATCCAGCGCCGACCGTTCAATACACCTCGCATCACACGATACTCGGCCACTGGATCGGCGCAAACTCGGATATGCTGCTGTTGGAGCACATTACGCATCCGCTGCGCGGACTCGATATAGCTGTGAACTTCCTGTATTGCCGTTTCGGCGAGCAGAGGCCGGAACCGCTCGTATCACCTCGCGTACAGCCGGCATTCCTGTCCAAGCCGCAGTATTATCTCGTAAGAGGGGGTCTTTCGGCCGGCTGGCTGCCGTTGCATGATCTGGCTTTCCGCGCGCATGTCGATTGGACGTCAGTGGAGGAGAAAGAGCATTTTTCCGGTTCGCCGTACCGGGACGGTTTGTCGGTCGGGATTTCGGCGTTTTACGGGATTTTTTGAGGGAAGGGTGAAGGGTGAAGGGTGAAGAGTGAAGAGTGAAGAGGGGAGAGGGGAGAGTGAAGAGGGGAGATTTTGATTTGCGTATTTTTGCAGTAATTTTGAACAATACATTGTGAGTTTGAACCACCCGCTAGATCGGCGGATTTTCCGCAAAACTGAAACTTCTACTCGAAGCACCTTCGAGTCGCCATTTGGAGGGACTCGGTACATAAGATGAGAGACTTCACTAAAGTATTCATACGCATGCGCAACAGGCATTACCTGTTGTTCGATATATTCGCGATGCTGCTCATACCGAGCATGGCACTGACACTCCGCTTGGACGATGTCAGCACAGTGCAGTCGAGCTGGGCCTCTCTCCTGGTTTACACTTTGTTCGCCGCCCTGGTCAAGCTTGTGATTTACTTCCGTCTGGGCATGTACAAGCATATATGGCGCTATGCGAGCATCGAGGAAGTAACGGTGATACTAGTGGCGGTTTTCACCGCGGGCATCACTTTCAACATCGCGTATCTGTTGTTGTTGCCGCTCTTTCCGTCGATTCCGCACTCGATACCGCGTTCGGTTCCGGCCATCGATCTGATTCTTTCGCTGCTGATTCACGGCGGAATCCGGCTTCTCAGCCGCATCTATTCGACCGAACAGAAGAAAAAGCAGAGACCGCACGACAGATTTGAAAAATCCGTGTTGATCATAGGAGCCGGCAATTCCGGAACAATGATTGCGAAGGAGATTCTCCGGGATCCCGGCGGCTCGATGCGTCCGGTCGGTTTCATAGACGATGATCCCGCGAAACAGGGAGGCGTTATCTACGGAATACCGGTTCTCGGAAACCGCGAGGCGATCCCTGAAGTCTGTAAGAAGTTCAACGTTTCGCAGATACTGATCGCCATGCCGTCCGCCTCCGGGCGCGAAATACAATCCGTTTTGAAAATCGTCGAACCCTTGAAAATCAAGACACGGACGCTCCCGGGCGTAAGCGAATTGCTGACCGATACAGTGGAACTGCGGCAGTTCCGCGAGATCCGCATTGACGATCTTCTGCGCCGGGATCCCGTACGCACCGACATCACGCGCGTCAAGGAGATGCTCGAAGGTGAAAGAGTGCTCGTCACGGGCGCGGGCGGTTCAATCGGTTCCGAACTGTGCCGCCTGATCGCCCAGGTCGGACCTGCCGAGCTTTGCCTTCTCGGCCACGGCGAAAACAGCATACATTCCATACATCGCGAACTGAGGGAGAAGCATCCGGCACTGGATATGTCGACCGTAATTGCGGACATACGTGATCCCGGCCGGATGCGCGCGGTTTTCGAAAAACACCGGCCCGCTTTCATCTACCACGCCGCGGCCCATAAACACGTGCCGCTCATGGAGGAAAATGCCGTTGACGCGCTGACGAACAACGTGCAAGGCACGATAAATCTGCTGCGCAACGCGCGCGATGCTCAAGTGCGCAGTTTCACCCTGATCTCCACTGACAAAGCCGTGGAACCGCGCAGCATCATGGGAGTAACGAAGCGTCTGGCGGAGCTCGCGCTGCAACTCATGTCGCGCGAATACAGTCTGCCGTACTCGGCCGTGCGTTTCGGAAACGTTCTCGGCAGCCGCGGCAGCGTAGTCCCGATTTTCATGGACCAGATCGCAGCCGGCGGGCCTGTTACGGTGACTCATCGCGACATGCGGCGCTATTTCATGACCATACCGGAGGCCGTGCAACTGGTCCTGCAGGCGTCGACCCTGCACGGCAAGGGCGAAATATACGTGCTGGACATGGGCGATCCGGTACGGGTGCTCGATTTGGCGCAGGATCTGATCAACCTCTCCGGCCTTACGCCATATAAGGATATTGCGATCCGTTTTTCGGGCCTGCGTCCGGGGGAAAAACTCGTCGAATCTCTTTTCCGCGAGGGAGAGACATACACCCGCTCGAGGCATGAAAAAATATTTTCGGTCGTCGATCGCATGATGAACGGATCCGGCGCGCTCCCGGAATTGGGAAGCAACGGCGTGAGGATTTCAACGGTGGAAGATTTCGAAAAATATGTCGGCGAGACGCTGCTGCCGGCGTCCGTTCACGACAGATTAGCTTTCGCCGGGCATGTCAGGGTCCTGGTGCCGGAATTCGATCTACCGGAAAAAGATGCGACAGTCCTGATCTGATCAGACTCGGAAATCCGGATGCGTCTCTCTGATCCGGCGCCGCGTCTGTCTGATGACAAATCCACGGCACACACGTTATAGAGACAGCCCATGAAAAAGGCGCTTATTACCGGCATTACCGGCCAGGATGGTTCTTACCTCGCGGAGCAGCTTCTCGGCAAGGGATACAGGGTGCACGGTCTGATACGCCGCAGCAGTTCCTTCAACACCGGCCGCATCGACCATCTTTACAACGATCCCGAAATACTGAACCAAAGCCTTTTCCTGCATTACGGCGATCTGACCGACTCGAGCAACCTCAACCGACTGCTTGAAAAAATCCATCCGGACGAGGTGTACAATCTGGCCGCGCAGAGCCATGTGAAAGTATCCTTCGAGGTGCCTGAATACACCGCCGAAGTGGACGCCATCGGCACTCTTCGCTTTCTGGACGCAATCAAGGAAACAGGCGTGAAGACGCGTTTCTACCAGGCGTCCACGAGCGAGCTGTACGGCAAGGTTCAGGAAATCCCGCAGAACGAGAGCACGCCGTTTTACCCGCGTTCGCCCTACGGAGTCGCGAAGATTTACGGGTACTGGGCGGTAGTAAACTACCGCGAGGCCTACGGGCTTTATGCCTGCAACGGAATCCTCTTCAATCACGAGTCGCCGAGGCGCGGTGAAACGTTCGTTACCCGGAAAATCACGAGGGCGGCCGCGCGTATCAAGGCGGGAATGCAGGAACGGTTATCCCTCGGCAACCTCGACGCGAAAAGGGACTGGGGGTATGCGCCTGAATACACCGAGGCGATGTGGCTGATGCTCCAACAACCGGCGCCCGATGATTTCGTGATCGCCACCGGCGAAACACACACTGTGCGCGAATTCGTGGAAACGGCTTTCGCGGAACTCGGGATGCATCTGAATTGGGAAGGCGAAGGCGCGGAGGAAGTCGGACGCGACCGGCAAGGCGTCGCCCGCGTCGTTGTCAATCCGTCTTATTACAGGCCGACCGAGGTCGACATCCTGATCGGAGATCCGTCAAAAGCCCGCGAAAAACTCGGCTGGGCGCCCAGTGTCCGTTTCGACGAACTCGCGCGCATGATGGCGAAGGCGGATTACGAGAAGGTGCTGAGGAGAGGATTTTAGGTCGTTAAACGTTGAACGTTAAACGTTGAACGTTTAACGGGAAAGGATTCTCCTCGGCGGTTTTGGTTTCCCACGGAGTCGGTAATACGCGCAGCGAAAGAGAATCTCTGGCGTCATGGCGGTTAAAATTGGCGTCTTGTCGGTTCAAAGCACTGAAAGGTTCAGCACATGGAAACAACATCGAAAATCTATATTGCCGGGCATGCCGGCATGGTCGGCTCCGCCATCAGGCGGGCTCTCGATAAATCCGGATACACCAATCTTCTGACCCGGGATCTCTCCGAGCTGGATCTGACGAGGCAGGCGCAGGTGGAGGCGTTCTTCGAGGCGGAACGTCCTGAATATGTGTTCTTGGCGGCCGCCCGCGTGGGCGGAATACACGCCAACAACACATATCGCGCGGAATTCATTTATCAGAATCTCGAGATACAAAACAACGTTATACATTCGGCCTGGAGATCCGGAGTCCGCAAGCTGCTGTTTCTCGGTTCCTCCTGCATCTATCCCAAATTGGCGCCGCAGCCGATATGCGAGGAGCATTTGCTGAGCAGTCCACTGGAGGATACAAATGAGCCCTACGCGATAGCGAAAATTGCCGGCTTGAAGATGTGCGAGTCCTATAACAGGCAGTACAGGACCACCTTCATCGCGGCGATGCCTACCAACCTTTACGGCCCGAACGACAATTTCGACCTGCAGGGCAGCCATGTGCTGCCGGCGCTGATACGCAAGTTTCACCTCGCTCGGCTGCTCTCCGAAGGACGTGACAACGAGGCGGCCGCGGACGTGAGCGAAACAGGTGTCGACGCGGGCGGTGTGCGCGGCCATCTCGCGGCACGCGGCATACACGCGGACAGGGTTGAAGTTTGGGGCACAGGCGCTCCCCGCAGGGAGTTCCTACACGTGGACGATTGCGCTTCGGCTCTGCTTCATATGATGAACGACTACGACGGGACGCAATTCCTTAACGTCGGATGCGGCGAAGACGTGAGCATACGCGAGCTTGCCGAAATGGTGCGCGATGCCGTGGGGTTCGCCGGCGGGATAGCCTTTAATCCGCAATATCCCGACGGCACGCCGAGGAAGTTGTTGGATGTCTCAAAATTGAAAGCGCTCGGGTGGCGGCCGACGATCGGTTTGAGGGAGGGAATCGAGAGAACGTATCGGTGGTATGTGAACGGGGGAAAGGAGTGAAGGGTGAAGGGTGAAGGGTGAAGGGTGAAGAGTGAAGAGTGAAGGGTGAAGGGTGAAGAGTGAAGGGTGAAGAGTGAAGGGTGAAGGGTGAAGAGTGAAGAGTGAAGAGTGAAGGGTGAAGGGTAGACTAGCCTTGGAATGCGGAAACCGGAAAGCAGAATTGGGAACTGGGAACGTGAAACGTTGACGTGGAACGTTGAATGGGGAAGTTTCTGTAGAAATCAACGGTTTTCCGCTGGTCAGATAGGATCGTCGCGGGATGAAAATGAAAAGGCGGGACATAATCCCGCCTTCATTTTTTTTATCCGCGCCCGAAGGATCAGTCGAACATGTGCTCCACGTCAACATACTTCGTGTGCGCTTCCTCGACAGCGGCGTCGATGGCGGCGGTGTCGTTGCCCTTGACTGCCTCTGCCAGCGCCTTGGTGGCGGCATGGAGTTCCTTGACGGCGGACTTGAACTGAGCGTCCTTGGCTTCGATTCTCCGCGGCGTTTTCGCGGCGAGCAGGGCCTCGCTTTTTCCGGCCATCTCAGCGGCGGCATCCCGCAGTTTGTCGTAATTCTTTCCCGGCATGTAATAGTGATAGACCTGATACAGCAGCACGTGATAAGCTTCGAGTTCCTTCATGCGTGGGCGCACGATACGGACGAGCTGCTCGAAATCCGAGTGGATTTCCTCCACGGCATCCAGCATGCCCTGTTCATCGTTTCCGGATACGGACTTCTCGAGATCAGCCAGAGTGCTCTTGACCTTGTTCACTCCGGCTTCCCACTTCGATTGCTTGTCGCGCAGTATCCCCGGTAGTTTGGCGGCGGCGACGGCGGTGACATGGGACTGCAACTGAGGCAGCAATTCCTTCACGAGGCCGTAGTTCTTGTTCGGCCAGGCGTCGTGCCAGAGAGGTTGTATCACCTCGTGAAAAGCCGACAACGCCGGCACCTCGGCTTTTAAATCCTCCGAAGAGCACTCATGATCTTGCGCAGACACCTGCATGGCAAGTAATGCGAGCAAGGCGCACAGAATAGACGCTTTTTTCATTTCTTGAATCCTGTTGTTCGTGAATCCGTGGTTGATGCTTGAAGAAATTTTTGCTTCAATCAACAAATATGCTGAAGCGCCGTCAAACCGGCAAATAGGATGTGCCCGCTGCCCGTTCCGCATTTAGCGATCCATGTTTGCCTGACCGGGCGCCGTTTCGCTTTCCGATTCCTGTATCAAATCCCGATGCCCGGCGCCTTCGACCGGTATTCGGTCCGGACCGGGAGCAGACATTCCGCGTTACCGCTGCCGGCGCGAGCGCCTTATTCCGCAATACGGAACTCGACTCTGCGGTTTCGAGCCCTGTTTTCGTCGGAATCGTTCGGCACTTCCGGACGAGCCTTGCCGTAACCTTTGGCGACCAGACGGTTTTTGTCGACTTTTCTGGAAATCAGATAGTCGACCACGGCCTGCGCGCGTTTGAACGACAGGTCCATGTTGTAGGAGTCGGATCCGATGTCGTCCGTGTGGGCGCCGAGCTGTATGCGGATGTCGGGATTTGTTTCGAGAAAACGGACTAGCCGGTCGAGTTCCTGATGCGATTCCGGCTGCAAATCCCACTTCGCGAATTCGAAGAAGATGTTGTTCACGCGCTGGGCGAGAAGCTCTCCGTACTGATCCCTCTTGCTGCGCATGCCCTCGACGGAGTTCATGGTGATGTGGAGATCATAAAGCCGCGAACTGTCGTCGGCGAAAGGATCCCACCCGCCCATGCGGCTGCCCGCGCCGTCCCCTGAACGCCCGTCGCTTCCCGCTCCGTCACGGCCGTCACCGGTTCTGCCATCGCGACCGCTGCCTCCGGTGCCGGACCTGCCGTCACGCCCGGACCCGCCGTCGCCGCCGCGCCGCAAATCGAGATTGGCCGATGTGGGATAATAGCCCTCGTGCTCGAAGTACATCCCGTACAACTTTCCGAGTGGCAATGTGACTACGTATTCTCCCGTCTGCGGGTCGCTCCGCGCTTCCCCTTCCTCCAGGCCGCTCGCAAGATCTCCGAATTTGATGTTCACACCGACCGGATTTCCGTTCTCGTCCACGATGCGGCCTCGTATTGTGGCGACTTCGCTCTCCGGTTGCGCCTCCACAGGGAGTCCTATCATGTAAATGTCGTTCTTGCCCCGGCCGCCGGGCAGGTCGGACGAGGAGAAGAAAGCGAAGCGGCCGTCCGTCGACACCTTGTATCCCCAGTCGTCTTCTGCGGTGTTGATTCCTTTTCCGAGATTCACCGGTTCACTCCACTCCGTCCAGGACCCTTCCTTGAGCCTGACGGACTTGAACACATCCAGTCTGCCCAAACCCGGGTGTCCGTCGGAGCTGAAGTAGAGAGTTTTGCCATCGGGATGGAGAAACGCGGAGCGTTCGCAGTAAGGCGTATTGATTATGGGCCCGAGATTCAGCGGCGCCATCCACTGTTTCCCCCGGCGGACGCTTACCCAGATGTCGCTGTTGCCCGCGGTGCTGCCGTGATACTGCTCTCCCTTCGGCACTTGCTTGCCAGTGCCGCCCGGCCTGTCCGATGTAAACAGAATGGCGCGCCCGTCGGAAGTCGGTGTGGCGTCCGAATCCCAGAATTTGCCGTTGACCGGCTGGGGCAGGTGCATGATATGGGACCAGCCCTTTTCCTGCTTTTCGAACCAGAAATTGTCGCCGTTTCCCATGTGTCCGACGAATCCACCATATAGGAATATGGCGGTGCCATCGAAGGAAATGCTGTTTATGGTCTCATGGTCAGTTGTGTTGATTCGGTCGCCGAGATTCACGGCCGGCTGCCATTCGTCGTTCTCAAAGGTGGATGCGTATATGTCGAGAAGGCCTTTTCCTCCGTCCCTGTCGCTCGCGAAATAGAGCCGGGTCCCGTCGGCTGTAAGAGACGGCTTTATCTCGTTCGCGGAGGTGTTGATGCCTGATCCGAGGTTTTCAACCCTCAGGTCGGATGCGGGAGCTCTCAGAAGTCCCATTATCGTTTCAAAGCGCTTTTCCATGCCGGGGAATCTGCTTCTGTATCGTTCGAACACATCGATCGCGCCGTTCCAATCCTTTTTGTCTATGAATGGCTTCGCCAGCCGCTGAACCGCGACGAAAGCGTCCTCCGAAGGCGCCCATTTATCCGCATACGCCTGGAAATCGTCAATATCTTCCATTTTTGAAAGTTCCCTGGACAGGGAACAGCCCGCCAGCGCAAGCAGGGAGGCGAACACGGTGAAACGGAGATAGAATGTTTGGACGGTCATCTTGATCCTGATGATAAATGCCACATTATTCCACAAAAGTAGAGCGGCATGGATACTCGAATCAAGGCGTTATCGAATGACCGGGGCTCGAAGCCCTTTGAAGTCTGCGAATTCGGCGCCGCTTGCGTATATTCTGCCATGCACTGGAAAGCATCCGAAACGCGCATAGCCGGAATACATTTGGAGCATATATGAAGCGCAGGCTTTACTTATTTCTCACGGCAGGGGCCGTACTGGCGTTGAGCTCATCGTCGCCCGCACAGGACTTCGTCACTGTACGCCGAATATCGGATTGCTGCTTTTCCCTGACCGTGCTGAACAGGAACGCCGACCGGAAGCCGATAAACGAGTTGGCGGTCAAATGTTCCCCGTCGGTGAGAATATTGACGAACGGCGTTGCTCCGCCGGGATGGTCGCTCCAGTATCTGGCGCCGCAATCCGCGCGCTTCACCGCGTCGATGGTGTCCATCCCCGCCGGCGGTCTGCTGAGCGGATTCCAATTGTGCTTTCTTGCGCTGGAAAACAATTTCCGCATCGACTGGATCACCTTGCGCAACAACGATCTTCTGACTTCGGGTTTCACCGAGGTCAGCTGCCGCGATACGGACTCCCTGGATGTGCTGAGAAATCCTTCATCGGATGGATGTTGCCACCTGTTGACACTGCGCAATCGAAACAACGAGTTGAAACCGATAAACGTTCTCACTCTCGACTTGCTGACCCCTGGTTACATCGTTTCGAATTTCACCTGGCCGGCGGCATGGCGGGCTACGACGGCCGGCGCCGGCAGCTTTCGTTTTGAAAGCTCCTCGTCGCCTTTGGTTGCAGGCGGAAACCTGCCCGGTTTCGCTTTCTGCTTGCTTCCTTCCACGGGTCCCGCGGATTCCGTGGAATTCGAATGGACAACACGAGACGGGAACACCGTGCTGACGCGTGACACCATGGTTTTACGCTGCGAAGACATACGGCGCTGCGACATTCTCTTCGCGGCCGCCGATTCCGCGGCCACTTGCTGCTACGACCTGACGCTCCTGAACAATCATGCTCCCGAATCGCGTCTGGATGAATTGCGTTTGAAAATGCTGACTCCGGGAGCTCGCTTCTCGAACATCGCCTCCACCGTCTGGCCCGTGCTCGAATCGAGCGCGTCCAGCGCCAGGATCGGGAGCACAACGATTCCACTCGAGAGCCGCGCTGTGCTCGCGGGCATGAAATTGTGCGTGGAGAATGCTCCGTCGAAAACTGATCCGCTTCAAGTTCTGTGGGAAACGTGGCGCAGCGGCAAGCCCATCTGTTCGGATACACTGCAACTCGAATGCGCTCCTCCCGTCGTGCCCGCGTGTGATTCCATATTTCATTCTGTGGTCAAGGATTGCGATCTACGCTTCGGTTTCCGCAACACGCATGTCCCCACCGGAGTGTTGAACGGTTTTCGCGTGCGCACGCTGACGCCCGGCGCCATTCTGGAAAACGCGATGCCGCCGGCCGCGTGGACTGTCCAGTCCCGCACTCCGACCGCCGTGGTCTGGCGGTCCAATACGGATGTCAACAACAAAGTGCTGATAGTCGGTTTCACTTTGTCTCTTCAGCCCGCCGGGTCGGGCACGCAGACGCTGCTCGAGCTCTGCACGATGTTGAACGGGAATTTGGTTTGCTGCGACACCGTCGCGATATCCTGCACGCCGCAGGTACGCTGCGATTCTCTGCTTCTGGAGCCCGGCGCCGGCGCCTGCGGATGGTCGCTCGGTTTCGTCAACCTTCACAGGCCTTTCTCGCCGGTCGGCGGCTTCCGAGTTTCCCTGACGACTCCCGGAGCCACCATCACCAACGCGGTGCCGCCGGCGGGTTGGATCATCTCGGAGCAGACCGAAGCGGCGGTACATTTCACAGACACGGCCGCGGCTGTCCCAGTCAACGACACGCAGCGGGGTTTCGAATTGACATTTCTTCCCGCCGTGAGCAATCCGCTGGTAGAATTCGACTGGTGCAGCACGGACGGCGGCGCGGACATCTGTTGCGGCATCGCATCCGTGCAATGCGAGCCGCCGGCGCCTCGCTGCGACTCGCTGATATTGCGCCCCACGGAGGAGGACTGCTCCTTCGACGCGGGATTTTCGAACCTGCACACTCCCGTGTCGCCCGTAAATGGCTTTTCAGTCGATGTGGCTACACCCGGGGCTGCGATTTCCAGCGCCTCTGCCGCGCCGGGGTGGATTACAGAAGACGCGGATGCCCGTCGCGTGGTATTCCGCGATACAGGCGCCGGCATCGCGCACGCCGATACGAGGACCGGTTTCCTGCTGTCACTCATCCCCTCGGCGTCCGGGAGCAGCATACGCCTCGTGTGGAGGACAATGCTGGATTCCACGGCGCTTTGCGCCGACACCGTTCTGGTCGAGTGCGAAACCGCTGAACGCAGCATGGATACCGTGTCGGTGCTGCCGGATCCGGAGCGCCCGTGTTGCTCGGAATTCCGACTGCACAACCGGCACACGCCCGCCTCGATCATAAACCGTTTCGACGTCAGGGTGTTGACGCCGGACGTTCTGCTGTTTGCGTCGCAGGTGAGTCCTCCGGCAGGATGGACTCACGCCTCGACCACGACCGACGTTCGTTTCAGCACCGTGTCGGCGGGTCTTTCCTACGGCTCGATTCTCGAGGGCTGTGAGATCTGCTTCGACAATTCCGCGACCGGACACGATCCTTTCGAAGTCGGGTGGGAGGCCTATTCCGGAATCACGATGACGAGTTCGGACACGATCAGACTGGAATGCGACAGAACCCTCTTCGTCGAACGATCGGCAGGCGCGGCGCCGTCGGCGTTCGCTTTGAGACAGAACTATCCGAATCCGCTGCGCAAGCGCACGCGCGTCGAGTTCGACGTCCCTTCGGCGGGCATTGTGCGTCTTTCGCTGCTCGATGCTTCAGGACGCCTGGTGCGGACTCTGGCCGAGGGGACTTTCGACGCCGGCGTTTTCGGTCTGGATGTCGATGCGTCGCGTCTTCCCGCCGGGATATACTTTTATTGCCTTGAGTTCCGGAATCAACGCATCACGCGCGCAATGACGGTCCTTCCCTGACCGGTACAACGAAAAGCCGATTTTATTCGGGAGAGTTGCATGCATGCTTTGACACTGGTGGTCATCGCGCTATGCGTGATGGCCGTCGCCTACCGATATTACAGCGCATTCATCGCCGCGAAGGTGATAGCGCTGGACGACAACCGCGTGACGCCCGCGCATCGGTTCAATGACGGGCAGAACTACCAACCCACGAACAGATACGTCCTCTTCGGCCATCACTTCGCCGCCATCGCCGGCGCCGGGCCCCTGATAGGGCCTGTTCTGGCGGCGCAATTCGGATACATGCCGGGATTCCTCTGGCTGGTCGTGGGCGTGGTTATCGGCGGGGCGGTGCATGATTTCGTCGCCCTGGCCGCATCGGCCCGCAGAAACGGCAAGTCGATAGCCGAAATCGCGCGCATCGAGATCAGTCCGCTCGCCGGGATTGTCGGGACCATAGCCATTCTGATCATAGTCGTGGTCGCGCTCGCGGGCCTCGGCGCGGCTGTGGTCAACGCCGTGGCTGAAAGTCCCTGGGGCGCATTCACAATTCTTCTCACGATACCGATCGCGATGTTCGTGGGCATTTACATGACAAAGCTGCGGCCGGGAAAAGTCGCTGAAGCGACGGTGATCGGTGTGGTCGCCGTGTTGATCGCGCTGGCGCTCGGACACGAGGTGCAGGAGTCCGCCTATGCCTCCTGGTTCCGATTGTCCAGGGAGGGTATAATCATCGCGCTGGCCGTTTACGGATTCATAGCATCCGTATTGCCCGTCTGGCTGCTTCTGGCGCCGCGCGATTATCTCAGTTCCTACATGAAAATCGGCACCGTGTTCCTGCTGATTGCCGGAGTCATTTATGTGAATCCCGAACTCAAGATACCGGCGTTCACCGAGTATATATCGGGAGGCGGGCCCATACTGCAAGGAAAACTGTTCCCTTTTCTGTTCATAACGATCGCCTGCGGAGCGATCTCCGGATTCCATTCACTGGTCGCCTCGGGCACGACGCCGAAGATGTTGAACAGAGAGTCCGACGCCCGCTTCATCGGATACGGAGCGATGCTGATGGAGAGCGTCGTCGGAGTGATCGCGCTGATTGCGGCGGCTTCCATGCATCCCGGAGACTATTACGCGATCAACCTGTCGGCCGAGAAATTCGCTCTCCTCGGAATAGCCCCCGTGGAACTTTCGACATTCTCCCGGCTCATCGGAGAAAATCTGAGCGGACGAACGGGCGGCGCGGTGTCGCTCGCCATCGGCTTCGCGCAGATTTTTTCAGGCCTCCCGGGCATGAACAGGCTCGTCGCGTACTGGTATCACTTCGCGATCATGTTCGAGGCGCTCTTCATACTGACCACGATCGATTCGGGAACGCGCGTGGCGCGATTCCTGCTGCAGGAGTTCGTGGGCAAGGTGTGGAAACCCTTCGGACGGGAGAACTGGATGCCGGGCGCCTATCTGTCGACCGGACTGATCGTTGTCGCCTGGGGATATCTCCTTTGGACCGGAGACATCACGACGATCTGGCCCATGTTCGGCACGGCCAACCAGCTACTCGCCGTGGTGGCCCTGGCGGTCGGCACCAGCGCGATCATAAACTCCGGAAAATTCCGATACGCATGGGTGACCTTCATTCCGATGGCTTTCGTCGCCACAACAACGCTGACGGCCGGCGTTCTGAATATCACCGACACTTTCTGGCCGATGACACGCCACGCGGCCACCTCGGCAACCGGTTGGGTGAACATCGGCTTGAGCGTGATCATCATGGCCTGTGCGGTCGTAGTCATCATCGAAGCGTTCAGGAAATGGGGCAAAGTGCTGATACAAGGCCGGCCGGCCTATGAAGCCGCGGCGCTTGCGCATGTTTCCGAGGACTCGCCAGCGGAGACGAGGATTTTCCGCTGCTGCTGAAGACGCGCGCTGTGTAAACGCTGGGCGATTTGTCGGATGCGCCGGATTGCCGGTTATCGCGACGGCCGGTCGACAATGCGGAAAGGCTTCGCGGCGATCGAATCGCCGGAACCCAGAAGCAGGATGTACAAACCCGAGGGAAGTTCGCCGGTGTTCACTTCGAAAATGTTTTCACCCGCTGGAAGAGACCGCTCGAATATCCGAAGCGCCGGCCGGCCAAGCATATCGACGGCGTCGGCCGTGAATATGCGTCCGTCCAGAAACCTGGGAACCAGAGCGCGCGCCGTCAGCTGCCCTTCGCCGCGCGTCAGCGGGTCGGGCGATGCCGCAAGGGACAAGCGGCCGTCGCGTCTGGAGAGCAGCGGCTCGCAGTAACCGTCGAGGAGAACGGACGCCGGACGCCGCGCCGTGTCGGCCGGACAGCACAACTGCCACAGGCGGGCGCTGTCGCAGCGCACAGTCAGAGCAGTGACGTTTCCTCCGGGCTTGATATTCAGGCGGAGGTATAAAAGCGTTCCCACGGAGCGCAACGGCATGACAGGAGACTGCGCCGAAATCCGGTATGAGGACGTCCCGGCCGGCTCGCCTCGCAAGGCGTCGCGCGGCAGCACCACGCCTTCGATCATCTCCGCGACTTCAACTCCTTCCGGCAGGGAGATCAAAGCATCGAGCATCAGGGGCGCGCCCTCCGAGATGCCGCCGGTCGCGCGCAAGGGCAGGACCACTTCATCGTATCTGCTGATAACCGTCAGCGAATCGAATTCGAGAGCAAGCGGCTTCAGGCATTGGCATATGGAGACGGAGTCCTCGGAGACGATGAATCGGACAGGGCAGCCGTCCAGCACGATGTCCTCGATTCCGATGCGAACCCTGCGGCTGGAATCCGCCGGCAGGCCCTGCAGCGGAAATCCGATGAGCCGTCCGGAACCCGGCACGGGGATTATACGCGAGAAGATGAAGCGCAGACGGCCGGTTCCGACCTTGACCATGTCGACCACCTGGTTCTGCGCCGCGGTTCCCAGAGTGAAGGGCAGGCGCGGCGTCACGTCCACCAGGTCCTCGTCGAAAACCAGCGTGAAAGACAACGTCAATTCGAGCAAGGGAGACGGCGGCGGTTCGCATGATATCCAGCCCATACCGCTTTCCAAAGGGAACAGGGCATCGGGCGCTTCGACGGAGAGGCGCATAGTGTCAGGCCGTGACGGACTCACGAACGATGCCTGCGCGCGTGCGCTGTCGCCGCCGACCAGCACGGCGACGTCAATCGATCTCAGCGTGTCGACGCAATTTTCCGAGTAGTACTCTATGCGGCAGCATTTCTCGGTTATATCGGCCGCGATTTTTTCGTAAACCGCCGGCAACTCGCTCGGCCGCACCACCGAAAAAAAGTCGCCTCCCGTCGCGATCGCCATGTTGCGCATGACGAGCTGGTTCTCGTCAGAGATGCCGAAGGCGATAGTGTACAGGCGGGCATCGAGTTGCCGCGCGCGCGCGATTACGGCGGAGTCTGTGGCTTCGCTGAGGTTGTCCTCGCCGTCGGTGATTATCACCGCCACCCTGTTGCCGGCGCGCAAGGCGAGGCTGTCCAAAGCCAGCATGGAAGCGTCGAAAAGCGGCGTTCCGCCTTCGGCGTAAAGTCCGGCCAGCGCCGATTTGAGAAGATTGCGATCGATCGTGAAATTCTCCAGCATCTGCACGTTCCGGCCGAAGGTCACGACGGCGCATTCATCGAGCGGATCGAGACTGTCCACAAGTCGGCCCGCCGCTTCTATGAGTTTTGTCATAACGGGGGACATGGAACCGCTGTTGTCGAGCACGAGAGCTACCGAGTTGAATGCGAGCGGATCGGGACAGCGGGCTGTGACAGGATAACGGATTCCGTTTTCTCTCAATCTGAAAGCGTCCGCCTCGAGTCCGCGCAGAAGCACTCCTTCCTGTTCGGCGCAGACCGTGACCTTGATGCGGGGCAGGCCGGAGAAGTCCACATCGGATACCGAGACAGACAGATTCTGGGCGGATGCCGCACAGAATGCCTGCAGGAGTATTGCGGTATACAGGAAACGGTTCATTGTTGGAAATGCGCGCCGCAACGACGGCATGGCTGCTTACGCTCAAGTCTATGCTATTTTGCGACTCAGAGCAAGTGAAAAAGGCGCACATCCGGGCGGAGGCAGCGGCACTTGCCGGAAGCGGAAATTCTGATCATTTTCGGATGAACATCCTTCAGCGGGCGGCGTTTCCGAATCGCGGCCCGTTCACCGGCAAGGAAACGAAATCAAGGAGGCGACAATGTCACGTTCAATATCAGCGATGCTACTCTTATTTCTGGCTATTCCTCTGTGCAGGGCCGCCGGGCAAGGATTCGACGATGAGTTCAATGGTTTCGCGTTGAATCCCGGTTGGACCTGGCTCAATCCCACGCCGCCTTACTGGCAGCTTACAGGCGAAGCCATGCGCATCATCACGCTGAAGGGCGCGCTCAACGGGCCTAATCACAACGACGTCAAGAACATCCTTCTGCAACCGGCGCCGAGCGGGGATTTCAGGATGGACACGCGTCTGATTTTTTCCCCGGATTCCATCTATCACAACGCCGGTCTCATATACATGCTGGATGAGGACAATTACGTGCGGGTATCGCGAGGGATGTGGAACAACGTGAACGGTATCTGGCTCGAGTGGGAGTTGAACGCTCTGACGGATTTCAAGTTCATCGACAGCATGTATCTCGACACGTTGCACCTTCGCATGAGCCGAGTGAACGGATACACGTTTCGCGGCGCGTACAGTCTGGACGGAAGCAGCTGGATTTACTTCGGCGAGACGACGGTTCCCTTCCAGTCGACGGAGGCCAGGATAGGCCTGCAGGCCGCCAACGGGCAGGGTGTGCTGGCAACCAGCATGCTGATCCCGGCGGATTTCGACTATTTCCGCCTTATTATCGGTGATGCTGGCAAAGGCCCGTTAGTCGTAGGAGATTCGCCGTCACTGCTCGGGACTTTTCCGAGCCCGGCTTTTTCGGGCGCCTTGCTCGGAGTCTCGTACGCGCTGCCCGGGAACGGCGTCAGGAGAATCATGCTGACCGATCTACTGGGACGAACGGTGCGCCTGCACGAAAGCGTCGAAGAAGCGGGAGTCCATGAATATCACCTTCCGCTGGAGGAGATAAATTCCGGCGCTTATCTGCTCACCGTCGAGTTCAACGGTATGCGATCAGCGCGGATGCTGACCGTAAGATAACGCCCGCGGTCCGGGCGACGGACCTTTCCCGGGGGAGTTTCAGTGCGAGAACATGGCCCCGAAACCAGCCATTTCCACGCTTGCAATTTCCGGGAAACGTCTTTTCAGAATGCGTTCAACGCCGCCTTTAAGAGTGATGGCGGCTGACGGACAACTGCCGCAAGCGCCGGAGAGCTCCACGTACACGACGGAGTCTTTGATTTCAACATATCGAATTCTGCCGCCGTCCATTTCGATGTAAGGGCGGATCTCCTTTTCTATAACTTCTTCGATTTTCTGTTCCAGTGTCTGCTGATCGCTCATTGCGTCTCCATCGGTGTATTGAATTGCCGGTACAATATACGATCAGGCCGGTCTTATTAAAAACGCGCCCTCATCGGCGCAGCGCCGGAGCCCCGCATACTGTTTTCCGGCCATGCCGCAGCGGACCCCCGGCAGAGGATATATGCGAACATTTTCATTAAGTTTCCTCATTCTATGAGCATCGAGCACTTTGCGATTTCGCCCATGAGAAACACGCCCGACATGGTATCGTGCTCCGCCGGCGGTGAAGCGGATACGCTGATGCCGGAGAGCGGCGCGCGATGCGCATATTCGATTTCCGTACATTCCGAGACACGCGGAGTCGTATGATCGACAGCTGGAAGGGCATAATGGCGCCGCTCGCGATCGTATTGGGCGCATACTTGCTTGCGCTGGCGATTGGAGGATATGCGGTATTGCGAGAGACGGAGGGGCGGCCCGTATGCGCCCTGGACGACGCTTACATACACATGGCGATGGCGAAGAACCTCTCGCAGCACGGCGTCTACGGTGTGACGAAGCATCGCTTCAGTTCGGCGAGCTCATCGCCGTTATGGGTTCTGCTGCTGACTTTCTCATTTACGACCGTCGGAGTCAGTGACTGGCTGCCCCTGCTGCTCGCGGCCGCCTTTGGGGCGGGAATTTTGCTTGCATCCGACCTTCTGCTCAGACGGTTCCGGCGAGCGCCCTGGGAGCGCGTCCTGATCGGACTGGCCCTGATTTTTCTGACGCCCATGCTTCCGCTCGTCACGTCGGGCATGGAACATGCCATGCACGGAATGCTTGTCGTACTTCTGCTGTACATGCTTTCGAAGGTTTTTGCATCCCGGAGAGCGAATGCCCGAGAAACGGCGCTCCTCTGCGCCGCGGCATTATTCGCGACAGCCGCCCGGTATGAAACGGTGTTTATGGCAATCCCGGCATGCGCGTTGCTTCTGATTGGAAAGCGGCCCACGCTGTCCCTGGCGCTCGCTCTCAGCGCGGCCGCTCCCATCGCCGTTCATGCCGCGATATCCGTCTCGCATGGCGGGCACGCGCTGCCCAACACCCTTCTCAGCAGAGGGGCGTATCCGATTATTTTACATGAGGCCGCCGCCGGCGTCCTTCTGGAGCGGAGCGGATTTTCGAGAATCTTCCAACCGAGCCACATCCATTTTGCCTGCCTGATGGCGGGGCTGGCCGCTGCCATATTCGTGTCGGCGAGGCGGCACATGCCTGAGTTCCCTCTGACGGTGATAATCGCGTCGGCGGCGGTGCTGCATCTCCTGTTCGCCGAACTCGGATGGTTTTACAGGTATGAGGCGTATCTGCTCGAAGCGGGAATAGCGCTGTGCGGGAGCGTCTATATCAATCTCATCCGGAATCCGAAGAAACGTCCGATTCTGTCGGCAGTCTTGATCACATGCGCCGCCGCATTGCTCGCCTGGCCGATGGCCGAGCGCGGCGCGAAAGCCCTGTACAAGCTCGCGCCGACCGCGCGTAGGATATACGCCGGTCATTATCAGCTCGGACAATTCCTTGCAAAGGCCTACCCGGGCGGACTGCGCGTCGCCATGACCGACATCGGCGCGGCCTGCTTTTACGGGGATACGGATCTTCTGGACCTGACCGGTCTTGCCGACTACGAAGTCCTGAAAGCCCAGCTTTCGGGCGCCTTCGATCCGGCATTCCTGCGCGGCCTCTACGCGAAGCGAAACACAGATCTAGTGATTCAATACACGGACGAAGGAGGCGGATGGCGATCTTATGCGGACGGCATGTATCCCGCCGGCGTCATGAAAATCACATACAGCGGCGGCAGAATACGCCGATTCGTCTTTCATGCCGGCGCGTCGGTCTTTGCAGCCCGGAACCTGGAGTTGCTGAAAGCATTCGAGAGCTATCTGCCGCCCGAGACCGTCATCGAGGCGTCCCCGTGAGAGATTCCTCGATGACGTTTTCAGGGAGCAGAAGCCCGGCGAGGTATCGGCCATGACGGGCGGCGGTGTGCTGCAAGGGCATGCTTCCACCGCAGAGGGATTGAAATCACTGCTCGAGGCGGCGCTTGCCCTTCTTGCCGCGGCCTACTTGCTTATGCTGGCTTACGTATCCATTTCGAGACTGACCTGGCCTTTCGAATTGGAATGGATGGAAGGAGCGGCGGTCGTGCATGTGGAGCGCACCCTTGCGGGCCTGCCGATATATGCGGAGCCGTCGTTGCATTTCATCGCATACATCTATACCCCTTTCTACTGGTATGTAAGCGCGCTATCCGCTGCTGTTTTCGGTAACGGTTTTTTCGCATTGAGAGTCGTATCCGTGCTGTCTTCCGTCTTTTGCCTCGGCTTCATTTACCTTGTAGTCCGACGGAGAAACGGATCGAAATTCGCCGCCCTGCTGTCGATGGGGCTGTTTGCCGCTTCTTACAAGATCACCGGCGCGTGGATGGACCTCGCAAGGGTCGATTCGCTGTTTCTTGCTTTATTGCTGGCCGGAGTCTGGACCTTCGATTCATCCCGCCCTTTCTCGCGGTCCATAATCTCGCCTGTGCTGTTTTTTCTCGCATTCTTCACGAAGCAGCCGGCGGCAATCGCAATCGCCGCGCTGTCGATTTCATCGCTGACAATCCGAAAGGGCATGGAACGCGTTGCCTTCCCGGCCGTCAGTGCGGCGCTGATTGCATTATCTCTCGTTATCATGAATCAAGCGACTGACGGCTGGTATCAGTGGTACATCCTCGACATTCCAAGTCGTCACGAGGTGTATCATGACATGTTGATGTTCTTTTGGACCAAAGATCTTGGCAAGTGGCTCCCGATCGCGTTGATCATTGCGGCCTATTCGGCGGTGTCGGGAGGTTTGAACAGGTCGGCGGCGAGGAATCATATCGGCGATATATGCCTGTTCGGCGGTTTGCTCATTACCGCGTATCTGGGCCGAGTGCATTCCGGCGGCGCCCAAAACACATTGTTTCCTGTTGCGGCGGGAATTGCCGTTTTCTTCGGCACAGGCTATGATGAATTGCAACGTCGTTTCCATTCGAGACCCGGCTCCGCTCTTTTTGTAACCGCCATAGCGGTCGTCCAATTCCTGCGCCTCGTCTGGAATCCTGTCACCGTGCTGCCGACCGAGGCCAATCTAAAGGCCGGACAGGACATGCTGGCCGAGTTGTCGAAATATTCAGGCGAGGTATTCATGCCTGATAATTCATGGTATCCGCGAATGCTATCCAAGCCCGCTCAGGCGCACAGTTTCACCTCGTGGGATATCTTCCGCGCTCGAGGCCTCGAAAACTGGAAGTCGATTCTGCAAACACAGGCCGATGCGGCCGTTGAAGATGAGAAATATGACGTAATGGTGATAACCGCTCATTTCATAACCGAATCTCCGTCCTTCAGTCGGAAATATGTCGAAATCGAAGCGCCATGGCTCAGGAAGGAGATCATTCCCTTCGCGGACGCGAATGCCCCGCATCGTCGCATGTTTGTGAGAAGGTCGTCATCGGCCGGAGTGTCGGGCGTTCCGTGATGTTCCACTCGATAGCGGCGGGCGGCCGAAAATGTGCTTATTCATGTCCGGTTTTTTCGCATATTTGAACATGCGGGCATTTTCCGCTCGATGAAAAAAGCATGGAATCGCAATTATTCGTCCTGTTTAAAAGCGCCGTGGAGGTTTTTCTCCCGGTCCTGTATGTCGTGACCGTACTCGCCTACGGCGCCGCGTTTTTCCGTGAAGACAAATGGGCGGACGCGGGCAAATCCCGTCTTCTTCTGATCACCGGAGTCCTGCATTTCTTCTACATCGGCCTTCATACAGCCGAGCATGGGCATTGCATGGTCACCACTCCTTTCGAGATGATGTCGTTGGTGGCTTTCACCATACTCGGCACGTACACGATTATCGAGTTCAAGACGCGGATCAGCGGCACGGGTTTTTTTCTAGTCGGACTCGCCGCCCTGTTCGAGTTGACTTCAGCGGTTACGATCGGCCTTCCTCAAGCCGTCATGTCCCCGAATCCCGTGCTTTCCAACATGGGGATCGGCTTCCACGTATCGGCGGCCATCTTCGGATTCGGCGGCATTGCGATATCGGCGATGTACGGAGTGCTGTATTTGCTGCTGTACAGAGAGCTCAAGAGAGGCAGTTTCGGCTCGGTCTTCCGGCATTTGCCGAGTCTCGAATCGCTCGAGCGTCTCAGCGTGGCCGGTATGGCCGTCGGATTCGTCTTTCTCACGGTTGCGACCTTTATCGGGATTTTCTGGCTTCCGAAAATATTCGCCGATTTTTCGTGGACCGATCCCAAACTCTTGTCGACGGCGATCATATGGATTCTTTATGCAGTCGTGTTGATTTCGCGTTTCGGTTTCCGCGTTGACGGCAGGCGAGTCATAACGATGTCGATTGGCGGTTTTATTCTGTCGGTTCTTTCACTGACGATTGTAAATGCGTTTTTCAGCCGATTCCACAGGTTTTTTTAAGATCATGCCGCCTGAAAACCGCCCGACAGACAAGAGTGAAAGCGCGCAGGGGTGTCGATGATCCTCTACGCGGCCGGAGTGAACCATCGAACCGCGCCGGTTGAGCTACGGGAGCGGTTGCATCTTTCGCCCGACGAGATAGCCGGCGCGCTTATGGAACTCAAATCCGAGATGTTTTCGGAAGCATGCATGCTGTCCACCTGCAACCGCACCGAATTGTATGCAATTCCGGCGAAGGCAGATGCCGGAGGTGACGATCTGATTTCGGCTTTGCGTCTTTTGAGGCCGGACGCGAGGCTGGATGAGCGGCACTTCTTTCGTTTGTTCTCGTGCGGCGCCGTGAGGCATCTTTTCAGAGTGGCCGCGGCGCTCGACTCGCAGGTGCTGGGGGACATGCAGATCCTCGGACAGGTGAAGGGGGCGTTCGAAATCGCCTCCGCGGCCGGCGCCATGGGAAACATAATGCGCCACCTGTCAAACAGCGCCTTGAGGACCGGCAAGCGCGTTCGCGCTGAAACGGAGATCGGAATCGGTGCCGTGTCGATCAGCTTCGCCGCTGTCGAATTGACGCGGCGCATCTTCGCGGACCTCGGAAGGAAGCAGGCGCTTCTGATAGGGGCGGGTGAGACCGGCGCCCTGGCGGCGCGGCATCTCAGGGACAAAGGAGTTGGAGGGCTCACGCTCACGAACCGTACGCATGCGAGGGCTCTGGAGCTTGCGGGAGAATTGAATGCGCGCGTGGTTCCGTTCGAAGTGTTCGCCGATGCGCTGCAGGACGTCGATATCGTCATCTCGGCGACAGCATCTCCCACAGTGGTCGTCGAGTACGAGATGGTCCGGCGCGCCATGAAACACAGGCAGAACCGTCCTCTGTTGTTGATCGATATAGCCCTGCCCCGCGATATCGACAGACGGGCGTCGGAGCTCTCCGGAGTATTTCTGCACGATCTGGACACGCTGCAGAACATAGTGGACCAGAACGTTGAGAAAAGGAAACAGGAAATACCGCGCGCGGAAGTAATAGTCACGGAGGAAGTCGTCAATTTCTTTCTCTGGTTCAACACGCTCGAAGCCACGCCGACCATTCAGCAGCTGCGAGGCAAATTCGAAGCCATCAGAGCGGCGGAACTCGAGAAGTTCAGGAACCGTATCGGCGCGGCGGATCTTGATAACGTGGATCTTCTCACGAGGCGGATTATCAACAAGCTGCTTCATCCGACCATGGTCGGCATCAAACAAAGCGCCGAGGACGCCTCGGCACTGTCCGCCCGCCTTCAGGTGTTGAGGCAGCTGTTCGATCTGGACGATGCGGAATACTCAGATTCGTGAGATGACGGGAAAAAATGAAAAGTAAACTCATCATTGGAACACGCGGCAGCGAGCTGGCACTCTGGCAGGCGAGGCACGTCCAGGAGCGATTGGCGAAGCGCTTCCCGCGGTTGAAGATCGACCTCGAAATCATCAAAACGACCGGCGACAGAATACTGAACCAGTCGTTGTCGAAAATCGGAGACAAAGGTCTGTTTACACGGGAAATCGAGGAGGCGCTGCTGGGCCGCAGGGTGGATATTGCGGTGCACAGTCTCAAGGATTTGCCGACCGAGACGCCTGCCGGCCTTCGAATAGCCGCGGTCACGAAGCGCGAGGATGTTCGAGACGCCTTGATTTCGAGGTCATGGCCGTCGTTGGAAGCCTTGCCCGAAGGCGCGACTGTAGCCACAGGCAGTCTGCGCAGGCGGAGCCAGCTGCTTCATCTGCGTCCGGATCTCCGCATAGTCGATATTCGCGGGAATTTGAACACGCGTTTCGCAAGGTTCGACGCGTCGGATTGGGACGCCATGATACTCGCCTGCGCGGGCGTCATGCGGCTCGGGCTGAAGCAACGGATCACACAGACGCTGCCGACGGATCTGATTCTCCCCGCCGTGGGGCAGGGGGCGCTTGGAGTTGAAATCCGCGAGGACGACGAGGAAGCGGCATATTTCGTCAAGGTGCTGGATCATGCGGCGACGCGAGCCGCGGCAGGCGCCGAGCGTTCCCTTCTCCGGGCGCTGGAAGGAGGCTGCCAGATTCCCATCGGCGCTTATGCCCGCATGCAGGAAGGCCGGCTCGTTCTCGACGCCATGGTGGGCACTTTGGACGGGCTGACACGACTCGACGCCCGCGCCTCGACGGCGGATATGGGAAAAGCCGCAAGCATGGGCGCCCGCCTAGCGGCGAAATTGATAAGGAACGGCGCTCGCGACATTCTCAGGGAAATCCGAACCAAGGGAGCAGTCGAATGACCAGCGATCAGGGGCCGGCACAGACCGTTCTTCTCACACGTCCCGAAGGCTGCGGAAGAGCCTTCGCAGAAACGCTCGCAAAACGGGGCATCAAAGTGCGTCATTTCCCGATGATAGAGATCATGCCTCCTGAAGACTGGACGGCCGCGGACGACGCAATCGAGAATATCTCCGTGTACTCGGGAATAGCGGTGACCAGCGCGAACGGGGCCCGATTTTTCATGGAACGTTATTACGAAAGGGGCGGACTCATCGAAAATCTTCCCCCGGTGCACGCGGTTGGAAAGCGCACAGCGGAAGCGCTTTCTTCATACGGAATCGCGGCGAAAACCTCTCCCGACGAGGCATCGGCCGCCGCTTTAGCAGCCTCGCTGGGGGATATCTCGAACAGTTTCTTTCTCAATCCCGCTTCGGACATCGCCGGAAAAGACTTTGTGGACGCGGTCGCCGCGGCCGGAGGGAAAGCGCATCAGGTAATCGTATATCGCACAAGGCAGCCGTCCGCTCGCGATGTCCGGGATTTGGACCGGCGTCTGATCGAAGGCGAGATCGATTGCATAGCTTTTTTTTCGCCGTCAGCCGTGAAGAATTTCTCAGCGCTGATCCCGGACTTCATGCAGGTGACCGTACTGGTGGCCGTCATAGGCAGGACTACCGCTGTAGCCGCGATGGGCAGCGGAATAAGGGTGGACATCATCGCCGCGGAGCAGACCGAAGAATCCCTTGCCGAAGCCATTGCCGAGCGTCTCGCTTCTCACGGCCGCGTAGACATCGATCCCGACATGCACATGGGACCCGGATGATATCGCGGCCGCCGGCCTTCAATGAACCATCATGAATCAACCACACAATCCGCCGTCATGACCAACGACTTGTTGCTGCGCGCCGCGAAGCGGCTGGAAACGGAACGAACACCCGTATGGATGATGCGGCAGGCGGGACGCTATCTGCCGGAATACCGCGCGGTGAGGGCGCGCGCCGATTTTCTCACTTTATGCCGCACCCCGGAACTCGCGGCCGAGGTGACGATACAACCCGTGGATCTGATCGGCGTGGATGCCGCCATAATATTTTCCGACATTCTCGTCGTGCCGGAGGCCATGGGCATGGAACTCGTGGTCGAGGAGGGCAAAGGCGGACCGCGTTTTCCGACACCCGTCTCCCGCAAATCGGACATAGATGCTCTCGATGCCGGGAAAGCCGCGGATCGGCTCCGCTACGTCTATGATGCGCTCGCGCTGACGAAAAGGGAGCTCGGAGGACGCGTTCCACTGATCGGTTTCGCAGGCGCCCCCTGGACGCTCGCCGCATACGCTGTGGAAGGCAGGGGGACGAAGGATTTTCTGCGTGCAAAACGAATGTTGCATGAAGCTCCCGAGTCGATGCGCGCACTGCTGGATAAACTGGCCGCCACGGCGGCGGAATTCCTGATACGCCAGATCCGAAGCGGAGCGGATATCGTGCAGATCTTCGACACCTGGGCCGGACTGCTGTCCAAAGGCGATTTTCTGGAGTTCTCGCTTCCGTACATCCGGCGGATGACGGAACAGGTCAAGATCGCGACGGGAGCTCCGGTGATCGTATTCGCGCGCGGCGCCAATTCGTCACTCGCCGAAATCGCCTCCTCCGGCTGTGATGTAATGGGACTGGACTGGACGGTGGACATAGGCGAGGCGAGACTGGATCTTGGCGCGCAAACCGCGCTTCAGGGCAATCTGGATCCGGCCGTGCTTCATGCTCCTCCGGACGTCATACGACGCAAGACAAAGGCCCTGCTGGATTCCTGGGGGCCGCATCCTGGGCACATCTTCAATCTCGGCCACGGAATCCATCCGGACGTGCCGCCAGAACACGCCAGGACCATGGTGGAGGCCGTGAAGACTCATAGAAACCGGGTCGGATGATCCTCGGCGACGGAACGCTCAGCGCCTGCGCCGCTGCAAGCCGGACCCGGCGGCAATGACGAACGACAAAAGAAGAAAGGACGAGACGCATGCGGCAGTTTGATTCAATCGATGTGGAGCTTCTCCGGAAATATTCGAAACCGGGACCGAGGTACACGAGCTATCCGACCGCCCCGGTTTTCAGCGACAAGTTCACGGCCGTTGATTTCCTGTCGCAGGTGGAACTGACGAACGGCGTTGATTCTGCGCCCCCGCTATCCCTGTATTTCCACATCCCCTTCTGCGACACCCTGTGCTATTTCTGCGGATGCAACATGATGGTGACGCGCGATCGCGGCAAGATCAACGGTTACCTTCAATACTTGAAAAAGGAATTATCCCTTCTCCGGTCCATGATCGCCGCCCGCCGGCCGGTCGAACAGATCGCCTGGGGAGGAGGGACTCCGACCTATCTGCGGCCTGACGAAATCCGCGATCTCGCTGGAATCACACGCGAGCTGTTTCCGTTCAAGGAAGACATCGAAGCCGGTGTCGAGATCGATCCCCGCGACATGACCCGGGATCATCTCGCAGCATTGCAGGAAGGGGGCTTCAACCGGCTTTCCATGGGAGTGCAGGATTTCAACCCACTTGTCCAGGAAGCGGTGAACAGGATTCAGACGGAAGACCTGACCAGGCGTGTGCTGGACTGGGGAAGAGAACTCGGATTTTCGAGCATGAACCTCGACCTCATCTACGGTCTTCCGTTCCAGACCGCCTCGACATTCGAGAAGACGCTGGATGCGATCATCGACATCGATCCCGACCGGATAGCCGTCTTCAATTACGCCCATGTTCCGTGGCTAAAGAAACACATGTCGCTGATCGGCGCGGCGGATCTGCCTTCTCCCGAAGAAAAACTCCGCATACAGGTGATGACGATTGAAAAACTCAACGACGCCGGCTACCTGTTCATCGGCATGGACCATTTCGCGAAACCGGATAACGAACTCGCCGCTGCGCAGCGCGACGGCACACTGTACAGGAATTTCCAGGGATATACGACGCACGCCGGCGCCGATCTGTACGGAATCGGTATCACGAGCATCAGCCAGTTTCCCCGCATGTACGCGCAAAACGAAAAGAGTCTCAAGTCCTACTATTCGGCCCTCGATCGAGGCGTCCCTCCTACGCATGCGGGTCACTCGCTGTCGGACGACGATATGCTACGGCGTGATGTCATCATGCGCCTGATGTGCGACTTCGCGCTGGACAAGCGCTCAATCGAACGCAAATACGGAATTGAGTTCGATTCGTATTTCTCGGATTCCATCCCGAAACTTCAGGAACTCGTCGCGGACGGGCTGGTGGAATTGACCGACGATTCCGTAAAGACACGCGGGATGGGCATGCTTGTCATACGCAACGTGGCTATGGCTTTCGACGCCTGGTTGCCGCGGCAGCTCGAAAAACCGGTCTTTTCTAAGACCATTTGAACGCGGAGGTCCATGGAGTCTTTTGGAGTAATCCTGCTGAACATGGGAGGACCGACCTCATTGGACGCGGTTCGTCCCTTCCTGCAAAACCTTTTCCTGGATCGCGAAATAATATCTTTCGGACCGATGGAATTCCTCCGCGGGCCGCTGGCCCGGCTGATCGCCGGACGCAGAGCCGAAAAGGTGCGTGAAAACTACGCGATGATCGGAGGCAAATCGCCCATCGCTGAAGCGAGCAGGCGGCAGGCCGACGCTTTGCGCGGCGCGCTCGCCTCCCGCCTTCCGGAAGGAGTGAAAATCCGCGTGGAAGTCGGGTTCAGCTACTGGCATCCTTTCATCGAAGAGGCCATGGAGGCGCTTGCGGCCGACGGCATTTCGCACGTGTTCCTGATGCCGCTGTATCCGCATTACTCGAGAACCACGACCGGATCCTGTTTCAAGACTTGGCGCAACCTGCACAGGGCCAAGGGAAACGGTCGCTTCCGCGTGTTGAGCGTAAAGGATTATCCCATCGATCCCGGCTATGTGGCAGCGCTGAACGCGAGGATCGACGAAGCTCTGTCGCGCTTTCCCGCGTCTCGGAGGGCCGGGGTGACAGTGCTTTTCAGCGCACACGGAACGCCCGTGAAACTCGTCGAGCAGGGCGATCCGTATTCTTTCCAAATACGCGCGACCGTCGAGGCGGTGATGAAGGAACGCACAGACGGACTGGCGCACGAGTTGAGTTTCCAGAGCAAGGTGGGTCCGGCAAGGTGGCTTCAGCCCGATACTGTCGGCAAGGCGCGGGAACTTGCTGCGCGCGGAGTGCGCGACCTGCTCGTTGTGCCGGTGGCATTCGTGAGCGACCATGTGGAGACCCTGCACGAACTCGACATCGAACTCCGCAAAGAGGCCCTGAACGCCGGCATAGAAAATTTCGTGCTGATGCCGGCGCTCGACTGTCATCCCTGTTTCATAGCCGCGCTCGCTGATCGTATCGGCTCCGCAGCATCGAGGCGCTGGTCGGGCGCAGGGAGCGTCGGCGCGTCAACTCCGGAGCGGGAATGAAGCCCGAAACGGAGAAGAACCCGCGGCGACGATTCGCGTAGTTATCCGGCGTCAGAGTCTGCTCCGCCTGATCTCGTAAAACATGAGCGCCGCGGCGACCGATGCGTTGAGAGAATCCACCTCGCCCCACATCGGTATCCGCACTACGTCGTCGCAGCGCTTCCTGACTATGGGGCGCATGCCTCGCTCGCTACCGATGACGACGCATACAGGACGAGCCCCGTCAAAGGAAAACAGATCCGTATCCCCGTCACCTGCGAGCCCGATAATCCAGATTCCGTGCTCCTTAATTACCTCCAGTGCCTGCGGCAGGGATGCAACGCGGGCCGCCGGCAGAAGTCCGGCCGCGCCGGCCGAGGCCTTTGCTACCGTCTCGTTGATCATTGCGGTGTCGCGCTGAGGCAGCACGATGCCGTGCGCCCCGGCGCAGACTGCCGTGCGCATAATGGCGCCCAGGTTATGCGGATCCTTGATGGAATCGAGCGCAGCCAGGAACGGGGGGTCCTGTTCCACGTTCCGGGCGAGGAGTTCGTCGAGTTCCAGAATTTGCGCATCCTCCACCAGCGCGGCAATGCCCTGGGAGTGGAGCACATTTCCAAGCCGGTCGAATTTCTGTTTCGGAAGCACCACCGCGGGTATGCGGCGCGCCCGGGCGAGACGCTGGAGTTCCATCACGCTTTCGCCGTGAACGCCGAAGCGCAGATACAGTTTAGATACGCGGCCACCGCCGCGCAGGGCTTCGAGAACCGGGTTGCGGCCGATGATCAGCATGTCATTTCGTCGGATTTGCCGGCCGATGTGAAAAAGCCGGTTTAAGGAAGTGAGGTCCATGAGCAAGGGAACGGGTCTTGCCCCTGTGGTCTAGGCCGTTATGCGAGCGGATATGTGACTGCAAGTTGCTCAACGTCACGTCACGTTCATCGTTTCTTCGCCTCAATCAGCATAATCAGTCCGAATCCGTTTCCGAGTAACCGCAACAACGGCCTCGGATAAATGCGCCATAGCAGGCGATGGAATGGGCTTCGATAGCGCTCGCTGGGGCGGATCGTCAGCAAATCTCCCGGACCGAGGCGTAGTTCGATGGCGATGTCTCTGAAGCCGTTTCGACGGAGCATTTCGCGGACTTCCACAGTGCTGAAGCATTTGGTACCCGGACTTTCAAGATGTTCAAACACCGCCCTGCGCGGGGAGACGAACGGTTTGCCGCGGAGGAGACCGTGCAGAATCCACATCATCAGCACAGTCCAGCTGCGGCAGTGATACAGCATAATGCGCAGGGAACCGCCCGAGCGCAACACCCTGGATATCTCGGCCAGGGCGAGGATTGTATCGGGTGTGTGATGCAACACTCCGTAAGAATAGACGAGATCGAAGCTATCGCTTCCGAACGGGAGCGCTTCCGCGTCCGCGATGCTCAGAAGGAAGCGTTCACTCCGGGCGCCTTCAAGTTCGAGATGTTCGCGCGTCCGTTCGACGGCCGCCTTTGTCAGATCGATTCCGTACGCATCAGCTCCGGCTTCGGCCCATGCCAGGAAATCGCTTCCCGCCCCGAGACCGATTTCGAGCACCTGCAGCCCGGCACAACGGTCAGCCTGCTGAAATGCAGGGATCCAGGGTTCCAGCCTGTAGCGTTCGCTTCGTATTTCCCTGAAGAATCCGATTCCATCCTTCGATTCAGCGTATCTGATACCGCAAGTCTCGCGCTGCCAATGATCGCGGACGAGCTGCTTCATATGTTTTTGCTGATCATACACGGAACACAAAGATAAGCATGTCGATCGAGGAAGACTCAACCGGCTGCAGGGCCGGGCCGCAAAATCCGGTCATCCCAGACGGATCTGCCGTTTCGCGTCACCGGCTTCACGCCGTCGAAAAGACATCCATATCATCCGTCAGCGCTTTGCCGATCATTTCTTTGAGCTTCAGATGCTCGGGCAATCGGAGATGCGGATCGGTGTCGACGATTGTGAAAGCTTCCTCGCGCGCTGCACGAAGTATTTCCCCGTCCGAGATCAGATCGGCTGCGCGGAATCGTGGGAATCCGCTCTGTTCCGTACCCCAGAGGTCGCCCGGGCCGCGGATTTCAAAATCGACTTCGGCAATGCGGAATCCGTCGAGCGTGTCGCGCATGGTTTCCAGCCTTCGGCGGGCGATCCCGTGTTCGAGCCGCTCGCCTTCAGTTTTTGCGCCGCCGAAAAAGATCCTTCGATCCGTCATAAGAATGCAATAGGCTTGTTTATCGCTGCGGCCCACTCTGCCCCGCAGTTGATGCAGCTGAGCCAGGCCGAAGCGTTCCGCATGCTCGACTATCATCACGGTGGCGTCCGGCACGTCGACTCCGACTTCGATGACGGTGGTCGTGACGAGTAGGTCCAACTCTCGTCTTTTGAATTTCATCATCACCGCATCCTTTTCCTTTGCCGGCAGTTTCCCGTGGAGGAGGCCGAGCCGCAGGTCGTGGAACTCGCCTGAGGCGAGAGCTTCGTATTCGCCGGTAGCTGCGCGGAGATCCAGTTTTTCGGATTCCGACACGAGCGGGAAGACGATGTACGCTTGATTGCCGGCTTCGATTTCACTTCGGACGAAACGCCACACCTGCGTCCTGTCTTCCTCGAAGCGAATGGCTGTGCGCGTATTCCTTCTGTTCGCAGGCAGTTCATCGATGACGGACACGTCGAGATCTCCGTACAGAGTCATGGTGAGCGTGCGGGGTATGGGAGTTGCGGTCATGACAAGCACGTCGGGAACGGCGCCTTTGCGACGGAGGGCTGCGCGTTGCAGAACGCCGAAGCGGTGCTGTTCGTCGATAACCACAAGCCCGAGAGACTGAAATTCCACACCTTCCTCTATCAGCGCATGTGTGCCTATCACGATGCGAGTGCGGCCGCCGGCGATGGAATCCGAGATCCCAGCTCTCGTTGACGCCGATTGTTGACCGACGAGCAGGCGTATGTCAATTCCGAGGTCGTTAACCAGAGACGTGATTGTGCGGTAGTGTTGTTCGGCCAGGATCTCGGTAGGCGCCATGAGAGCGGCCTGCCTGCCGTTGTCCACGGCGAGCAGCATGGCAAGCAGAGCCACCACGGTTTTTCCGCTGCCGACGTCGCCCTGCAGGAGACGGTTCATGGCGAGAGGTTTTTTCATGTCCTCGACGATTTCCCGCAGGACACGCAGTTGAGCGCCGGTCAGCTTGAAGGGCAGAGCGGCGACCAGGGCCCGCGCGGTCGGGCTGTCGCCCCGGAAAGGGATACCCGGCTCCGAATCTCTTGCAAGCTTTTTCCTGTAAGCCATGCGCAGTGAAAGCCGGAACAACTCATCGAAGGCGAGTCGTCTCCTCGCCGCATCCACCGCATCGCGCGAGGGAGGCCTGTGCACTCGCTCGAGAGCCGTTTGCAGGGGCAGCAGCTGTCGCCTGGACAGGATGCTCCGGTCGTGCCCGGAATCAAGGGGGTCTTCCACCGCGGGAAGGTATTGCCGCATGGCGTTCCGGATGAGCCGCCGGAAGCCCCATGCCCGGTTGAGACCGACCTTTTCCAATTCCGCGCCGGACGGATAAACCGGCACGATCCCGCCCGTGTTAATAAATTCGAGGGACTCCTCGTCGTGGAGCCGGTCGATCGCCGGATGCACGATATTGGGCCTCCGTCCGAAAAGAGAGACCACGCCTGAAACGGCGATCATCTCGTCATGCGTGAAAGCGTCTTTCCAGAAATTCAAGCCCTGAAAGAACACCAGATCCATGGAACCGAAATCATCCCTGATTGTCACCACCAGCCGCTTTTTCGCGCGACCGAGAAGCGCGATGCCTGAAACCCTCCCGATACATGTGACGGTCTGCTCCAGGTGTCCGAACAACTCGGTCAACGGCACAATCATGCTCCTGTCGAGATAACGCCTGGGTATGTGATACAGCAGGTCCTCGATAGTGTTGATTCCTGCCGCGGCGAGCGCCGCGCCGCGGCGTTTGCCGATGGCAGGCAGAGATGTTACCGGTTGATCGAGCGGATTGTTCGGAGTTGGCATTTGTGCAGGAAACAGTTTTCTTCGTGAAAGTAACCACGCCGGAGGGCAGGAGCAATCCTCAGCGGCCGGGCGGATAACGAATCCCTATCAAAATCCATGTCCGAATCCAATCGATCTTTCCGAGCTTCGCTGGGAGTGTTCGACCTGACGATGATAGTGGTCGGAGCAATCATCGGTTCCGGCATTTTTCTCACGCCATCGATGATAGTCAGGCATCTGGTTGACAGCGAGCTTGTCATGGGGATTTGGGTGTTCGGCGGCGCGATGGCGGTGATCGGCGCGTTGACATTCACGGAACTTGCGCACTCCCGTCCGGAGGTGGGCGGCATATACGCGTGGCTGACTGAAGCGTATACACCCGCGGCCGGCTTCGCGTACGGGTGGAGCATGTTGCTCGTGATGAATTCAGGATCGATTGCCGCGCTGTGCACGGCCTGCGTGTCCTATCTGGCCGTGTTCATTCCCATGGAGCCGGCCATGCAGAAGCTTACGTCGATGGCGCTCATTTTGTTCCTGACGATCGCCAATTATCTGGGCGTCAAACAGGGCAGCGCCATATCCACGGTTTTCTCCCTGACAAAGATCGCCGGGTTAGGAGCTCTCATACTCGGCGCCCTTTTTCTCGCCGCCTCTTCGTCCGCACAACAGATCGTGCCTCCACCCAGGCCGGACAACACGGTGGCCGCCTTTGCGCTCGCCATGGTCGGAGTGCTATGGTCGTACGGCGGGTGGCAATACGCTACTTTCCCGGCTGCTGAAGCCAGAAATCCATCCAGAAACATACCAGCCGGCATCCTGCTTGGAGTTGCGGTTGTCGTGATTCTATACATCGGCGCGAATCTCGCATACATGTCGGTATTGACGCCCGGCGAAATCGCCGCCGAAGAACGCGTGGCCTCGCTGACCGCCGAACGGTTGGTAGGCCCGGCCGGCGGCACAATCATCGCTTCACTGATAGCCATTTCCACCTTCGGAACGGCGAGCGTATACACGTTAGCCGCGCCGCGAATCTATTACGCCATGGCTCGCGACGGATTGTTTTTCCGTTCCATCGGAATGCTGCATCCGCGACGCGGCACGCCGGCCACGGCGCTGTGGCTGCAATGCGCAGTCGTTTGCATCCTGATATTATCAGGCACCTTTGAAGAGCTGATCTCGTATGTGGCGTTTGTCGACTGGATCTTCTATGCGCTCGCGGCCGGGGCGTTATTCGTTTTCCGGCGTCGTCATTCAATAGTTCCGGGGAAGTATCGCACCCCGGGTTATCCCTTAACGCCCGCGCTGTTCATCGCCGTTTCTGCATGGTTTGTCATTTATCTTTTCCTCAATGAACCCGTCAAGTCAGGAATCGGATTGGCGATAATCCTGCTCTCATACCCGGCTTATTCTGCTTGGGCCGGTAAACGCAGCGGCGGAGGCGTTCATACGCAGGAGTGAAAATCTCGTATATTTCCTGCTTCTCGAGAATGGAAGAGGAACACAACGTATGAAAGGCAAAAACAGACAAGCTCAAGCGCGCAGAAGTCCGACTAACCGTTCGGACGGTTCCGATAAGGACACTGCGGTAATGACCCAACGGCAACTCCTGTACATCGCCATTGGGATAGTGGCGGCGGCATCAACAGCCCTCGCGTTATACGTATTTCCAATGCCGGGAAAGGCGGGTGCGGCGGGATTTCCCGCCGACGGCGCTTGGATTCATCTGACATTCGCGCAAAACCTGCGAGAGTTCGGATCTTATTCATATTTTCAAGACTTGATGGTCACATCAGGCAGCACTTCGCCTCTGTACGTTTTTTTGCTGACCCTGGCAGGCATGCTTCCTCTCGGAGATATCGAAGCCGTTTTTCTGATCGGCGCGGCTGCATTCGCAGGAGCGGCCGTTTTCATGTTCCTGCTTGCGAATCGCATGTTTCCGGCGGAGCGCTGGGTGGCGGTCTCGGCGGCATTGCTATTCGTACTGATGCCCCGTATGGAGAGCGCGGCTGTTGCGGGGATGGGGACTATGCTTTACATATCGTTGACTTTGGGCGCGTTATTTTTTCTCGTCGAACGCCGATACACCGCCTTTTCCGCGATGGCGGGAGCCGCTCTCTGGGTGCGACCGGATGCTCTCATCTTCATCCTCGCAGTCGCCGTTCATTATCTCTACCACCGCTACGCGGGATCGAAGCGTGGCAAGCCCGGTTCAACCGGATCATCAATGCCGTGGCCCGGCAAGACAGGATTGGCGCTCTACGCCTTCCTGTTGCTCGGATATGCAGCTTTCAATCTTGCCATGAGCGGAACGATATTTCCAAATTCCGTAGCCGCCAAGACCGCTGCCGTCGCCTCGATGGAAAGACCGCCCTTCCTTCCGGCCGTCCTGGCGTACTTCGAAGCTCCTCAAAGCGCGGTTCTCCTTCCATTCGCCGTGCTGGGGGCGGTGCTGACGATCGTGTCCATGGCACGGCGGGAGCGCGCCGACTCGATCCCTGCAATGTTGATTGCCGTCGGAACCATCGCAGCGTACGGTTTTCTGTTACCGATACTTCCGGAGGACGGCCGTTATCTTGCGCCGGTGTACCCCTTCTACATAATCTTGTCGCTTTGGGGCATACGCGATGCATCCGGGCGTCTGCGCTCATTCATCGCGCCGAAGCCGGCTGCACGGATCGGAACAATCGCGATTCTGACGGTATCCGGGGTCGCACTGATATCAGGGGTTTCGAGATGGACGGATCTGCGGAACGAATACTTCAAATCCGTCAGATATGTACTCGAACGACACGTAAGTGGCGCCCGATGGGCGGCGGAGAATACTTCGGCCGAAACAGTAATCGCAACGCACCTGCCCGGAGTGTTCGGGTATTACTCGGACAGAAGGGTGCTGGACCTTAGCGGTATTGTATCGCCAGAGATAATCGCAGGCATCGGGAATCCTGCCGCGATGGAGGCGTCGATGAAAGTTGCGAAAGTCGGATATATTGCCACATTGCGCGAACGATACGAGGTGGTGAACAGCAATCCGGTGTTTACATCTGATCCCAAGATCCCGGAAGTAATGGAGGTGTTCAAATACGAAGCCGGGAGGACGCATATCATGCCTTCGTTCGCCTCGACTCTGAATTACCGGGCGGCAATGCTCATGTCGAGAAAGTTGAATACCGAGGCCTTATCGGAATTGCGACGTTCGCATGCGCTGGATCCCTCTTCCGCTCGCACGAACACGTTAATCGGGATCTGCTATTTGGAGCTCGGAGATACCGCGCAGGCGCGGACATTTCTCGAAGCAGCTCTGGACCTGCAGACGGATTATTTCCCCGCCATGGTGCCGTTCGGCGCCATCCTGTCCGGTGAGAAAGAGCATTACGCGGCGATTCGAGTGTTGAACAGAGCTGTCGCATCGATGCCTTCGTCCGTGAACGCGCAGCAAGCGCTGCAGAAGGCTCAAGACGCATATCTTGACGACTCGCTCGAGGCGATGGGATTCCGACGGATGAGGCTTCTTTCCCGATGATGTCGTCTCTTCGGCTTGTCCGTCAAGCATCTCGCGAGCGGGAAAGCCGGAATCCATTGCATGGAGTGGACGTGTTACGCAAAGCGGCCCGCGTGTGCTGCATTTTGTTCGTGCTTTCAACGGCGCAGACGAAGTCACAGGACCTGCCGGCCAGGGAATACAGAGCAGTCTGGCTGACTACCCTTTCGGGGCTGGACTGGCCCTCACAATCGCATCGCGGGAATCCGAAAGCCCAGCAAGCGTCGCTTCGAAGAATTCTCGACAATATCCGGGATAGAGGACTGAACACAGTTTTTCTCCAAGTCCGCTCTCGAGGGAATTGCTTTTATGCTTCAAACACCGAGCCTTGGGCTTCGGAATTGACGGGTCGCCTGGGCGGCGATCCCGGTTGGGATCCGCTGGTTTTCGCAGCAAACGAAGCTCACGCAAGAGGGATAGAATTGCATGCATGGGTGAATGTTTACAAAATCTGGAACGGTGGAACCCCGCCGGAGTCCGAGCCTCGCCATCTCGTAAGAGCAAAGCCGGAATGGGTCACGCGTTACAGGGATGAATTCTGGCTTGATCCGGGCATACCTGAAGTGGAAGACTATCTCGTCAGACTATTCGCTGATCTTGCCGCTCGATATGACATCGACGCGCTGCATCTGGATTACGTTCGATACCCCGACGCCGATTTCGATGACAATGCCACCTGGCGTCGTTATGCGAATGGATTGGAGAAATCCGAGTGGAGGCGCAGGAATGTCGATTCATTCGTAAGCGTTTTAAGCAAGCGGCTCAGGGAGATAAAACCAAACCTGCGGATAGGCGCTGCGCCCATCGGAATCCACGAGAACATCCCTGGTGCGAGAGGGTGGCAGGGCTTCCACAGTCTGGCCCAGGATTCACGGGCCTGGCTGCGGGAAGGTCATATCGATTATGTTGCGCCGCAGATTTATTGGGGACTGAAGAAGCGCGGCAGCGGCATCGACTTCGAAGCTCTGGTCGCCGATTGGACCTCGGCTGCCGCAGGCCGTCACGTAATCGTCGGCATGGCGCCATACAAGGATAACATTCGTCCTTGGATAGCGGAGATGATCGAAGCCGCACGGCGCTTGAACGCCGTCGGTCAGGCGTACTTCAGATACGGATACGTCGAAGACGGCATCCCATTCGGAGACAAGTATCAATCCGCGTCGATACCGCCGGCTTCAACATGGCGCGACCGGATACGGCCGAATCCACCGCAACAATTCATCGCCGAACATGAAACAGGTGGAACGGTGCTGTCATGGAAAAAACCGGTTCCATCCGCGGACGGGGAAGCCGCTCGCCGGATAGTCATTTACCGTCGGTCGGGAACCGATAATGCGTATCGGATCAGGGCTCTGCTTCCGGGGAGCGCCGAATCCTGGCGGGAAGAAGAAACACAGGACGCGTCTTCATACGCGGTATCGGCACTGGACCTATGCAACAATGAAAGCGACATCGTAAGAAGCGGCATGACTGCAGCGGCATCCGGCCGCAAGCTGCCCGCTCCTTCGTGGACAGCGCCCGGACCATCCGTGTCGCGCGCTATGCAATTCGGAGATGATTTGATACTTCTATCATACAGCGTGCCGGCAATGGTTCATGTCCGGCTGCGTCTTTTGGACGAGAGCGGGGCTGAACGGACGCTTCTTGTAGACGGGATTCATAATCCAGGCACGTATCTGATCGGGATCGAGCGCGGCAGGTTGGACGCCCGGATAGAGCGTTATGTGTTCGAAGCGGGATCGCACCGATCGGTGCATTCTTTCGATCCCTGAACGAGTCCGGGACGCGGTTGATCCGGATTTGTCTTCGCAGTAATTTATGTATATGGATGCGAACGGAGGGTTCGCATAATGGTATTGCAGCGGTCTTGAAAACCGCCGGCCTCACGGCTGTGGGGGTTCGAGTCCCTCACCCTCCGCGAAGAAAACCGGATTGTTGGATCCGGTTTTTCAGTCTATGGACAAGGGCGGATCAGCAATGGCTCGATGAATACAGAGGATCGTAAAAAGGCGGGAACATAGTCATTATCCGGCGCGTATTGATATGAGGAACGGGAAAGGGGTGGAGTCAGAGAAGATTTCAGAGAAGAAATTGTCATTGCTGCCTGGGCAACCGTGCCGGGTTTATGAGCAGATGCGCGCGTTTTGATGGCAGGGCGGAGGGTGAAAAAAGCCGGGAAGGGGAGGGTGTGCTACTGAGCAAGAGATGTCAACTCTTGAAGAGATGTCAACTCTTGAAGAGATGTCAACTCTTGA
>CAYLZD010000033.1:0-41492 GCA_964388275.1 uncultured Chromatiales bacterium
ATTCTCGTTCAACGTTCAACGTTTCCAACCGCCATGACGCCATAACGCCAAGGATATTTTTTCGCTGCGCGTAAGGTCGGCGTTGTAGGACACCATTGCCTTTGAAGAACTTCTCTTCCCTCTTCCCTCTTCCCTCTTCCCTCTTCACCCTTCCCTCTTCACCCTTCCCTCTTCAGCCAGTTCCCAAATCCCCAATCCCGCCCGGGGTAGCCGCTACGCGTCAACCTCGGGGTAAGTTGATGGAATCCCTCCGGGATAGGAGCTCACAGAAATTGCCGTCCAACGTCAAACGTCTCACGACTTTCGTTCAACGTTCAACGTTCAACGTCCAACGTTGACCGTCAGCCGTCGGACACGAACTCACCAGTCCGTCCTTTCGCCTCCGAAAGAATTCAGCTTTCCATTGATGTGCTTGCTAGGGTCAATGATATTCCTGCCGGCATCCACAACGCCCGCGTGACAGGTGCTGCAATTTTCCATTTGCGGATGCGGCGATTTGGGCAAAGGATTGCCGGTCGCCGGATCGCCATGGCAGCTTCCGCATTTCGCCTCAATGGCTCCACCTTTCCACTTAGCGGCGTAATTGTTGCCGTTGCTGAAATTGCCGTGGCAATACACGTTCCTGCAGGCGCCTGACGCGGGATCAAAAGCCGGCTCGCCTGTCGTGCCTTTGGTTTTGGTCGCGGCCATCGCGTCGATTATAACAACCTCGGCGCCTGATGGATTCGCCCCGTCGAGATGTCCCGGAGTGTTCCAGGCGGCCGGTACAATATGGCACCCTATGCAGGCGACCGTCGTCGCTGAAATTTCCGAGCCTTCCAAATGCCTGATATGCGAGGCGGGCAGCTGAGGATACGGCTTTTTGGACGCCGCGTCGCCGTGGCATGTGTGGCAAGCCGCCGGTCCGCCGTCAGCCTTGTTGTGGCATCCGGACGTGTTGCACGAGCTTTTTATCGAACCGCCGTCGAAATCGCTTCCGTGGCAGCCGGAGCAGCGGGACATGTCGTATTCGATTCCGGCGAGGTAGCGGCCGTGAAACTCCGGCGCGGCAAGCGTGATGAAGCCCGCCGGATGAGCATGACAACCGGAATTCATACAGGATTCCCCGGTGATCCCTCCCTTGAGATCGATGCCGTGGCAGCGCATGCATTCGCCGAGATCGTTATCTCTCGCGGCGAGCACTTTTCCGTGAAAACCCGGTGAAGCCAGAACCACAAATTCCGTAGGATGCACGCCGCCGAGACGCGGTTCGCTCGGGAGATCCTCGCCGTCCTGCAGCTTGCTTTCACACCCCGCGGCAACGAAAACCGCGGTTAAGATCAGAATGGATGTCCACGATTTCATCTGACACCTCCTGTGACTAAACCGGTGGAATGGCACATCGCGCAAACCGGATCGGCTCCATCCACATCATGACAGGTCGCGCAACGGGCTATGTCCATCTTTGCAAGTTTGCCGTGACGATTCATCGATTTCGGGCCGCCTGACTGCGCGAAACCGGCCAGTTGATGGGACTGCGGAATTACCCGAACACCCGTTGCGTCATAGCCGTTTCTGTGGCAGGGCGCGCAAAATGTTTCAGACTCATGACAGCTTTCGCAGCGGCTCGACCTAGCGCGGGCATCCAAACCATGCGTATAGCGGTATGTAAGTGAATGCACTTTCTGAACCGTAAGGAGATCGCCGTCGTCGATTTTTTCTCCCCGCGGCCACATATCCACGTATGCCTTGTCCAGTGCGACACCGGCGGGCACGTCATTTGTCGGCGTGTGGCATTCCTGACAAAAGCCGGCGCTGTGACATACCGCGCAATCGCGATCGGCGCCGCCGGTGGCGGCTTTTCGCCCGTGCAGCCTGAGATAATTAGCTGTGCGGTGGTCGGCCGGTATCAGGCCGGCCAGAGTCACATGACAGCTCTCACAGCGGTTGCCCGCGTTCATGCTCTTCAGATCGGCGGCGGCAGGCCGTACAATCGGAGCGATCTTGTTGCCGTCGTTGTGGCAGTTGTAACAGGTTTCCATGTCCGGTATCCCGGAGGATGCGTCGGTCAGCACGGCGCCGTGGCAGCTCTCGCACGACATGCCGACTTCCATATGACCGTCGTGTGGAAAGATCAGCCGTCTGTCCTTCACAGGAAGATAATCCGCGTTCAACGGATCCGTCGGCGACAGGCTCCAGTAGCCTCGAACCGCATCCTCCTCGTGACACGATACGCAGCTCTCCGGCTTCGGAAGCAGGTTGTCCTTTGCGCTGCCGCTTTCCGTCGCGGGATGGCATGTTGAGCATTCGGCCAGATCCTTGTGAGCCGCATGGGAAAAAACCACGGATCCGTCCCCGGCGTTTGCGCCGTTCCGCGCGGGGGTCAAGGCGACAAGCAACGCCGCGGCCGCCAGAGCCGCCGCTGGAATCAGAAAGCGAGTCTTCATTTTGCGTCCTCCAGTCCGGGGAGTCCGAACACATGCGAAAAGTGCCAGTTGACTCTCGCCATGGCTCGGATATCGGACTTATAGATCTTGTTGGTCATGTACTGTCCCTGGACGTCGAAGAACAGAGTTCTGAGCGGTCTGTACATGGCGCCGGCGACCGCAGCCCATGTGGACGATTTCTCGAGGTTGTCGGCCAGGGCATACGAGCTGTACACGGCGCCGACATGCGGCACGAGCTGTCCGCAAAGCAGCGGATATGTCAATTGCAGATTGAAGCCGTCGAGATCCCCGTCGTAGCTGACGTCCTTGGTGTACATCACCGAAGCGTATTTGTTAGAGGCGCCGAGCGAGGCCTGGAAGGCGTTTTCCTCATCGTACATCACCGCGGCGAAACGCCCGTGAAGAGTTATACGCGGATGCAGCCGGTAATCCACTCCGAGGACGGCCTCCTGATTCGCCGACGCTTCCAGGAGGGCGAAATATGAATTCCACGCAATCACAGGCTCCCTATGCGCGAGATCCAGCGAGAAGCCCAGCTCGGGCAGCGCCTGGTATGTGGCGGCAAGTTCCGCACGGCTCAATCTCTCGAAATTTAAATCGTAATCCGCCCTTCCGAACACCCAGAGATTTCCCTTCCCATAAGCCGCGTCGATGCTGCCGTACTGGTTGGCCCTGGAACCGTAGTCTATCGTCGCAGGCAGCACGCCGAGCTGTGCGTCGTAACGGAAGCTCTCGAATGGACTTCTCTCGCGGTGACGGTTCATGTAGCTCAGACCCAGTCTCAAATCCTGCACCAGATACAGAAGCACGTGCGCGCCCGCCTGCCAGTTCTGTTCGACATTTTGGAGGAAATCCGTTCTTTGTGATGGAGGCGTGAGCCCGCCGCCGTAAGCCATGACCTCGACACCGTCCAACGGCCGCAACCGGATTTGGGCGCCGTCGATGCTGCCGTAATGCACTCCGCCGAACACCGCCTGCCGTCCAACTCGCAGATCCGCAAGCCCTCCGATGTTTTTCCACTGCAGTATCGCATTGAAGAGACGCACGCGCGGATCATCCGTCAAAGGATTTGTGAAATCCGTGGATGCCTGGAATGAAGTGCTGAGGCTCAGGTCGCCGGCCGCAATCGCCAGTTGCACGTTCTCGTAACCGCGCACCTGGCCAGTATCGGAGGCGCCGTGAACGCGCTCCCAACCGAGTACTGAAGTGACGAGACGGCCGGTCACCATCTGCGCTCCGGTCGGAATTGAGAATCCCGCGGTCAGCAACAGGAGAACCGGAATGAGTTTTTTCATTTGCCGTGTCCTTGTGAGATGGATGCAACGGTTGTTTCCCGGCCTGCAACGCTTCTGTTCGCGTTCCGCCCGGAGCTTTCGATGCTTGTCACAATGTGGTTAATGGATTGAATTAAATCAAGCGGCCGGAGCGCCGGCGATGCGATTGGTCCTCTGCCGCAGAATGACCTCTTCTATCGCTTCGAGGATGAGGACGAAGTAACGGTCCAATCCGCAGAGTTGCGCGTCACGCGTAGAACAATGCGCTTCTCCTCCGGGCCTGCAGACACGACAGATGGTGTCCCGCAGCGCGGAGACATAGTCGTCCATGTTCTCGCTGTTGACTTGAGTCGCCACTTCAACGATCCGCGGCAGAAAACGTTCGACGGCGCAGGGTTCTGCATCCGTTGCGCCGCACCAATCATGCGATCCGGGAGTGCGGCAGACCGAACACACGTATTCTCTGATCGCGTCTAAATAGGTATTATGTTCTGTATCCATGCCGGTTGTCGAACAATAAGCCGGGCAGCGGTCCTCTCCGCTCATCAACACTCGCCGATACGCAAAACCGCCGGCGCGGAGAAGCGGAATGCGTGTCGTTATTCAGCTTCTCCGCGCCGCGAGCGGATTGTCATTGAAAACAATTACGGCCTGGGATGCGCAATCTGTTTCCAAGCCGCGGCGAACTTGAATTCCTTGTATGTGGGGCTTTTCTTGTTGTGGCAGTTCTTGCACTGTTTCTCAGCCGAACCGTCGGCGACTTTCGGAAGCGCCATCCCCGCTGCCGCGGCCTTCTGGAGATTCTCTTTCTTGATATGGACAGTCTTGTAACCAGATCCCGGACCGTGGCACGACTCGCAGCCGACGCCTTCCGCGTTGGAGAACTTGGCGTCATAAACCGGGCTCTTCTCGTCTTTGCCTGTCACATGGCAACTGAGACACTCGGGGGTTTCGGCGGCTTTCGTTTTATGGCCCGCCTTCGCGGCAATCTCGTCGGCTTTCGCGCTCTGCAAAGTCTTGAACGCCTTGGAATGGAGCGAAGCTTCCCATTTCGCGTATTGCTTTCCGGCTTTGTCAGTATTGTGACACGCTTTGCAGGCCGCGGAACCGATATACTTGTTCTGGGCGTAGGCGCTTCCCGTGAATGCGGCCGCTGCAACGAAGAACGCGAGCAGAACCGTCACCGAGAGATAATGTTTCATCTTCAGACCTCTGAAAGTTGGTGGATATTTTGTTGCAAAATAATACTGCCTGCCTTTTTGAGCGAACTCCTCCGTTACGGGAGTACGTCAGAAATGAAAATGCAAAATTCATACCGATATGCATAATCGTAAAAACGGCTTGATTTACATCTTTTTTTACTCGTCGCATACATAATTCTGGACGTTCGCGTACAGTGTTCCCGACTGTGAGAATGCTCCGATTTCCGCTCACCGAAAACCGCCGGCCGCTGCCGCCGTCTCGCGGGATTCACAACGCTGCAGGTTGGTTTTTCGCCTGCGCATACACTTTGAGGATTCCGCCGGCATTGCGCCTCTCCGACGCGCGGGCCGGCATCTTCCTGAGAGCCGAATCCCGGTCGTAGTCTTCTACGCGCCCGGCAGCAGTATAGCGACGGATTGCTGGGCGAATTCGAGCAGAGGGTGGAAGTAAAGTCCGAACAGAATGTTCGGCACAATAAATATTACCACCGTCACGATGACTGCCGGACTGAAATTTATCGGAGTCGTGTCTCCGTCCAGGCGCTCACGCAGATACATGTTTTTCAGCACCCGCGCATAGTAGTACAACGATACCACGCTGTTCAGCACCGCCACGATAGCCAACCAGATGAACGGCGAATCCATCACGGCCGAAAAAAGAATCAGTTTGCCGACGAAACCCGCCGTCGGCGGCAGGCCTGTCAATGAAATCAGAAATATGGAAAATCCGACACCGATTACGGGAGCGCGTTTCCCGAATCCGCGGTAGTCGTCGATATGTTCGCTGCCGATTTTATCCGCCACCGCCATCACCACGTAAAAGGCGCCGATATTCATGAAGAAATACATGATGAAGTAGAGCATCATCGCGGCCAGCCCGCTCGAACTCATCACGACAAGCCCCATCAGGAGATAACCGGCGTGGGCGATGCTCGAATATGCGAGCATCCTTTTCAGATTGTCCTGCCAAATCGCGACGAAATTGCCGAGCGTCATAGTCAACACCGAAATTGCGGCCAGCACTATGTTCCAGTCGATCCCCTTGAAGCTGGCCCATACACCCGCCGTCAGGTACGAATCGAAAAACGTCACGTAGAAGAACCTGGCCATTACGGCGAATCCGACCGCCTTGCTGGCTACTGCAAGAAAGGCCGTGACAGTTATCGGAGCGCCTTCGTAGACGTCCGGCGTCCAGAAATGGAACGGCACCGCCGAGATTTTATAGCCGAATCCGGCCAGCATGAGCACCATCGCGGCCATCAGCGCCGCGAAAGACCATCCCGATGTGATCGCCTCCCCGCTGGCGAGAGCTTCGCGGACAAGAGCCAGGTCCAGCGAGCCGGTGAGTCCGTAGATCAGCGAGATGCCGTACAGCATTAGTCCCGAAGAGACGCCGCCGTATATCACGTACTTCAGAGCGGCTTCGCCCGACCGCCGGAGAGACTTGCTGAAACCGGCCAGTATGTACGAGGTGATGCTCACGAGTTCTATCGCGATATAGATCATCAGCAGGTTCGTCGCTCCGGCCATAAGTGTCATGCCGAAGGTCAACGATGCGAGGAAGCAGAAGTACTCCCCTCTATGACCAGACTCGCGATTCACTTCCTTGGATTGGAAGGAGATGAGCACGATTACTATGGCGGTGATGATGATCAAATATTTGAAGAAAATCGCGAAAGGATCCAGGGCGATCATACCCGAAAACAGGCTCATTGCTTCACGGCTCGAAAACGGCAGCTGCGCGAGAGCGGCCACGAAACCGACCAGGACAAGGACGCCCGTCCACGAGGAGCGCTTCCGCACGGCGAATTCCAGTATCATGGCCGCGATGAAAGTGAACGCCAGCGTCAGTTCCGGCCAAAAATGCTTGATGCTTTGGATAATTATGTCTGGCATGGCCTGGTAGATTTCGATTGTCGGTTTCTGTTATCTTCTCGCTATTGCCCTTCCCGCTCTTTCAGAGCTTCGGCCTTCCCGCATTTGCGTCGATGCGTCACATGCCAATCATGGCCTGGCTCGCCGCGGCGCCCGCCTTGACGAACTGGACAAGATGATCCAATGATGTGGTCATGAAGTTGAGCGCCGGGGAAGGCCACACGCCGAGAAGCACTATCACAACGGCCAGCGGCGCGAGCGAAATGATCTCGCGCTTAGTGACATCGGGCAGGACATTTTCCCACTTGGACGGCAGAGTGCCCATGAAAACGCGCTGGAAAGTCCAGAGCATGTAGCCGGCGCCCAGAACTATGCCGAGCGTCGAGAGAATGGTCCAGAACTTGTCGTACTGGAACGCGCCGAGGAAGACGAAGGCCTCGCTGACGAATCCGCTCAGGGAAGGCAGGCCTATCGCCGCGAAAAACGCAATCACGGTGAAGAAGGAGTACACGGGCATCTTGTTGTAGACGCCGCCGAACTCTTCGAGTCCCCGGGTGTGCGCCCTGTCGTACAGGACGCCCACGAGAAGGAAGAGCATGGCGGTGATGGTTCCGTGATTGAACATCTGGAACACGGCGCCGGTCATGCCCTGCACATTCAGAGCCGCCATTCCCAGAAGCACATATCCCATGTGCGAGATGGAGGAGTACGCGATGAGCTTCTTGAAATCCTTCTGCGCCATGGCGCACAGCGCCCCGTAGACGATGTTGATGAAGCCGAATATCATCAACTCCTTCTGGAAATACACCGCGAATTCCGGAAATATCGGGAAGCTTATCCTGAGTATGCCGTATGTGCCCATTTTCAGGAGCACTCCGGCCAGTATAACAGAGATGGCGGTCGGCGCCTCGACATGGGCGTCGGGCAGCCATGTGTGGAACGGGAACACGGGCACCTTTATCGCGAAAGCCACGAACAGCGCGATGTACGCCCACATTCGCGCGGTGCTGCCGATTGCGGAAAAGATTCCGCTCTGCATGTTCGCCGGGTTCATCATGGTGAGCATGTTGAACGTGTGAGCGCCCGTTACCGGATCCGTCGTGGAGAAATACAGGCCGATCATCACCAGCAGCAGGAGCACAGATCCCGCCAGCGTGTAGATGAAGAACTTTATGGCCGCGTATTCCCTTCTGGGGCCGCCCCATATTCCTATGAGGAAATACATCGGCAGCAGCATCAGCTCCCAGAAGATGTAGAAGAGGAACATGTCGATCGCGCAGAACACGCCCATCATTCCCGCGTCCAGCAGCAGGAACATCGCGAAGTATCCCTTTATCGACTTCTCGATGCTGAACGACGCTATGACCGCAAGAAAGCTGATGAACGCCGTCAGCACCACCATCGGCATCGACAAACCGTCGATGGCCATGAAGTACTCGATGCGTATTTCACCGAACCAGGGCGTCTTGGGTATCGTTATCCAGGGGAGCCGTTCGACGAACTGCATCGTATCCGCCTGGTTTATCCCCGGCATCGACGAATTGAACATCATGATGAGAACGGCCGCGAACACCACCTGCAGGCCGGTGATCGCCACCGAAACCGCGCGTATGGCTGCGGTCCTCTCCTTGTTGAGGAGAAGCACGATGATCATTCCCAGTATGGGAAGGAAAGTGAGGGTGGTAAGAATCGGGAACTGCATCAAGCCTCCGCCGAAATAGCTGTCAATTGTCTTCTGTCGTTCATCAGTTTGCTCCCGCGCTGCGATGCGGAATCAATAAAACACGTAAAAAAGCACCAGCGCTCCGAATACCGCCAGCGCTATGTAAGTCTGTATGCGGCCGCTCTGCGTCTTGCGGAACACGATGCCGAAAAATCCGACCGTATATCCCGTCAGATTCACCAGCCCGTCGACCACGTACTGATCGAACAGGCCGCTCAACCAGGACTGGAAGCGGGTCACCGCCGCAACGCCGTTGACAGCGCCGTCGACGATCTTCTCGTCGAACCACCTCATGATTCTGGTGATGAGCAGGAGGAGCGGCACGACTATCCACTTCTCGTAAATCTCGTCGAAAAACCACTTGCGGCTCAGGAACACGTGCAGAGGCCGCACCTTGGCGGCGAAAGCGTCGACGTCTATCATCTTACGCCTGTACACCCCGAATGCCACGAGTATGCCCAGTCCCGCCACGACGAGCGAGGTGATCATCGCGGGCGTGTGGGCTTCATGCACCGCGTGGACAAGGGCTTCCTGCGCTGGATCGGCCGCCGCGGGAGCCGCCTCAGTGTGAGCGCCTCCGCGCGCAGCCTCCCCGTGAGCGAAAGGATACCAGTGCTCGCCGGTAACAGTGCCCGGCGCCGGTAACGATCTGAGAGCCCAGCCGGAAGTCGCGCCTATGGGATTCCATGCGAAGAATATCCAGATGGACAGGGCGGCCAGGATCATGAGCGGGACCGTCATCGTGCGAGGCGATTCGTGTATGTGCTCGTGCGCGTCCTGCCTCTTCGGGTCTCCGTAAAACGTGAGGAATACCAGCCGGAACATGTAGAAAGCCGTCAGCGCCGCAACCCCGAAACCTATGTACGGCATGAGCAGGCCCAGTCCGCCTCTCAGGGAACCGAAAGCCCAGGCCCCCGCGAGTATCTCGTCCTTGCTGAGGAAACCCGAGAACAGAGGCACGCCGGAGATCGCCAGGGTCGCGATCATGAAGGTCGCGAAAGTCACCGGCATCTTCTTTCTCAATCCGCCCATGTTGCGTATGTCCTGGGCGTCGGTTTCGTGATCGTGAATCGAGTGCAAGGCGTGATGCATCGCGTGTATCACCGATCCGCTTCCGAGGAACAGGCAGGCCTTGAACATGGCGTGCGTCACCAGATGGAAAATGCCGGCGCCCCAGGCCCCGACTCCGAGCGCCAGAACCATGTAACCGAGCTGGCTGACCGTGGAGTATGCGAGGACTTTCTTGATGTCGTTCTGAGCTATCGCTATCGTCGCCGATACGAAGGCCGTTATCGCGCCGATTATCGCGATGAAGAACAGCGCGTCGCCCGCGAGCATCGGAAATATGCGCGCGATCAGGTACACTCCGGCGGCGACCATGGTCGCGGCGTGAATGAGAGCGCTGACGGGTGTCGGACCTTCCATCGCGTCGGGGAGCCAGGTGTGCAGCGGAAACTGGGCGCTCTTTCCGACCGCGCCGCAGAAAAGGCAAATGCCCGCTGCGGTCAGCCAGGCCGAGGAATCGAACGGCAGCTCGCCGGCCGCGATGTGCGCGAAAATCTCGTCGAAACGGAAAGTTCCGTACGAGACGAAAAGTATCAGAATGCCGATCCACATGCCGATGTCGCCGATGCGGTTCACGATAAAAGCCTTCATCGACGCGTACGCCGGCCCGGGCTTCTCATACCAGAAACCGATGAGCAGATATGAACTCAGCCCCACCAGTTCCCAGAATATGTACATCATCAGGATGTTGTTCGTCACCACGATGCCGAACATCGAAAACGTGAACAATCCCAGATACGCGAAATAGCGGCCGTACTTCGCGTCGCCGTGCATGTAGCCGATGGAGAAAAGATGTACGACGGCCGATATGAGCGAAACCACCACCAGCATGATGGCGACGAGATTGTCCACCATTATGCCGAGGTCGATTCTGAGAGGAATTTCCCTGCCGAACACGGTGATGGTCGACTGGAAATCGACCCATGTGAAACCAGCCTGAACGGGCGCCGAAGGGAAACCGGGTATCGCGCCGGCCGGCGGCGCCAGAAGCTGGCCGATCATCACGACGAAAGACAGCGCCAATGTCAGAAAAAGAATGCTCGTCGCTATCACGTCGCCGTTGCGCGGCAGCCGCCTGCTGAATGCTAACAGCAGCAGAAACGATCCCAGCGGGAGAAACAGGATCAGGATCGTCAGTGTTGTGAGAGTCTGTGGGGACATGGTGTTTCGTGTGCTTCGCGTGTGTTACCGGGATGAAATCGCCGCACCGGGCGCGTCAGTTCATCTTCAATATCTTGAACTCTATGCGGCGGTTTTTACTCCGCCCATCTTCAGTGCTGTTCGGCGCTATCGGCTGCGCCGAGCCGTAACCTTTAGTCTTCATGCGCGCTTCCGATACGCCTCTGGCGATCAGATAATTCTTCACCGCGTTGGCCCGCCGCAGCGAAAGTTCCCTGTTCGCCTTCGCCTTGCCCTGATTGTCGGTGTGGCCGCCGATTTCGACGACCATGCCCGGATGGCTCTCGAGCGTCGCCACGGCGGCATCCAAAGCGTTGAATGACGAAGGGAGGAGGTCGGCCCTGCTGCTTTCGAACTCGACGTTCTCAAGGATTATCCTTGCGCCCTTTTTCATTTCAGGCGCGGGTACGGGCGCGGGCGCTTGCGCCTTACCGGCGTCCGGGCAGCCGTCTTCATCCTCAATTCCGTTTCGGTCTTCCGGCTCCTTCGGGCACGCGTCCTTGCCGTCGACGATTCCGTCGCCGTCGCTGTCGGGATTCAACGGATCCGTGCCTGCCCGTTTGACTTCGTCGCCGTCGGTAAGGCCATCGCCGTCGCTGTCTTTCTTCAGCGGGTCCGTGCGATGCCTGATCACTTCATCTCCGTCCGTCAATCCGTCTGCGTCGGTGTCGGGGTTGCGCGGATCGGCCCCTTTTTCCAACTCTTCGTTGTCGCGCAGACCGTCGCCGTCGCCGTCCGGATTGCGCGGATCGGTTTTGTGCGTCTGCACCTCGATTTTATCAGCGAGGCTGTCGCCGTCCGTGTCGGTTTTCAACGGATCGGTCAGATGCACGAGCGCCTCGTCGCCGTCTTCGAGGCCGTCGCCGTCTGTGTCGCGCGACAAAGGATCGGTGCCACGGGCGACTTCGTCGCCGTCCGGCAGCCGGTCGCCGTCGGTGTCGGAATTCAAGGGATCGGTTTTCCTGACTATCTCTTCGAAATCGGTGAGCCTGTCGTCGTCAGTGTCGGTCTTCAGCGGATCCGTCTTATGGGTTTTAACTTCCTCCCCGTCCTTCAATCCGTCGCCGTCGGTGTCTGGATTCAGGGGATCGGTTTTTAAACCCGCTTCCTGGGCATCGCTCAATCCGTCGCCGTCGCGGTCGTTGTCTCCGAAGAGATAAAATTGAAGAGATAAGGATACAGTGGACCATGAATCGGACGCTTCCTCGGCATGGGCGTTGTAGCTGACAGGGTTCAGCGTCGCGAAATTCTCAATGGTTTCCTTTCCAAAACCGTCCAGCATGTCGCTTCCCCGGCCCAGCACGAAGCGGAAGGTGAAATCGAGGTTGAGCGATATCAGGTCGGTGATGATGAAATCGAAGCCGAGTCCGAGCGGAATTATCGTCTTGACATCGGAGTCCTGCGGAAGATCGGAGCGGCCCTCCAGATACTCTCCGCCGCCCGCGGGAATGCGAAAAGGTTCGTCGCCGAAAGTGACGTTCAGAAGGGCATCCTCGCCGACGCGTCTTTCGATGTTCGAATTCGTGAACGACATCACACCGGCGCCGATGGAGAAGTATGTGTTGAACTTCCTCCGCGGGAACATGTTGATGAGCGCACGGCCCTCGACGAATTGCAGCTTGTCGACTTCGAGTATCTCCTTCTTCACCTCCGCGCTCTGCGTGCGCGACGAAAAGTTATCGAACGATGTGCTGCCGCCGAGACGAGGATCGCGGTAGAATTGCAGAGTGTAATTCCAGGCGTATTTTCCCTGCCAGCGACGGTTGTACACATAATTGCCCATTCCCGCGTCCACCTGGACGGCGATCTCGGGGACGAGGAAATACTTGACATGCGCCTGGCCGAACGCGCCGAAATGCTGGTCGGTGAATTCGCCGAAATACTTGGTGGCGCCGCCGCCGAGACCTACCGCGATCTTGCCCTGCGGATCCCAGCCGTAAACGACCTTCTGAGCGCTTGTTTGCGTGCAGAGGACAAGGCCGGTCAGCGCTATGAGTAAGAATGTTCGTTTCATTTTAGTGCGGCGGATATTTCGGGATGCGCGAGGTGTTATTCCTTGAGTTTGCTTATGCGGTCGGCGTTTACGGTCTGATGCTGCCTGTATATGTGCAGCACTATCGCCAGCGCCACGGCGGCTTCCACGGCGGCGAGTATTATGACGAAGACGGCCGTCACATGGCCGTGCAGATTCATGGCCTGGTATCGCGAGAAGGCGACGAGGTTTATGTTCGCGGCGTTCAATATCAGCTCGATGCCCATCAGCATCAGAATCGCGTTGCGGCGTGTCGCCAGCGCCAGCACTCCCAGAGAGAAGAGTATCGCGGCGACGACCAGGTAGTGTGTCAATCCGACGGTCATGATTCCTCCCCGGCGCCGCTGCTGCGCGCGATAAGGGCGGCTCCCATGACGGCCGCCAGAAGGAGCACGCCGGCGACTTCGAAGGGGAGCAGATAAGTTGTCATGAGAAGATCGCCGATGGCCGAGATGGTTCCGTCGGGCGAAGGCAGTTCGGAGGACGCATGCCAGGAAGCGCGCGTGACGAGCCGGATCATCGTCCCGAGAAGTATGCCCGCCACGATCGTGGCCGGGAGGGTGCGGATGGTCCCGCCCGTCAGGTCGACATTGGTCACGCGGTTGGTCAACATGACTCCGAAAAGGAGCAGGACAAGTATGCCGCCTATGTAGACCATCACCTGGACTACGGCCAGGAAATCGGCGTGCAGAAGCACGTAAAGGCCCGCCACGCCGAGAAAGGTGAACACGAGCGCGAATGCGGCGTACAGGACGTTGCGGGAGAAAACGACCACCAGGGCGGACAAGACCGCAAGCCCGGCGAAGCAGTAGAAAAGTATGTCGGTGTAATTCATGACGGTCTCTCAACTCGATGCGTTGGATTCCTGCGCCGGCGGCCGGGCCGCGTTTTCCGCCGCGGCCGCTTCCGCTTCCTTCCTCTTCGCCTCGGCCGCCGCGGCTTTCTTCGCGTCCTGCTCGCGCTGGTATGCCTCGACGGCGGCTTTCTTCTCCTTCACTTCATCCTCGCTCATGGTGCTGAAACGGTAGAGCAGATCAGAGCGGTTGTACTCGGAGAACTCGAACACATCTGTCATCTCAATGCACTCGGTCGGACAGGGATATACGCACAGACCGCAGTAGCAGCATTTGGCGATGTCGATGTCGAAACGCGAGACCCACAGGCGCTTCTTGTTCCCGGTGGACGTGGAACCCAGATCCTCGGCCGGCATCGCTTTTATGGTTTCTATGTGAATGCAGTTGACCGGGCATGCTTTGGCGCACTGGTCACAGCCTATGCAGTCGTCCATGTTGACGTAAAGCCGGTTGCGCACACGCTCGGGCATCTCCCGCTTGATCGTTGGATACTGGTATGTGACTTTCTTCATGAACATGTGACGCCAGGTGATGCCCATGCCCACCAGCGCAGTCCAGAGTCCGTCCTTGATGTCCTTGAAATATCCGCTCATACGCGTTTCCTTGATCTCCGGTGTTTACGCTACAGTGCCACGACCAGAAAGCCGACGACCAGGGCTATGCCGAACGAGAATGGTATCAGGACCTTCCAGCACATGTGCATCAACTGGTCGACGCGCAGCCGCGGCAGCGTCCAGCGCAGCCATATCATCACGAACACGAAGAATATGCCCTTGAGGGCCAGCCACGAGAATTGCTCTATCGGTCCCAGCCAGGGCACTCCCACAAGCTCGCCGATCGTGGTCCCGTAAGGCGTCTGCCATCCGCCGAAGAAGACGATCGACGCGACCATCGACACGAGCAGCATGTTGGCGTATTCGGCCATGAAGAACATCGCGAATTTCATGCTGCTGTATTCTGTGTGATAGCCCGAAACGAGTTCTGATTCAGCTTCCGGTATGTCGAAAGGCGTGCGGTTGGTCTCCGCGAGGCCGGAGATGTAATACATGATGAAAGTGGCCGCGAACAGAGGCAGGTAAACCAGGTTCACCCACGACGCGTCAAGCACGCGTCCGCCGCTCAGCGTCACAGCCGCCTTCGGTCCTCCGAAGACGAACCAGTTCCATATGCCTCCCTGCTGCGCGATCACGAGATCCTGAAGATTCAGCGAGCCGACGTACAGCACGATTATCAGGAGGGACATCGCCGCCGGGACTTCGTAGCTGACGATCTGCGCCACCGAACGCATCGCTCCGAACAGAGAGTATTTGTTGTTGGAGGACCAGCCGGCCATCATCAGAGCCACGACTCCGATGGAGCTTATGGCCAGGATATAAAAGAGTCCCAGATCCAGATTCGCGCCGACATACTGGCTCGAGAACGGTATGGCGGCGAATGCGGCGTAGGATCCCATGAAAGCGAGAAAAGGCGCCAGTGTGAAAAGGAAGGTGTCGGCCTGCCTGGGTGTGATGTCCTCCTTCTGGAGGAGTTTGAGCACATCGGCGACCGGCTGGATAATCCCCCACGGGCCTGTGCGCATGGGACCGAGTCGGTCCTGCATCCATGCCGAAACCTTGACTTCGCCGAGTATGGCGAGCAGGGCGTACCCGAGTATGAAGATCAGCGGCAGGGCGCAGTAGATCAGGAGCGTGATGAGATTGTCGCCGAAGAGGTTCGTTAGCAAGGATTCCATGGATGTCTCGCGATGGGGGTTCTCCGGTCGGGGTCAACGGTCGATTTCACCGAGCACTATGTCGATGCTGCCGAGTATGGCGACGAGGTCGGCTATGAGATGGCCTCGCGATATCTCATCGATCACGGAGAGATTCACGAAACCGGGCGCGCGGCATTTCACGCGGAAAGGATTCGCCGTTCCGTCGCTTATGACGTAATATCCGAGCTCTCCGCGGGGGTTCTCGACGCGCGCGTACGTTTCGCACTTGGGCGGGCGTATGCGTTTCGGTATGGCCGCTGTCACGTCGCCCTCCGGCAGGGCTGCCACCGCCTGCTCGATGATGTCGCAGCTCTCCTCCATTTCACGCATGCGCACGATGTTCCGGTCCCAACAGTCGCCGAGCGTCCCGACTTCGCCCTTTCCGAGCTGCACGTTCCATTTGAAACGGTCGTAGATCGAATAAGGATCGTCGCGGCGCAAATCCCAGTCGACTCCCGAACCGCGAAGCATAGGGCCGGAACAGGCGTAGTTCAGGGCGACGTCCGGCGGAAGCACTCCGACGTTGGCGGTCCTCTCGATGAATATCTTGTTGTTGATCAAGAGGTCCATTACCTCGATGTTCGTCGGCCTGAAACGCTTGACGAAATCGAGCACTTCCTTCTCGAAACCCGGGTACACGTCGTGCGAAAGGCCGCCTACCCAGAAGTAGTTGTAGAGCAGGCGCGCCCCGCAGGTACGTTCGAATATGTCGAGTATGTATTCTCGATCGCGGAAGAAATACAGAAAGGGGGTGAAAGCCCCCAGATCGAGTCCGTAAGTTCCTACGGCCACGAGATGCGATGCTATGCGCTGCAGTTCGGCCATGATCACGCGTATGTACTCGACGCGTTCGGGGACCTCGATCCCCAGCATGCGCTCCACGGCCAGCACATAACCGTGGTTGTTGTTCATCGAGGCCAGGTAATCGAGCCGGTCCGTGTAAGGAATCACCTGCGGATAGGTCATCGCCTCGGCGTGTTTCTCAAAGCAACGGTGAAGATAACCCAGATGGGGGATGACCTTCACCACTATCTCGCCGTCCAGCACCAGTTCGAGCCGCAGCACTCCGTGCGTAGACGGATGCTGCGGACCCATATTCAGCACCAACTCGTCGGTGCGGAGCCGGCCGGCTTCGATCTGCTCGGCTATTGATTGCTTAAGGTCGGACATGTGCTGTGGGATATGAGCGTTAATAAGGGACTTTCATGCCGTTGTAAAATTCCGGAACCTCGTAGTTCTTTCTCAGCGGATGCCCCTCCCAATCGTACGGCAGCAAAATGCGGCGCAGATCCCTGTGACCGTCGAAAACTATTCCGAACAGGTCCCAAGCCTCGCGCTCGTGCCAATCCGCCGTGCGCCAAACAAGTTCGACGGAAGGGACGCGGGGATCTTCCGCGGACACAATGACCTTGAGCGTGATCTTGTCCCGATTTTTGACGGAACTCAAGTGATACACCACTCCGAGCTTGCCGTCGGCGTAGTCGACTCCGCTAAGACACATGAGAGTGTCGAAATTGTAGGAAGGATGATCCCGCAATTGCAGGCAGACATCTTTGATGCCGGCCGCAGGGACTATTATGCATGGCACGGATTCGTCCAGAAGCAGCGCATGCTCGGGGTAAGCGGCGCACAGTTCCGAGTGAATTGTCTGCGTTGTCAGCGGCATATAGAGGAACCGGATTGTTTTTGACGATTTGGGTTCAGGCGGTCTGCTGCGACTTCGGTTTTACGGTGCTGAAATTGCGCACTTTTTCCTGCAGGCGCATCCAGCCTTCCAGGAGCGCTTCCGGGCGCGGCGGGCAGCCGGGAACATAGACATCCACCGGCACCACCCGGTCGACGCCTTTCAGCACATGGTAGCCGTGCTCCCAGTAGGGGCCGCCGCAATTCGAACAGCTTCCCATGGAGACCACGTAGCGCGGTTCGGCCATCTGTTCGTACAGGCGTTTGAGGCGTGTCGCCATTTTCAGTGTCACCGTGCCCGCGACTATCATGACGTCGCATTGCCGGGGGCTGGGGCGTGGAAGCACCCCGAAACGCATGATGTCGTTGTGCGAGGCGCTGGCCGCCATCATCTCGATAGCGCAACAGGCGAGTCCGAAAGACATCTGCCACAATGAGCAGAGGCGAGCCCAATTCAAGACCCCTTCAACCGTCGTAATGACTATGTTGCCGTCTTCGTACTGCTGATTGAGAAAACCCATGTTTGTCCGGAAGGCGTGTTGAAAATATTGAACAAAGTTTTATTGAATGACTCCGGAAGGAGCTTTTTCCGCGGCGGCCGGAGGAATTTCGCGCAAAACTCCTGTTTCCACTATTTCGGAGAGCTTCGGCACTCTGGGTTTGGGGCGCTGCCATTCGAGATCACCCTTCGCCCACAGGTAGAAATCAGCCAGAAACAGGATTACTATAAAGATGGCGCCCGCCAGATAGGCGTACATGCCATGCTTCTCGAAAACCACGGCCCAGGGGAACAACACTACCAATTCCACATCGAAAAGTATGAATATCAAGGCCACCACGTAGAAACGGATGTTGAATTTCACCCATGGCGATCCGATCGGATCCTCTCCGCATTCATAAGGCAGAAGCTTCTCCATCGTTCTGTTTCGAGGGGCGATCAGACGCACGACAATTATCGCCCCGCCTACAACTGCGATGCCGATGAGAAAGAAAATGAAGACTTTACCGAATTCCGTTAACATGGAGGGACCTCTTGAGGAGGTGGAACAGGATCGTGCAAAGGTATTGTCCGCCGCTTTTAATTCCAAACCCGCCTGCCGCGCAGAAACGCCGACGGCTCACTCTGCTTCGAACGCCTCGCCTACCGCGAGAGGCTGCAAACCGTGAAATGGCGGGTACTCGTCGGTAAGCAACAGCGACCAGGCATTCAGGCGGGACGACCAGACGAAATATCTGGTGATGCTCCGCCAGAATCCGTCCGGAATGCGGCCGGCGAACAACACGGCGAGAAAAACCGCGAGATAGATGAACGTTACTGCGAAGGAGTACCCCGCACCGAAGAATATCTGCGGGATAATCAGCACGCCCCGAAACAGGGCCTGCAGGCGCGACGATTTAGCCGGATAATTAAGTTGCGTTCGGACCGGAAATAAACCCTCTTCCTTGCCGTGAAAGGGAGGATATGCGTCCGTCAGCAGAGAACCGTATGCGTTGACCCTGAGATTGTACCTGAAAAATCTTGCGCTGTAATCCCATAGTTTCCTCGGATACCGTCCTCCGAATATGATGCTCCAAAATGCCGCAAACAGGACTACCATAGCCGCAAAGCTGTAAAACATGCCGAAAAACATATGCGGAAGGAGGAGAAATGGCCGCAGAAACAACAAGAGCCGCGAACTTTTCTCCGGCCTCAGAACGAAAAAAATCGCCGGATACATGTGCCGTGTCCTTAATGAGTCGGAATGGAGTTTCTCGATACGTTGCGGTCCTGACGGATTTCCATTTATCCGAAGGATCTATACCGCTCGATCGCCATCAAATATGCAAAAAAATGCCGAATATAAGATCTCGAACTACGAGCCGATTTACCTTTGTGCCGGCTCAGAGTGTTTGGCGCGTCAGCCGAGCATTCCCGCGATGCGCCGATGAAGCCGGCTCAAGCTCATCTACGAAAAAAACCGGCCGCGCTGAGGAGGGGAGGCACGACCGGCTTGTGGAACAGTGAATGCGGCCGCAATATAAATCCGCCATACTCTTAAAGCAAGAGTTTAAGAAAAAATTTATAACCCATTGTCCTGCAACAAGTTCACTAGCCGAGAATTGCCTGTAGAGCCGCCTTTATCAAATTCGCTGCGGTTCTTTCCGCCTCGGGAAGCTCCTGAAAAGCGCGGTTTAGCGCCTTTTCCGCAACCGGCCTTGCGTATCCAAGCGCCGTGAGGCCCATGACCGCCTCGGAACGGGGATCCCCGGCTTCGGTTCTCACCTGTGAGGCGAATTCAACCGAGACTTTCGCAATCCTGTCGCGGAGTTCCACTACAATGCGTTCCGCCGTCTTTTTGCCAACACCGGGTACTCCTGTCAACGCGTGCACGTCGCCGGCCGCCACATAATTGCGCAGCCGCGCCGCACCGCAGCCGGAAAGAATGCTCAGGGCGGTCCTGACTCCAATACCTGAAATGCTCTGCAGGCTCCGGAACATTATTCGTTCATCTTCGTTCAGAAATCCGAACAACTGCATTGAATCTTCACGCACGTGCAGATGTGCGAGGAGGCGCACTTCCGCACCGGATTGCGGCAGATTCTCGAAAGTCTGCAGAGATATGAAAACCTCGTACCCGATTCCTCCGACTTCTATGACCGCCGTCATGGGCGATTTCGCCGCCAGAACCCCGCTGATATATTCTATCATGCGCGCACCCTCTCGGGATTTGCCGTGATGAAATCGGACCAGGAATTACCCCGCTTGTTCCGCGTCGCCGTATGGCGCCAGGCATGGCATATCGCCGCCGCCAGCGCATCCGCTTCGTCCGTTCTTCTAAAATCGACTTCTATGTCCAGAATTTTCTTCACCATGAATGCAGTTTGAGCCTTGGTAGCACCGCCTCTGCCTGTTACCGCCTGTTTGATTTCACGAGGCGAATACTCCGCCGCCGTCAGTCCCTTGTGCGCGGCTGCGAGTATGGAGACGCCGCGCACCTGGCCGAGCTTGAGGGTGGACTGTATGTTCTTCCCGTAAAAAGCCGTCTCTATGCAGAACGCGGAAGGTTGAAACTCGTCTATTACGTTCACCAATCCCCTGTATACCGTTTCAAGTCGCGCGGAAAGCGATTCGGATGATTTCATCTCGATGATTCCGCTGCCGGCGCGGCGCAAAGCGCCTCCGGCCTCGAGCACTATGCCGTATCCGGTGACCACAGAGCCCGGATCCACTCCGAGAATGAGCACGGAACTATCCGCCCAGGGATTCCATCACACCGGCATCGATGTCGAAGTCCGCGTAAACGTTCTGCGTGTCGTCGTGCTCCTCCAGCGCCTCCACGAGACGTAGCACGGTTTCAGCTTCCTTGCCCTCGACCTTTATCGTGTTCTGGGGCGTCATCTGGATGGCGGCTTCGGTGATTTTAACACCAGCGGACTGCAGCGCGTTCTTCACCGACTCGAAATCGGCCGGTGACGTGAATATTTCGAAAGTGTCTTCGTCCTGGCGGAGATCTTCGGCGCCGGCATCCAGGGCGAGCATCATCATCTCGTCTTCGCTCCGATCCTTTGACGTTTCTATGATCCCCCGCCTCGAAAATTTCCACGCTACAGCCCCATTCTCGGCCATGCTGCCGTTATTGCGGGCGAACAAGTGCCGGATTTCCGAAACCGTTCTGTTGCGGTTGTCCGTAATGACCTCCACGAGAAATGCGACGCCTCCGGGCCCGTAGCCTTCGTAGGTGACTTCCTCGTAGGTTTGTCCTTCCAGCTCGCCGGTGCCCCGCTGTATGGCGCGCTTCATGTTATCCGCAGGCATGTTGGCTTCCTTCGCCTTGTCGATAGCGAGGCGGAGTCTTGGATTGCCGGTAGGATCGCCACCGCCCTGACGGGCGGCGATGGTTATTTCCTTGATGATACGGCTGAAAAGCTTTCCGCGCGCGGCATCCTTCGCGCCCTTCGCGCGCTTGATGGTTGCCCATTTCGAGTGGCCGGACATTCTTTCCTCCTGAAATTCTGCTTATGATTATGAAGACAAACCAGTTTCCTGTTCCATTGCCGCGACCGGCGCGGCGATCTCTTCGCGTGTTTTGCTCTCGCCTGCGGGGCGCAGATCCTTCAACTTCAATTGAGTGAAGACGTTCCCGTTCCAGTTGTTTTCCTCGATGGTGAACAATGCGTCTACGCGGGTGCCGGCGCCGGAAATACGGTCGAGACGCGATCCGAGATTGAAGCCGATCGCGTCGAACACGACGCCGTCCTGCCGCAGCTTCAGCTTCAGATGATCCCGGCCGACAACCCGTGGATCGCCGAACACTTCCACGTCCATCGCGAGAAAAACCGGCCGCATGCTGCCCGGTCCGAAAGGCGCGAATTGTTTGAGAATCCGGACGAAACGAGAGGTGATGTCGGGAAGGCGGAGCATCGCGTCCGCCGTGATCTCATGGACGAGTTGGTCCTCGCTCAGCATCTCCTGGGCGATGCGCACGAACTTCTCGCGGAAGGCGGGAATATTGCTTTTCTCGATGGCCAGCCCGGCTGCGTATTTATGACCTCCGAACTGGATCAGCAGATCCTCGCAGCGCCGCAGGGCTTCGTAGATGTTGAAGTGTATTATGCTCCTCGCCGAGCCCTTCGCGACCCCGTCCACCGTTGTGAGGAGCACCGTGGGCCTGTAAAACTTCTCGACGAGCCGCGAAGCCACAATGCCGATGACGCCGGGATGCCAGTCGTCGTTGTGGAGTATGAGCGGTTGGTCGCCGTCCTCCGAAAGATGGGCCTCCGCCACTGCCAGCGCCTGGCTGAAGGTTTCCTCGTCGATCACCTTGCGGTTTTTATTCTCTTCCTCCAGCACCGCCGCGCAGCGTCTGGCCTCATCCTCGTCCTTCGCAATCAGCAGGTCTATCGCGCGCGTTGCGTCGCCCAGGCGTCCGGCGGCGTTGATCCGCGGCGCCATGACAAACACGATCTGTTGAGCCGTCAGATTGCCGGGAGTCAAATTCGCCGATTCCATGAGCGCCTTGATGCCGGGCCGCGGTCTTTCGTTGATGATTTTCAATCCGAAATGAACGAGCACACGGTTCTCACCGACAAGAGGAACTATGTCCGCCGCCGCCGCGATCGCTACAAAGTCGAGGTATTCGTACGGCATGTCGCGCAGATTGTAGTACTCGGCCAGTCCCTGCAGCAGCTTGAAACCGACTCCCGCGCCGGAAAGATACTTGAATGGGTACCGGTCGCCGGGTTTCAACGGGTCGAGTACCGCGTGCGCATCCGGAATATCGGTGCCGGGCTCATGGTGGTCGCAGATTATTATGTCGATCCCCATTTTCCTGGCGTATTCCACCTGTGTCACGGCGGTAATGCCGCAGTCGATGGAAATCATGAGCGTGGTCCCGCGGGATCGGGCATAGTCGATGCCGGCCTCCGAGATGCCGTAGCCCTCCGTCATCCGGTCGGGGATGTATACCTCGACCTCGCAACCGAGTTCGGTCAGGAAGAGGAATAAGAGACTGGCGCTGTTTGTTCCGTCGACGTCATAATCGCCGTAAACGAGAATCTTTTCCCGATGCTCCCTTGCATGCACGATGCGCGCGACGGCATTGTCCATTCCGTCCATAAGGAATGGATTGTGCAGATGCTGCAGGGCCGGCCGGAAAAACGTCTTCGCGGCTTCGTAATCCTGAATCCCGCGAGAGATCAGGATAGAGGCAATTACGTCAGGTACATGAATCTCCTCGACGAGACGACGCACCTTCTCAGGATCCCCGGGGGGCCTAAGACTCCATCTTGCGTCCATGGATGTTTCCTTTTCATTATTTTATAAAACGCATTCATAAACATTCCGGATTTTATTTAATACGAGGGTCCCGCGTCCATCTGTAAGCCGAATTCTGTCTATCCCGCTTTCGCGGAAAGAGGCAGCCATTTCTCTTGATGCCGCGTTGCCGCGGCATTCCAGCGACCTACCCGGGCTTCCTTCCGCCTTGGCGGAACCGCGCGGGCCACGCGGCTTTTCAGGGATGCCCTGCTTGGTCTTGCTCCGGATGGGGTTTGCCAAGCCGGTCTGTCTCCAGACCGCTGGTGCGCTCTTACCGCACCTTTTCAACCTTGCCCGGCGGCCGCCGGCCGCCGGGCGGTGTGTTTTCTGTTGCACTTTCCGTCGCCTTGCGGCGCCCGGATGTTATCCGGCATCCAGCCCTGTGGAGTTCGGACTTTCCTCTCCCCCGCACGATGGCGGAGAAGCGGCTGCCCGACGGGCGCGGGGCCCGTCTACCTGTCAATGCGCGTCTCCACCGCGAGTTCCTCCGAAATGAGGATGCGTCCGCAGTGTTCGCACATGAACAGTTCGCTGTTTTTCCGGATCTCGAGGATCTTCTGCGGAGGCACGACGTTGTAACACCCGCTGCATGATCCTCTCCGGATCGGCGCTACCGCCTTGACTTTCGCCTTGCGGATGCGCGCATACATTTCCAAATCTCTTTTTTCGATGCCCTTCAGCGCCTTTTCCCGCTGTTTTACCAGGCGATCTTCCTCCTCCGCGGTTGTGGCGAGGACGCTTTTAAGTTCTTCTGTCTTCTCGACCAGTGCTGCCGACAACTCCTGCAGCTTGGCCTCGAATTCGGTTTTCCGAGTCCGGATTAGATCCGCTTCGTCCGCGAACATCTCGATTTCCTTCTCGTAACGCTTGATCGTCTCTTCCGACAATTCGATCTCATGCGTCAGCGCGTCGTATTCGCGGTTGTTTTTGACGTGCAGCTGTTGTGACTTGTACTTGTCTATTTTGTCGAGCAGTTCAAGTGTTTCCTTCTCTTTTCTGGACCGCTCCGTTGCGCCGGTTTTCAGAGTGGCGGAGGAATCCTCGATCTTGAACTGCAGATCGTGCACCTCGGCTTCTAGGTGTTCGACAGCATCGGGCAGGTCGCCACGTAATTCACGGAGTTCGTCGAGTTCCGTATCCAGGAGCTGCAAAAGGTACATCGATTGAAGCTTGTTTCTCAAAGTGTCTCCTGCTTGTATGTAATTGTCCGTATCGCGTTCGTACTGCCCGAATATGTGAAGATATCAATTTTTCCGGAGTATGAGAAGAGCGACTCGCGAAGCGCTCCTGCGCATAACCCCAGGAATACTCTCTCGGTTTCGTAATGCCCTGCATCCACGAGAAGAATCCTGTCCCTGAAATCCTGAAAAACATGATAAGTCAGATCGCCGCTGATGAATGCGTCGGCTCCGGTTGCCACCGCCGCGGCGACGTAAGAAGCTCCCGCTCCGCCGCATACGGCGATTCTCCTGATCATGCGTCCCTCCTCATGAGGGGAGCAACGCAATACCTGGATGTCGAGCGCTTCTTTTACATGCCGCAGGAAAGCACCCGCTTCGAGAGGTGATTCCGCTTCGCCGACGGCCCCGATCCCGTAGCCGGGCGACACATCCTCGCTCCGCAACATCGATACGCGAAGCATGTCCCCGCCGACGCTCTCCCGGATTTCGCGTAGCATCCCGGCTGCCGCCCACGAGGTGGTGTCCAACTCCAGCTTGCACTTCCCCTGCCCGACGGAAGACCAGAAACCCGAGGTTGAAGCGCCGGCCAGTATACGCTCTAGGCCGGCCGCATGTTCCCGATATCTGTTTATCACGATTTCCAAACGCCGCCGCCAGCCGTCGATAGGAGCCAGCGGCCGCGCGTTGCGAAGACCGAGTCTCTCGGCGAGGACGGTATTTACTCCAGGATCCGCGGCATCGGCGTTCGTGTGCATTGCTATCAATGATATGCCCCGCCGCAACAACTCCGCTATTAGGCGTCCCTCGCCCTCCGTCTCCTTGACCGCTCTCAACGGATGGAACATCAACGGATGATGCGTCACTAACAGCGACGCTCCCAAACGGGACGCTTCCTCGATCACCGGCAGGGTCACATCCAGTGCGACCAGAACCGCTCCGACATCAGCGTCGGGAGAACCGACCAACAGGCCGGTGTTGTCCTTTTCCCAAGCCAGCGCCCGCGGCGCCCAACAATACAGCAGCTTTTCTATTTCGCCGGCGGTTATCATTAAAAAAGGTGCACTCCGTCTGCCGTGCACCTGTTGTTTCTGCCAGATCGCCGAGAAGGCGCGCTGCCGAGCTTGTCCGTGTTTATCCTTGTCCTGTTCATACGCGCATCCGTGATCTCACTTTAGTGGAGCAGAAGGGAGTCGAACCCTCGACCTCTACAATGCGAATGTAGCGCTCTCCCAACTGAGCTACTGCCCCAGAGGGATTATAAATTTACGAATCGCCTGGTCATAAACAAAAAACAAGCGGATCGCCTGACAACCCTTCATTCCGGCCAGATCGATTTTTCTATCCTTCCTTCGATCTTGTCAATCGCCCTTTGCAGATTTTTCTGGTTGTATCTCTCGTCGCCTCTGAGCGTTAGAAGTGACCGCATTGCATTCTCTATCCGCAATTCGCCAAGCGACCAGACGGCGACATCCTTGGCGGACTCCTCGACATCGGGCCTGCCTAAAAATTCCATGAGCGCTTTAACCGTTTTGGGATCTTCCTCCAAAAATCCTATAGACTGGGCGGCATCGATCTGCAGGCGCGTGTCCTTGGATCTCAATCGGGATACCAAAGCTTCCGGATTGACCACGGACGGATCGATCCAACGCCAATACTTGAAATACACAATGATGCGATAATCACGCAATGTGCCCAGTTCATAGGGGCTGAACGCGAAGGCAACCAGGGCGACAAAGCCAACCAATATGAAAATCGAGAATGCGCGGGATCGTGTCATTGTGCACCTCCGTGTACGGACATGAATACGCTGCCGGCGGCTCCTCTGTACCGGTATTATTATCGACGCAGGACGACGAGCGCAATATCGCGATCCTGCCGCCGCAATGCACTGATAATCGACGGCATGATTGCAGTTATTGCAAAATGTCAGTCAAACTTCATTACCACGAGCGTCAAATCGTCGTGCAGCTCCGCGCGTCCGGTGAATGCTCGCAGTTCATCGAAAATGTGCTGTTTTATCCGTTCCGCGCCGTCGTCGGCAACAGAGAAGGCCGCATCGCGCAGGCGCTTGACTCCGAATTCCTCATCCTGTGTGTTGCAGCTTTCTATCACACCATCGGTAAAGAGCAGCAGTATGTCGCCGGGGTCGAGCTCCAACTCCTGTTCATGGAAAGTCGTGTCGGGTCTGGCACCCAGAGGTAGGTGCAAGCCGTTATCCGACCATTCTATTTCAAACGCCTGCTCGCCTCTCAGGAGGAGAGGTTTGGGCAGACCGGCGTTCGTGAAGCGCAGCGCAAGGCGGTCGGCATCCAGGATCCCGAGAAACACAGCGACGAACATATGAGACCGAGTGTCGACATGCAGACGGGCGTTCGCTCTCGAGAGAATTTCACGCGGCGATACTTCCAGACCGGAGGCGAAGCGCACGGTGCTGATGGCCGATGACATGACCATAGCCGCCGACACTCCCTTGTCCGACACGTCCCCGATCACTATTCCCGGCAGGCCGTCCGCCGTGTGGACGAAATCGAAGAAGTCTCCTCCCACTTCACGCGCGGGAGCGGACATGGCGGCGATATCGACTCCTCTTATCTCCGGCGCCTGCCTCGGCAGCATGGATTCCTGAATGGTGTGTGCGATCTCCATTTCCTGCCGCATCCTCTCCTGTTCCTTCAACTCCTCGGCCAGCGCGGTGTTTTTCCAGCAGAGGGACGCATGGTCGGCGACTATGCGCAGCAAGCCGAGTTCACCGTCCGTGAACGGCCGCCCGTTGTTTTTCTCGCTTAGGGATACTGCGACGTACTCGCCGTTCTGTAATGCGATCTGGAAAATTATGCCCGCATCCGGATGATAAGGAACTCCGGGTATGGAGTTCGCCGTCACTATCTCTTCGCTGTCGAGACGCCTTCGGAATTCCGGGTTGCGCATGAGGCCGGAGAAATGCTCCAATTGCGTATCCCCGCCGGCCAGTAGCGAGACGTCGCCGGGTTCGTCTATCGAGAGCGCCGACGCGCGCGCGCCGAGTATTTTCGGAAGTCTCTGCGTCAGCGTGGTCAACAGGACATCTCTTTGCAGAGTGTTGACGAGGTCGCGGGCCAGTTCCCGCAAAGCGACCGAGGTCCGGTATTCCTCCCTGAAGACGTGCGCGTCTATGAAAAACCGTATCCGCTCGTGCAGAAGGGACAGCACAACGACGAACACCCCGGTCAATGTTGCGCTCAGGAACAGCAACTCGGTTCTGCCGAAACCCGTCATCATGATCTCGAGCAGGAAATACAGGGCCAAAAAGAACAGCGATACCGCGGCCGCGGTGAAAGCGTATACCGTCGTGCGGCGGAATATGACGCGGACGTCGAGAAATCCGTAGCGCAGAATCGCGTAACCGAAGGCGACAGGCAGCGAAAAAACCACGAAGGCGGTCAGGATTATCTGCCCGTAAAGCGAAACAGCGGCGGGCACGCCGAGTTCCTCTCCGAATAAACCGAGCGTCACGGACACCGCGATGCTGAATGCGAATGACAGGATTCCTGTCAGTATGGCGCGCAGCACCTTCTTCGTGATGAGCTGTGCGGCCTTGTGAAGCGACCACAACAACACCACAACCCCGAGCAGGGGTCCGCCCGCGATGAAAATGTAATTCACAAGTACGGCCGTCAACTCCGTGTCGGGAAGTTGCAGGCCGGGAATCAGCGGAAGCATCAGCAAAAGAAGAAGGACGTATGGTCCGTAGATCATCGCATTGCGCAGGATCGCTGATCCTCTGACCTTCCGCTCTTCCGGAAAAACGAGCAGAAAATGCAGCAGAAGCGGCACAAACATGATTATCCCCGCCGTCGGCAGATACATCGATACCGGACGAAGAATTTTCCACCAGGGCATGCTCTGTCCCATCGCCGTAAAAGTCAGAAAATATACCGAGATCGCGACCGAGAGCAGCAGATACAATGTCGCCTGGCGTGTGCGCGGACGGCGCATCAGCACGATCATTGCGATCAGCATTATCACCAGCGGGCCGACGGCGATGGTCAGGTAGCGCGAAAAAGAAATGAATGCGCCGTGAGTCACGGAACGCGGTTCGTCCAGCATGATGTCGAACACATGCTGACGACCGCTTCGCGTCAATTCCACCCGCAGCGTGTCGCCCAGTTGCAGGTTCATTACGAGATCCGGAAAACTTGCCGGATCGAAGGATGCCGAATCCGTCGGAACTCCGCCGATGCTCGTCACCACGTCGTTTTCCTGCAACGGAGTAGGTGCCGCGCCCGGAAGTGGCGTTATGAGAAGGCCCTCCTTCGTCAAGGACTTTATCACCATCGGCAGACCCGGTCGGGTGTTCTGAAGAAAAACCGACAGCGGCAGCTGCAGCAGAGAAATGAGGAGCACCACGGCGCCGGCCGCGGCTGAAATGCCGAATGCAGCTGATGACTCGAGAATGCCGGTTTTTCTCATGACTGTGTATGTACGGCCGTCGTCGGTGGTTTGTTCCGTCCTTGGCTGACGTGAATATCGGAAAAAGAATGTTAAAATGCGGCAGTGCAAGGAAGCCGCGCTTGCGAAATTCGGGTCCTTGTGCTACTCTTTGCGCTCGCTGCGCCCCGTCCGGTTGCATCCGACGCGGATCGGCTGCATCAAAGGAACGTTGCGCATGCTCAGGGCGTTTTGCCATAGACTTCAAATACACCGATCCGAGGTTCCCTCATGCTCAGTAAATTCTCCTCCCTGATATTGCTCCTGGCTGTCGTGTTTCTGCTCGAGGCGCCTGACGGCGCTCTCGCTCAAAGCAGGCTGGCATCGGAGGCGTGGAAGGAATTCAAGATCGTCGCGAGACAATACGACTCGCTTCAAAGCATCTTCAAGGAGATGGTCCGTACGGAGCCGTCACTCGCCAGGAATCCAATGCTGATGCAGGAACGTCTCAAGGCGGACATGCCTGCGATCACCGCCATATTCCGTGCTGTCCCGGATAAAGCCCAGCCGGCGATGCAAGGGCTTGGAGATCTCGCTGTATACGGAAGCGAGGATCTCAATTACATAAAGCTCGCCGCCATCGCGATCAATGATCTCAATACCTGCAAGAACGCCTCGGAGCGGCTGCTCGCGCTGCTGAAATCCCCTGATTCCATACGAACCGTACAGAGGGAGCTTGCTCAATTGCTCTCGATGCGCGGCGAAATCGAGGCGGCCGCGAAATACGCCTCTGACGAGGCCATGTCGGACGCGAACGACATGGAACGAGGACAAATCTATTCGGCGATCGCCACGGGCTTCTCCGAAGGCGACAGGCCGGCGGATGCGCATCCCTTCGCAATCAAGACCATACGGGCTTTCCGGGCATACAAGGAACAGGATACCAAGGCCGAAGGGATGCCAAAGGATTCTCTTCAGCTTCAGGAGATAGTACAGCAACATCGCCATTTCATTATCACCCAGATCGCAAAACCGATGGGACAAATCATGCACGGCTACCGCGCTTCGGGTGATTCCGCATCGGCAGCCCGATTCATTCGCGAAGCGGAACTGGCGCTCGACGATCCCGTTCTCTGGCCTGAAACAAAAAGCGCAGCGGAAGCTTATGTGTCCCAGTTGGCCGAGGAGCAGAGAGAAATGACCAAGCCGGCGGCGGAATGGGCCGAACATCGATGGATTGGCAGCGAACCTCTTTCGCTAAAAGGACTGGAAGGGAAAGTCGTACTGATAGACTTTTTCGCCACATGGTGCCGGCCATGCATCATGGCCTTTCCGCATATCAAGGAATGGTCCGATAAATACGCCGATCAGGGCCTGGTAGTGCTGGGATTGACCACGTTTCAGGGACGGTATGACGGCAGAACCGTGACCCCTGACGACGAATTCCTGAAACTCAAGGACGACTTCATCCCGAAACACAAGGTCTCCTGGCCTGTGGCTGTCGAGAAATCGGGCTCCAAGACTTTCCAGGATTACGGAGTGAACGGCATCCCTCATATTTCTCTGATCGATCGCGGGGGAATTCTCAGATATTTTAAGGTGGGCGCCGGAGAGTACGACAAAACCGAACGCATGATTAAAAAACTTCTAGCCGAGAAATCGAGCAAGAGCAAGGAAAAAAAGAAATCTTCAAGGTAAATGCCCGATCCGCCCGAGCCCATTTTTCTCAAAACGGAAAGGGCCGAATCCACTCCGCAAATCCGCGCATCTCACCGCTTGAACCGAATTGACAGCAATTAAAACACAGAGACTGAAATGAAAGCAAATACCGGAACCATGGACCGTCTGATCCGCGCAATTGTCGGACTCGCCCTGCTCGTCTTTTTCTTCGTCGGCGATGGAGACATGCGTTACCTCGGCCTGATCGGAATCGTACCGCTTCTGACCGCTGTCATCGGTTACTGCCCTCTCTACGGTCTGCTGGGCATGTCCACCTGCCCTGCGGATGCAGACAAGAAGAAAACCTGAGTCGGCGGAAACCGGCGTGATGCGCGGAGGCAATCGGCGCGTCATCACCAGCCGGACATGTCTTCTTTAAACACCCAATCGCAACCGTTGCGGTGTTTCGGCAATCGAGCTAAATTGCCGGCGTCTCCGGGATCTCGGACTTGCCAATTGCTTCCTGTCTCAACATTCTTTCATCGACTTCCACGGTCCGCGGCTCTCGCCGGACTCCTTCTGTGCGCGTGCGGCATGTTCACCGCTCCCATGGTTGCCTTCGCGCAAGCGGATACCGTGCGTGAAAGCGGCGGCCGCGCGCACGACTCGCTCCTGATTGTCGTGCTCGGATCCTCCACGGCCAAAGGCGGCGGCGTCAGCCATCCCGACAGTTCCTGGGTGCGCCGATATGAGCGGGCTTTGCGGCTTACACATAAGGGCATCGGTTTGAAAAACCTCTCGCAATGGGCGCATACCAGCTACCATTTCCTGCCTTCGGAGGATTCCATACGGCCGCATCGCCCGACGCCGGACAGCTCGCGCAACATCACGGCCGCGCTGGCATTGAGACCGTCCGCCATCATCGTGAATCTCCCGAGCAACGACGCGGCGGCCGGATTCGACTCTTCGGAGCAGAGGCGCAATTACGTGAGAATTCTCGAGGCGGCCGGCGATATCCCCGTCTGGTTCTGCACCCCTCAGCCGCGCGTCTTCACCGACAGCACGAGGACCTTACAGGATTCCATGGCCTTGTGGCTGAAGTCCCGTTTCCCGGGAAGGATAATCGATTTCAACTCAGGCCTCGCATCGTCGGACGGCTCTCCGTTGCCTCAATACGACTCTGGTGACGGTGTGCATCTCAACGACGCGGCCCACCGGATTCTCTTCGACCGAATCCTGGCGGCGGACATCCCCGGCGCGTTGCGGCGCGGACCGAGCCCTGCCAGCGGATCCGCCCCTATTCCGGCGGCGACGGATCCATGAAGCTTGGGCAGCGTGAACTTTCCGGGCGCATCCCGTCCCCGATGATTCGAACATGGATATCCTCTCTCTGGCCGTTCTCGCTTTCGCGCTTGCGATGGACGCCTTCGCCGTCGCTCTGTCGGCCGGAGCTTTTCTCGTGCGCGCCACCGCGCGTCAGACTTTCCGCCTCTCTTTTCATTTCGGCCTGTTCCAGTTCTTAATGCCGATGGTGGGCTGGGCCGCGGGTTCGAGGACGGCTCATCATATCGCGGCATTCGATCACTGGCTGGCGATGGCGCTTCTGGGCATCATAGGCATCAGGATGATGCGATCCTCGATGGATGTTCAACGGAAGAAAATGGGCGTCGACGTGACTAGGGGGATGTCTCTGGTCTCCCTCTCGCTCGCCACAAGCATGGATGCGCTCGCGGTGGGCCTCAGCCTCGGAATGCTGGAAGCCGGGATCGTGCTGCCGAGTCTCGTCATCGGCGTCGTCGCCGGCGGAATGACCGTGCTGGGGCTTCGGATCGGCGAAAAAGCCTCGGCCGCCCTGGGCAGAAAGATGGAATTCGCCGGCGGTGTCCTGCTTGTTCTCATCGGCGCGCGAATTCTCGTCGAACATCTGACAGCATAGAGCCGCCGCGGACGCACGCGGGCAGGCGCCGGTTTCCGGTCACCGCGCGAGCCAGTTCATCGGATTCAACGTGTTGCGCTGCCGCCACAATTCGAAGTGCATCATCGGGCCCAACAGTCCTTCACCGCTCCGCGCTATCACCTGCCCGGCCTTGACTTTCGCCCCCGGGCTGACGCCGATGGTTGAAAGCTGCGCATATACCGAACGGAAACCGTCGTCGTGGTTCACTATTATCAGGTTCCCGTAGCCTGGCAGGAAGTGCACCGTGGATACCTTCCCGTCGGCCACAGCCTTGACAGCCGCGCCCGCCGCCGCCTGAATGTCGATGCCGTTGCTGATGGTGACGGTTCCGTGCTTCGGATTAACCTGCTCCCCGAAAGCCCCCACCACACGCCCCATCGAAACCGGCCATGGCAGGCGTCCCTTCAGACGGCCGAAAGCCGTCTGCGAGATGGCTCTGTCAGGCAGAGGCGATACTCGCCCGCCTCTCGAAGCAGTCCCCCCGCGTCCCGGCGACGAAGCCGCGGCCCGCTTTCCCGCCGCTTCAATTTCGCTCCGACGCTCCCTCTCGACCAGATCAGCTATGAGCCTCTCGATTTTCGCTGCGGCCGCCCGTTTGCGCCGCAGTTCGGCTTCGTAAGCCGACTTGTCCTGCCGCGCTTTAACAAGCAGTGCTTGGTGTTCCCGAGTCTTTCGCCTCAGCGCGCCTTCCTGGCTGCGTTTCTCGATTACGGTCTGTCGCTGCTGTTCGACCTTTTCCTCAAGCAGTTTTTTCTGCGCCAGCACGGCCTCCCGGCGCTCCCGGATTTCCCGCGCCTCGGTTTTCTGCTTCCCTGAAAATGCACGCAGATATTTCGATCGGATGAACATCTGGTTCAGAGACGTAGCGCTCAACAGCAATTCGGTGTCATGCAGACGCCCTCGTTTATAAGCATGCACCAAGGATCCGGCGTACTCGGCCTTCACCGCATCTAGACGCTTCTTCTCGGCTTCAAGTGTTGCCTGTGCAACTTCGATTTCCCTGCGGTCATCCTCGATTTTCACGCTGAGGTGCGAGACGACCCGCCGTATGAGCGAGGTCTGACGGTCGTAAATATCTATGCGTTCCAGCGCGGTTTTCTCGGTCTTCCGGCTCTCCTTTATTTTCGTCTCGCATGCGCTGATTTCCTCTCGTATTTTCTCCAGTTCGCCGCGTTTGAGTTTGATTGCCTTCGTCTTTGTGGCGGCGGATTTCGAACTGCCCCTTTTGACGGAGGTTGATTTCGAGTCGCGTTTTTTCGATGAGGATGTTTTCGACGATGCCTTGCGCACGCCCGGCTTGGATGAGACGGTTTTTTTCGCCGACGATCGCGCAGCCGTTTTGCTGGAAACGGACCGAGCAGCCGTCGTTTTCCTGGTCTTGCCGCTGCCGGATTTCGACTTTGTTCCGGATACTCTCGTGCTTTGCTGCGATTTCCCAGCCGGCCTGGGCGACTTCTGTGATATCGACTGCCCCTCAGGCAGCAACATGAGAGCACAGAAGAAGATGAGTATAAGGATCGCCGGGGATCGTTTGTTCATGGCAAGCCGTGGCGGATCATGTCACAACAGGCAATAAGCAGAATTCGTGATGCAAAATCAATGTGTTGCGGCGTTTTTCTTATGTGTTGCGATATGCAAATCGTATTGTATCAATAAATCAATGCGTCTACACTCTACCGGAATCGAGAGCTCTCCCTTCCGAGGCTGCCGCATATCCGCTGTCCCGTTGTACCGATATTTCTTCAGACAGCGATAGCCCCGCTGCAGCAGTTGGAATATTTGTACTCCGGTTCATCTCGGATCTTCACAACATATATTCGAACATTCCGGCAGTAGAGCGTTTATCGGGGGGTATTTCCCCTCTGTCATTTCATGGATATATTGCACCCGGATTTGCTTCACTGATAGAGCGATAATGTTCCGACATGGATTTCAGTTTTCTTCTAATCGGTCACAGAGCGTCCGGTAAAAGCACGCTTGGCCGCCTTCTTGCGCGGCATTTGGATTGCCGCTTTCACGATATTGACGAGTTGATCGAGCGGTCGACCGGTCAGAGCGCAGCCCGGCTTGTGAGCGCGGACGAAAAGCGGTTTCGCGCGATGGAGAAAGAAATGCTGAAATCACTCCTTTCGGAGGCCGGAAGGAGCGTAATCGCCGCGGGCGGCGGCATGCTCGAGGTTCCGGGCGGCGTCTGTGCCATATGGATAGACAGGGACGGCTGGGAGGAAACCGCGCTCAGCGAGAGGGAGCGGTTGAGACCGGAGAGTTCACCCGGCGCCGAAATCGAATGGATGAAACGAACGAGGGAATCCGCATACTCGGCGGGAGCGCATCTGAGATTGCGGATCGCGCGTGGCACCGGCGTCGAGGAGACGGCACGGCTGCTCTGCGGTATGGCCGGTTTGGCTGACGCCGCAGCGGGAAGCCCGGTAATGCGGAAATCCTGGATGCTCGCTCACAGCCCCGAACAGCTTGACCGCTGCATTGCAGATTGCCGGCTTTTCGGTCTCGCTGGTATCGAGATTCGAAGCGACATTTTCGACAGCACGCCGGAAACCGATGTTCCCGTCCTCGCTTCGCTCAGGACCCCGGACGGCGGTTTCTTTCTCCGAGGGTCAGCAGCGGCGGCTTTCGATTGCGATGCACGCTATGCGGCTACCGTTCCACTCGCAAGTCTCGAACCCCGGCCCCTGATCGTGTCTGCTCACGTGGGTGACGTGGACCAGGAGTACTTCGACGCGATGTTGATGGCCGGCGATGTGCTGGCGGAACGATTCCCGGAATGGAAGCCGCATATCATCTATAAATTCGCGCCTGTTGTCAAATCGTGGGTTGAACTGCGCTTCGCGCATGAAGTCTGCAGAGTATATCGAAAGAAGGGAGGCAAAGTGAGCCTCATCCCGAGAGGGAAGCGATGGAACTGGATGCGGGCTTTCCGCGTCCGGGAGTGGAACGAATTGAACTACGTCTCACCCGGCGCGGTCGACAAGGCGGGACTCCCTCCGTCCCTCGCCTACTTCGTGCCGCAGGCCGCCGGACCGGATCCGGCAGCGATCTGCGGTCTGATAGGTGATCCGGTGGACGACAGCATCGGCGACGTCTGGCATCGCCGCCGCAGCATCGAGATGGACGGCGGGAAACTGGCTTACCTCAAGATTCCCGTCCCGCCCGACGAACTGGAGCATGCGCTGTACTTCCTCCTCAAACTTAATCTGCACGGCCTCTCGGTTACCTCGCCGCATAAGGCGGTTGTGATAAACTCGATTTTCGTGACGAGCAAGTCCGGACTCCAAAGCGGCAATACACTGACGTTGCGGGACGGAGGATGGTCGTTGACGGACTCCGACCGCCGCGGCATGGAAGCCGTCCTCGACGAGCTGGCGGATCGCGGGATCAGCCCGGGACCCACCGCCGTTTACGGACGCGGCGCGGTGAGCGTCCCTGTCATCGAGACGCTGCTCGAGCGCGGTTGGCGCCCTGTGCGACAGACAGGCGCCCGCGAGGGCTGGGGGGAACTAGAAAAGGAGTCATTTGTCCTGATAGTAAACGCCGGCGGGCCGGGAACGGACGCGCATGACAAACCGCCCAGGACCCGCGCATGGCTGGATATTCATTATCACGGAGTGGAGCGTCTGCCGGCGGATGTGGAAGTGTACAGAAACGGAATTGGCTTTTTCGTGGCACAGGCGGAGGATCAGAGACGCGAATGGGGTTTCGGGAACTATCAGTGATGTATGTGCCGTACCGCATGATATTTCGTGTGAACACCCATGCCGCGTCCGGAGCGCTCCGGCGAAGGAAACGCGCCCCGACGCAGGCGGGAGGCTGACCGATTATGCGAGGTAACAGCTTCGGCGAGTTTCTTGTCTTGACTACTTTCGGCGAATCGCACGGCGTCGCGCTGGGCGCCGTCATAGACGGCTGCCCGGCCGGTATCGAGCTCGGCGTCGAAGATTTCGCCGCCGCCCTGCGAAGGCGCAGACCCGGGCAATCTTCACTGAGCAGCCAGCGCCGCGAAGCGGATGAACCCGAAATCCTGAGCGGAATCTTCGAGGGGCGCACACTGGGAACGCCCATTGCCGTCATGGTCCGGAACCGCGACGCGCGAAGTTCCGACTATTCGCCGAACGAGCACAGAACCGGACATGCCGATCTTATTTGGGAAGAGAAGTACGGTGTGCGCGATTATCGCGGCGGCGGGCGCGCTTCTGGGCGTGAAACGCTCTCGAGAGTGATCGGAGGAGTGGTGGCCTTGAAATTGCTTCCTCCGGGAGTCGGCATCACCGCCTTCACGAGGCGCATCGGAAACATCTCGGCAACCGCCATACCCGATTCCCTCACGACCGGCATGATCGACGCCCATCCGACGCGCTGTCCGGATCCCGAAGCGGCAAGACGCATGGAAGCGGAACTCCTGACCTGCATCGAGACGGGAAACTCGCGCGGCGGCGTGGTGGAACTGCGCGTCGACGGGCTTCCGGCCGGACTCGGCGAGCCGGTTTTCCGCAAGGCGAAGTCCCTGATCGCTGGGGCATTGATGAGCATAGGAGCGGTGACTGGCGTGACGCTGGGCGATGCTTTCGAGGACGCCGCGCTCAGCGGGCGCGAATATCATTCAGACGCCACCGCGGACGGATACTCCGCGCGCGCCGCCGGGATTCAGGGCGGAATCAGCAACGGATGTCGAATTACGCTGCTCTGCGCAGTCAAACCCGTGAGCACCGTCGGCGCTGCGGCGCGCCGCGGCCGCCACGATCCATGCATCGTGCCCCGCGTGGTGCCGGTGCTCGAAGCGATGACCTCGCTGGTCCTCGCCGACCTCTCCCTGGCCCGCCGGCTCGACAGTTTATAAGCGGTGGAGGACACTTCCCGTCACGGCGCAGCCGTCTCGTTCTCCACCAGCTGCTCAAACGTCTGGCGTCGCCTGGCGACGAAGCGCTTCCCTCCCGAGACCGCGACTTCGACGGCGAGAGGCCGCGAGTTGTAAACCGACGACATCGACGCGCCGTAGGCGCCGGCGGAACAAATCGCCAGCAATTCCCCGGGTTTCACCTCCCGAATTGTCCGCGCCGTGGCGAAGACATCGGTCGATTCGCAGACGGGTCCCGCGATTTCGCACCGCGTTTCGTCTCGATCGCTCCGCCTACGCACGGGGAGTATCTCGTGATGAGCCGCGTACAGCATGGGCCGCAACAGGTCGTTCATTCCAGCATCGATTATCAGAAAAACGCGGCCGCGTTCTTTGTTGACGTACTCGACGCGGGTGAGCAGGACTCCGGAATTCGCGACTATGCAGCGTCCCGGTTCGCTGAGCAATACGACGCCGCGCGCGCGCAGTCCATCGAGCAGTTGCGACAGATCGCTTGCGAGTTCCGCGGCCGGGAACACGGGATCACCGGCCTTGTAAGGCACGCCGATGCCGCCGCCGATGTTCAGGAAGCGCCCGGAGCCGGACAATAATCCCGCCGAAACGTCAGCCAACTCCGTCAGCATTTTCAATCCGGCCGCATACGGGCCCGCTTCGAAAAGCATAGAGCCGAGGTGCATGCCGAAACCGGCGATACGCAGATTCGGGAGCGATGACAAGTCGGGGAGAGCGCGCATGGCGGAGGCCTGCGAGATCCCGAACTTATGTTCCGCGGACCCTGTCGCAATGCCCGGATGAGTATCCGTGGGCACATCCGGATTGATGCGAAGCAGGGCCTGCGCAATCGAGCCTCTGTCGCGCGCGACGGCATTTATCCGCAGGCACTCCTCGACCGATTCGGCGTTGAAAAGAAGTATGCCCGCGTCAACTCCAGCTTCAATGTCTCTGTTCGTCTTGCCGACACCGGTCATCACGACTTTCTGCGGATCAGCGCCCGCCCTGAGGACGCGAAACAGTTCTCCGGCGGAATTCACGTCGAAACCCGCCTCCGCTCCCTCAAGCGTGCGAAGGACGGCCGCTGTGGAATTCGCCTTGACGGCGTAGCATGCGAGATGTTTCCACGGCGAAAAAGCGTCGCGATACTCCTCATAGGCCAGGCGTATCGCGTCCAGATTGTAGACGTATGCCGGGGTCCCTTCCGTTTCCGCGATCCGCTCGAGCGGTACGGAACCCGCGTGCAGGACGTCGCCGATATATGCGAAACCGCGCAGGAAGGTCATCAATCCGTGCTCCCGCCGACCTTGACGGGTCGGGAGGTCCTTGCTTCCGGTCCCTCCGAAAAGAACTCTTCATGCAGTTCCCTGACCGCCTTAGGTATGTTCTCTTCCGATATCACAAAAGTCAGGTTTATCTCGGAAGCGCCCTGGGATATCATATAGATGGGCATATCCTTCAGGCGACCGAACACGCGGGCGGCGATGCCCTGTTCCGAGCGCAGTTTCTCGCCGACTATGCACACGATCGCTTTGTTCGTCTGGATTTGCACTCTGCCGTACGCCTCGAGTTCGCGCGCCAGTTTCTCCAGCGAATGCGTGTATTCGATGCTGAGGGAAACGCTGACTTCCGAGGTGGTGACAAGATCCACCGACGTGCGATGTTCGTTGAAGATGTCGAATATTTTCTTCATGAAGCCGTAGCTGCCCAACATTCGCGCGGACGAGATGTTGAGCACCGTGATGCCGCGCTTGTACGAAATGGATTTGACGGCGGCGCGCGAAGGCGGAACTTCGGGCTTGATCAGAGTTCCGCCCGAGTTTGGACGGCGCGAGTTGTATATCCGGACCGCTATGTTCTTCTCGATCGCAGGCAGAAGCGTGCTGGGATGCAGCACCTTGGCGCCGAAATACGCAAGTTCCGAGGCTTCCTGAAACGACATTTCCTCTACCTTGCGCGCGCCGGGAACAAGTTTGGGATCAGCCGTGAGAATGCCGTCGACGTCCGTCCAGATCTCGATGTCCTCGGCTCTCAACACCGCGCCGATCAGCGCTGCCGAGAAGTCCGAGCCGCCCCTCCCGAGTGTGGTGGTTATGCCGGTTTCGTTGGCGCCGATGAAACCCTGTATGACGGGAATATCGCCCGACTCCACGCGCGCGCGAAGCTGCTGTTCGCATCTGGAGGAAGTTTCCCGCATCAACGGCTCGGCCTTGCCGAAATCGCTGTTCGTCACAATGCACTTGCGCGCGTCCGCGGCCACGGAGTTGAGCCCCGCTTCCCGCAGCGCCACCGTTGCCACGGCTGTTGACATTCGCTCGCCGTAAGACATGACGAAATCCAGAACCCGGGGCGAGAGGTCTCCGGTGATGCTGATGCCGTACAAAATATGCCGCAGTTCGTCGCCGAAAGTCGTAAGTTCGCGAATCAGATGATCCTGCCGTGCGAGACCGTTTATCAGCCCCTGGACGATCTCGTAATGGCGCTCCACAATATCCGTGCGCAGAAGGCGCTGCGCATCGGTTTCGGACCCGCCGGCCGCCAGATCCGCGCAGCGCACGAGCGAGTTGGTTATCCCGGAGCAGGCCGACAACACTACAACCGGCTTGCGGCCTCTTCGGGACTTCACAATTTCACACATGTTGCGCATGGCTGCAGCATCCTCGATCGATGTGCCGCCGAATTTCATGACTATCATGTCTTCAACCGTTTGCCGGTGTGGTTTCCGTTTATTCGGGGAATACTGCGCCGCTTTCAATCGCGGGAGGCAAGATACGAAGCGCGGGGAACTTCTTGAACAGAGCCGTACGCAAGCCGGAGGTCCGCTCCCGATTCCCGGGCCGAGGAATACGTCTGCGCCTGCAGATAGCCGCTTTGTATCTTGCTATTTTTCTTGTCTTTTCCATAATTTAATGCAATGGAGTGATAGTGCATATCATTCCCGTGCACGACAGGAATCCTGTCACATTACTACCACTACTTACATTCATCTTCTGGAGGTGCGAGATGAGAAAAACGGCGACCAGCCCCCGGTCCCGAAACGGGAGAATAATCCTGCTGCTGATAGCGGCTTTCGTAGCCGCCGGCAACGCATTCGCTCAAACGCCGCAATACTACGTATCAGGCGGCACAGGCGGCAACGCAATTCCATTCAATCCGAACGGCTCGATGACGTCGTTCTCCAAATGGCAGGGCTTTTACATGCCCAACCAGTTCACGGGCGCGTACGCCGGCAATATCACGAAAGTGTATTTCAGGGTATATCCCTCCAGCGCCGGTCCTCTCACGACGTACACGAACGCGAGAGTATCGCTGGGACAGTTGGCCGGGACTACTTACCCGACAGGCCAGTGGTTTTCACCGGTCACACAGTGCTTCTTTTCACAGGCCCTGACGATCCCAGCAACAGCGGCGGGCGCCTGGTTCTCGATACAGCTGCAGACTCCTTACTATTACAATCCGAATCTCTCGCTGGTGATCGAGTTCTGCTCACAAGGGACGACCACGGGCGGCATCACGATCGCCACCTTCTCCAACTCCTCTCCGCCGAACATCACGCGCACGTACGGCGGATCCGGCTGCAGCGGTTCGGTGGCGGGTTCCAGCAACACTCGGACTGATTTCGGTTTCGACCTTTCGTCGGCGTATCAGCGCGATGCCGGTATATCGGATCTGCTTTCTCCCAAAGACTTCTGCCCGGGAGCCTTTCCGATTCAAGTCAATCTGAAGAACTACGGAACACAGACGCTCAACAGCGTCACAATCAAATGGGTTTATGACGGCGTGCCGCAGACCGATATTCCCTGGAGCGGCAACCTCGCTTCTCTGGGCGATGAGACGGTCACTTTATCCGCCTCGCAGAATTTCGCGCCCGGCGTCCCGCATACCCTCAAGGTGTGGACACATCAGCCGAACAACGGAGCGGACAGCGGCGCATTCAACGACACGCTGAGCGTGACGCTCAAGCCGGCTATCAGCGGCATATACACGATTGGCGGCGCCTCGCCGGATTATCCCAATTTCGGCGCGGCCGTGGCTGATCTCAACGCGAATGGCATTTGCGGACCGGTGCTGTTCAACGTGCGAACAGGCACATACAACGAATCCGTGTCCCTGAGCCAGATCAACGGCGCCTCGGCGGTTAACACGATCACCTTCCAGTCCGAGTCCGGCAACCGCAACGACGTGATGCTGACCTTCGCTCCGACGACTACAACGGGCACCGTCAACATGAACGGGGCGGATTATGTCACCTGGCAGAACATGACGATCAGGTCGACGGGCACGTCCTACAGCAACGTTATGATCTTCGGCGGCAGCGCAAATTACAACCGGGTCATCAACTGCGTGCTGCAAAATCCGGTTTATTCCTCCACGTCAAATTACAACGCCGTCCTCTACTCGGCATCCGGCACCAACGACGAGTACAACCAGTTCATCGGCAATGACATAACAGGCGGTTCCTACGGCATCTACTGGTACGGGGCCTCTTCGGGCGCCGGCTCCGAGCGAGAGAACGTCTTCGAGGGCAACAAGGTGACCGGCCAGTACTACATGGGGATGTACA
>CAYLZD010000034.1:0-40251 GCA_964388275.1 uncultured Chromatiales bacterium
CAATCCCCAATCCCCAATCCCCAATCCGCAATCCGCAATCCCCAATCCGCAATCCGCAATCACTACTCCCCACCCCCGACCATCTGCCCTTTTGAAATCATCTTCTCCATTTTCGGGCTGATAAACGGAATCCCGAGCGATAAGCCGCGGAGGATGAAAAGCAGTCCCATCACGGCGATTGTGACCGGTATGAGCCGTGTAAGACGGCGTCGGAGCCGTCCGGTTATGAAGCCGCCGGCGAATGACAGGGCGAACAGCGCCGGTATCGTTCCCACTCCGAAAACAAACATGAAAAGAGCTCCGTTTACGATACCGCCGGCGCCGACACTCGCAGCCAAGGCGGCGTATACAAGCCCGCAGGGGAGAAAGCCGTTCAACAGGCCTATGGAAAACATGGTGCGGGTCGATCCCGCGGCGAGCATCTCGCCGAGCCTCGATTTTATGCGATCCATCCATGCGTCCATGCGTTTCGGCAACAGACGCGCCGCAAAACGCGAGGGCAAGAGCACGCTCACTATCATCAGACCTCCCGCCACGAAGCCGAGTATTTGCTGATAGCCCGCCAGCACGACGAACTGCCCGATCACGCCGACCACCGCCCCCATGCCGGCGTATGTGACCGCCCTGCCGACATTGTACAGTATGCGCCCGAAAATAAAGGCGGCCATGCCTCCGCTTCGAGCCGGGAGGACGATGACAATGGGGCCGCACATGCCGAGGCAATGCAGACTCCCCACAAGACCGATTAACAAAGCGGTAAGCAACATACTACCTCCATCCCCCTTCCCTCTTCACTATTCACCCCTCACTCAACTTCAATCCGCTGCTCATAAAAATACTCCAGCCCGCCGGCGGTCCACGAGAGCCGCACTCTCCAGTGTCCCGCGTTTTCAGGGCTCATGCCGACGCGCTGCTCGCCGCCCTCATCGAGAGAAAGCGGCAGTGAAAAATCCCGAGAGGCGTCGTCAGGCCGAAAAAAGGACACAGTTCCCTTCTGCAAGCCGGCCCTCGCGGACGCGGGAAAGCGCACGGCGCATTCGCGGACATCCTTTTCGTAGGCGATGACCGGCTTCCCATCGAGCGACATCGCGCGGCCGCGGGCATCCATTCTCCGCTGATATTTCTCTCCCTGTTCGTACGCGCTGCGCGACACGAGGTCGACGCGCTCCCGGCTGACGTAAATAACCGTGGCGGCGGTTGCCGCGACGAATACGACGATCACTATCGCGAGAACAATCGGCCAGGGTTCCCTCCTTCGAGGCGGGGACTTGGGGGATTTTTCTTCATTCATGTCGGTCATGCGTTGATATCGTGAAATCGGTCCCTGACCCGGTCCGTTTCGGCCTGCGTCCGGCATCTCAATATACGTCGCTCTCTTGGGCTATGCATTATCATTCGCCGCTTCCCGCGGGTCCGACGAAAGTGCTTCGCACGGTCTGCATGACTCTTCCTCCGCTGCGTATGTCGATTTTGATTTTCGTTATCGGTCCCGCGAGATTTGCGCGTGGAATTTCGATGAAAACCGCCGTCTGCGCGATCCCGCCCGCCGGCAGCAGCGGGCGCGTGCCGACCATGGTCAGAACTCCGGCCGGTTCGGCGAGGGCGACCTCGACCGGCAAGGTTCCGCTTGTCTTGTTGATCACCTTGACCGAATAAAGATTGCGTATGATGCCGCCTTCTCTTTCTTCGTACAGCGTGCCGGGGACGCGCAGGACGGTGGCCTCCACATCGGTTCTTGCCAGGAACAGGTAGGAGATCAGCCCCAGCAGGAGCGCCAGCACAGCGCTGTAGCCGATCACTCGCGGCGTGAACAGCTTCGCGCTTCCGCTTCGGATCGAGGCGTGCGAGGCATAGCGCACGAGACCGCGCGGGAGGCCGAGGCGGTCCATCACGCCGTCGCAGGCGTCGATGCAGGCGGTGCAGTTGACGCACTCGAGCTGCGTGCCGTTGCGTATGTCGATTCCCGTCGGACACACGACCACGCACTGCCGGCAGTCCACGCAGTCGCCCAGTTGCGATCTGTCCGCGCCTTTGCGCATGCGGCCGCGCGGTTCGCCTCTTTCGAAATCATACGTGATGACGACGGAATTGTCGTCCAGCAGCACTGATTGCAACCGTCCATAGGGGCAGACCAGTGTGCAGGTCTGTTCGCGGAACCAGGCGAACACAAAATAGACAGCGCCCGCCAGGCCTGCCCATGCGGCGGTCACCGCCGCATCGCCGGGCAGCAGGTTCATGAAGGATTTCACGCCTATCACCCAGGAGATGAGAGCGGCTGAAACCAGGAGAGCCATGGCGGCGAACACCGCGTGCTTGGCCGTCTTTTTAGCCAGCTTGGACGGAGTCCAGGGCTGCAGCGCAAGCAGCCGCTGTTTTCCCGAATCTCCTTCTATCAGATATTCGATCTTGCGGAACACCATCTCCATGAAAATGGTCTGCGGGCACACCCACCCGCAGAACACCCGGCCGAACACGGCAGTAAACAGGAATATGAAGACCATGGCCGCTATCATGACGAGTCCGAAGAGATAGAAGTCCTGCGGCCAGAAGGACACCGACAAGATGATGAATTTGCGCTCCGGAAAATTCAGGAGCATGAGCGGCTCGCCGTTCACCTGTATGACCGGGGCCGAGAAGAAGAAGGCGAGCAGAATCCAACTCATCAGGGTGCGGGCGCGCGTGAAACGTCCCTTGGGCTTCTTCGGGTAAATCCACTTGCGCCTGCCTTCATCGTCGATGGTGGCGACCCTGTCGCGGAAGGTGATTTCAGCATGTCCCGGATCCGCAGATTCCGCGGGAGGTTTTCCGAAACTGCTAATCTGGGTTTCCAATCATCATCCTTTCTTTCCCGTTTTACGCGGAAGATGCATCACGATTTCTCCTCAGAGCGCCGCGCTCTCGTGAAGGCAGTCCCGGAACGGCTGCATTTACTTAGGTCCCGGCCTTATCGCCTTGCGGAGGTTTTGCGTTGGGCGGATTGGTGCCCTGCAATTTCACGAGTATGAAACTGGATACGTTGTTGATCTGATCCGGCGTCAGCGTTTTCTCCCAGGAGATCATTCCCTTCTCGGGGACGCCTTTTCTGACGATGTGAATGATGTCGGCGATGGCGCCGCCGTGTATCCAGTATTCGTCGGTCATGTTGGGTCCGATGCCGCCCTCGCCCTTCATGCCGTGGCAGGTCATGCATTGCGATTCGAAGATGGCCTTTCCGTCGGCCAGAGCGGCCGCGTCCTTCAGGGGTTCGGCGAGCGCCGGTTCCGGTTCCGGGCCCGCGCCGCCCGACAGTCGGCCGCCCTCCGCTTCGAAGCGTTTGGCGATTTCCGGAAAAGCCGCCTGCAGCTTGCCGAGCTGCTCAGCGTCGGCTTTCTTCATGGCCAGGAGTATGTTCTCTTCGAAAACCGCATAGTCCGCTTGGCGCTGCTCCTCGCGCATGCGCGGCGTGATCTGCCTGACGCTCGACAGCCATGGCGATTTGTAAGCGGCGAAGACGCGGCCGCCGGTCTCATCCGGTCCGGATTCGTAGTCCGAGTCGTATTCTTTCTTGTATTCGGTCTTCTGCAAATCGCCCGTGGCCAGCACATGGTAATGCAGAAGATATCCAACAGCGAATGCTATGCACAAATAGAAGAGCCACTTCCACCAGCCGGGCAGGTCGTTGTCGTACTCCTGTATTCCGTCGAAGGAATGGTGAAAGAGCTCGTCCTCGGGTTTTTTCACTGCCATAGATCAACCTCCGTTGGTCGACGCGTCCTCCCTGTCCTCGTCCAGAGGCAGGCGGCTCATGTGATTTGTAAAGCTCTTCTTCAAGAAAATCGTTCGCAGAAGGATGGCGGCGAAAATGGCGAAGAACAGCACGGTCGCGGCCGCCGCCGCGTCATTGTACGCCGCTGAATCCATGAGATGCTTGAACATGCGAATTCGTGATCCTATTTAACCTTGATGTCCGTGCCGAGCCGCTGGAGATACGCGGTCAGGGCGATTATGTCGCGTTTCCAGTTCGTCGATATCCCGGATCCTCTGAGCCGTCCGGCGATCTCCTGCGCCTGCGCCTTGACGTCATCGAGCGCCTTGTCTTCGTAATCCGCGGGATAGGGAACGCCGAGGGACCTCATGACGGATATCTTCGCCGAGAGTCCGCCGAGGTCAATCTCATTCTCCAGCATCCAGGGATACGGCGGCATGATGGATCCGGGCGACATGGAAGTCGGATCCAGCATATGGCTGTAATGCCACGCGTCCGGGTACTTTCCTCCCACGCGCAGGAGGTCGGGACCGGTGCGTTTGGATCCCCAAAGGAAGGGGTGATCATAGACGTACTCGCCTGATTTCGAGTATTCACCGTATCTCTCGGTCTCGGATCGGAACGGCCTCACCATCTGCGAGTGGCAGCCGACGCAGCCCTCGCGTATGTATATGTCGCGGCCGAGCAGTTCCAGGGGTTTGTAGGGCTTGACGCTGGAGATCGTCGGCACGTTCGATTGCACGACGAACATCGGGACATTCAATATCACGCTTCCGGCGAGTATCGCGACGGTGGTGAGTATGGTGAACTGCGCGGGCCGGCTCTCGAGCCAGCGGTGGCCCCAGTACGTCTTCTCGGCCCGTACCCGCTGCGATCGCAGCGACTGCGCCTCGGCTTCCTCCTCCTTGAGGAAGGATCCCGATCGCGCCGTCTTCCAGAGGTTCCAGACCATCAGCAAGGCGCCGGTCAGGAACAGAGTGCCGCCGAAGGCGCGGATGATGTGCATGGGAACGATCTGAAGCACGGTCTCGAGGAAATTCGGATACTGCAGAACCCCTTCAGGAGTGAACTGCTTCCACATCAGACCCTGCGTGATGCCCGCCCAGTAAATGGGAATCACGTAGAAGAGTATCGCGAGCGTGCCGAGCCAGAAATGCCAGTTGGCGAGTTTCGTGCTGTATAATTTGGTCCGGTATAACCGCGGGAACAGCCAGTAGAGCATGCCGAAGGTGAGGAAACCGTTCCATCCCAGCGCGCCTACGTGCACGTGGGCGATGGTCCAGTCGGTGAAATGCGAAATGGCGTTGACGCTCTTCAGCGAGAGAGTCGGGCCTTCGAGGGTCGCCATGCCGTAAGCCGTGACCGCGACGACGAGGAATTTCAGCACCGGATCCTCGCGCACGCGGTCCCAAGCGCCTCGGAGCGTGAGGAGGCCGTTGAGCATGCCGCCCCAGGAGGGAGCGATCAGCATGATGGAGAAAACCGTGCCCAGGGATTGCGCCCAATCCGGTATAGAGGAGTAGAGCAGGTGATGAGGTCCGGCCCAGATGTAAATGAAGATCAGCGCCCAGAAATGCACGATGGAGAGCTTGTAGGAATACACCGGCCTGTTGGCCGCCTTCGGCAGATAGTAGTACATCAGCCCCAGATACGGCGTGGTGAGGAAAAAGGCCACGGCGTTGTGTCCGTACCACCACTGCACGAGCGCGTCCTGCACGCCGGCGTAAACCGGATAGCTTTTCAGGAACCCCGCCGGCAATTCGATGGAGTTTACAATGTGCAGCACCGCCACGGTTATGAGCGTCGCTATGAAAAACCAGATAGCGACGTACAGGTGCTTCTCCCGCCTGATCCGCATGGTGCCGAACATGTTGACGCCCCAGATCACCCAGACCACGGTTATCGCGATGTCTATAGGCCATTCCAGCTCGGCGTATTCCTTGGACGTGGTATAGCCCAGCAGCAGGGTGACGGCCGCGGCAAGAATGATGAGCTGCCATCCCCAGAAATGCATGCGCGACAAAAGATCGCTCCAGTTCCGCGTCTTCAGCAGGCGCTGGACCATGTAGTAATAGCCCAGGAACATGCCGTTCCCGACGAAGGCAAAGATCACGGCGTTCGTATGCAGCGGTCGCAACCGTCCGAAAGTCGTGTACGGCGTCCCGAGGTTCATGCCGGGAAAAGGTATCTGCAGGGCTATGGTGACTCCCACGAGGAAGCCGACTATGCCCCAGAAAACCGTGGCCAGGAAAAACATCCTCACAATGGCATTGTCGTATCGGAATTTCTCGAGTTCCATCAATCGTCGCTCCTGTCTTCTTGCTTCGCCGCTTTCTCCGCGTCGTCGCCGGCGGCGGCTTCATGCGACGGCGGATCGTCAAACAACATACGCACGGAGGGCGTGTATTTGTCTTCGTACTGTCCGTTCCGTACGGACCAGAGGAACGCTCCCAGAAATATCAGAGCCACGAGCAGGCTGAAGCCGATCAGCAGAAACATCACGCTCATACGGTCACCTCAGGCCCAGCGACGAGGCGCGCAGCCGCGTCGCGATTGTGGTGAAAGCCACGGCGCTCACCGAGCTGAGCGGCATCAGCACCGCCGATACCAGCGGCGAAAGCGCTCCGCCGACCGCGAAGGCGATGCCAGTCACGTTATAGATCAGCGACAGCGCGAAACTTGCCTTCACGATGCGGACGCTTGCGCGTGAAGCCCCCAGAAAGCGGTCGAAGTGATGAAAGCGGTCGGCCGAGAGAATCGCGTCGCAGGCGGGCGAAAACGTGTTGACATCCTCGGCGACCGATACGCCCGCGTCGGCGGCCTTGAGAGCGCCGGCATCATTCAGTCCGTCGCCGACCATGAGCACATGCCGGCCCTGCCGCTGTAATTCGGATATGCGCCTCATTTTATCTTCCGGCGACTGCCGGAATTTCATCCGGACATCCCCGCCGAACAAGAGCCGCAGGGCGTTCTCTTCGCCGTTCCCATCGCCCGACAGCACCTCGAATTCATAGCCCCGGTTTCTGAGGCGCGACACCAGCGCGTCCAGGCCCCGCCGGTAATGATTTTGCACCGAAAAGAAGCCCTTGTATCCGCCGCCGATGGATACGTGGACCTGCGACCGTCCGCTTTGCGGCACGGCATCCCCGCCCGGCGCGCCGGTCCACGCGGCCGAGCCGATTCTCACCGCCTCGCCCTGCGCGTCGGCGCCGATGCCTTCGCCGGGCGTCTCGGAATACCCCGCTATCCGCATCGATCCGGCGCCGTTCAACGCGGCGGCAAGCCGGCGGCTGAGCACGTGCGTGGATTGCTTGGCGACCGATGCGATCCGCGCGCGATCGTCTTCGCCCAGCGGCTCTCCCGAGTATTCGAGCTCCGGCGGAGCGGCCTGCGTCAAGGTTCCGGTCTTGTCGAATACTATCGTGTCGATCGCGGCCAGCGTCTCGACCGTTTCCGTGTTCTTCAAATAGAAGCCGTTGTTGCCGAGTATCCTCTGCGCCGATCCGAATGCGAAAGGCGATGATAGAGCCAGCGCGCAGGGACATGCTATGATGAGCACGGCGGTGAATACGGACGCTGCGACGGTGAAACTTTCCGCCAGCCAATAGAGTCCGGCCGCGCAGGCGACAAGCAGAACGCCCGCGGTGAAATAACGGCTTACGGTATTGACGAACAGAGGGATGCGGGCCGCGGAGGGTTTGGTGAAGACGTCGTCGTTCCACAGGCGCGTGAGGTAGCTTTGGGAGATCTCCTTGCAAACTTCCAACTCAATGGCCTCTCCGGACTGCCGGCCGCCCGCGTGTATGCGGTCGCCGCTTGTCTTGGCGACGGGTTCCGCTTCGCCGGTGACGAAGCTGTAGTCGATGCGGGCGTCGCCCCGCAGCAGCACGGAGTCGGCCGGCACGAGCTCCTGGTTGCGGATCACGATGCGGTCGCCCACGCGGAGCTTCGTCAACGGTATGGAGGTTTCCTTCCCGTCGCTGCGCAACGTGACCCAGAGAGGAAAGAAGGAACGGAAATCGCGGTCGAAAGAAAGCGAGTCGTAGCTCTTTTTCTGAAAGATGCGTCCGATCAGCATGAAGAAGACGAAGCCGGTGAAACTGTCCAGGAAGCCGGGCCCCGAGCCGCCGAGAATGTCCGCCATGCTGCGGGCGAACATCACGATGATGCCGAGCGCGATCGGCGCGTCGATATTCAGGGATCTTGCGCGCAGTCCCTTCCACGCCGGGATGAAAAACTCCATGCTGCTGTACAGAAGCACCGGGATCGAGAGCAACAGGTTGAGATGCGTGAAAAACGTCCGGAACAGCGGATCCAACGTCCCCTCTTCGGCGAGATATTCCGGAAAACTGAGGAGCATCACATTGCCGAAGGCGAAACCGGCCACGCCGATGCGGTAATAGAGACGCCGATCCGATGTTTTGCGCTTCTTGACGGCAATGCTCTCGAGGTTTATCAGCGGCTCGTAACCGATGGAGGACATCAGTTCGACGATCCTGCGGAGAGTGATTCCGGACTTGCGGAATGATATCGTGACCTCCTTTCTCGGGAAGTTCACCCTCGAAGACGTTACGCCCGCATGCAGCGAGCCCAGGCGTTCGAGCAGCCACACGCAGGAACTGCATCGCATGGATGGAACGGAAAAGGTCGCCATCGCCGCGTCGCCGTCGGAGAACGACAGCAGCTGCGCCGCAACCGATTCGTCGTCGAGGAATTCAAAGCGCCGCAGATACGCCGAATCCCTGGGACTGCGTCCCGGGGCTTGCCGATCGACTTCATAGTACGCGCAGAGATTATTCTCCTGAAGAAGCTCGTAAACCGTTTTGCAGCCGTTGCAGCAGAAATGCCTGCCTCCGGATACCACATCCTCGGCGTCGCACGGATCGCCGCAGTGATAGCACGGAACGGCTTCGGATTCCGGCCGGCCGCCGCGTCTCGACGCCGTCGGCCTCCGGGCCGTCTCTCCAACTCCGCCTTGTTCCTTCAACTGCACGGCTCGCCTCCCCTGATCAGACCCTGTAAGCTTTCGAATCGTCGAGTTTCGGATCCCCCGCCGGCAGCGCCGGCCTGCCGCTGAAACGCGACCAGAAAAGCCACATCACGAAACCACCGACCGCGAGGAAGGCGGCGATGTCCGTCCAGCAGAACTGCACGCCGCCTGCCGCGTGGTGGTTGGGCATCACCAGCCAGTATATGTCCACGTAATGCATCACAAGCAGCAGTATCGCCGTCGCTCTCAACACGGCGAAATTCCTCTTGGCGACGCGGAAAATGAGAGCGAGGAAAGGGACGACGAAATGCAGGGCTATGAGCAGAAGACTGACGGCTCGCCAGGACGGCGCATCCCACCTGTTCAAATACCAGATAGTCTCCTCCGGAATGTTTGCGTACCAGATCAGGAAATACTGGGAACCGCCGATATAAGCCCAGAACACAGTGAACGCGAACAGCATGCGTCCGAGGTCGTGATAATGCTCCGTGGTCACCGCGTCCGCGAGTTCTCCTCGCTTCTTCAATACGAGATACAGCGCCGTCATGAAAGCGATGAAGGCCAGGAAACCGCCGGTGAACACGTACACGCCGTATATGGTGGAGTACCAGTGCGGATCGAGGCTCATCAGCCAGTCGAAAGCGGCGAAGGTGACCGTGAACGCGAAGAGGAACATTCCCGCGGCGCTGACTTTACGGAGGCTCCGCGACCTGCGGGGATCCCCGTTGGCGTCCTGAGCCAGAGAGTGTTTGTTCAGCGCCCAGGCCAGAACCGCCCACACGAGGAAATAGACGATTCCGCGAGCCGTGAAGAAGACCGTGTTCAGGTACGGGGCCTTGCCCTGCAACACCGGGTCCGAGGCGACGGCGTCGGCGTGGGTCCAGTGAAACAGCGAGTGAGCGCCTGCTATCACCGGTATGAAAAAGACGAGCAGGAGGGGAAGAGCCATGCTCATGGCTTCGGCCGAACGCCGCACGACCACGCTCCAAACCGCTCCGGTGACGTGATGCAGCATCGTGAAGAAGAGTCCTCCGAGGGCCAGCGTCGTCCAATAAGCGAATGCGGCGAGCCAGGAAAGGTAGAAACGGTCCGAGTTCGTCAGGATACCGACCGCGCTGAGAGCGAGCCCGAGAATGCCGGCGGCGAGCGCAAAGACGCCGAAACGGCCGGGGCGCACAAGAATATTGTTTGCATTCATGAGCATCACGTCATTTCGTGTTTGCGGCCGGCTGCGGGAGCAGGCCCTTCTGTGAATCCGGCAGCGAGGCCTTTTGCAGTTCGCGCACATGCGCTGTTATGCACCAGCGATCCATCGTCGGTACCTGCGCCTTGTAGCCGGACATGTTTCGTATTCCCTGGGAAATCACCTCGAAAATATAACCGTCCTCTGCTTCGAGTATGCGAGGTTCGAAATACGAAGTCGGGGGAATCGGATATTTGTAGTCCATTATCTTGCCGCGGCCGTTGCCCAGATCTCCGTGACAGGGTCTGCAGAAGATGCCGTAGCGCTCCCTGCCGCGCGCGATGATCTCCGGTTTGATTTCGATGGGCGAGTCAGAATACTGGCCCGCGCCCGTCTTGCCCGTGTAGAAGACCGGATCTTCCCGCAGACCGCCCTGCCGCACGGCATTGGCGGGCGGCGTCCTCATCGTCGAGCCGTCGGCGAAGAAGCGGCTCTCCGATTGAGGTTTGTACTTCTCCTGCGTGTCCATATTGGGATTTGGATGAATCGGCGGTTTGCCCGATTCCATGCCCCGGCATCCGGCGATTACTGTCGCAGCGAGCAGCAAGACTGCGATGCCCGGAAGAGCGCGGCACGAAGCGGAGCGGCGTATCATGCTCTTCATGCTTTCCCCCTGACCAGTTCAATGTTCACGGCTCCGATGGATCGCAGAAAAGCGGCCGATGCTTCCGGATCGAAGCGCTCGTCCGAAGCCTCGATGCTGACCATGAATCCGTTGTCCGAAACCCGGTGTATGCCGTCCGAATAAAACAACGGATGGTGCAGGCGCGGCAAGCCGTTGAGATGCAGCATGCCGATGACCGCTCCGAGCGCTCCGAAAAGCACGAAAAGCGCGAAGGTGACGATGATGTAAGCCTGCCAGCTGAACAGGGGCTTGCCGCTGATGACCAGCGGATAGGCCTCGGTGGTGACCCAGGTCTGCAGGCCCAGGCCGATCGACGCTCCGATCACCGCCATGACGCCGACGATGAAGCCGACGGGCGATTGTTTCAGACCCATCGCGTCGTCCATGCCGTGCACCGGGAAAGGCGAGTGGCAGTCGAAGCGCGCATAGCCTGCGTCGCGCAGTTTTTCCGCGGCGGACAGCAGTGCGGCCGGCGATTCGAATTCGGCGAGTATCGCAAGAGGTTTCATGATTCGCCTCCCGCTGCATGCGTCCCGCCCGCATCGTGAGCGCGCGCATGCGGATCGGCTTCCGGCAGCACGCCCTTGACTTCCGACATCGATATCATGGGCAGGAATCTGATGAACAGAAGGAACAGGGTGAAGAACAGACCGAAGCTTCCGACGAAGGTCGCGACGTCCCAGAATGTCGGCGAGTAGTAATCCCACGACGAGGGCAGGAAATCGCGCGACAGCGATGATATCGTGATGACGAAGCGTTCGAACCACATGCCGATGTTCACGAATATTGATAGTGTGAAGAGCCAGGGGACGCTGCGCCTGATTTTCCGGAACCAGAACAGCTGCGGCGTGATCACGTTGCAGAGAAACATTATCCAGTAGGCCCAGGCGTAATTTCCGAAGGCTCTGTTGATGAAGGCGAAGGCCTCGTAAATGTTGCCGCTGTACCAGGCGATGAAGAATTCCATCATGTAGGCGTAGCCCACCATGCTGCCTGTCACCAGCATGATCTTGCTCATCTTCTCGAGATGATCCATCGTGATCAGTTTGTCGAGGCGGAAGATCTTCCTGGCTATCAGGCCGAGCGTCATCACCATGCCGAAGCCGGAGAAGATAGCCCCGGCTACGAAATACGGCGGAAAGATTGTTGTGTGCCAGCCGGGGATGAGACTGGTCGCGAAGTCGGTGCTGACGATTGAGTGAACCGAAAGCACCAGCGGCGTGGCGAGGCCGGCGAGCATGAGATATGCTTTTTCGTAATGACGCCACTGGCGGTTGCCACCCAGCCACCCGAGCGACAGAACGCCGAAGACGACTTGGCGCAGGCGCGTCTTGGCGCGATCGCGCAGGGTGGCCAGGTCCGGAATCAGTCCCACATACCAGAACAGGGCCGATACCGTGAAATAAGTACCGACGGCGAAAAAGTCCCAGAGAAGCGGACTGCGGAAATTCGGCCACATGTCCATTTGGTTCGGCACCGGGAAAAACCAGTAAAGGACCCAGACGCGGCCCACGTGTATTCCGGGGAAAAGCAACGCGCAGATGACCGCCACGATGGTCATCGCCTCGGCGAAGCGGTTGATGGCCGTTCTCCAGCGCTGTCTGAGCAGGAACAGAATGGCGGAGATCAAGGTGCCGGCGTGTCCAATGCCGACCCAGAACACGAAGTTGACTATTGCCCATCCCCATCCGACGGGGTTGTTGATGCCCCATATGCCGAGGCCGTCGAAAACGAGCCACCCGATCGAGCCCAGCAGAATGAGCAGGATCGACACCGAGAATCCGAAGGCGAGCCACCATGCCGGGGGCGTCCGGCTCTCGATTATCCCGCTCACGTGCTCCGTGATTCCGTTGAAAACCGACCTGACGGGCTTCGGCATTTCACCGGCGACGGCGGCTGATGCTTCGAGGTGGCTCGGGCGTTTTTGGATGTTTGTGTTCACGAGCTGTCCGCCTGTGTTTTTCTATTCGATGATTCTATTTTCTTTTTGTTCTTGCGCATGCTGCTCCCGGCACGGGAACGTCCGGCGCATGTCACTCTTTTATCCGGGGATTCGGATTCCTGAGCTTCGCCAGATATGTCGTGCGCGGCCGCAGGTTGAGTTCGCCGAGCAGGGCGTAATCCCTGTCCGATTTCTTCATGCGAGAAATGCGGCTTTCGGGATCGAGCAGATCTCCGAAAACTATGGCCTGCGTCGGGCATGCGCTCTCGCAGGCGGGTGTGACGTCGCCGTCCGCCAAATCCCTTCCGTCCCGCTTCGCCGCGATTCTTGAGACTTCAATGCGCTGCGTGCAGAATGTGCACTTCTCCATCACGCCGCGAAAGCGGACCGTAACGTCCGGATTTTGCGCCATCCGCATCTGGTCCGGTAGATCCTTCGTGTAGTTGTAGAAGTTGAAGCGCCGCACCTTGTACGGACAATTGTTCGAGCAGTACCTCGTCCCGACGCAACGATTATATGTCATGACGTTGAGGCCTTCCTCATCATGGGAGGTGGCAGCGACGGGACAGACCTGTTCGCAGGGCGCCATCTCGCAGTGTACGCAGGCCACCGGCTGGGCCAGCACCTCCGGATTCTCCTCGCTGCCGGCATAGTAGCGGTCAACGCGGATCCAATGCAGTTCGCGGCCGTTGAGCACTTCGCGCTTTCCGACTATGGGTATGTTGTTCTCGCTCTGGCAGGCGATCGTGCAGGCGCCGCAGCCGGTGCAGGCGTTGAGATCGATGGACATGGCCCATTGGCGGCCTTCGGAATACTCGTGGTCAGTCCACATGGAGCGCTGATGAGGAATTTCCACCTTCTCGCGGGCGAAATTCGGGCGCGCCTTGTATTCCTCGAGTGTCGCTTCGCGCACAATCACCGGAAGCCTGTCCTGGATACCCGAGCGCGCCACTTTCTCCTCGTCGAGTCCGTGATGATCCTGAACGCAGGCCACGGCATGCGATCCTCTGACCGGCACTATCCTGAGTCCTCGAGCCGACCAGGGAGTGTCCGATCCGCGCAGGCGGTACGCGTCGCCGCCGACGTCGTTGCCGATGCGGCCCGCCGCGATTCGCCCGTAACCGAGGGCGACGGATACGGAGAAATCCGCTTGGCCCGGCATGATCCAGACGGGCAGCGAGCATTCGCCGTTCGCGTTGGTCAGTCTCACGAGCTCCTTGTTTTTCAAGCCGAGGGCTTCAGCCGTGCGCCTGTTCATGGCGGCAACATTGTCCCAGGTCACCTTTGTGACGGGATCCGGAAATTCCTGCAGCCAACCGACATTGGCGTAGCGGCCGTCGTGCACGGCCGGCGACACATTGAAGACGAGTTCCAGGTCCCCTGCGCCCGGCGGGTCCTTCGCAGGCGGCGCCGCGGTTTTCAGCGAGCGCGCCACCGCACCACCGTCAGGGGCGAGCGCAACCCGCGGATCGGCGCCGGCGAAAATGCCGTCATGCAGAACTCTTTGGAACGCAGCGTCGGAATCGCCTGCCGCCAATACGCGCCTCCAGGCCTCTCGGACCAGATCATAACCTTTCGCTACCGCGCCGCGGGTGAGAAACGCAAGCAGTTCGATGCAACTCATGCCGTCGTATAGCGGTTCGATCAGCGGCTGAATGACGCCGATAGAACCGTCGATCGAAGCGGCGTCTCCCCAGCTCTCCAGATAATGGCGCATCGGAATATGCCATTGAGCGGAGACGGAAGTTTCGTCCACATGGGAACTCAAATGCAGCACCGTGGATACACGTGAAACAGCATCGGCGAATTTGACGTCTGCCGGCGCGTTGTATGCCGGATTGCCTCCGAGTATGGCCAGGAATTTCACCTTGCCCGCGGCCATCGCTTCCGCCAGCCGGCTCAGGGACCCGGTATCGGAATCCTGCGAGTATGGCAGCTCCGCATAAGACACGGTGGCTCCCGCGTTGCCGAGGGCGAAGTTCATAACCGCCGCCAGAGCGTGAACCTCGGGCCCCTGCCTGCGGCCGGCAAGCACTAAAGATCGACCACGATGTCCGGCCAGATCCGCGGCCATAGCGCGGATGACCCCGGCGGCTTCTGGGAAATCGTGAGCCGGAAAGTCCGGCAAAAACGCAAGTATGCCCGCATTGCCGAGTTCTCGAGCCAGCGCCGAGCCGAATGCCCCGATGAGTCCGTTGCGGACGCATATCCTGTGATCAGCCATGGCTGCCGTCTGCGACAACCCGCTCTCCACCAGATAGAGCCGGTTCATGTCGTCATTAACGCTCAGCACATTGCGGCGCTTCGTAAAAGCCCGCGCATTCACGAGCATGCGGGATTCGCTGCCGAGGAAATCCGAATCCAGCGAGACGATTATATCGGCTTTCGACAAATCATGGACGGTATGGAGGCGCTTTCCGAAAGCGATTTCATTGCCTTTGAGAATATTCTCATCGCTGACCGGATCGTAAGTCGCCCAGACGGCTTTCGGAAATGTGGTCCGGAACTCCGCCGCAAGTCCGTGCATGGTCGGCGAAGCGAAGGACTCGGTCAGGACAGCCAATCCCTCCCCCTGCGATTCCTGAAATCCTTTGCGCGCCTGTTCCATGAAGGCGGCAAATGCCTCCATCGTGGTTTCCACGCCGTTGTTGCGCGCCGATTGCGAGCGGTCGGGATCATAAAGCCCCAGCAGGGAGGCCGAAGCCCACACGTTCGTCGATCCTTGAGCGGATTTGTCGAGCCGGTTGCCTTCGATATGCGTCGGGCGGCCTTCATGAGCGGTCACCAGCAAGCGATAGCAGTCGGAACCGAGCGGCATCGACGTCGCATAACGCTGGGGAATGCCCAACGTAAGATCTTCGGGCTTCGAAACGTATGGAACGATTTTTTCCTCGGGCCTGCGGCATCCCGCCAGTCCCGCCATGGCGGCGGAAGCGCCCATAAGGGTCAGGAAAGACCGCCGATCCAATCCCGCGGCGTTTTCTTCGCCCGGATCGTGCTCGGCTTCCGGCCCGCGATCGTCCTCGATGCTCTTCCAGTAATTCTTCATGGGCGCTGTGCGTGAAATATTCTCTTCGGGAAATTTATTCTGCTTCATCGATGGCACCCTGAACAGGTAATCGGCGGGTCGAGCCGCAATTCATTCCTGGCACGCGCCGCGAATTCGGCCTGATCCGCCGGCGGCGTCCAGTTCATTGCGGTGATCTTGTCGGACGGTCTCAAATGCGGATCCGGATTTTTATGACAAGCGAGACACCAGCCCATGCTGAGAGGTTGAGTCTGCTTGACCACTTCCATGGAAGCGACGTCGCCATGGCAGGATTCGCAGCCGACACCGGCGCGTATGTGCGCGCTGTGGTCGAAATACGCATAATCCGGAACCTTGTGAACCTTGATCCATTCCATGGGTCTTTTGGTTTCCCAGCTGACGCGTATCGGGGCGAGTTTCTCGCTCGAGGGCTTGATCAGCTGATGGCAGTTCATGCAGGTCTGCGTCGGAGGCACCATGGCCACGGCGGACACCTCGACACCGGTATGGCAATAGCGGCAATCCAGTTCCAGATCGCCGGCGTGCAGGGCATGGCTGTAGGGTACCGGCTGTTCGGGCATATACCCGACATCCGTGTGCCAGGGGGACCCGAAATACCAGATGAAGGCGGCTGCGCCGGCGCCGATAAACAGCAGGACGACCGGGACGGCCTTGGGTATTCGATTTGCCCACTCGGGAAATATTTGCGCCAATTTACTTCCTCTTTATCGTGACCGTTTGAAAAAACGCGAGACTCTAAGTCCAACGGATGGGAAATGGTTGACGAACAGGGCTGTTTTCGAGATGAAAAGCGGACCGATTTTGTCGGCATTGAATCTAGCGAAAATCGAAGCGCTGTGCAATAAGCCGGAGACTGTTCCCCGCCTTTCGGCGCCCGGCTGCCGGCCGGGGGCGGAAACATGCGCTAGACCGCCGGGCGTCACAATTCCGCGCCTGCCGTCAGGCTACTCGCGGATTCCCAGCACCAGGTCGTTGTCGAAATACCCCTTCAACTCCGGATGCTGACGGCCGGATGTCTCCGTGCGCACCCTTTCACCGACATGTTCGGCCAACTCGTCGATGGTTACCATCCCGTCGTCGTCCCGATCAGCCCTGCCGCGGAGTCCGTCCACAAGATGCCAGGTGAACACCCCGTGCCCCCCGCCCCAGCGCTTGCCTTCCTCGGATTGCTCCATCGCCCGGGATGCCGTAAGAAAAACCGTGCCGTTCTTGCGGGCGACAAGTTCCGTCAGGAAACGGGAGGACAATACCGTGTTCGCTCCTCGCAGCCGAACCCCGGTCAACCCGAGTCCGCCCCCGTGACACGCGTCGAGAAAGAAAACCACCTTTCCGGCCTTGACTCTTTCGGTAAGCAGGGAGGTTATTTCGGCCTGGTCCACAGCGGTGCCGCGCAGATTGTCCGGATCGGTGTCGTGACTCAGAAAATATGTAGCATTATGCTCCGCCGAAGTCATTCCGTGACCTGCGATGTAGATGACAGCCAGATCGTTGGGACCTGTTTCCGCCAGGAAATCACGGAAAGCCTCGAGGACGGCTTCGCGCGTTGCATTCTCGTTGAGCAGCACGCGAAGGCGTTCCGCCGGTGTGGCGAGTGCTGACGGATCGGCCAGATATTCGGCCACCAGCCTGGCGTCGGCGTCGGCATAGCGGAGCGAACGTATCCGGGAAGACGAGTAGGAAGACACTCCGATTACAAGACCGAATATCCGCGGTTTTCTGAACCCGCCCTCTTCGCTCCGGCCGGCCGGAGAAGCGTCGTCGCGCAGCGCGAGCGCGTCCCCGGCGGACACGGTTCTGATCAGCGCCGTCGCGGAGGCAAGTTGCGAGCCGGCATCTCGGGCGGCTTCGTGGAAATGCACATCCAGGATATCCGGTTTCTCCCTCAGGCCGAGCATCCCTCCTTCGAGGACGTCGCCCGCTGGCGAAGGAAGCGGCTTTTCGGACGCCCAGGCGTATATCGCCTCTCCTCCGAACGGCGGAGCGACGATGAACTCGAAGCCTTCCTGCTCCGTGCCGCGTCCGAGAATCACCGGCCGCCCTCCGGCCACTCTGCCTTCAGGCTCCGATCCTGCATTGGGAAAAATCCGATACGCGGCGCCCGACGCATCGAGGTACACAAGCTGCAAATAACAGCCGCGCGAGGCCTCGACGGTGATCAGAATCTTCTCGCCCTCTATGTACGCCTGCTCATGAGTCTTGTTCAGCTTCAACGAAACGCTCAGAGCGGATGTTTGGGAATTTGCGCTCAACGTTGAGATAACCGCCGATAACAGCCAAATCATCCCTGTGAAACCGGGTGAACTGCGGCCGCTTGGGCGCGCCGCCTTCCGCCGTCGCGCTTCGACGGTGCGGACTCTCGACGGAACGAGGTCGTTTTTCATTTCATGCTTCGCCGATGGAAGTCGGTTACATGAACCTGTAGAAGACCGTCATCATAGGACCGATCGTCGTCTTGAGATTGCTTCCGTTCTCCCCGCGTATTCCCAGCGTCAACGCGAGCCCGGAACCGGGGACTAACAGGCCCATCCCCGACTCGAGGAAATAAAGGAGTTCATCGTCCTCCTCCGCGCTGAACGTATTCGCCACGGCGCCGATGCTTGTGAAAGCGTAGAACGGGCTTCTGTCTCTGAATGGGACCGTCACCTGCGCGCCTCCTCCGAAACCGGTGGCTGTGATAACCGTTTCCTCCCTCTCGGTAGTGCCGTTGATATAGGTGGTCGCGTCCTTGAGTTCGTATCGCAGGACTTTTACGGTGCCGAACAATCCGACTTCGGGAGATATGCTGTAAGCCGCGACGAAATTGATGTCCGTCCTCTGCAGGATTCGGTTGCCGTTGAAACCGACATAATAAAAGCCGGGATTGCGCGACTGCGCTTCGAAGTGCTTCACCGTGGCGCTGAGCGATCCCGAGAGCGTGAAATCGCCCAGTCTCAACGTGACGTAGGGCCCCGCCATCAGAGCGGCGGAGTAATCCGTCTGTTCGACGCCCTCGAGTCTGTCGATACGCAGATCCCAGGTGGCGTACCAACCCTTGACGCCCCCGTAAAGCCTCGTCTGCGAATCAGCGCGGTCTGTATTGATCAACGACAACGCGCAAAGCAGAGCAGCGAAGGTCCAACCGTTGTTTTTCATCGTCTCATCCTCCGCTACCAGATTGTCAGCGTGTATTCACGCCCTTCGATTATGGGGATATTTTTAAACTCGACGTACTCTTCGTCGAATATGTTCTCGACGAGAAAATCGAATGTGCCGACCGGCATGTGATACGACACTTCTCCGCCGCCTGCCGGAATCACCGTCCCGGATCCGAGATAATCCCGGCTCCAGTCGATCTCGTCGGAAGGTCTGAATCGCAACACATGGAAAGTTACCGAGGACATGTTGCGCACCGTGATGATTCCGGATGCTGGCGCGCTCGGGAATTCCGGCTGCGCGTCGCAACCCGCGGCGAAAAGAAACACGGCCGCGGCCGCGGCAAGAATAATTGGTTTCACTTCGGCCTCCTCATTCAATTGTTGGTCATGGCGGCGGCGGAATGGCATCGTCACGCCGGGAATCGCGGCTCTTGTCCTGCTTCGCGGATTTCACCCCGTCCTGTTCGCGCTGTTTCAGCCGCTCGTTTTCCGCTTTCAGTCGCTCCAGTTCTTTTTTCAATGCGTCCGAATCGCCATCGACCCCCGCGTCCGCGCTCCGGGTTTGCGTCTTCGCATCGCTTCCGGCGCCGCCCGAAAGCATGAAAATGAACTCTCCTTCATCGTTCGACAGGTTCTTGAATTGCGGAGTCTGCCGGTTCCCGGTGATTTTCGGCACCCGCGTCTTGATGTAAGTGGCAAGCTCACCGGAAGTGATCACCCCGTCTCCGTCCGAATCCGCCGCGCCGCTTCCAAGGCCTTCCAGGAATTTGTAGGTGAAGGCGCTGTGCCCCCATTCATCCTTCTCGATCACAGGCTCTCCCCGCCCGCCGGCGGTCAGTATGAGCCTGCTTTTCATCGCAGCGAGTTTTCCCACGTACTGCTTGGTCTCCGCGGTCAATCCCCTTTCGGAGGCGGCCGCCAGGCCGCTGTAGCATGCGTCAACGACGAAAAAGATGTGCTTGGCCGGAATCAGATTGCACAACTCGCGGATCTGGGTCATTGGAAGCAGCGTGGCGAAGTATTCGTCCTTCTTGTCGGAACCGTCGTGCGGCACCAGGTACCCGAGATTGCCGCCGTCGGGGAGATCCACCGTCTCGCCGTGGCCCGCGAAAAAAACCAGAACCCCGTCTCCTTTCTTGGTTTTCTGCGGCAGAACGCCGCCCAGCATTGTGCGGATATTTATCAGGGTCGCGTCACCGTCGAGCAGTTCGATGACGCGATCCCGTCGAAACCCGAATTTTCCGATCAGCATTTCCTTGACGGCCCTGGCGTCGTCGACGGCGTAACCGAGGTCGTCCCAGCGCTGGTATTCATTGATGCCGATGACCACGGCCCACAGGTCGTCGTACGCCTTGCCGGTGAACGCCTTGTCGACATCCGCCGTGCGGACTTTGACGCCGCGCTGTTTGGGTTTCTTTTGCGCCTCGGAATTCCCGGGACACAACAGCAATCCCAGCAGCGCGGCGATTGCGACCAACGATATTCTCGCCATCATTTTACACCAACCGGAAAATGTTACATACGCACTCGTGTAAAGTATGCTTTCCCGAGGGTCCGGTCAATCCCCTCAGCGGACTTTCACCAGTTTCCGGGTTCTGATGCCGTCTCCTGAACGCATCGAGTATGTGTAGACGCCTGGAGGCAGCCCTGAGACGTCCAGGGACCTCGTGTGGCGGCCGGGCGCCAAGTTCTCGTTCACAAAGGTGCTGATTCTGCGGCCGTCCATGCCGTACAATGTCATCTCGACAGGGCCGCCGGCCCGCAAGTCGAATATCACGCTTGTGCGGCTTCTCACGGGATTCGGATGGTGTCCCAGCACCGCGGCGGTCTCCGGCCGGGATGCGACCCGCTCCACCGGCGCCACCACGCTGTTCCGTCTGACGGGCGAATAGGTGCCGGCGCTGTGGAGATAGTCGCTGACCGCTTCCAGTTCCGTCACATCGAGCAGCGTGAAATTCCCGAGCGTGTCCAATCCCGATGAGGCGAGAATCATGTCGAATATCATGGCGACGAATTCGTTGCATGTGACCGTATAGCGGCGCATGGGATCCACCGGCTGGCCGCCGATCGTCACCTGATCGTAAAGCAGACGCTGGAAGACATCGGCCGCCGGATCATATACGTATTCGAGTCCGCTGGACTGCATCAGGAATTCGTCATTGAGTTCGATCTGCGACAAACCGAATTCGAGACCCGAAAGCAGGCCGGCGCCGCTCACATCGAAAGTCGCAAGCTTGAAACCGAGCATGTTATCCATGTTCATTCCGTACCCGATCATCCGGAATATGTCGTTCGTGGTCACCGGTCCCATGTAAAGCGGTTGAGCCGTGGAGCCTCCCGCCGTTACCGCCACCTCGGTTCCGGTATAGGCGCGGAAGGCGTCGGTGACGAGGTTTCCGACCGGCGTGTCATGCGGTCCGTCGGCCAGAAGATCTCCGGCCTGCTCGTCCAACGTCGCGGAGATGGTCGCGACCGAGGCGCTGAAAAGCGGTATGCTGAACGCGTCCTCGATCATCATGGCCATGAAATCGAGAAAACCGGCGGTTGCCGGATCCTCGATCACAGTCTCGTCCAACGGCGCCCGTTCCCAATCGAGCAGCGATGCGCCTGTGTTGTCGATCAGCAGGCGCGCCACTCCGACATCGTGGTAAAAAGCGCCGGCCTGCACCACCGGCGTCTGTCCCCCGAGCGGGTTGTCGAAATACGCCGGCGCATCCATGGCGATGTGGTCATGCCCTCCTATGATCAGATCGATTCCGGGCACCAGTCCGGCTATCAGCTGGTCGCCGCCTATCCCCAGATGCGAGAGCAGGATCACCGCCTCGCAACCCTGCGAGCGCAGCGAAGCGACCGCAGCCGCGGCCAGCGAAGGGATGGAATCATCGGCGAAAACAACATGAGGATAAGCGTTCGAAAGCATGTTCGTTTCAGGAGTCGTCAGTCCGAATACGCCGATTTTGCGTCCTTTCACCTCGAGTACGGTCTCCGGCAGCACGCGCGACCCGAGACTTGCCAGAGTCGGATCCTGCAGGACGAAGTTCGCGCTGAGCAGGGGGAAGGTGACGCCCGATGAATCCAGCACGTATTCCAGCATGAACGCCCCGAGATCGAACTCATGATTGCCGAGCGTCATCGCATCCACGCCAAGATCCTCGAGCAGCATCAATTCCACCATGCCGAACAGCGTGTTGTACATAAGATCTCCCACTGCAAAATCGCCGGCATGGAGCAGCAGAAGCTCGGGATCGGCGATTCTGGCGCTTTCCACATAGGCGACAGCCCTGGAAAGCCCGCCCATTTTCTGCGCGAGCGCGGCGTCGCGGGGACCGGAAGGCAGCAGATTCGAATGCGTGTCGTTGACGTGCAGAATTAGCACCGTGTCCGTCTGCGCAGCGGCCATACAGCCGAGAAGCATAAAAACCGCAAGAAACCGTTGAGTGTGTTTCACATTGTCCTCCGGGATTGTATGAAGAAAAAGATACCTACAAGAAACGGCAATTGAAAGGGAACTCTCACATTTTTCGCCGTTCCTCATGCGAAAATGCCTTGCGCGCGGAAACGAGATGTCACCGATCTGTCAAATCCGCGTCAAATGTTCGATGACGCCCGGCTTGCCTTTTCCGTCGGGCCCGGCGCGCGCCGCCGGGACGACATCCGTCGCCGCCCGCTCGGCTGTGCCGGCGGAGTAGAGCGAAATCAGCCGATCAAACGGCGATCAGTCTTTCGTCCAAACAGGCAGTGTGAAGGCGAAAGTGCTGCCCGATCCGATTGAACTCTCGACCAGGAGCCGTCCTTCGTTGTGCTCGATCAGTTCCTTGCATAGTATCAGTCCGATTCCGCTGCCTGTCTCGTGCGCCGTGCCCGGAGTTGAGTGGTTGACGTCAAGTCTGAACAGGCTGTCGATCTGCTGCTGCGTCATCCCGATGCCGGTATCGGATACCGATATACGAAGTTCGTCGGCCTGTTTGGCCGCTTTGATTTCTATCCGCCCGCCTTCTTCGGTGAACTTTATGGCGTTCGACATGAGATTCTGCATCACGGAGGCGATCATCCTTCGGTCGCCTTTCGCAATAGCGCCGCCGTTCATCCCCTTCCTGATCGTGAGTTTCTTCCTCTCGGCCCCGTCCCGCAAAAGATCCACGGCGGCGTCGACTATTTCGCCGAGATCCAGGCGGACAGGTTCGTAAGGCATGCGCCCCGCCTGAAGACGTGACCAGTCCAGAAGGTTTTCGAGAAGCCCGTTGATGCGCGCGGTCAGCGCATGCATGCTGGCTGCCATCATGGTGATCGTTTCCGCGTCAAGCGAATGACTGTCGGCGTGAAGAAGCTCCGTGTACCCGTGCAGCACGCTCAACGGACTGCGCAGGTCGTGCGAGATGATAGAAAAGAACTTGTCCTTGTCAGAGTTCAAGCGCTGCAGATTCTCGGTCACCCTCTTCGATTGCTCTTCCACGACCTTGCGCTCGCTTATGTCGGCTATGGTTCCGAAGAGAGTCCCGTTGAGATATCTCACGCTCTCCAGAACCCAGATCCGGGTTCCATCCTGCCTCAGCATGAGAAATTCCCGTGCCGACAGGGAACCTTCCCGGCGTATGGATTCGAGAAAATCCTTTCTGTCGATTGGATTCTCGTAGAAATCCCTTGCGTTCAGACGAAGCGCCGCCTCGCGCGAATCGCAGCCTGCGATGCGCGCGAACGCGTCATTGCAATCCAGTATGTCGCCGGACTCGGAAATCAGGTAGACTCCGGTGACGTTGTTCGTGAAAAGCGAGCGATAGCGTTCTTCGCTGTCTTTAAGACGCTCCTCCGCGGCCTTGCGCTCGGTGATATCCACGGCGACCCCAATCATCGCCGTCGCGGCGCCGTCATCCGAACGAACGACGCTGGTAGAGAGCTCGATGGGAAATTCCGTGCCGTCCTTGCGCACGTTGATCAACTCGCCGTGCCAGTGGCCGTTGAGAGTTTTTTCGCGCACCGGCGTGAGGTCCAGGGATTGCGACGCCGGCCTCAATTCGGCGCAGTTCTTTCCGATGATCTCGTCGTGAGTGTATCCGTATGTTTTCAGGAAAGCGTCATTCACGAAAATGATATTGTCCTCCAGATCCGTCACGCTGACGCATTCGTTCACGCTTCGCAAGGCCTGTGCCAGAAGCAGCATGTCCTGCTGCGTCCGCTTCTTGTATGTGATGTCGAGGAGCGAGACGACATCCTTGTTTGTGCCCGGCAGGCGCGATACACGCAACAGACAGAACAACGTATCCCCGGCTTTGTCCAGGATCCGGCATTCCATGTGCGGCGAGGCACCCTGACTGGCGGCGCTGCGACCGTTGCGGTGCTCGAGGAACAAGGGTGCGTCGTCCCTGTGAAGCAGCGAGTCGAGCCGCAGCCGGCCTTCCACATCCGATTTGAAATAGCCTGTGATCCGTTCGAATTCCGTATTCACCATCGAGATGAGCCCGTCATCATCGACGACGAGCGTGCCTGCTCCAATCGTTTCGAATATGTCGCGAAAGGAGCGCTCGCTCTCGAGCGCCGAATGTAGTTTCTGTTCGTAGGCGGCGATCCTGCTGCTGAAAGAATCCCTCGTGTCCTGGAGTTCAGCGCTCAACAGGGATACTTTATCACGCAATTCCTTGGATTGCTGCTGAAAACGCCGATTCTGAATCAGAAGAATCATCCAGATTACAGCGAGCGCGATGAACGTGTAGAAAAGTATATGCAGATCGAAGGAGCCGATCAAGGCGGGGTATGTCCCGGCGGTACTGATTTCGAAACCTCTTTCCTGAGAATCAGCGGAATTCGCGGCCGCTTCAGAAGCGGGTCCGCTTCGCTTCTTTCCACCGCTTTCCTTCAAGACGGACGGCGGTTCCGAACCTGATCCATCCACCGGATTGCCGGCCGCGGCGCGCGGGTACAGAAGTGTATCACCGAATTTCGACCCTAGTTCTTCAACTGAATCCGGCTCACATTCAACGAATTTTGCGCTTCCGAGCAGAAAAAACCAAATGAACGGCCCAACAGTGAGCGCCTGTACTATCCAAAGCAAAATGCGGCGTCGCTGCGCTGCTTTCGGCTTATTTATGTTCGCCGTTTCGACTATTTCGACTTCCATTCGAATTCATTTCAAAATCCGAATGAAATCAAGCAAGTCCTGTGCCGAGTGCAAAAAAAAGCTACATATTCGCAGTTTATTACGATTCAACCTAAGAAAGTCTGCAAATACTGCATAATCCTGACTCCCGAGGCGGAAGGATTCGCAAATATTGCAATCAACTGCGTTGCATTGATTTACCGCAGAAACTCCCGCCTACAGTTTGTAACCGATTTTTCTCAACAACTGCGATCTTTCTCTGATATTCTCTTCAGTTTCGATGCCTGCGGATTTGTAACCGTCTATGACGCCGACTATACCCCTGCCTCGGCCGTTATCGGCCAGAAGCACATCCACCGGATTGGAGGTTGCGCAAAAAATACACGCGACCTCGGGTACGGATTTGATCTGATTGAGTATGTTGATCGGGTAACCATCGCGCATGCAGATCAGGAAGCTGTGTCCGGCACCTATCCTGTTCGCGTTGCCTTTGGCCAGCTCCAGCAGCTCCGCATCGTTGCCCACCCATCTTATAAGAGCAGGCCCGGATGCTTCGCAGAAGGCGATACCGAAGCGCATCGCGGGATTCGTCTGCACAATAGCTTCGTACAAGTCCTCGATGGTTTTGATAAAATGCGACTGGCCGAGGATGATATTCACATCTTCCGGTTTTTCGATGGCGACGCTCGTTATGTCCATTATTCAGCTCCTGGATTAATTTGTTGAATTATCGAATCAGGATGTGGTGCCAGGATTCATGCCCTCGCTCTGCGCGAGCGGAATTCAGGTTTTCCCTTCCGGAAACCCGGTTCCTTCCGGCGCCTTCCCCCGCGCGCGAAGTTCCTCGAAACGGAGTCTCGCTCGCTCGTATTTCGGATACACGATTTCGCGGTATCCGGTGCACGTCAATGGAAGCCGCAGAGCTTCAATACCGTCGCCGTCATGGGTAAAAATCCCCTGCAGCCATGCTCCAATCACTTCGCGATCGTACCAATCCCTGAATTCTTTTTCGCGGCGGTGCCAGCGGGGCATCAGTTTACGTAGAACTTTCATCCGCGCGGTGATACGCAGCATCCAGTCCCTGCTCCTCATGTCCCACTCGAAGGTTATCCCGAACAAGTTGAAATGCGGCCGGTTGAAGTGCAGATGACGAATGCTGTCTCCTCTTGACGGATCTATGTTGTAACGGCGTCTGTCGGCGGCGAGTTTGCGGGATTCTGTGAGAAGGCGGGCCACCCAGACCTCGTCCTTGATCGCCATCACCTTGTGCAGTCCGGCAATGACCGAGCCGGCCGCCTCATGATCGGTCCGGCCTGTTTCCATTTCACACGCCAGAACCTGTTCCACGCGCGTCGAATAATGCTCGGCTGAGTCCCTGTTCGAATGCAGTTCGAGATCCGCGTAGCGGTGTGCAAAATCCCGCAGGTGCTGCCCGGGCAGGACATTCCATGTTCCGGCAAATTCCCGCATGCGCGCTGCGTATGCGCCGGCGCGCTTTGCATCGGCGCCGGTAAACCGCGCTTTTTCAGCGGCCACCGCATCCTCGAAAGTCTCCTCGGCCGCGCTCCGAGGCAGGCACTCCGGATCCAATGCTATTCTTCGCCCTATTCGAAAAGCCCGGAGATTGTTCTCTCTCTCTTCTTTTTTGACGGATTCCCGGATCACATCCTCTATCAGCGCCGGCCGCAGCGGAAGCAGCCCGCGCTGGCAGGCGACGCCCAGCATCAGAAGATTCGCGTAGACACGCTCTCCGAAATAATGCTCCGAAACCGCGAAGAAATCGGCGCCGAAATATGATTCACGCCCGACAATCGACATTATGCGCTCGTCCACGTCGTCTGGGTAGCGGTCTTCGCCGGTCAGCATCAAAATGGTGGGAGTCCGCGCCGTATTGCAGAGGACCATGGTTTGCGGACCGGCGACCCACAGTCCGCGCGCTGTTTCGATGTGGTCGAGTCCCAGCACGAGATCGGCTTTGCCGTCGGGGATTCGCTGTGAGAATCGCAGACCGGGCCTGGAATACAACACATGCGAAACCACCGCTCCGTTCCTCTGCGCCAGTCCCTTTTGATGATAAAATCGGACTTCATAGCCCTCTGCCGCGCCGGCGGCGGTCAATATGCGCGCGACGAAGCCGAGGCCCATGCCGCCGACCCCAGGGACGAACACGCTGAAAACGTCGCGCCGGCCGCCTTCTCCGGGCCTCCACCCGGGCGGGTCCGGCATGTCCCGCATCCAGAAATCGGATGGAGCGGTTGCCGGAACCGGCGGACGCCTTCGAGTGATGACGACCTGCTCGAATGAGGGACAGGCCTTTATGCGGGTGCAATACTTGTCGTCGACGCAGATGCCTGGGTCGATGCCTATCTTTTCACCGAAATTTGTCGGTATGACGGTGAGGCCGGGACAGCCGGTCGCCAGGGTGCAGGCGCGGCAGTTTTCACACGCATCGGGGGAAATGTTGATGTGCTTCTCGACGCGAAGAAAACCTTCGCGCCGAAGCAAAGCGTTCTTATCCCGCCGTTTCCGCTTGTGAAAAGTTATTCCGCATTCGCGATCCGCGATTACGACGCGGACGCCGTCCATCAGGAAAGCCGCCTCCAGAAGCGCGATGTAATCATCCCGGCGCGAGGGATCCGTGCGGCGGATAAAGACCTTTCCCTCCGAATCCATGCCCCTGACCACGCTCTCGATGTCCTGGCTGATCGTTCTGTATCCCATGAGGTCATAGGCCGAGGCCGCGGTCGGCTGATGCCCCGTCATCGCGGTGTTCTTGTTGTCGAGGATTATGTAGAGAATATCCTGATTGTCCTTGATGGCGTTCGATAGAGTCGACATTTCGGAATGAAAGAATGTCGAGTCGCCGCACAACACGTAGTGTTTGTTTTTCGTGAAAGCGCCGGCGCCGAGTCCGGCCGCGCCGCCCAAGCCCATGGCCGCCATATCGTGCATGTCGCGGAAGGGCGGCAGGAAATTCAGAGAGTAGCATCCGATTCCGCCGTGAGCGAGCATGTCCACGGTTTCCCGGCCGTACGCGCGTCGCATGTACTCCGCATCAGCGAAACGCTTCCGTATTTCCATCACGGCGCTGGATGTGCCTCTGTGCGGACATCCGGCGCAGTAAGACGGAGTGCGCGCTTCGATACCGGTGTCGTAAGCGGCGACACGCTCGAGCAGGGTCAATTCTTCCTTTATTTTTTGCATCTGTTTTCCTTTCGCCGATCCCGGACCGAAACTCCTCGTCCGTGGATGAAAAAAATAACAAATTCCTGCCATGTATGACGAGCCGCCGTTGCGGGATGATGTGTCGTTCAAATCTTCCACGCTTGCAGAATCTGCATCGAGCGGCGGCGTCCCGGTTGCGGCCTTGTGACAAAGCGCGTACTTTGTCCGCGTCCACATATGATACGGACCACCGCCATGATGAAAGTCACGATAAACAGCCCTCTGCTCTTCGCCCTGCTGCTCGCCGCTTGTTCGGATACGCCGAACGGTACGGACGATCCGGACGTCAGCGCTCCAAGCAACCTGCGCGCGGCCTCCGCGGATTCGGCGGTGCTGCTTCAATGGACGACTTCGCGCAGCGAAGGGCAATCCAATTTCGGCGGCTATGTCTTTTATGCCCGCAACAAGACCACAGGCGAAATCTCACAGCTCGAAGTTCCGGCCGGCGCGTCCACCGCCCGCATGACCGGTCTGCAGAACGGCATTCGTTACAGCATAGTGGCGCGTTCGAAGACCTTGCAAGGCAAACAGAGCCGCGACTCCTCGACAGTCGAGTGGTCGCCTGCCCGCAGAATACAAAAGGATGAGTCCGGCGGGCCTATCAGGATATACGCGACGACTTCGACGCTCGCCGAAGGGGTGAATATTTACGGCGACAGCGGGACGGCGGAAATGCTGGATCTCTCTTCGCAGGCGTTCAACCGCCGAGGGATGTTGTACGTATATTCGGCGAATTTCGCTGCCCCTCTCGAGCTCACGAGCGCTCACCTGTGGGCGCTCAATCCGGGCGACGTCACCGAGTTTTCGAACGTTTCGCCCATCTCCGCCGACAACCTCGAAGCGGGCGCCTCGACTTCGTCGCCGGCGGCTGCAACTTATACACTGTCGGCATTGACGCTCGACAATCAAAGTTCAACTAGAGGGCGGATTTATTTCGGTCGTGTCAACAGAGTCAGCGGGCGGCATTATTTCCGGCTTCTTATAAAAAAATCGGATGACGGCTACCTCGTGCACGGCGCGGGTCCGGACAGATACCTGGAAGTGGAAGCCTCGTACCAGAGCACTCCGAACGTGCCGTATTCGAAGTAAAGAACCGCAAGCCGGCGCCGACTCCGCGACAGGCTCAGGCGCGGTGTCGCCTCATGGCCAGATAGCGGCTAAAAATTGAACGTAAAGCCCAGCAGGGATTGCAGGTGGAAGCTTCCGTAAACGCCGAAACCGCGCGTGAAGCGGAAAGTGGCGTCGATGCTCCCGTGGTCGTAAGTCAGAAGCGCATAGTTGACCGCGGCATGCGCGGTGAACATCCACACGGGCTGGAACAGCCCGGTCACTTCGGATTCCACATCCGCATCGCCATGGATGTATAGCGCCCCGGCCGCCAGGTGAAGACTCAACCTGGGGGTGAAAAGCATGGCCAGGATTGCGTTTCCACCGTATCCACTGACCGTTTCGTCGGCGTTGACCGAGCTGCCGTCGCTCGCATAGAAGACTTCCGGGCGGCGGCCCAGAAATCGTTTGATCATGCGGTGGTAGAACAGGTCCGCTCCGACTGATATGGGAACGAGCACGGTGTCGATCGGGAACAGTCCCTGCACGGCCGCCATGACTCCTCCCCACTGCGTGCTCTGCGTGTTTTCGAAGAGGTCTTGGAGAGCGTCGGAAGGTTCCGCAACTCCGTTATAGCCCCCGAGCAGGCGCATGATGAAAGGGGTGCTTTCTTTCTTCGTCCTCTGAAGCTGGAACTTCGGTTGAGCAGAAGCCCAGACGGGCGGCAACAGTGAAAACGCACACAACAGACAGGCCGTATATCTCAAGCGGGAAAATTTATCGCGGATTTCCGATGTAATGATCATACCGTAAATTCGCGCCGCACAGACAATTATCCAAAATACCGAGGGGTAAAAATAAGTCCGCCATTCAGAGCGGTCGGTTCAATCACCGCGGACCCTTCGGCAGAAATCCCTCACGATCGCATTGAATGCATCGGGATTCTCGAGATTTGGCAGATGTCCCGCGCCTTTGACCATGTGGTATTCGGAGCACGGCGCCGATTGCGACATTTTCACGGATTCCGGCGGAGGTGTCAACTCATCCTCCTCGCCCACAATTATGCACACAGGCGCGAGGCATTTTTCCATCAGCTCGAAGGATTCCGGACGCCCCGCCATCGCCCTGAGCATGGCGGCGCCGCCGGCCGGCGCCGTCTTCCTCATCATCGCCTCTACTCGCTCCATCAGATCCGATCCGCCCGCCCGAGTGGATGCGCCGAGCAATTTCGGCAAAAATGCTTCGACGACCGGATCCATGCCGCGAAGCAGCACCTCATCGGCCAGTGCATGTCTGTTCGCCCTCTGCTCGGGCGCGTCGGCTCCTGCGCGGGTGTCGGCGAGAATATACCCTGCCGCCCTGTTCCGGTGCCCCGCCATGAAGGACAGAGCAATGTACCCCCCGAGAGAGCAGCCGGCGATCACGGCGCGGATTACTCCATGTTCGTCGAGGAGGGCGGCGAGATCGTCAGCGCAATCCCGCATGGTGAATTCGCCGGCCGGAGGCGGAGATTCGCCGAAACCGGGCAAATCATATGTGAGTATGAGGAATTCATCGCTTAAAGCTTCGACTTGTTCCTTCCACATGGACGAATTCAATGGAAATGCATGCGCGAAAACGATGCAGGGGCCGCTTCCGTGCCTGAAAGACGCAAGTTTGCCGCTCAATTGTCCCCCTCCGAGTTAGTTCCCAAATCAGCTCTCAATCATCGACATGATTTTTTCTCCGGGCGCCCGCTCAACAAATCGTTTGACGGAGCGCATGAGATTCCTGCCTTGCCGCAGCAAATCGCAGGCGAATTTTCTTCTTCCTGCACATTTCCCAGTCTTGCCGGCCATCAAGGGCGGCCTGCATTAAGGAGCCGAAACAGGTGCATAATACAGTTTGGGATTGCACGCATTCATCTTGCGAACGCGCTCAACACCGGATCGTACGCCGGACACTGCCAAAGCGATCACATTCGATCCTACAAAGCATCCCCACGAACCAAAAGGCCGATTCTCATCATCCTACGCCAACGAATACAGCCGTCGAAAAATTCGACGTTCCGCTTCGGTGACAGACATTATAAAATAATGAAATCCTCCATATTTCCCGCTTCCGGGAAATGGTGGGAGACTAAATCCCATGATCGCGGAAGTCATTCGTTCTGAATAATATTTTCACGCCGCACTTGTTGCGGCATGATAATTGAAGTAAGGAACGTATAATTGTATGAAAGAGAACCCGCCACCAACCGAATTTTCAAAGAAATCCCGAATGCCACGCACACTCGGTTCAATCGCATACTTCCTGTGCTGCGTAATGTTTACGGCGCCCTGCCTGCACTCCCAAAGCCGCGAAGAATGTCTGGCCTGCCACAGCGACAAGGATTTGAGCATGGAGCGGAAGGGCAAAACCGTTTCTTTGTTCACGAACTCCTCGGTATTGAGCAAATCGCCGCACAGGAAGCTTTCCTGTGTTTCCTGCCACGTCAAATTCAATCCCGAGGATATTCCCCACCGGCCCGTGATGGAACCCGTGCGCTGCACGTCCTGCCACGCCAACGTGGAACTCAAGCATCAGTTCCACGCGGCGATGCTGCAGACGAGCCGCAGGCAGGGCTCGCTCGAGGGCGCATGCAAGGATTGTCATGGCAGGCACGATGTAACGGCCGTGAAGGCGCCCGGATCGCGCTTCGCCGGCGCCGGGCTGACCTCGTCCTGCGGCGCTTGTCACGGAGATGCGGCGAAGAACTTCAATGAATCCGCGCACGGCAAGGCTTTGGCCGCGGGTATTCCCGGAGCTCCCACCTGCATCGGTTGCCATACCCAGGATATAACCCACAAGGGAGACAGGAACGCGGCCGCAGTGAAGCTCGCGCAGGAACGGGTCTGCCTGTCATGCCACCTCGACAATGCCGGGATCCGCTCGCGCATGAACACCACCCGGGCGTTCATCGCCGCCTACGACATGAGCGCGCACGGTTCGGCGCTGCGCAAGGGCAACGGCAAATCCGCCAACTGCGTGGATTGCCACGGCAGCCATGAGATGGAAAAGAGTTTCGACCCGAAATCTCCCACGTTCAGAGGGCATATCCCCGTAGTCTGCGCAAAATGTCATCACGACATCTCCAAGGAATATCAGGCGAGCATACACGGCGCAGCTTTGGCGAAGGGCGCCAAGGACAGCCCCTCGTGCACCGACTGCCATGGAGAACACGACATCAAGAACGTAAAGGATCCGACTGCTGACGTATCGCCTTCCAATGTGTCCGCCAGGATCTGCTCACCCTGCCACGGCTCGCTGGCTCTGACCGAACGCTACGGGATGTCGTCCGGAAAGGTCGCCAGCTACGAAGCGAGCTTCCACGGATTGGCTCTCCGGGGAGGACAGAAAGAAGTGGCGAATTGCGCCAGTTGTCATGGTGTCCACAACATCAGGCCCTCGAGCGATCCCGCCTCGACCATACACAAGACGAATCTGGCGGCAACCTGCGGACACTGCCACCCCGGCGCCACCGAGGCGTTCGCCGCCGGCAAGATACACGTCACCGAATCGAAAGAAGACGAGCCGATCCTGTACTGGCTGGCGACCGTGTACCTGATCCTGATTTTCACGATCGTCGGAGGGATGTTCGTACACAACGTCGCGGATTTCCGCCGCAAGGCGATACACAAGCTGAAAATCCGCCGCGGCGAGATCCCGCCGGAGCACGAACCCTCGCACAGGCTTTACCTCCGGATGACGCTCAACGAGCGCATACAGCATGCCGCCCTGATGATCAGCTTTTTCACTCTCGTAATAACGGGCTTCATGCTCCGCTTCCCGGACTCATGGTGGGTGGAGGCCATACGCGGATTGAGCGACGGAGTATTCGATGCCCGAAGTCTCATTCACAGGATAGCCGGCGTGGTGATGCTGGCCGCGAGCGTGTACCATGTCGGTTACCTTTCGCTGACCGAACGCGGAAGACGGCTGTTCTTCGATCTGCTTCCCCGGATACAGGACGCAAAGGACGCGGTCGCGGTTCTCAAGTACAATTTCGGATTCTCGAACAGGAAGCCGAAGTTCGACCGGTTCAGCTATATTGAAAAGAGCGAATACTGGGCGCTAGTCTGGGGCAACGTAGTGATGGGCGTGACCGGGGTACTGATGTGGTTCACGAATTACTTCATGAACTATATAACCAAGCTCGGCTGGGATATCGCCCGCACCGTGCATTATTACGAGGCCTGGCTCGCCTTCCTCGCCATACTGGTGTGGCACATCTACTATGTCATCTTCAATCCCGACGCCTATCCGATGAACATGGCCTGGATAAAGGGGACCCTCTCCGAACTGGAGATGGCCGAGGAGCATCCGCTCGAACTGGAGCGGATCAAGGCCGAGGAAGAAATCGTTTTCCTGTCGCCCGATTCACTGCCCGCGACCGGAACGGATACGCAACAGACGGAGGAAAGACCGGAAGACTGACCAGTTGTCTTCCCCCAAATCGGCAAGGGCTTTTCATCCCTCCGGTCCCGCGTCCGCGCGTCACCTCTTCAACACCACCACCCTGCTGAGGGCGAACACGCCGTTCGAGCGAGCGGTGAGGAAATACACGCCGTCTTGCAGAGCTGACGCGTCTACAGGGATACGAAAGCCGCCTGCCTCGCCGCGGCCATCGAACAGCGCCGCGATTTCACGGCCGGAGATTGAATCCGGACCGGCTTCCGATAAATCATAGCCTCGACGAATTGGAGGAGGATGCGTTGAGCGCGGTGCGAAACCTGTGCTGGATCGCCTGTACGGCGGGAGCTTATCCGCCGGTTGCAATCGATCCGGCGTTTGAAACAATTCCGGTTTAGGATAGTGTGCTTTGCGAGAATTGACCGGCTGACGCCCAGGACCGTTGAACAGGCTCGCTTTTCCCGGACGACAAGTCGACTTCGTGACAGGAAAGCGTGAGTTTGTTGCATTTCTCTTGCAGTTCACCATAAGCTTCACAATGTTGCGCTCATGCGGCGCTTTACGGCTACGGCGGGACATCTCCTGTTCTGGTTGACTTTCATAGCCAACTCGGTTCTGACTTATGACTCGACGTATCTTTCGCGCTACGGCATCGCCAGCATAGGCGTCAAACAGGCCACCTTTTATGCGGTTATGTCCGTGGCCGTATACGTCAATTATTTGCTTCTCACACCGAAGTATCTCGCGAAGCGATGCTATGGACGTTACGCGTCATATGCAGTAATTCTCATCGGTGCAATGCTGGTGCTTTTTCTCGGCCATGCTCTTTTTCTGGACTGGTATTTCTCGAGTTCCCCTTTTTTCATCGACGACAGGCTGTCGTCCCTGCCTTATGTCGCCTTCCAGGTGTTCTTCTTCATCCTAATCAGCACGGGAGCGCGCATCAGCACAGACTGGGTCAGATACCAGCGCCTTCGTGAGGAGATGCAACGCGAGCAAGGGAAGGCCGAGTTGGCCCTGCTGCGCCATCAGATCAGTCCGCATTTTCTGTTCAACGCGTTGAATAACATCTACTCGCTCTCGTTGCATCATCCCGCGAGAACTCCTCAAGCCATTCTGACGCTTTCGCAACTGATGCGGTATTCCGTGCGCACGATATCGCTCGAGACGGCGCCATTGAAGGATGAGCTGGCTCATCTCAAGAGTTACACGGAACTGAAGAAGCTGCAGACGGGAACTCGCGATGTCGTCAGGATGTCGGTCGAAGGCGATATCGAAGCCGTCAGGATACCGCCCATGCTGCTCATTCCCTTCTTGGAAAACGCTTTCAAGCATGGATCTCTGCGCGACATCGACGAACATATCGGCATCGATGTTTCAGTCTCGGAAAACAGGCTGCTTTTCCGCGTGGAGAACCCCGTCACTAATGCGCGCAAAGATCCGACACCGGGCATCGGTCTCGTCAACGTACGCCGCCGCCTGGAATTGCTCTACCCGTCAGCTCACACACTGGATATCTCGGATACCGGCGATCGTTTCATCGCCACACTAATGCTTCAACTGCCATGACGCCGCTCAAATGTGTCGCCGTAGACGATGAACCTCTGGCTCTCGACCTCGTGGAAACCTACGTCGCGAAAGTGCCGTATCTGGAGCTTCTTGCGCGCTGCGAATCCGCTGTCGAAACACTGGATGTGATTCGTAAACAGGATACAGACATCCTATTTTTGGACATACAGCTGCCCGATCTCACAGGATTCGATCTGCTCTCCGCCGTGGCGAATCCGCCGCCTGTGATATTTACCACAGCGTATGACAGCTATGCCGTCCGCAGCTACGCAGTGGATGCCGTTGACTATCTCCTCAAGCCTTTTTCGTTTCCACGCTTCCTGCGCGCCGTGCAAAAGGCCTCCGCTCTCAGACGGTTGACGATCTCCGAATGTAAACCCATAGAGGAACGTCACGTCTTTCTTCATGTTGACGGGAAGGACCTGAGGATAGACGTCGACGACATCCTTCTCGTGGAGGGCATGAATGAATACGCGATCGTGCGAACCCCCGATAAGAAATACATCATAAGGGAGTCATTGCATTCCATAGAAGTCAAACTGGCTCCTTATGGATTTCTGCGCGTACACAAATCGTACATAATCCCTCTCCATAGAACGGCCTCCATCGATCACGGAGTCATTCGCATTAAGGATGCGGTCATCCCGATAGGCAAAACGTACCGGCAGGTCGTGGATGCAGCCGTCGCGCGCCTGCGTATCGGTTGAGATCGAAACGATGATATTTTAAAAACGCTTCAATACCAACTGGAGGACAATTCCATGCGTAAAATTTTCTTTGTTCTCACCTTTATCAGCGCGATACCTCCTTTATCTGGGCAATGGCATCCGGGAGATCCGCTTGTGGATCCTCGGGACGGGCAGACCTATCGCACGGTCGCAATCGGCAGCCAGGTCTGGATGGCCGAGAATCTGAACATAGGAACGATGGTCGCTTCAAGCAGGCCGGGCGTCATCATGCAGAACAACGGCATCATCGAGAAGTACTGCTGGAACGACGATCAAGGGAACTGCGACGGAAGCGGCGGCCTGTTGAAACGCGGCGGCTTCTACGAGTGGGAGGAAGCTGTGCAGTACTGGAACGGCCAGCCGTCGCTGCCGGTCCGGGGCCTATGTCCGGAAGGCTGGCATATTCCCTCGAACGCCGAATGGAACACTCTTCTGAACCAGTTGGGCGGCGCGCAGGCGTACAGGCAGATGTTGCCGGGAGGCGGTTCGGGTTTCGATGCCCTGATGACGGGATACCGCTGCACCATGAACGGCGCTTTCCGCCCGAGCGCCATGTCCGCCGACACGCGCACCTACTTCTGGACAGCTGAGCAAACGGATGCAGGCAATGCGCCGTTCGTGGAAGTGGGGCAGAATTCTCTGCAGGCCATCTCGTTCCAGAAGTCCATCGGACTTTGCGTACGCTGCATTTGGAACGGACAGCAGACCGGAATTGGAAACGCAGGAGAGGCAGATGGATACGAATTGCTTTCGCTCTCGGTGGATATCGAGAAGATGTTGACTTTCCGCTTTCGTTCCCTTGTCTCCAGGATCGGCGTTATTGTATTCGACATACTTGGGAAGGTAGTGGCGACGCGTGATTTCGAAACCGTCGATGGTGAGAATGTCCTTCAGCTTGATTTATCGGGCTGTGCGGCAGGATTGTACGTCGTGCAGGTCATGAGCGATGCCGGGCTGAGTTCTCATAAGTTCCAGGTCAGATGATGTTATGATTCTGCCGGGCGGTTACCGTTGATAATAGAGGTTGCTTCTGAACATGCAGCACACTTTGATGTATCTACCTTCTCTGCAGCGAAGGGAGTGTGCGATTTATCACGGGCTTTTCATCCCTCCGGTCCTGCGTTCGCGCGTCACCTCTTCAACACCACCATCCTGCTGAGGGCGAACGCGCCGTTCGAGCGAGCGGTGATGAAATACACGCCATCTTGCAGGGTTGACGCGTCTACAGGTATACGAAAGCTGCCGGGCTCACCGCGGCCATCGAACAGCACCGCTATTTCACGGCCGGACTCGTCGCTCAAGGCAATGCGCAGATCCATCGCCCGCTCCACGCCGCATGTTACCGAGAAGGACGATCCCGACGGATTCGGATGAAGATCGGATAGTGTGAGTGCGGCCGGCAACGCATCGCTGATATTCGATACGCTTACGATGCCGGACCTGGTGATTTTCGACAAACGTATAATGCCGCCCTCCTCCCAGCCGAGCATCGCTTCGCCGGGCGCCGTATTCGCTATGACCTCATCATATCCCTTCCAACCGGGAGGATCACAAACCGGTATGCCGTCGTTGCCGAATCTCCGATTCCCATGGTCGTCCATCCACTGAACGCGGAAGCCCAGAGTCCCGAAGAGCTTTACGAATACGCCCCGATATCCATCCGGACATAGTGATTTGTAGGTAGAATAATTATGACGAGGCGGATCGGTGACAGGTAGCCCATTGCCGGACCACACAAGAGTGTTGTAGAACGTCATTCTCTGGAGCATGTATGTTTCCTTGGAAAGTGCATGCCTCGGATCATTAACAGACATCACGATCCACACACCGCCTCTGCCGTCACCGACCATTTGGTTGCGTGAATGGCAATCGCAAACGAGCATGCCATTATCGCCCAGCAACCGATTGCCCAGTGAATCTATCCTCTGAACCGTCGATACCTGGAAATAGCTCGACGGCCTGCTCTCACGCGAATCCCATATCACGAATGCTCCTCCGATGCAGTCGCTTACGAGCGCAAGAGAATTAATGACATCCATCAATGTGTCGTGCAGAGGCACTCCTCCCCTGCGCCAGAGAATGCGCCCCGTGGAATCGATGCGTTGTGCATAGGTCCGGTCCGTCATGTCTCCCAGTTCCTTTACCTCGATCCATGCGATTATTGCATCGCCGCTGCGCCCGTCACAAATAACCTCAGTATTGCTAGTGGTGAAGCAAGGACGAGCCGAGTCCCGCAGTGCGATTCCGAAATCGCCCCACATCCTTCGTCCTCTCCCGTCGAGCCGCTGTATCCATGGTGTTACGAATGTGTCATAGTTAGAACCAATTGAGACGATAATTATGCCACCCGTGCCGTCGAGAGACAAAGATATTCCCAAGCACGAATAAACCGAGGCGAGCACGCCATCGTCACCCCAGAGCCGGTTTCCCGCGCTGTCGAACTTCTGAACGAACGCACCGGGCACAGCATAATACCTGCCTTCGATAATCTCCTCCCAGGCCGCGTAAACCTCCGCCTTGTCATTCGCGACCAGCCGTCCACGTGTCTGATCGAAGGGCCGCGATGGATTCCTGACGGTAACCGTTTTTCGCCAGAGAACGCGCCCGTCCGGTGAGACGCGCGCCACATATGTGTCCAGACGAGTTGTATCATACAGAAACATCGGGCGGTTCCTCCAGAGCACATAAGCACCGCCGCGATTGTCGGCGCAGACCTCAGGATAGCCATAAATCCGGTCGCTGTCCGACACCATTATTCCGCAATGCGCCCACTGCGCCCGCAGTGGAAGAACCATGCACACAACTGCGGCAAAAAAGCAAACGAGGGATTTCATATGGCACGCTCCAATACTTATCTGACCAGCCGCAGCATTCCTGAGGCGCTGTCCGGATTCGAGCGCAGGTGTTCAAGTTCCATCACTGCCTGTGTCAACCCCGTCGGCGAAGCTGCGGTAAAAAGGGATACTCCCAGCGCCAAAATCCGAAAAACCACCAACCGTTTCATCTCATCTCGATGATTTGATTGAATCCCGACGTCCGTATGATACTGATTTGAATATACCCGCCCCCTCCGGAGAATGCAAGACAGTTTGTGCTTTTTGCGCCTTTTGTGCCCTTCGCGGCTTTTGATTTCACTGCCCCGGTTCTCCGGATTCAGAGTCCCCACTCCCGCTCCAACACAGCAGCCGCATAATTCGATTATCGTACAGCGGCACAGCCGCCCGGCTCTTTCACTTCACTATCATCGTCCTAACCGATTCATTGCTTCCCGCCTGTAGTACGCACAGGTACATCCCGCGCGGCAGCCCCGAGGTGTCCACGGGATACGAATGCAAGCCGGGGCCGAGTTCGTCGTCTACGACCTTGCGCGCAACCATGCCTAGCATGTTCATGATGGAAAGGCGCACACGCGCGCCGCTCGAAAGCGCGAATTCCAGCACCGCGCGTCTGTCCGCGGGATTCGGATATGATGCATTTAATTGGAATTCGTTCGCGCCGGCTTCCATCGCCAGGTCCACCGGCGCCGAGCATTCATAAGTGCCGTCGTAATCGACGATCTTCAACCGGAACTGCACACGGCCTCCGGAAACGGGAGAAGATTCCGGCCGGAAGGCGTATTCATACGACGCGCTTCCAGCGCCGGAGCCCTTCGCGGCCACGAATCCGATATTGATCCATCCGGTCCTCGCTTCTTCGCGCCGTTGTATCTCGAAGCCCTGTGTGTTCTTCTCACTCTCGGTTTTCCATTCAAGTTTCTCTATACCGTTCTCAAGCCGGGCTGACAGGAACGAGAGCGTGACGGGAACTATCTGCGAAAGTGGACGCTTCCATATGCCACTACCGCCAGGCGCCACAAATAGTATAGTATCCAGAACGGCCATGGACAGCACTGGATGACTGCCGGCGCTTGGCAGGCCGGAAGCTATCGACCTAAACGTCCTGCCGAAATCGTTCGAGGCAAGTGCGGATGAGTTGAGATTATAATCAGCACTTCCCGCGAAGAGAGTATTTCCGGCGTAAGCGAAACACCGGATATCGGAAGTTTGGAGTGAACCAGTGTCTGGAGCAATCCAGGCAATGCCGAAATTGGATGACCTGTAAATCGATCCGGCGGGCACGCCATGGGCGATTCCTGCAAAAGCTATAGTATCGACAAACATCAATGCATTCACACAGAAATTTGGCGGTGGAAGCGTATCCGGCCCTAACCAGGTCATACCCCTGTCCGTGGAACGAGCTAGACCACATTGCCAAATATGGTTTGCGCCTGCGAGAAGAATCGAATCTTTAAGCGCAAGCGCGGAAACCGGACGAGAACCCCATGAGTTGTTGAAATTGATCCAGGTCCCTCCGTTATCCGAAGACCGGAATATCCCCTCCGTGGTGCCTGCGAAGATATCCGCACTGTCGGCCGCAAATGCCATTACATGAA
>CAYLZD010000035.1:0-38216 GCA_964388275.1 uncultured Chromatiales bacterium
ACAACAATTCTCCATAAAATGCAAACTATATAACGCTCTTGTTAGTATATGAAAAGGATAATCGAAGCCATGCCGTTTGCGGTGATGCTTCTTTTTGCGCTTGGAATTTCATCTGCCCACGCTCAAAATCTCGGCAGCGAAGCCGCCAATCGATGGCTGGCAAAACAGAAAATGTTGCCGCCGAACCCGTATTTCCAATCTATCAATATCGCGCAGATAGAAGAGACCAGATCTTTGAATATCATTCTCGGTCAGGTGAGAATACTCCGCGATACAGGCTGGGATGCCCCGTTATGGGCGAATTTCAATTATGATTACAACAATCTGAGGCCGTTATTCCAGTATAATTCCCAGGTTTATGTCGATTCCGTAATCACGGATCCGTTTCATTTGAATCAAGGGGATACGTTGAATTATCATCTCGATTTCGGCTTTCTACCGCCGCCGTCACTCGATACGAATGCGGTATTCGTCAACACCATACGTTTCGAGGATTCCCTGGAATATACCATAGATCTGATTACCGTTCCGGACAACAACCGTATTGTCCTGCTGGACAGCATGAGATTCGGTAAAAGCGATTCTCTATATGAATGGATTGTAGATATTCTCACATATTCGGCCGGATTTCAACACGGCAGCCCGTTTAATCCTGTTTTTATAGCCGACAGCACATTCTCAAATACTGAGTGCAGGTTGAGACTGCTTGTCAATTTCATGGGACCATACGAACATAGATGGATAGAGCGGTATGACGGCTATGAGCTCTTTCTTGATATGATCAGGGATTCGGTCTTCCTGGCCGAGGTGGAATATGTCAGGAGCTTGATTGTAGCCTCATTGGGCGACACGCTTGAAAAACCCGAACCGCCTCGCCTCACTCGAGAAAAAGGAGTTCAGAATAAAATCCCATTCGCGCTGTATCCGCTTACCATAAATGATATGGCATATATACAGCTGGGTCCGACTCATTATAAATCATTGACATTGAAATTATACGACAACAAGGGTAGCGTTGTGGATAAAATGACGATTACAATGCCTGGTGACGGAATATTCACACGCGCAATTGAGTGCGGTCATTATCCCAGCGGCACATATCATTTTGTAATCATCGCGCCGGATAATAGTTATTCGATTACGAAGGCGACCATTTTGCATTAATCGAGTTATTTCAAACTAATTTGGTTGAATATTATGAGTGCAAATATTAAATCATATGTCGCTTTTTTCGCTATAATAATTGGCATTAACCCTCCCCATTGCTGGGGAGGGTCGGAAGTGGAGGGTTGATTTATGCCGGGTGTATTGCAAAAGTTTATCGAAGCACGGAAACCATCGTGGATGTGATGCCGATAGAAGTACTTAGAACAACCCGGTAGATTCCTGTGGACAAGCCCGCAAAACTCAAAGCCGCATCGTATTGACCGGGTGCGAGCTGTCCACGATCAACGGAATAAATCACACGACCGCTGAGGTCGAATACACTAAGCGTCACTGCAGCATCACGTTCAATGCTGAAACGCAAGTTGGTTTGCCCGCGTGCAGGATTGGGATAAGCCGTGAGGGAATGTGCGGGCAGGGGCGCGCTTTCGCGTGGAACCGAAGTGACCGCGGAAAGAGGAATCACAGTGCCATCGGGCAAGGCCGCGAACAGTCCGAACGCCTGGCCGTTCAAGTTGGCGGCCGGATTCAGGAAGCCCGAGGCGAAGACCAGGGCGGCGCCGCCGCCGAGGGACGAAAGATCGGCGGTGAAGCTGGCCACTATGATGCTGTTGTCGGCGGCCGGCGTGATGTCGATAGTGTAGCTGCCTGCGGGAACCGACAAGTAAGGAGTCATGTCGCCGTAGGCGGCGTCGTCGACCAGCGTGCCTATGCCTCGCGCGATCACGTCCACAGCCGGGGCATCGCTGGCGCCGTGCAGCACCTTCAGATCCACTTCACCGGCATTCATGGCGCTCTCGCGGGCATCGTCTGCGGTAAGTATTGTGAAAGCTATGTTCTTCATATCCGGATTCGCTGCAAACATCGCCGGATTGAGCACACCGTTGGCGATGGCTATGTATTTCTTTCCGTCGTCAAGCGTAGGAGTGAAGGTGGCGATGATGTCCTGCGAACCTGTGCTGTTTGCCGGAGCCACGCCGATCGAGAGTTGCACACCTGCGGGCACGTCCACGAATGGTGTTGCCGCGCGGAAGGTGAAGTCATCGAGCAGAAGACTGCCGTTGAGGTAGACGTCCACCTGGGCCGTGGCCGGATCAGCCGCGTTGTGTACGACTTGCAGGCGGGCCTGCTGGGCGTTCAGGGCTACGGCAGAGAATAACACTGCAAGCATCAATGGGATGGTGTATTTCATGGTCGCCTCGCGTATGATTGTAACTGATGTGAATTGTAGAAAAATCAATGAATGTCAAAAATATATGATCTGAAACATAGACAATAACTGAACAGCAGGCGGTATGGCAAGGTTCCCAAGTCTGAGCTGCGCAAGCGCGCGAGCCGCAGTGTGAAATAAAAAAGCTGCACAGCGACAATGTAGATCCTTGCATCTCCGATGAACATTAACTATTATCAAAACAATACCTTATGAGTAATCCAGGAAATTTCGATAGAATTCATCGGCCATACCGGGAAATCCGCGCGGTGTATGATGAAAATTCTGTGCGTGTTTACTTCGCGATGCCGAACCGCATCGCCGACTCCTTGCTGGGCGCGCAGAAGCTCGTTGCGCCGTTCAGCTTTACGAAGAAAGCGACCTGGATCAAGCCATCGTTTCTTTGGACCATGAAGAGGACCAAATGGGGAGAGTATTCGCGTATTGGAAAGCATGGCACAAGGGGTGAAAACCGCAACGATGCGACAGTTATCGGGCTTCTCATCGAGCGTGACGGGTTTGAAGAACTTCTGCGGCGATGCGTTGTCATAAATCATGAAGACCATAGTGAGATAGAGCTGCATATATGGCAAAGGATTCTAGAAGCCGCGGATGGCTTCGTTCAATGGGACCCGGAGAAGGATTTCCATGGAAACAGACAGCCGTATCGAGCAATTCAGATCGGATTGAAACCCACGGCGCTTCCCATTTTGAACGAAGCCATCGTCCGCATGGATGCGATGACCGGGCTAATTCGCAAGATTGTGGATTCGCAGGTCATAGAGGGGAAAATCGAACTGCTTCCTGACGAACGTCCATATCCGGTGTCTGCGGAGCTGTATATGCATCTCCATATGCGGGATGTGAAGTAACACGATCACTGAACGTGGTGAAGAAAATCGAGGAGCAAGCAGTAGATGTGTACAGGAGGCACCTGCCTGAAGTCTGGTTCGTCACCGGACTGCTGGCGGATCTCAGCATATGGAACAGCGAAAATGCTATATTTCGCTGATAACGAATGTTAACCCGATATGACCGGTTCAGCTTACGACTACTTCATGTACTTTCTCGAGAAGCATTCGCTGAGATCGAGACGCGAAAGACTCCTCTCGGGTCTGTCGGGCAAGGTCCTCGAAGTCGGAGTAGGCACCGGCGCCAATTTTGAACACTACGGCGAAGATATAGAACTAACAGGAATTGAACCCTCGCCCTGCATGTTGCCTAAGGCGGAGAGCAGGAGGAACAGAATAATGTTCCCCGACCGCATCACACTGCACAATATCGGGTGCGGGTATCCGGAAATGGAAAAACTCATGGCTGACGGATCTCTCGATGCCGTGGTCTGCACGCTCGTTCTCTGCACCATTCCGGATCCGGAGAGAGCATTGTCCAATTTCAAGAAATGGTTGAAACCGGGCGGACGGCTGTTGATACTCGAGCACATAAGAGGACGAAACCGCTTCTACGGGAAAGTCCTGGACGTCCTGAATCCTGCATGGGAAAAGATGGCCGAGGGATGCAGGTTGAACCGCAACACGGATAAGATCATCGCCGAAGCCGGATTCCGGGTGCTCCGCGAGGATAGATTCAATCTGTTCCTGCCTTTTTCTGAAGCGGAATACGAGAAGCCCCTAAATGCCTGAGGGAAAAGCAATGGAACGCGTCGAGGGCTGTCTTTTCTGCGGCGGGACCCGCCTCGTACCCTTCGCCACGGCGAGATACTGGACCGTGGTCCCCCTCGCCTACGAAGAGTGCGCGGCCTGCGGCCTGGTCTTCTGCAATCCCATGCCCGGCCTGGATATCATTATCGAGGGCAACCGCGCGCTCGACATACTGCAACCGACGCGCGGGACTTTCACGCAGTACCACGGGGGCTGGGATTTCGCCGCCTGGTTGCGGAAATTCAAATCCTCGGGTACTCTGCTTGACATCGGCTGCGCTCAGGGTTTCTTCATCAAGGGCGTCGAGGAGAACTCGGCATGGCGGGCCGAAGGGCTCGACATACTCGACAGCGCGGTTGGATTCGCGCGATCGAGACTGGGTTTGACGGTGCATCACGGGACATTGGACGCGTTCGCCGGAGGCGCGCCGCGCTATGACATGCTCCGCATGAACAACGTGATCGAACACGTGCAGGATCCGCGGCGTTTCCTAGCCATGTCGCATGCGCTTCTGAAGCCCGGCGGCCGCGTTTACTGCTCGACGCCTAACGGAATTCAGGACGGCGCCGTGCTGCGCACGGCCAACAGGCGCGGATATGAGATGAACCTGCTGGAAAACCATTTCCATCTGTACAGGCCCGCCACGCTGCGGCGGATTTTCGAGGCCTGCGGTTTCCGGGTGCGCCGCCATTATCTGCAGGATATCAGCCATACCCTGAGCGATTTCGGGGTATTGCCGGGGCTTCGCCCGCCGGATTTTCGCGAGGAGCATTCCCTTGAATACTTCAGGGACAAACGCGCGCCGGAGTTCGTCATCAGCGATGAGGAAATCCGGTCGTATCACAGCCGGCTGGCTTCAAACGAAACGATGCGACGAATGATGAGCGCCGTGAAGAAAGGCCTGAACCTGCGCCTGCCCGCATCAGCACGTATCGGACATCAGCAGTACCTGTACGCCGAGAAGTCAGCGTGATGGAGCGCGGAATTGTTCGAGACTTGCTGAATTCCGCGGGAGATGAATGCAGGAACGCTTCGCCTGAATCGATGAAAGCAGGAGTGCGGCGCTGCTGACAGCCCTCGGTGAAGGCAGGGCTACCTCACCGGATTAAGCGTATTGACGCGCAGCGGAGAGCGCGTTGATACCGGTGTTGCATGAAACATGCACTACAATTATTTTCATCATGAATTTGTAATCAAAGCGAAGCAATTGACGCACAGGCTCGTTGCTGACTAGTGTTCGGAAAGGTGTTTCTTCGCGACCGGGTTGAAGCCCCTGTTGTGTGCCGCGACCTTGATTGGGATTGGTACAGGCCGGAGAAATCCGACGTCACGGTATCAGAGATGCCTTTAGATACAAACGCCGATCAACTCTTAAGGAAAACGTCATGAAAACAAAATCAGCAAACGGACATCCATTCATCGTCACGCCTGTGCTTGGGACGCTCCCGCGCACGTTGTTCGCCCTGATGATCGTTTTCGCCTTCATTCTTCCTGCAGGCCATGCCGAGAGGAACACTCTCCGGTCGGCAAATCCCTCTGAACCATATTCTTCGTCGAAGGTCAGCCCGGGCGGGCCGTCCGCCGTCCGTTCATTCCCGGATGTAAGTCGTTTGTCCGTCTTCAGTGCTGGCGACTGCAGTGCGGCAGGACAACTTTCGCGACCGACTTCAACCGCGCAGACCGGTTGGGACTCTGTATTCTTCGCGGCGGGAACAAACGGTGACGTATATGCCGTTGCGGTGAGCGGTTCGTGCATCTATATCGGGGGCGAATTCAAGACCGCCGGTTCCGCTCTTGTGAGGAATATTGCTTGCTGGAACGGCAGCTCATGGTCCTCAATGGGAGGCGGGCTCGACGGTGCGGTTTATGACCTTGAAGTCATCGGGAATGAAGTATACGCTGCCGGCAAATTCACGCACGCGGACACGCTCACGGTAAATTATATTGCGCGTTGGAACGGCAGCAGCTGGTCGGCTGTCGGTGGAGGGATGGATCAGCGGGTGTATGCACTCGCATCTTCAGGGACCGACCTGTACGCCGGGGGGCGTTTCGACATGGCCGGGTCAACAACCGCTCATAATATAGCCAGATGGAACGGTACGGCATGGTCGGCTTTGGGAAACGGAACGAATGGAGATGTTCATACGATAGCGGTGTCCGGAGTCGACGTTTTTGCCGGTGGGGAATTCACTTCCGCCTCTTCTACAGGCGCAAATAACATAGCGAGATGGAACGGCAGCTCATGGTCGGCCTTAGGTTCAGGGACGGACGGCATGGTCAACAGCATACTCATAGCAGGAAACGCGGTTTATGCAGGCGGAGAGTTTTCAACAGCGGGCGGCCAACCGGCGGCCGGTATCGCAAAGTGGAACGGCAGCGCTTGGTCGGCCCTCGGAAGCGGCGTGGACGATTACGTGCATGCATTGGCAGTGATAGGATCCGACTTGTATGTTGGCGGAGAATTCGACAATGCTGGAGGGAATCCCGCGAACCGGGTGGCTCGCTGGAACGGCTCTTCGTGGTCGTCTTTGAGCAGCGGATGCCAGGGATCGGTTCTTACATTGCTCGCGGATGTGGGCAAACTCTACGTGGGAGGCGAATTCAAATACGCAGGTATCTGCGCAGCCGGCGGCATCGCTGTTTGGACTGGTGCTAAATGGTCGCCTGTCGATCGCATGGGTCAGGGCTTTGACAACTACGTGCGCACGATTGCGCACAACGGAAACCACGTGTACGTCGGAGGTGATTTTGCGCTGGCCGACAGCATCGTGGCCCGTGGAATAGTCCGCTGGAACGGTTCCGCTTGGCAGCAACTCTCAGGAGGTTTACATGGCACGGCCGCATCCTTGGCCGCAAAAGGTGGGAGCATTTATGTCGGCGGATCTTTTGATACAGCGGGAAATGTGGCAGCCGGCAACATTGCATCCTGGAACGGCAACTGGTCTTCGCTTGGCACCGGCAGCAACAATGGAACCAACGGCAGCGTTCTTGCGGTGGCCGTGATCGCCGACACGGTGTACGCAGGAGGCGATTTTATGAATGCCGGAGGTGTTTCCGCGGCGAGGATATCTAAATGGAATGGAAGCGCATGGTCGGCTCTCGGCAGCGGTGCGAACAACACAGTCCGGGCACTGGCCGCGATCGGTTCCGACTTGTATGCCGGCGGATCTTTTACCAGCGCAGGAGGCATCGCGGCCAACAGGATAGCAAAATGGAACGGCAATGGCTGGTCGCCGCTAGGCGCGGGACTCAACGGCGATGTGTTTGCTCTTGCCGCATCGGACAGTTTCTTGTATGCGGGGGGAATGTTCACAAGCGCCGGAGGCAGTCCGGCCAACAATATCGCCAGGTGGGACGGAAGAAACTGGAGCGCTCTCGGCAGCGGACTCGATGGCGGTCTGCTGCCTGTGGTGTACGGCATCGCGGTTCACGGCGGCAATGTTTATGCCTGTGGAAGCTTCAACCGAGCGGGAGGCGCGCCGGCGAATAGGATAGCGCGGTGGGATGGAATTGCATGGCTGCCTTTGGGTGAGGGATTGAATGCTCCGGCGTTCAGCGTTGCCGTCGTGCCTGGCGCAGTTTTTACGGGAGGAATTTTCACTACCGCAGGGATCCGACCTTCAAGCTATATCGCGAGGTTTGATTCATCCGCCATACCTGTGAAGTACCTGCGTTTCGATGCCATCGATGAAGGAGAAGCCGTGAGGCTTCTCTGGACTACCGTTGCAGAAAACGGCAGTCTCGGATTCACTGTGGAAAGAATGAGCTCCGGGGAGACCGGATTCAACCCGCTTGCATTTGTCACAAAAGGTCAGTGTCACGGAATCTTGAACGAGTACGAATATCTAGATGCGGATGCTCCGGCCGACAGCGACCTCATCTATCGGTTGAAACAGATTGATTACAGCGGAGACTTCGCCTTCAGTCCGACCATGCTGGTGAAACGCGCGTTTCCGGAAACGGTTTCACTCCATTGCAGTCCGAATCCATTCAGCGGCGCCGCGGATATTATTTACACGCTCGATTGCCGCACAGCTAAAAACTACTCACTCATCGTGTACGATGGATTGGGCCGGCTGGTGCGGATTCTAAAACGATCAGCTGCTGCTTTGCCGGGGATGCATACCACGCGCTTTGATGCAACGGGCCTGCCTGCTGGAATGTACGTTTGCATCTTGAGCGGACCGGGCACAGCTTTGTCGCGTCCCCTGTTGCATATCAGATGACGAAACGCGCAAAGAAAACAGCTGACCGATCCTACTGCAGATAGCGGCGCCCCAGGAAACTAAGCGGCAACGTAAGCGCTACGCGGTTAATCCGTCTTTACCATGGTTCGCGTAACGTGTCCGAGCGGCGTTGAGAGACGGCAGAAATACAGTCCATTCGGAAGCAGGACGCTGCCGGCTTCCCAATGGAAGCGGTAGGCTCCTGCGGAATAAAAACCATCTGCAAGCGAGGCGATATCGCGGCCCAAAACATCAACGATATTCAACCGAATGTGTCCTGCGGCAGGCAGTTCTATGCGCACATCCGTGCCGCCCCGGAAAGGATTGGGTGTGTTCTGGTGAAGAACGACCGAAGGCGTCTCGTCTGAACCCATTTGTATCGCCCGCGATATGGTCTCGGTTCCGTCCATATCGAGTTGACGTAACCGGTATTCAATGAAGCCGAATGGAGGAGCCGTCGCATCCCTAAACTCGTAGGAACGTCCTGACGACTCGGAGCCTAGTCCTTCCACGAATCCGATGCTACTCCAGCCGGCGCGCTCGCCGCGTCTTTCGATGATCCAGCCGCGGTTGTTGCGCTCCGAGGCCGTGCGCCAGGTCAGGTTCACGACGGTTCCATTCCTCGTCGCCTCGAAGCTGATGAGATCGACAGGCCAAAATGCTACGGCGACGGGTAATCTTTCTTGATATCCCTGTTGTATTTCCCTGTGTCCGAGAGGGGCTGGATAATAGCGGTCAAGGAAGACCGTTATCCGGCATAAAGCGGGCTTCCAGGCGGTAGCGATAGTGTCCTGGAAATTGTACGAAACAGACTGATTCTGCGAAAAGCCGGTCGCCGTCAACGGCACGCCGAAAGTTCCTGTCGTCATCTTGCGCACCACACTCATGTGGTAAAACGGCGAGATGAACGGACCAAGATGCCTCTGTGGATAGTCAACGCTGTCTTCAGAGATGATGACGTGAATGAAATACACTCCTTGCAGAGCCTGCAGGAAATGCAGTTGCACCGCGCCCTTGATAATCCGAGTTGTGGTGTCGAATGTTCCCGTAACATTTATGGTGAGTCGGGCTGAATCCTGCCGCATGCTGTCGCATACCTCCGCCCATCGGCTCAGCCGAGCAAGACTGTATTGAGGTGGGTTCTGGCTGACCTGCCAGTGCGTCCTGTCGATCGATACCGACGGTAAACCTAGCCTCCCGAGACTGTCGTATATAGAATTATTTTGCGCTAATGCCATCTCATCTCCTATATGATGCGCGATCATGCGTGCGTCAGGCATTCGCGACAGCATCGCCTGAACCGAGTCGCTCCCGATCTTGCAATATGGACACCATGTGCCGGTGAGAAACTCAAGGATAGTTATCCGCTTGGTCTTCAATCCTTGTCCCTGAGCAGCGGCAATGGATATCGACAATGCCGCGATGCAATACAACAGCTTGTGGAAGAACATAGATCCCTCCGTTTGTCGGTGTAAGATGTTAGATCGTCGACCAATCTTATGTAAGAAACCGTAAAAATCAAAGTCGGCCGTCGGAAGCTTCCAAGGATGCTTCGTATTGCTGCGAGGACCTGAGAAATACAGCTGAGTTGGGGATATCAGTTCGGTTTTGGCGAGAGTCCCGGACGCATCAGAATGAATACGGGATCATGCCCCGCATCCGCCGCCGCAAGTGATCTTGACGGAATGATCGTTTATTCACGCCTTTGTCGGTTATTCCGGTCGAGGCATGCTGGGTGGGAGGCATGTGTCGTTGGAAGCGCCCGCGTCCCGGCCCCTGCGCTTTCACTCGATACTCTATAAACCTGCCGCGACATCGTGTCCGAGATCGGTCACGCTGTGAAGATATGAATCTCGAAACGGGCGGTCGATGCGCAGAGCTGCGGAAAGGTTGCAAACATCGTCCATCCGCAAGGTCTCTTTCCGATAAACGCCGAACAGTGTGAGCACCTCTTTCGTCACCTGCAACCTGAAGGTCATGACGGCGATGGAACCGCATGGTTTCTGGCCCGCCGCGCTTTGTGCCGGCGGCATGACGAAGGCAGAGACGCCGGATATGCCGTTATCTTCGCGAGTGCCATGCAGGGAGCTGATCCCGGGCAGACAGGATTTCCGCGGAAGCCGCCGAAGACATCCTGAACGAACAGGCCCGCATCAATGCAGCACGAGGAATTTTCCGGCGGCGACGCCCGAGCCGGTGATGATCCGGCAGAAATACATGCCTTCCGCCAAATCGGATACGGGCAGAATGAAATGCGGATTCCCCGCCGACAACTCCGCCTCCGCCACTTTGCGGCCCGCCGGATCGGTCACGATCAGAGCGCTCCGGCCGGCGTTCAACGGCGCGGCGGTCAGCAGCACCTTGTCGCGGGCGGGATTCGGATAGGCCGTCAGGATAATCCCGTCAGGAGCGGCCGCGGCGGTCTTCGCATCATCGATGATGGCCGTGATCTTCGCCTCGCCCGCGTGCACCACCCGTCTTTTAAAAGGATCGGGATTGTCGTAAGCCACGAAGGCCACAAGCGTGATCAGGTCAGGGCGGTACATGTTGCTCGGGTCCCAGACGGGAAACACCGAACCGTCCCACTCCCATGAATACGTTCTGCCGATTTCCGGCGTCGGCGGTATCACTCCGGCCACTCCCCAGGCGCCGCTGGGAATGGCGCTCACGACGCGGTGATGGGCGTAGCCGATTATCGGATCGCCCGCTCCCTTTAGCGGATGCCCCTGCGTGGTGTTGAAATAATTTTTCTGGTCGTAACCCGGTCCGGCGCCGATTATGCTGTCCTCGATTATGAAGAGATGCAGCCTGAAATCGCCCGGCGGCGGAAGCGAGGTGAACCTGACGTCGACCCTGCATTGGAGCGTCGGAATTTCGGAGTAGTAGAACGTCGTGATGTCTATTTCGGCGAATTGCTCGTCGCCGAGATGCGCCGTGACGATGCTGTCCCATTTGGCTCTCGCGGTTCCGAGGTTCTTGTACGGCGCCGCGTGTTCAGGATAAAGCACCCGGTCGATGACTCCGCTGGGAGCGAAATTCACGAAGGCGTTGGCTATGGTGTTGCTGCCCTGCGCCGTCATGGAATCGACGCCGAAGCCGGCGTGATGCGTGACCCAGATGACCGAAGGATTCCTCCTTGCGATGTCCGCGGCGATTAGATCGCCATCCGGGCAGAATCCGCACTGGGCGGTCGAGAATTCCTCGAAGAGGATGCGGCGCGCGCCGCTTTGCGCGGAGGCGGCGGACGGCAATCCCGCGGCAACAAACGCCGCCGCCGTGAAAATAAGTGTGAACCGGACCAAATAATCCTCCTTGATTTGCCGAGTGAAGTTACGTATGCGCGCGGTCACGTCCAATACTCCGCGCGCCCGCCCGACAGAAAACCTATGCAGCAAACCGGCGCGCAGCGGGTGAAGACGGTCTTCACGCCGGGAGGTCGCGGGATTCTGCGACGCGTTCCCCGTGTCGCGCTCCTCCTATCTCAGCTGCGCGCCTGGCCGCCTGGGCGGATGAGACGCGCGTATCAGTATAATCCATTTAATCATTTCGAGGAGCGCGTACCGAATATTCACGCTCATGTTGCGACTTTTCACGCATCGAGCGTGCGGCTGATCTGTTTTCCGCGATTCCACGGTGGCACATGTATTGCATTACTCCGGTTGAATCGAAAAAAGTATCACACGATGATCCCGGCCGCCGATGGGAGATCATCGATATTCGCAAGGAGACAGGGCGCATCTGATACTGAGCACGCAAGCAACACGGGAGAGGAGCCATGAAAACCCTCATCACACTCATCGCAGCGGGGCTGCTCGCGGCCGCCGCTCCCTCGAGAGCGCAGGATGATCCGCTTGATGGTTTCGTGTATGACGGATCCGTGCTTGAACAGAGTCTGCAAGAAGCCGGCGAACTCATCGATCGGGAACGTTATGACGAGGCGGCGCGTCTGCTCGAGGACGTAATCGACGTCGACTCCACAGTCGCTTATGCGTACTTCCTGCGTGGTGTCGCGGCTTACTACCAAGACAGCACGGCTGACGCGGCAACATGGTTCCGGCGCGCGACGGAGAGGGATTCCGCCGACCCGAGCGCCTGGCTCTGGATGGGCTACAGCATGTTGCGTCTCGAGGAGTACGACTTAGCTGAATGGTGCTCGCTGGAAGCGCTGGAGATAGATCCCGCAAACGCAAACGCCCGCAACCTTCTGGGGCGGGCGCTGTACAGGCAGCGCCGCTATTCGGAAGCGGCCGGGGAACACCTTGCGGCATCCCTCATGGAACCGGACAACCGCCTGTTCCATGAGGAGTATGCGTGGGCATCCTACTTCGGCGGATCGTACGAAGAAGCGTTCGAGGGATTCCGACGCGCCCTGGCCGCCGAGGATTCTCTCCCGCGGCTGTGGGACGGCCGGAGCTGGGCCGCGCTGAAGCTTGGAAGATGGGATGAAGCGGCGGAAGCAGCGGAGCGCGAGCTCGCCTTTGCGGGTGACACTGTTTCCGCTCTGACCAAGCTCGCTCTGGTCGAACGCGAATCCGAAGGCGCGGCCGGGGCGGGCGGCGGGTCGCGACTTGCCGAGGCGGCGCACGGCCGGGCATCGGCGCTTGCCGAAATCTCCCGCGGCTACCTGATGCTGCGCCGAGAAGTCGCGGCTCTCGAGGCGGCGCTCGAGGCCGTCCGGCTCGAACCGCGCAATACACGCGCGCTCATCGCGCTCGGCGTCGCGTGGGGCCGGAACGACAGCGTGGCGCGCGTCTGCGAGACATACGCCTCCCTCGCGGTGATCGATTTCGAAGAAGCCCGGCAACTCGATAACGCGCTGGGAGACTGGCCTCCGCTCGGCGGCTTCTGCGCGGACGCGAGGGAGGATTACGCTTTCGCGCGAGGGTTGTTCGCCTTGCATGATGACTCGACTTATCTGCACAGGGAAACTAGTCTGCGCTTTCCTCCCTCTATCGCCGGCGCCGTGAGGGAAGGCTGGACCGTGTACCCAGATCCGCGGGCGGGCATGTCCATGAAGTACAGGAAGCGCTGCGAGGACGGAGAGTCGGCGCTCGAAGCCGACGTTTTCATCTATCCGGCTCCTCCTGGCGCCGCTGGACCGACTTTCCATCTCGACGAAACCGGCGGCCGCATCATGGATACAGCCCCTGCCGAACAGGGCAAGCCGCGCGTTTTCCTGCTCGACGATCCTTCGCCCGCTTTCACCGCCGAGTATGAGCGCGCGAAATATGATATCGTACAGCGACCGCAGAATGCCGAACTCATCATGGAATTCAGGCGCACGGTCTCTCAATCCGGCCGGGGCGAGATAGGCCTCGCGGCTGCATACTCGATTCCCGGCGGCGAAGGCCGGAACGTGTCGAAGCTGTACCTCTTCGCGCGCCCGGATTATTTTATAAAAATCCGGACGACATTCCATGAATCAAGTTCCACGGACGAGCCCGCCGCCATTCGGAATTTCATCGACGATTCGGATTTCGTGGATGGTCTGGGATGGGAGCGGAAATACCGAGGGACCCGTTAATCCGTCCCGCGGCGGCCGGGTGTGACGGCCGTATTCAACGGTTCGCAGCCGGTCCCACACAAAACCCGGCATACGGGCCGGCAGACTCGCCGTCCCGGGCTTAAAGGCAGCGTTCCAGCACTTCCGCGATGAAGGTCTCGTCGTAGTCGTCCATTCCCCACAGCCCGGCCAGGCGGCGGGCGTTGGCTGCGATCCGCGGTATGTCCCGCGCAGGAATGCCGGCGGAGCGGAGCGAGGAAGGACTGCCGATGGCGTCGAACCATGCGACGATAGCATCGATGGCCGCTTGCGCGGTTGCGTGGTCGTCGGATCCGGCCGCGTCGAAAACCGTCCTGCCGAGCTGCGCGATTTTCGTGGTTTTCTTTCCGATGACCGAACGCAGCCAACCGGGCAGGACTATCGAAAGACTGGCCCCATGCGGAGTGTCGTACAGCGCGGAGAGCGAGTGGCCGATCATGTGAACGGGGAAGTGCGCGCCGCCCATGCCCGCCGAGGTGATGCCGTTGAGCGCATAGGTGGCGCACCACATCATCACGGCGCGGGCCTGATAATCGTCGGGCTGCCGGAGTATCGCCGGGATCGCCGACCGGATTGTGCGCAGCAGGGACTCCACGAGCCCGTCCTGCAGAGGCGCGTCGGTGTTGGCGCCGTTGAAATACGGTTCGAGCATATGCACGGCGGCATCCACCGCTCCATAGGCGCTGTTGGCGGGGTCCACCGTGAAAGTCGCCGTAGGATCCAGTATGGAGACCTTCGGGTAGGTGTGCGGCGATCCCATGTTGAATTTCTCGAGCGTCTCGTCGTTCGTGATGACCGAGCCGCCGTTCATCTCGGAGCCGGTGGCTGCCAGCGTCAGGACCGCGACCACGGGCATGGCCGCTTCAACAGCCGCCTTGCGCGTGTAAAAATCCCATACGTCCCGCTCGGCGGGCGCTCCGGCCGCAACCGCCTTCGCGCTGTCTATCACCGAACCGCCGCCTATTGCGACGATCATATCCGCGCGGAACTCCCGGGTTGCGGCGATCGTGGACCTCACCTTCGACAGAAGGGGATTCGGGCGCACGCCGTCGATTTCCAGGCACTCTATTCCCGCGGAGCGCAAAGAGGCCAGAACGCGGTCGTACAGGCCGCTGCGCCGGCTGCTGCCCATTCCCGACAGCACAAGCGCGCGCGTTCCGAAAGCCCTCGCCTCCGGCCCGGCCTTATCCAGAGTATCGCGTCCGAAAACGATTTTCGTGGGATTGTGGAATGTGAAGTTTTTCATGAAGAACCGATTTGGATGTGAAACAGACAGTATAAGATATGAAAACTCCGCAATACCGCCGAGGCGCGTGTGACGATATTTAACGGCACTGTCGCATCTCTCTTATGCGCCTGGCTCTGGATGGGCTACAGCATGCTGCGTCTCGAAGAGTACGGTTTCACTGAATTATGCTCGCTGAAAGCGCTGGAGCTCGATCCCGGAAATGCGTGCGCACGCAACCTGCTCGGCCGGGCGCTGTACCGGCAGCGCCGCTATTCGGAAGCGGCCGTGGAGCACCTTGCGGCATCCCGCATGGAAACGGACAACCGTCTCTTTCGGGAAGAGTACGCGCGGGCGTCCTACTTCAGCGGATCGTACGAAGAAGCGTTCGAGGGATTCGGACGCGCGGGACGATTTTGCGCTCGCGCGCGGGATTCTTCGTTAAAATCCGGACAACCTTCCCCGAAACAGAATCCGAGGACGTGCTCGACGCCGCCGCGGATTTCATGCTCGACTCGGATTTTGCGGACGGCTTGGGCTGGGAGCGGAACGAATGAAAAACGCGATTCACGTCCAACGCTTGCCCGCCGGTTAATCAGTGCATCCCGTTGATCGATGTTTAGAACATCGACGGGCAGGATGCACAGGATATTTACACAATATTCTGGATCGTGCCCGACCCGGCAGTACATGCCGGGCGGAATCAGCGCAGGAGCAGCATGGGGCGCCACTGTCGCCTGCCGCCGGCTGCGAATTCCGTGAAGTACAAACCCCGGGGCAGGCTCGACGCGTCGAATACCGCTTCGCCCTCGCCTGCAGGCCGCTCCTCGCCATCTATCACTTTCGCTACGCAGCGTCCCGTCAGGTCCCGCACACGCAGCATTAAGAGCCCGGCGCGGGGAAGCGACCAGCGCAAAACCGTCGTTGCGGCGAAGGGATTCGGATGATTCGGCAGCAGCGAAGGTTCCGCGTCGGCGGTGAGCGGGGAAGGGGCTCCGGTAACCGATCCGTCCCAGCCGGCGAGGCGGGCGAGCATCCACCAGAAGGCCTTTCCCTTCTGCTGACAATTAAGGCATTGCGAATGCGCGCAGGAGCAGTCGGGGCATTTGCCGGGATTTCGGGAGCACCATTCTTCGGCCCAGTTGTGCTTCTGACCGCCAGTGGCGACATAATCGCAGTTGTCGTCTGCGAAACGGTCGAGGAAGTAATTGCCGTCCGGATCGTAGCTCTCGATGTCGGCGAAGTCGAACAGCACCTTGCCTCGGCTGCTGCACCAGGCGCGTATCTGCTCGTTGCGCTGATGAAGGTTGCCCTCCGTCCCCGTGCCGTCCAGGTGTCCCGTCATGTAGACGAAAATCACGCCGGGGTAATCGTTCTCGAGGGCTTCCATGGCCTGTAAATAGGTGTTTATTCCCTCTTCGGTGTTGTCCGAACAGCCACCGCACCAGGACCACATGACCATGTTGCGGTCGCAGTTCGGGTCCTCGAGCATCGCGCGGGTGTCCTGCTCCCATGTTAGGTCCCCGTAGTGGCCGAGGTCGCCCGAAGGCTCTCCGTCGTGCAGAGAGAGTTCGTCCACGCCGCCGTCGTACGAATGCGCGTAGATGGAGCCGTGCAGGCCGAGCAGCAGTTCCATGCCGGTGGTTATCTGGCTGCCGTGCGAAGTGTGACCGTAGGAGATGCGGAACTGATTTTTCGCCTGCATGATATAAGCCGCCGGCGGTTTCGTCAGGACGGTGCAGTTGTGGTCGATGATGAGGGGAGTCTGTGAGAGAGCAAACGCTGGCGCGCAACACAGAGCTGAAAGTAGAAGCAGTAAATGACGTCGCATAACGGACTCCGCTTTCTGTTTGTGTATCGGTTCTTTTTCCGAATCTACGAAAAGGGTGGGTGAGAAACATGGCCAAGGGCGAAATGACGAAGAATCGAGCCATGACACTCCTTCCTCGCGCCGTACCGGATCATGCGGAGACCGGAAAATCCGGCGCCGCTTTATATCCTTTGATGACCGCCTTCGCCGGCTTGGAGGAGCAGACCTGCCTTCTGAAGTCGATGTCGAGAGCCGCCGTGCTCCATACCTCCGCGCGTTCGTCCGCGCTCGGCTCCGGCGCGGGCCGGGTCAGGAAGCGCGAGTCTATCCGCTCGGACTCTCCCTTGACGAGGTCGGACATCGCTTCGACCATCCATGGAGGATAGAACACCTCTTTGAACACACGCAGCGAATCTGCCGACTCGCACCGCCAAAATCAACGCCCGTCAAGAGGGACCACGCCGGAGCTTCAGAACCGGGCGCAATATCCGCTTTCGTTTCTCCGGACTTTGTATTTCACCCCGTCACCATGCGCCCACCCCGCTGCCGGTTGCCGCGCTAAAATATTCTGGCTATCATAGGCGGTGAGGAGCCGCAGTAATCCGCATCGATACAACCTGCGGAGGAACAAACGGAGCGGCGCGCAGAATCGCTTCAGCTGTATGACGAGCGCAGTACGGGTCCCATGGATCATTCAGAGAAAATATCGCGACGCCGTACGCGTGGGAACAAGGCGTTCAAACCTAGATGTGTATCATGAGCAATCGCACATTTTTCAGCCTGAGCCAGGTCACCGCCCGTGTCCGCGGAATTCTCGAACCGTACATGACGAAACGTTTCTGGGTGAAGGCGGAAATATCGGGGCTTTCCGCCGGCCGCGGGGATCATTATTTCTTCGACCTGATAGAGTCTGCCGGGCAGGGGAAACCGGTCGCAAGGATGAGATGCGTGTTATGGGCCTCGGATTATCGCGGGATATCGAGCCGTTTCAAAAAGGAGAACATCGAATTCCAACTGAAAAACGGGATCACCGTCGGAGTGGAATGTTCGCTCGACTACCATGTAACGGAAGGTATCCGTCTCAAGGTGCACGATTCCGACGTGGAGTTCGCCCTCGGCGAACTCGAGCTGAAGAAGCGCCGCATCATCGATGCGCTGAAAGCCGAGGGCGCCGATCTTCTCAATAAAGCGCTGAAGGCGCCGCTGCTGCCGATGAAGCTGGGTCTGATAACAAGCAGGGGCAGCGCGGCATTCGAGGATATCAGGAAGACTCTTGCGGAATCGATGGCCGGCTTCCGGGTTCTGCTCGCGGATTCCGTCATGCAGGGCGAGCAGGCGCAGGCGTCCATTCTGAGAGCGCTCGATGCGCTTGATACCTCGGGCGTTCAAATTGTAATTATCGCGCGGGGCGGCGGCAGCAAGACAGATCTCTCGTATCTGGACGACGAGGCGATAGCCCGCAGGATATCACGGCTGAGTATTCCCGTCTGGACGGCGATTGGTCATGAAATTGACTCCGGCGTTCTGGACGTCGTGGCAAATCAAAGCTTCAAAACGCCGACGGCGTTGGCCGAAGAGCTGGCCGGCCGCTTCGAGAGGGAACGGACGAAAGCGGCGACCGCGATCAGACGGCTGCATCGGGAATGGAAACACAGATGCGAGCTCGAGCGCGGATTCATCGGACGTTCCATCACCGGCGTACGGCAAGGGACGCGCAAGTTGGCCGAGGTGACGGGCGAGGCCCTGGATCTGAGGATAACCAACTTCAGACGCTTGTTCGAGCTGACGATGAGCGGGAAAATGAACCTTCTCATCATGTCGATGCGGCGGATAAAAGACCGGACGGACGTCGCGCTCGGTGAAGCGAGGGAAGCTCTGGCAGGCGGAACGGCAAGACTGCGGTCCGTCCCGAACGCGATACTCCGGAACAACTCCTTGAACATCCTTCAGATAAAAGGACGCCTGCATTATGCCAGAATCTCCCGGCGCTTGACCGCGGACGTAGGCGAGCTCGCCGCATACAGGGATCGTTTGAGAGCAGGCGCGGGGCGGCTTTTAAAGGGAAAGGGCGGGGAAAACGAGCATCTCGGGATTCGTGTCCATTCCCACGATCCGAGGAATGCTCTGAAACGCGGTTACGCCATCATCCGCGGCTCCGGAGGCGGGATAATCCGGAAGCTGCAGCAGATCGGCATGCCGGCCGAAGTCATCGTCGAGATGCAAGACGGAAGCGCGGAAGGAAGAATCACGAAAATCAAGGAGACGCAATGACCGGAGAACTTTCCTACGAGGAGAAGGCGCAACGGCTGGATGAGATCCTGAAGCGCCTGGACGACTCCGAGACCCCGATTGACGAGCTTGCCGCCGATGTGACCGAGGGTATCAGGTTGATCAAGGAGATGAACGAAACGTTGAAGAAAGTCGATATGCAAATCAAGGATGCGTTCAAGGAACTGGATTCGATCGAGGAGGACCGGGAGGAGGAACGCTGAATCCGGGCGTGAAGCGCATTTAAAACACCGCGGGAGCATGGACCTCCGTTCCACGCTCCCGCTTTCTTGCAGGCGTTTGATTTATGAGCCTCGAATATGGAGTCCGGGCTTCCGCTTTGTACAGACGTAAGATTCGGAGCATCGAGTCCGGAGTTAATCGATATAGCAGCTGTCTTCGCGGCCGCCTTCACCCTGCTTCTGCCGTTCCTTGCACGGCAGCGCCGGTGACTCTCAGATCTCCGACCTGAAAGTGTTCCCGCCGTTCATGTCGCCCGATTTGAATCCACGTAAAAACCACGATCTGCGCTGCTCGGACGTGCCGTGCGTGAAGCTGTCGGGCACGATGTATCCCTGCGCGCTTTTTTGTATCCGGTCGTCGCCGACGGCGCTGGCCGCGTTCAGGGCTTCCTCGAGGTCGCCCTCCTCGAGAAGATTCATGCGGCCGGCATAATGAGCCCAGACTCCCGCAAAATAATCCGCTTGGAGTTCCAGGCGCACCAGATGCTTGTTATACTCCGTCTCGCTCAACCTCGAGCGGAGGGACTGCACCTGCTTCATCGTCCCGACTAGCGTCTGGACGTGATGCCCGATCTCATGCGCGATCACATAGGCCATCGCGAAGTCCCCCGGCGCCTTGAAGCGCTTCTGCAACTCATCGAAGAACGTGAGGTCGATGTACACCTTGTAATCGCCCGGGCAGTAGAAAGGTCCCGTGGATGATCCCGCCGCTCCGCAGGCCGATTCGACGCTGCCCGAAAAAAGCACGAGCTTCGGATATGAATACTCGACTCCGTTCTCGCGGAACAGTTTCGTCCAGACATCCTCGGTTTCGGCGAGAACCACGGAGACGAAACTCGCGAGTTCCTTTTCCTGTTCCGTCCGCTCAACGGTTCCTGCGGACTCCTGGCTGACGCCCTGCTGATTCTGGAGCATCTGCGAGGGATCGCCTCCGAGCAGATAGATCGCCACGATTACAATAATGGTGCCGATTCCGCCTCCGACGACCTTTTTCCCGGAAATGCCCCGCCGGTCCTCCACGTTCGAGCTTTCTCTTCTTCCCTGCCAGCGCATAGTTTAAGCCCTCGTATAATTACTGGACGTGATTGAAAAATACGCGAACCGTGCGACCGCGGCACGCAGCGTCCGGTACGACATGCGGAGGAGTTTATTTCTCTCCGGACAGAGCCTCGCCGGGGAAATTCTCCTTGAAGAGCCGTTCGCTTTCATCCATCAGTTTTTTCCCTTCCGAGACATCGCTTTTGCCGCGATCCACCAGATCACGGGCCTTCTCGAGGTCGCGTTCCGCATTCTTGATAGCTTTTTCGCCGTCCTTGATGCGTTTTTCTCCTTCCTTGAGCAACTCTGAACCCTGCTCCCATTGCGATGCGAGCTTCTTTTTCAGTTCGATCTGGGCCTGGGCCGCCGTGGCGTGATCGCGCATCAGGTCGGCCGTGCTGGGGGCGCTGCTGCCGGAACATCCCGCGAGAAGCGCAACCGAGAACCCGACTGCGAGACATACGCCGGAATAAGTTTTCATGACTTGAATCTCTCTTGTTTGATTGAATAGGTGCTTGTGGACCGTCTGAGAAATGAGGAGAAATCTCATCGGGTTACTCCATCAATATACCAAAATTTACTCAACCGATCCGGAAAGCCGCCGATCGAACGCCCGCTCAGCGGGTTCCGGCCGTGTTCAGCCTAGTCCGGGCATCGGCGCCGCCTCTGGGCGGGCGCGCCGCGATGCTCCCGCCGGCTTCATGAGCCGTGGAAATGGAGGCGCGAATTCGCATATTGCCCCGAAGTAATGACTCGTGGTAAAGAAAACCCGGTTTCGCGAAATGCCGCTGATATTGCGGCGGCGCTGATCCTGCGCTCGTTCGAAGAGCACATGGACAAGTTCCAGCGAATAACGAAACGCGCGCGATGCCGGTTCGAGAAGCGCGACTGGCGGGGGAGGCAGGAAGACGCTCTCGAGCGTCTTAACCTTTACGAGGCCGACCTGCGTGCAGCGGAGAAAAAGCTGAAAAGAGAGCTCGGCAAGCGGTACGGGGACGAGGCCTTGTGGGTGCGGACGAAAAAAGCTTATGCCACGCTGCTAGGAAGCCGGCGCGACGCAGGACTCTGCGAGACTTTCTTCAATTCTCTGGTCCGCAAAGCTCTGATGTACTCCGGCTTGAAACGGAACGTGGAATTCTTCTGGCTTGATCCGCCCCTGCGATCGGGGGAAGGAGGGGAGCCGTTATGCCGCATGTACCGTTTCGTGGGGGATGCGAAACCGGCGCTGAAGAAGCTGCTCCTGGATTTCGGTTTCGAGGCGCCGTTCGAGGACCTGGATCGCGATGTGGAATACATCTCGAGAGAGGTGAACCTGTACCTCTGGCATCATCTACGCGCTGCGGGAAGCTGCGCCGTGAGCGTCATAGCGCACCCGTTTCTCCGGAACAAGGCCGCTTACGTGGTCGGCAGGATTTGCGTGGCGGACGCGTGCATTCCGATGCTGCTTCCGCTTTACAACAGGAAGACGGGAATTTACGTAGACACGGTGCTGTTGACACACGATGAAGCGGGCACGGTATTCAGTTTCTCCTTCTCGTATTTCCACGTCGAGGTCGAACGATTCGACCATATGGTCAATTTCCTGATGACCCTTCTCCCCGGCAAACCCGTGGCCGAGCTGTACAATTCAATCGGCAGGCCCCGCCACGGGAAGACGGAACTCTACCGCGATCTGCACCGCTTCGTCCATCTTTCGAAAAGGCGCTTCGAGATAGCCCCGGGAAAGGAGGGAGCGGTGATGATAGCCTTCACGCTCCAGAATTATCCCTTCGTGTTCAAGGTGATCAAGGACAGGCCGTGTTTCCTGAGATCGAGAGTCGACACCACTAAGAACATCACTCGAGATGAGGTGATGCGCAGGTACGACTTCGTATGCAAGAGGGACCGCGTCGGCCGCATGGTGGACACGCAGGAATTCGAGAACGTGAAATTCAAGCTCAGCCGTTTCAACGAGGCGCTTTTAGAGGAATTCACGGCGGCGGCGACCGCTACGGTCGAAATCCATGGCGATAACGTCATTATGCGCCATTTTTATGTCCAAAGGCGAGTCAATCCGCTGCCGCTGTTTTTCCAGACTGTCGACGATGCTGAGACGCTTCGCACCGTCGTTCACGACTTCGGCTATTTCCTGCGCGATCTCGCCGCCGCTGGGATCTTCCCCGGTGACATGTTCAACACATGGAATTACGGCGTAACGAGAGGAAACCGCGTCGTGCTGTTCGACTACGACGACGTCATGGCCCTGGAACAGGCGCGTTTCCGCTCGAAACCCAGGCCGCGCGACGAACTGGAAGAGATGATGGCGGACGAGGACCGGATCACCGCGGACGAGGATGATTTTTTCGTGGAGGAGATGGCCACTTTTTCCGGCATACCGCCGCAACTTAAGGGGGTTTTCTTAGCCGAGCACGGGTATCTGTTCACGCTGGATTTCTGGCTTCGAATGCAGAGAATGCATGAACGCGGCATGATCGCCGATATCATGCCTTACTCCCGCTCGAAAGGATTCGACGCGAGATATGGGCGCTGACGCGTTGCAAATGGCGGACCTGTGGTCCGCGGACGTTTTCAGGGAGTGGAGGAGCGCAGCGAATCGAGCAACCGCAGTTCGTGCTCCGCGCTGGGCCTGTGCCGTTCTGACAATCGCGCCTCTCTGAACATGCGCATGGCGGCTTCGGAGTTGCCCGCCCGTTTGTATGCCATAGCGAGTTCGTACGCCGCATCCGCGCCGAACTCCGGATGCTCGCTCAACACAAATTCCGCTTCACGGACCGCCTCCTCGTGCCTGCCGAGTTCCGAGAGGGCTCTGGCGAGGGCGAGACGCGCCTGCGGCAGCGTGCTGTCAGCCATGAGCGCGGCTCTCGCCATAGAGTCGGCTCGCCCGAACTGTCCTTTTTCAAGCAGTTCGAGCGCCCGGCCGCTGCGGGCCGCGGCCAGGCCCTTGACTGCCGGATCCAGAGCGGGATTCAGAGAAAGCGCCTTCTCGTATGACGCGATCGCGGCTTCGTATTTGCCCTGCGCGGCCAGGGCGGCGCCCAAGCCGCTGTGCGAGGGCGCGAAATCTCCGTTCAATCTCAACGCTTCCCTGAAGGATTCCTCCGCCTGTGACGGCCGGCCCGCGCGCCTTTGAGCGATGCCGCGTTGGTGAAAGAAAGATTCATGCTTTTCTATCTCGAGAGCTTGGTCATACTTCCTCACGGCATCCTCGAGCAGTCCGTCGCCGAGCTTGCGGTTGCCTTCGTTGTACAGTTTCCTTGCATCGGAGTTTTGTTGCGCGCGGCCGGGGAGGAGAGGCAGGAGCATCAGCAGAAAACAGACGCGGAACGACGATGCGAGCGATGATCGCTTTGTGAAAGGGGAGAGCATGGGCGTGAGCAACAGCATGGGTGATTTTTCGGGGCTTGAGTGGCCGATCCGGAAATGACAATGCCGATGTTGTCATCGGCATTGCCTGGTGCGGAAGGCGGGACTTGAACCCGCATGCCCTTTCGAGCGCCACCCCCTCAAGATGGTGTGTCTGCCAATTTCACCACTTCCGCGTTGCCTCCGTGAGGCTGGATGGGCTCGAACCATCGACCCTCTGCTTAAAAGGCAGATGCTCTACCACTGAGCTACAGCCCCATCCGCCACTCGGTGCGGAAAAGCAAGTTAGAAAAAATGCATGCTCTGCGCAAGTGGCGAAGCGCATCGGCGGTTTTTCCGTTCAATTGAAATAGTAGTAAAAGCCCGCCTGTGGCAGGGGCAGAACGGTTCCGGTGCTGAAATACGTGATGCCCAGGTTCGCCATGAAAATCAGCTTCTCGGCTATGTTCCATTCGTAGGCGATGCCGAGCCCGGTGCGGAACGGCCCTATATCCTGCTCGCCCGCCTTGTCTTCCCAGTAATAGTAGCTCGCGGCTAAAAAACCGTAGAAGCGGGACCGTCCATCGCTGTCGAAATCGAACTGCGCCTCGCCGCCGAAATTGTACGTGACCGCCTCGCCGACGCCTATGCCGCCGCCCGTCAACTGGAACGCGAAACGTCCCGGCGGATGAAAGCGCCCGCTCAAACCGAGGCCCGACAGCAAGCCGACGTGTATGCCCGCAGCCCAGAACGTTCTATCCTTGAAAATGTCCGCCGACTGCGGGTACGCCGGCTGGGAAAAAGAGAGGGATGCGGCCTCCGGCAGCCCTGCGTCGGAGTACGTTTGCGCGGATGCGGCCGAAAACAGCAAACAAGCTGAAATGATGAACAGAGATGTCGTTCTCACAGGCGTTCCTCCATAGATTTGTGAGTCATAAGGCAACATAGCAAGAATTCGGGATGTGTAAAAGAAAAACCGCCGCCGCGCGAATTCTGCCGCGACCTGCAAACCGCGCCATTTTTCCATGCCACCCACTCGTGCGCATGGGCGTTGCCGATACGTGTCGGCCTGCGAAGCGGCATGGATCGATGGAAACGCCTTGACAAAGCTCGGAATCCACATTATATTGTGCAGTTTAGAATAACATCAACAGAACCCGGGAAGCCATCGATACATCGTTACCTGTTCAATTGTTGAACACGCATCACAGGAACGAGGAGCGATGTCATTTTTCCCGGGAGGGGATCCACATATTTCGATTGAAGGCGCGCGCAGCGGAAACAGCTGCATGCCGCGGAATCCTCTCCTGCGTGTGCCGGAGACGGTCATGCGGTTGAATCCGGCCGTTCAGTCACTGTTGAACTCTTCTCTCGGCAGGCAGTCGCTCTGGTATTTTCTGTCGCAATTGTGCAACGGGGCGCTGGGCGTGGCGGTTCTGGGTGTTTTGACCAGAGCTCTGACCGTGGCGGATTTCGGCGTGTACTCTTTCGTGACGGCCGTGCTCCTATTCCTGGCCATGTTCACCGACGCGGGGATTTCAACATCCGGCGCGCGACTTATGGCCTTGGCAGGATCGGAAAACGAACAGCGCTCCCGATCCGCGGCATTGTTGCTCGCCTCGCTGGGCGCCGGAGCGGCTCTGACCTGCTGCGCCGCGATCGCATCATTCCTGGTCGAGCCGCTCTTCGGCGGAGGCAGCGGAGGGTTGCTCCTGATGGCGGCGCCGTTCGCGCTTTTTCTGCCCGCACAGGAAATGATCATATACATGGCTCAGGGCGCCAACAGAATCGGCCTGCTTTCGGTCTTCCTCATTCTGCCTCGGCTTCTGCTGCTGCCGCTGCTGCTGTTGCTGGCTTCCCGGCACGCGCTCTCCATCGAAGCCGCGCTCGCAGCCACCTATGGATCCACGGCCGTTGCGGTAATGTGTGTCGCATTGCTCAACAGGCCCTTCACAAAGGGCATTCGCGCACAGCTCTCGCTTCTGCGAGTGGAATTGAAAGAATTCGGCCGCGACGTCTATGCGGCGCGCATCGTGGACGGCCTCACGACCGGGCTCGACAAAATGCTGCTTTCCTACCATCACGGGATGATCCCCGTCGGTTTCTACTCTATCGCCTTTACGATGGCTTCGCCAATCGTCATGTTGAGCCGGGCAATGACGGCGAGCGGTTATCGGGGATTCGCTCATCAGCCCGCGATACCGCGGAAACTGCTCACGGCCAACCTGCTCTGGTGCTCCGCGGGCGCCGTCGTCCTGGTGATCGCCTGCGAATTGCTTCTTCCTTTGCTCTTCACGAACAAATACGTGCCGTCCCTGGGCGTTCTCCCGTTTCTGGCAGCGGGCATCGGCCTGATGGGTTTGAATGCGCCGTTCCATTCATTTCTGGCCGCGCAAAGGCAGGGACGAACCTTGAGACGCCTGTCTTTCGCAACGTCGGGCCTGCTCGTCTTACTGAATGTCATTCTGATTCCGTTGCTCGGAATGACCGGCGCGGCCCTCTCACTGATCGGCGCTTTTCTGATGAATCTGCTGCTCAACATCGCGGAATACCGGAAATTCCGCCGTCGGCACCGGGAAATCGCCCATTAAATACGGTATCCGGAATTGCATTGCATGAAGAGAACTTTTCTCCCTCTATCCAGTGTTGAAAAACACATGCTTCGGGCATCAATGGCACACTTCCACACCAGATCATCCATAAAGGCGGCCGCTTTATCGACGGCGCTGCTTTTGTGCGCGGCGAGCGGGCTGCAAGCCCAGGAATTGCGGGTGCTCTCGTCGGACGCCTCCGGCTGCACTGTCGAATACCGTCCGGGATGCCGTACGACCACATTCCTCCACAAGGGACAGCGTTTCACCTCGGTCACTTTTGAGGGCGCGGCGCCACTGTATCCGCATCGGGCGGGCTCGCCAGATTTGAAATTCCGTTCCGCCCCCATAGTTCTGCCGTCCCTTCCAGGTCACAGGGTGACGGTTATGCAAAGCGACTTCCAGGACAGCACGGACGTCCTCCTCGCGCCGGTGTCCCGCTTTCGCGAGACCGATGAAGGGCGCATGGAGGAGTTCATCATCGGTCCCGGCTACACGAGCAGCGGATTCCTGCCGTCGCGAATCGCGGAACTCGCCGACGCGGGCATCTCTCGCGACCGATATCTCGCTTCGCTGCGGATATATCCCTTCCAATACGACGCTTCCTCCCGCCGGCTCAGATTATACAACCGCATCATGGTCAGGGTCGACTTCGGCGCCTTCGATCCCATGCTCGGAGCGGGGACCTCGGCCCGTGTTTTCGGCATCTCCGCCTTGAATGAAAGCGCGGCCACGGCCTGGACTCTGCAGCGTCCGCGGCCGGTAAGCAAAACTGGCGCAGCCGGACTCGCAAGCGGCGATTGGTACCGAATTGAAATCAGCGAAGAAGGCGTATACCGGCTGCCGCGCTCCTGGTTCCAGGCCGCCGGAATAGACTTGTCGTCCCTGGATCCGCGGACGATCAGGATGTACGGACACGGCGGACGTGAATTGCCCGCGAAACTCAGCGCCCCGCGCCCTGAAAACTTGCAGGAGATAGCCATAGAAGTGAGAGGCGAAGCCGACGGCGTATTCGACGAAGGCGACGAGGTGCGCTTCTTCGGCCGGGGTTTGAGCGGCTGGACCTATGACTCGAGCGCTCGTCGTTACTCGCACTACATACACCGTTTCGACCGCAGCAACGCGTATTTCCTGACTTTCGGCTCGGGTCCGGGAAAAAGGATGCAAGCGCAGCTGTCGCTCAACGAGTCCTCGCCGCACGTCCCCCGGTGGTTCACAGGCAGGGATTTTCACGAGGAGGAAGCGTTCAATTTCCTCGCTTCGGGCAAATCCTGGGTCGGCAAAAAAATCAATCCGAGTTCGGTGGGAAGTTCCCAGGTGCTCGTCAGAAAACTCGAAGGATTGGTGAGAACCGAGCCGGTACGTTACAGGATACAGCTTTATTCGCAGTCGGAGGCCGCCAACTCTTTTGCCATCTCCGACGGAAGCGCGCTCGGCGTCGTCAACATGGGCACGGTGGATTTCGGCACGGATCGCGACGACATCGCGGCCTCTTCAGGGCCGCGATCATATTCGCGTTCCGGCGACCTGCCCGACGACCGCAGCACGCTTAAAATCGAGTATCAGACCGCGAATCCGGAGCAGAACCGCGGCGGATACATCGACTGGGTCGAGTGGACATGGGCGCGGAACTTCGCAGCGCAAGCCGGACTGCTCGCTTTTTCCGCGCCCGACACGGCGGCGGTTTGCGCCTATGAAGTGAACGGCTTTCCGTCCAGCGACATCGGGGTTTATGACGTGACCGACCATGCGGGTGTCAAGGTCGTGACCAATCCATCTGTGAGCGGCGGCACTCTGCGTTTTCAGGCGGAATCGCGGGCTGGACGGCCGCCGGAGTATTACGCCGTTACGGGGAGCGCGCTTCTTGCCGCGGCGGCGCCTGTCAGAATTCCCAATTCCGATCTGCTGGGCGCGAACGGAGCCGAATATGTCATCATAACGTCGCCCGTGATGCTTCCCGCCGCTAACACGTTGAAGCAGCACCGCGAGAAAGAAGGCGAAAACGCGATATCCACGCGCGTCGTCACTCTGCCGGAGATTTATAACGAGTTCAGCGGCGGCGTAATCGATCCCGCCGCCATCCGGAACTTCCTCTCTTACGCGCTGACGAGCTGGGAGATCAAACCCAGGTACGTCCTCCTTCTCGGCGACGGCCACTTCGATTACCGCAATTACACGACATCGGAAACCATAATCGTTCCGGTATGGGAATCGGAGAATTCAGTGAACCTCATCTCCTGTTACGTGACGGATGATTTCTATGCCCAGACGATAGGCGATGACGCGCTCGTGGATTTGAGCATCGGCAGATTGCCGGTGCAGACAGTCCAGCAGGCCGAGGCGGTCGTCGGCAAGATAATCTCCTATGAGCAGTCACCGGATTTCGATCCGTGGAAAAACAGGGTCACCTTCGTGGCGGATGACGGTTTCACACCGCGCATGGACGAAGGGAGCGTTCACACAGCCCAATCCGAAGACATATCGAGAGCCATGCCTCAAGAGATAGAACAACGCAAGATCTACATAGTCTCCTACCCGACCGAGAACACAGCGCAGGGCAGGAGAAAACCTTCGGCCAACTCCGACATCATCGAGCAGATAAACAGGGGATCGGTCATTTTTAACTACACGGGGCACGGAAGCGAAGCCGTGTGGGCTCATGAACAGGTTTTCGTGAGTGACGTCACCGTGCCGCAGTTGAACAACAGCGACCGTTTGACCTTTGTCACGGCCGCAACCTGCACTTTCGGACTTTACGACAGGCCCGAGCTACAGAGCGGCACCGAAAGGTTGATTCTGAAGCCCGACGGCGGCGCCATCGGCGGGCTGTCTTCGCCACGGCTCGTCTATTCCGGCCAGAATTCCGTCTTCAATCAGACCTTCTTCTCGAACATGATAGTGAAGGGACGCGAGAGCGACGGGCGGATGAAGCGCATCGGGGATGCGATCTATTCCACTAAGCAGCAATGGCATTCGGACGCGGGGTACGAGAAATTCCACCTGTTCTCCGATCCAGCCCTGCGGCTGGCGTTTCCGAGGCACAAATGCTCGATAGATTCCTTCATTGTAAACGGGGAGGCGCAGTCGGTCGACACCGTGCAGCTCCGGGCCCTGTCCCAGGTGACCATCAAAGCCTCAGTACGCAAACCGGATCAGAGCATATGGGACGATTTCAACGGCGTCGCGCTGGTGGCTCTATATGATGCCGAACGCCGCATCACCGTGCCTCTGGACGGCTGGGGTGGTTTTTATTACAAGGTGCTCGGAGGTCTGCTGTACAGGGGTGAAGCGTCTGTCAGAGACGGCCGTTTCGCCGTCTCGATGATGGTTCCCAAGGACATATCTTACGAAAACAGCAACGGGCGTCTCGATGTGTATTTCGACAACGGAAGCCGCGACGGCGCCGGATTTTCCACGGCGTTCCGCGTGGGCGGCTCTGAAACGGCAGGCACAGAGGACACGAGGGGCCCAGATATAACCCTTTACATGGACTCCAGAAGTTTCGCTCCGGGCGACGGCGTCAACGAGAATCCCATGCTCATAGCCGACCTCTTCGACGAGAGCGGCATAAACACGACGGGACTCGGCATCGGCCACAACATCGAGGCCTGGCTGGACGACGAACCGGTGAGCGTCGTGCTCAACGACTATTACAGAGGCGAACGGGACTCGTGGCAGCGCGGCGCCGTTGAATACCAGTACAGGGCTTTGGCCGAGGGTCGGCACAGTCTTCGCCTACGCGCATGGGACATACACAACAATCCCGGCTCGGCCGAGACATGGTTCAACGTGCAAGGCGGCGGAACCTTGACGGTCGGCAGCGTCTACGCGTATCCGAATCCCACCAGTGAAGGCAGCACATTCAGTTTCACGCACAACCAGCAGGATGCCGTCGATGTGGAGGTCAGGATATACACCGCCGCGGGACGAATGATCAGGACGCTGGAAATCAAGCAAGCGCGCGACCGATTCGTGAGAGTTGAATGGGACGGATTGGACGCGGACGGAGCGCGTCCGGCAAACGGCACATACTTTTTCAAGTTGACTTGCCTGTCGGAAGGAGGGAAACGGGGGACCGAAACTGTAGGAACCGTTTCGGTGTTGAGATGATCCACGGACGCCGCAACCCCCTGACCTGTTGATAGAAAAGAATAATTTCCATAAATTTACTGATTGCTTCAATTTCGGTCTATGAGGACACAATGACGACCAAGACAAAAATTCTGACCGCCGCATGCATATTGGCCATGACGACGTTCTTTCAGGACACGGCGAACGCACAGGGTGCCGCGAGCACGGCGGTGCCTTTTCTCCTGATTTCACCCGGAGCGCGCGCAAGCGCCATGGGGGAATCCGGCGCGGCGACGGCCGACGACGCGTCGGCCATATTCTGGAATCCCGCCGGGCTTTCCTTTCAGAAGGGAATGGAATTGAGCTTGAGCCACTCGAACTGGCTGCCGATGTTCCAGGTCAGCGATCTCTTCTACGAGTATGCGAATTTCAAGATGTCCATACCCGAAATCAGCGGAACGGTCGGCGCGGCTCTCACCTTCCTCAACCTGGGAGAGTTCGAGTACCGGGACGAAGCCAACAACAAGCTCGGCACTTTCAAGAGTTTTGAAATGGGTTTCACCGTGTCATACGGAACCCGCATAGACGAGGACCTGGGTCTCGGACTAGGCCTGCGCGTCATCCATTCGAGTTTGTCGAACGTGCAGGTGGCGAATGAGCAGGGATCCGGACAGGCCACGGCCGTCGCCGGCGACGTCGGCCTGCTTTACAGGCCGTCGAAGTTCCTCCTGCCGTTTACCGACATCGATCTCGGAGACCGCTTCGCGCTGGGACTGGCTTTCTCGAATATCGGACCGGCGATCACGTATATCGACCAGGCGCAGTCGGATCCTCTGCCGACCACGCTCAGGCTGGGATTGAGCTTCGATCTCGTGCGCGAGGAATACAACCGCCTCACTTGGTCCACCGACGTGACCAAGCTCATCATACACAGGGAAGGCGGAAAAAAGGCTAGCGACTTCTTCACGGCACTTACCAAAGCCCAGGTGACGGACTGGAATTCCTATACACTTGGAACGGGGCTCGAATACTGGTACTCCGACTTCGTCGCCCTGCGTTTCGGTTTCTTCCACGAGGATCCTAACTGGGGCAACCGGCGCTTCCTGACCTTCGGCGCCGGCGTGCGTTACGAGATCTACGGTTTCGACTTCAGCTACATATCGACCGATATCTCCAGCGAACGCAGTCCTCTGGCCGACACGCTCCGTTTCACGCTTTCCATTCTCTGGGACCGCTCGAAGACAACGCCCGACGACGGCGTAACAATTCCGGCCGACGACTCGAAGAACTGATTCCGGGGCGCGGTCGCGCGAAGCCGGATTCCCCGGATCGGCGACTAGCGGCGCCGTCCTTTCTGACGAGCCCGCGAGCGGGGATCGGGCGTAAACCCGGTCGCGCTATTCCTGTCGTATTCAACTCAAGTCCACAGCATGAAGATCTCACACAGACGCTTCGCCATAATCTCCGCACTCGTTTTGTCGGCATCTCCTGCCGCGGCGCAGACCATCCCGCGCATGGATCATTCACCGGCGGCCTCCGCGCCGCGTTCAGCCGCCATGACGGCGGCGCTGCCCGACACCGTTCGGATACTCGCGGTCATGGCGGAGTTCCGGACGGACGAGGACAACCGCACAAGCGGAAACGGCACATTTGGAACTGTGTTCCCTTACGATTACGGAGCGGACATTCTCGATCCTTACCCGCATGACCGCGCCTACTTCGAGGCGCATCTGCGGTTTCTCGAGAACTATATAGCCAAGTCGTCTGGAGGCCGGACCTTCGCGCGGTCGGGTCTGTTCGACAGCGTCGTCACGCTTCCGAAGCAGATACGCGAATACAGCTACAGGCGCGGCGAGAGCGAGAAGCCGGTGGCCGAGCTGGCGGCGGCGGCGTGGACGGAGGCGGACAAGGCGATTCCCGGTTTCGATTTCTCCGCGTGGGACATGTTCGTGGTATTCCATGCCGGCCGCGGCCGCGACGTGGATTTGGCGGCCCTGCAGGGCGTGGATCCGACGCCGTTCGACATCCCCTCGCTTTCCTTCACTCTGAACGCCTTCCGCAAGCATTTCGGCGCGGAGTTCGAGGGCATTCCCGTCGGAGGCGGCGCTTTCCTGATAAAGAACAGCTCGATCGTGCCCTGCACGAACACAAGAGAGATCCCGCTCATTACCGGACAGACGGGTCTTCTGGAACTGAGCATCAACGGCCTCCTGGCGGCAAGTTTCGGAACCTGGGCCGGCCTGCCCGATCTCTTCGACACGCGTCTCGGACGCACGGGCATAGGACGTTTCGGACTCATGGACGCTGAGTCCATATTCGCCTTCGGCGGCGTCTGTCCGCCCGCGCCTTCCGCCTGGGAGAAACAGTTCCTCGGATGGACGGCGCCGCGCGAAGCCACCGCCGGCAAACGCAGTTATCTGCTGACGGCTTACCGGACCGATCAGCCGTCCACCGCCGACATAATCAAGGCGCCGATAACCGGCAAGGAATACTGGTTGCTCGAAAACAGGCAGAGAGATCCCGGCAACAACGGACAACGCGTGACGATGCTCTCCGGCGGCCGGGAAATCGTCATGCATTTTCCGAAAGACACCACCGGTTTCGAATATGCCGACGTGACCGCGCTCAAAGGAGTGGTGATCGACGTCGAAGACATCGACTGGAGCCTGCCGGGCGGGCGCGTGCTGAGCGACGGCGGGGAGATCACATCGACCGGCGGAATATTGATCTGGCACATCGACGAAGCGGTGATAGAGGCCGGTCTCGCGGACAACAAAGTCAATGCGGATCCGCACAGACGCGGCGTGGACCTGGAACAGGCGGCCGGACCGCAGGACATCGGTGAGACCATACCGTCGGTATTCGGTTCCAGCATAGGAAACGGCTCGCCTCTCGACTACTGGTTCCGCGGCAATGTCTCTCCATTGTACGAGAACGCCTTCGGGGCCTCCACAACGCCCGACACGCGCGCCAACAGCGGCGCGTTTACACACGTGACCATCGGCAACTTCGATGTTTCCGGCCCGGTGATGTCTCTGGACATCGAGGCGGGCGACAACACAATCGCCCCGATGCCCGGCTGGCCCGTCGATTTGAGTTCCCGGCTGCCGGAACAGCAGTCCGAATTGCACACGGTTGTTTTCGACATCGACGGGGACGCGTCGGAGGAGATTTTCGCGGCCGCCGGATATCGCTCCGGGAACGAGGGCCCGGGCGATACGGTGCGGGTGTTCGGTTTTCGAACGGACGCGACTCCGGTACTCTCCGGATCGCTCGATCCTCTTTCGGCCGAGATACCGGGCATGCGGCGCATACTGTCTCCGCCGATGATAGGCGACGAACCGGCGTACGGCGGTCCGGTGATGGTAGTGGCCGGAAGCGACGGCGACCGTGTTTCGCTGGTCCTGCTGGCGATTCGCGATCTCGACAACGACCGGCGCTTCGACCCGCTCGATCGGATCGACCTTCACGCTTCGCAGATACGCGATCTCGACGCGTCCTGGCACATGCTGCGCGGCGGCCTGATGTATCTGACGACGGGAAGCACGGGCGACACCTTGCATCATCCGGTCGCGGGCAGGAGCTACGCTTTGCGGGGCGCTGTCGGAGCGATCGCGGCTACTGCGTACGCCGATTCGCTGATTCTGCTCGACAACGGGGATATGCTATCGACGGGCGCCGGGCTGGAATCGAGTTTCCCGTCCATGTCGGCCGCGGCGCGGGGAACGGCGCGGAATTGCGTCGTCGCTGATTTCGACGGCGACCTGAAGGACGACGGAGCGGTGTTGCGCGACAAGCTGTCGCTTCACCTGTCGGGAAGGACGGAGGCCGGGTTGCCCGTGTCCTCCGCCTATCTGCTCTCACACCGGCCCGTGCTGTCCGCCGCCGACATCGACGGCGACGGCCGGCTCGACGTGGTGATCGCGGACAGTTCTTCCGTTTTAGTGTTTAACGCGGCCCTCGCGTCGGCTGAGCGATATCCGGCCCGGGTATCGGCCCGCTGCGTCCTGTCCGCGCGTTTGAACGGCGACAGGCGCGACGCGCTGTTCGTCGTCGGAGACGGCGTCATGTCTCAACTGGGCACGGGCGCCCTGCAAGCCGGAGGTTTTCCGATACCGCTCCCAACGGGCGCATCCGCCGCGCTGACGCGGCTGAAGGAGGGCGGCGGATTCAAGCTGGGTATCTCCGTCGCTGGCGGAGACCGGCGCGTCAATCTCTACAGGACGCCGAACGCCGCGGACGACCATTCCGGCATGTGGCGGCAGATGTACGGAGACGCGCAGCACGGCAACCGGATATCGTCAAGGGGCGGCGCGATCGTTCCGGAATCCGTTTTCTTCCCGCCGGAGCGCTGTTACAACTGGCCGAATCCGACCTACGAGAGCATCACGAAAATCCGCTGTTACGTGTCGCAGGACGCCGACATCACGGTGAAGATATACGACCAGGCGAGCGAGAAAATCGACGAACTCCACGCGCGCGCCGTCGGCGGACTCGACAACGAGATCGACTGGAACGTGTCCGGAATCCAGAGCGGCGTGTATCTCGCGCACGTGAAGGCGGCCGGCAACGGCGTGAGCGGAGAGAAGATAATAAAGATCGCGGTGGTGAAATGACGCGCGCGCGCCTTGGCCGCCCGATGCGCGGATTATTCGGAGGCGCCGGCCTTCTTGCCGCGGCGCTTCTACTGGCGCCGCCGCCGCTTCACGCGCAGCCCGAGGACTACTCCGCCCCCGAACTCCGGTGGTCCACCATCGAGACGAAGCACTTCACCGTCAGCTACCACGAGGGCGCGGAGCGAACGGCCGCGGCGATCGCGAAAATCGCGGAGGAAGTGCACGGACCGATCACGTCGCTGTACGATCATGTCCCCGACACGAAAGTGCACATTTTCGTCAAGGACATCAGCGACATCGCCAACGGGGCCGCCTATTTCTTCAACAACAAGATCGAGATCTGGGCGTCGCCGCTGGATTTCGAACTGCGCGGCACGCACAACTGGCTGCGGAACGTGATATCGCACGAGTACACGCACATAATACAGATGCAGGCGGCGATGAAATGGGGCCGGAGCATTCCCGCTCTCACGTTCCAGTGGTTCGGCTACGAGAAGGAGCGGCGCAGCGACGTGCTTTACGGTTTCCCGAACCTGCTCGTGTCATATCCGTTCCCCGGCATCATCGTGCCGCCCTGGATGGCGGAGGGCACCGCGCAGTACAATCGCGCGGAGTTCGGCTACGAGCATTGGGACGCGCACAGGGACATGATACTCAGATGTTACGCGCTTTCGGACTCCATGCTGACCTGGCCCGAGATGAGCGCCTTCGGAAAGACGAGTCTCGGCAACGAGAGCGTGTACAACGCTGGTTATAACCTCGCGAGATATATCGTCAGGAAGCACGGCGAGAAAGCGCTGGCCGACATAACGAGGGCGATGTCCAAAACCTTCGTCTTTACGATAGACGCCGCCATACGGGATGTCCTGGGCATCAGGGGGCAGGAACTGTACGACGCCTGGGCCGCCGATCTGCGCGCGGACTATTCCAGGCGCATCGCTCCTGTGCTGCGCGAGCGGGCGGAGGGGAACATCATAGGCGGCGTCGGTTTCGGGAACTTCCATCCGGAATTCTCGCCGGACGGCAAAAAGATCGCCTGGGTATCCAACAAGACATCCGATTATTTCGGACAATCAGGGTTGTATCTGTACGATCGATCCGCGCGCAAAGAGGAAATGCTCGTATTCGGCGTGAACTCCGCGCTGTCGTGGTCGCCGGACGGCAGAAAAATTGTTTACTCGAAATACAATCCGCCCTCCGTGCACGGCCATCTGTTTTACGATCTGTACGAATTCGATGCGGCCGAACGGAGCGAAAGGCGTCTGACCGAGGGCCTGCGCGCCCAGAATCCGGCGTTTTCGCCGGACGGTAAGAGCATCGTCTTCGTCCATTCGAAAGACGGCAACGTGAACATCGGCATGGTGGACGCGGACGGGAAAAATTTCCGGGCCGTGACGAGCTTCGTCAACGGCGAGCAGGCCTTCACGCCCGCATGGTCGCCCGACGGCTCTCATCTCGTATTCGGATATTCCGCGAGGACGCGGCGGGGAATAGCCCGCGTGAATCCCGACGGTTCGGATTTCAGGGAATTCATAAGCGGCCCGACCTGGGATTTCCGGGACCCGAGCTACTCGCCCGACGGAAAACATCTTTACTACGTATCGGACCGCACCGGGATATTCAACATCTACCGCTTCGATATGCGGACGCAGGAGACCGAACAGATAACGAACGTCGTCGGAGGCGCATTCATGCCGACGGTGGACTCCTCGGGCGCGGTCGCGTACGCGGCATACACCGCCGGCGGCTACAAGCTCGCCCTTCTGCCGGCCGCAAGCCCGCTCCGGCTCGAAAACGGCGATTACATTCCGGAGTCGTCGTCGGTACCTTCCCTGGCCTCCGCGGGAAGCGGGGAATGGGACTGGGCATCTCTCAGTTCGTTTGACGACACGCGCCTGCCGGAGTTTTCGTCCAGGCCGTACAAGACGATATTCCAGAGCATGATGTTTTTTCCCGTTCTGCGCGTCGATACTTACAATCCCGAAAACAAGGGGCTGGCGGTGCTTAAACCGGGCGTCATGCTTTATTCCAGCGACATACTCGGCAGACTGGAAATGCTCGGCAGCGGCGCCATCAATATCAAGGGCGAGAGGGACCTATACGTCAGTTTCACTTACAAGGACAAGCTGCCCGGCTTGTCCGCGCTCGGCGTTTTTCCGGCGGTGTCGCTGGACGTGGTCAACGTCACGCGCAAAACCCGCTCGGCGATCGCGCTGCCGCTCGATACCCTGGGTGTGGACGTGTCCTTCAATCTTCTCGAATTCGCCGTTCGCGCGCGGCACAACATTTTCAGCAGCCGCACGCATTTGGAACTCGGGTACCGTCACAGCCGGTACACGAGCACCGTCGGAAGCTTCCGCAATCCGGACACGGATCAACTCGTCGCCGCGCGGGACAATCTATACCTGATCGGCAACGACCTCGGCCTGGCATTCAGGCATTACGAACCCGTGCCGGCCCGGGACAGCGAGATAAATCCCGCCGGATTCCGTCTCGGATTTTACTACGATTACGAGTTCAACCGTTTCAATCCGAACGGCGATTACGATTACGACGCGTCCACGGGCATGATAATCCCGCGCTACACTCAATTCAACTTCCACCGCATCGAGGGAACTCTCTTCACCGCCGCGCGGCTGCCCTGGCTGAGGCACACGCTCTCGGTGAAACTGCGGGGAGCGTCGATTGCGGGACCGCCGGTGGATGAATTTTTCAATTTTTACGCGGGCGGCATAAGCGGCATGCAGGGATACACGTTTTACGCGTTGGGAGGGAACGAGCTTTATCACGCCAACGTCACTTACCGCTTCCCGATAATCTCCAGCATGGATTTCCGGCTCGGGCATCTGCTTTTCGACAAGCTCTACGGCGGGATTTTCTACGACGCCGGGGACGCCGCCATGAGAGCCGATCAGCTCACGCTGAAAAGCGTCAAGCAGGACGTCGGCTTCGAAATCCGGCTCGAGAGTTTCTCTTTTTCAATGTATCCGACAAGGATTTTCTTCAGCGGCGCATACGGATTGAGCGATTTCACGCGCACTTTCAACTTCGAGCCGGTGCGTTACGGAAGGGAGTGGAAGTGGTATGTGGGCGTGCTGTTCGGTTTCGACTTGTCCGACCGATGACGCATCGCGGCGGATTGACCCGCAGGGATACAGGACGGCGAGAATTCATGGCCGCGTCGCGGTGAATTTGGTGAATACGGTGAAT
>CAYLZD010000036.1:0-37522 GCA_964388275.1 uncultured Chromatiales bacterium
CCTCGACAACGTATGCCTCGATCGTCCTTATTGTCGCGCTGCCTGGACCGGTCTGACATGGCACCGTGGTGGCGCCCACAGGATTATAGGCGTCATCGAGGTAACCGAGAGCATTCGCGCGCTGTAAGACCTTGTCGATCCGCTCACGCAGGGAGGTCGGCGTGATTCCGTAGCCTTTCACCTGGGAGTAGTCATACCCTGTCGGCGACTCCGTACGCCGCGGGCCGGTCATGGGCGCACGTTTATCTCTAGCGGTTTCGCGTATCAGCTGGTTGTTGATCTGGATTGTTTTCTGTTGTTCTCTGAGTTCACCCTGTTTTGCCCGCACCTGCGGATCCTGCGGTTGCGAATACGCAATGTTCGCAAACAGAGCGAACGACAGGCCCAGAGTGAAAGTAATCATGGTTTGGAGTCTCATTCAAATGCCTCTCGTATCTGTAATTTCAGTGTGTGAATTAGTATGAGAGTCTGAGATTACTGCACTGGGAATAATGTGATCCTATAGGACTCGACTGTGCCTCCGGATTCGACCCTTATCGTGGCGCCCGTTCCGTCCTTGCTGACCCTCGCGCGTTTATTCAAGTAGAATTTGACGTTTACGCCGTCTTCGTACGGCGGTGTCGCCGGCCGATTCGTCGGTTCGATGTAGTCGAGAATATCGTTGCCGTTCTCGTCTTCGACACGCACCGAGATGGCGTTATGCGGCACATTCCTGATGTTCTCCTTCTTGCAATTGCCGCAACGATCCGTCAGGAATTCGAACTGATGGTTGAGCATGTAGCCTTCTCCATCCGCGAAAGACAGCGCGATAATGTTGGCGGGAGGCGACACTACGGTGTAATCGAAGATGGAAGGAAGCAATTCTTTCTTTGAGGAGTCCGCGAAAAGCAGGTAGTCGCGGCCTTTGTACTTCGCTTCAATTTTCATGCTCTTGGCGGTTACCGGCACTTTGTATTTCACGACCGCGCCGTTTCCATGTTCCACCTCGTTCCCGTCCTGGATCAGTTTCCAGGAGTAGGATCCCACGTCCTCGAGTCCCGCCACGTTGAGATTCATTTCGAAGGATTCGCCGGCGAAAGCCCGGCTGGGTTTGCGTTTTGCAAGTATAGGATCCTTGACCACCACGCTGAACTGTATGGGCCGCGAGCGGCTCAAGGCGCCTGCGGCGCGTTTGTCGTAGGCCTCGGCGGTGATTTCCTTCACTCCCGCCTCGTTGAATGTGCCCTTCCAGGCCCACTTGCCCCTCGCCGGATCGTCGCTGCTCCACGGATTTTCGGAAGCCATCGGACCGACGGAAGTGCCTCCGCCGCTGATATTGATGCTCGAGATTTTGTCGACCGTGGTGCCGCGAACCTTGATTTCGTTGTAAGTCGGGAAGCCCACCGCGGTGACGATCTGATCGGCCTGTATCTGAAGCTGATCGTAAGCCTCGGATATCACTTCCACGGTGAAGCGCGCGGGATCGAGCTCCTCGCTGGCCCGGATGAAAGATTCAAGAGGCGTGCCTTTCAGGGAAGGGTCGAAATCAATGGCCTTCTGAATCTCCGTGCGCTTGAATTCGAGTGAGCCGACCTTGATAGTCGCCTCCTTCCCGAGTTCGGGGGTCAATTCGACACGGTTCGTGCCCGCCTTGACCCAGAACTCGAATTTCCCCGGACCCTGGTCCGCTTTCCAGTTGAAGCGGTATATGCGCTCGCCCTTGGTGGATTCGAGCGTGGAGTCGCGGATATCCTCGGGGTAGCGGAGGTCGTTCAGCCGCTGGCCGTCCTTGGTCACTTCCACGATGGGCGGAGTGGTGACCTGGTCGCTGTCGCCGAGGCCCTTTACGCGAATGGTGAAATAGCGGGATTCGTTGACCTTGAGCTGGTTGTCGCCCGCGGCCGCGACCGTGGGCATATTTTTCAGCAATTCAAGAATGATGCGCCGGTTCTTTTCTTCCAGCAGCCGCTGCTGATGCAGCAGATGCTCCTCGGCGTCGTCGCGCTCGACGATGATGATGAGGAGCTCGCAGATTACGGCCAGATAAAGGAAGAAATAGACCTGATATTTTTTATAGTGATCAGCGGTATTCGCCATGATTCATTTCTCCTGCTCCATAGGTTTCGTATAGCAGCATGCCTATCGGGATCTCATTTCATGCTCGTGCTGAGCCGATGATTTCAGATCCTGGATCGCCTGATTGAATCTGCTTTCGACTTCAGCTAATGTGAGTTGCTTGCCCTTGAGAGCGGGAGTGTCGCCGTCTTCGTCGGTCTCTTCTTCCGGCTCGTAGAAAGTCGTCAAACCGAGCAGCAGAAGCACGGTCACTTCAACGATGATCGCATAGATGATCAGACCCGGCTCATGCGCGAGGACGAACTTGATGCCGCGGAGACCGATACTGAAGATCAGGAATGCCGTGCCCATGAAGGCGATGGCGGTCACGTTGCTCTTGTATCTCTTGATGAAGGACTTCTGCATGTACATCGCGAAGGCCTCGCGCACTTTTCCGTAGTGCTTCAGATAGTTCTTCGGTTCCTCCATTAGGTGCTTCCCGAATGTTTTGGAAATCCCCGTGGCGTGGAGTATTGAACCCACGAAGGCGTGAAGCCCGCCACGGAAGAAAAACATTCCGAGAGGCGTGAAGAAGAAGAGAATCACGGCTATCGCGATGCCGGCCAGGATGAAGATGATGTAGAGGTTCAGGATGAACGTCGAGATGCCCATCTTGAACACATACTTGCCCCAGGATCCGCCGGGATACAGTTTCGCAAGCTCTTCCTGAGTTGCCTGGCTCAAATCGCGTCCCTTGCCTTCATCGTTGAGAAACACCTCGAGCTGCTCGAGCGTCATCATCTCTTCCTTCGACTGCGCCAGTGCGGTCACAGACGGAGTAAGCGCCGAAACGAACAGCGTAAACAGCGCGAGATACAGCAGTCGCATGGATCCTGGAATTCGTGACATGGAAAAACCTCCTGACGAAACATGTGATGGGATGCCCTCCGGAAGCGCCGGAAGCACACTATGAATTGATGGTATCATCTTTGGAATGGATAGCGACTGCTGAGCGATCCGCCGCGCATTCTCATGCAGGGGATCGCGCCCGGTCGTGACGAATAATTTACGGAAATAGAATGAATTCTCTCTCATATTTTGCTTCTTGCGCGGTAATAATCAGTTGAACCCGCGAAGGCGCCTTCATGACGCCGGTTTCGCCCGATCGCGTAATCTGAAAACGGCCCATGCCGGTCATGCTCACATCGGTTCGTATCAGGTCTCGAGTAAGAAAGCCCTCGGTCCCGCCGAGACGCCACAATTCCACTTTTACGTCCTTCAGCCGTCTCAATGGACGGTCGTACATGAATTCCGGATCGCTGTATTGCAGAACGGTGAAATTTATCGCCTGCGAGATAGTGGGTCTGGAAGGCAAGGAGACCGAGATGCGCGTCGGGGGATCGATGACGGGGATCAGGAAGGAAGCGGTACCCATCTCATACGAGACAGGGCAAATGACCTTGTACGGGCGATTTGCGTACGTGGCCCGCAGGCGCAGGCGTTTTCCCGCGAAGTTATTCGGGATATGATAACGCAACAGCGGGCCGCTTCCCCAAACCTTGCTCGCCGTCTCGGAGAGTCCGGTCACCTCGGTGATTTCCCACCTGTATGCGGCGGGATCCGGCAAACCGGCTGCGCTGATCCGGCAGGTCAAATCCTCTCCGGCGTAAGCTGTCTTCGGAATCGGCTGATCCAGGAATGGTTCCACGCCCCGCACCACGAAAAACGCTCTCGAAACGTTGAGAACGGCTTCCTGCCTCGTCGTCCGGAATTCGACCTCGATAGTGTCGGTCCCGCCCGCTGCAACTCCGCTCCAGAGGAACTGTGTCCGGGAGATGTTTTGCTGCTCTATCGAAAGCTTGCCGTAACCTCTGACCAAGCGGAATGCGGGAGTCTCGAGAGCGTGATCCACGATCAGCCGGTTTTCAAGCTCGGCGCCTGCAGGCCCTTCGAGCGTCGGCATGGCGACCGATACGTTCAGGCGCGTCCAGTCTCTGCGCACCGGGATTGAAGTGTCCATCACGGTGACGATCAGGCGCGCTTTCGCGCTTTCTATCAGGTTCAGAACCTTTTTCGGCATAAGATCCGACGATATTGCTCTGCCCTGCTTCCTGTACAGCGTATCTCCTTCCGGATGAAGCCTGACGGAACGGGCTTCCAGCACGACAGACCATACTCCCGTGCGATCGAAACTGCATCTTAGAGGAAAACCCACAGTCCGGTCGCCCAAGGCGCCGATACCGCGCCGGTCGTGGACTTCGACGCAGGAAGGCGCAACCAACACGTTGTCGTGCGTGACGGAGTACACTTTCACTTCCACCGAGTCCTCCGGGCCGATGTCGTGGAAGTAAAGCATGCTGTAAAAATACCTGTCCGATGAGGAGACGGTTCCGTCCGCGTGAGCATCCACGTAGTGAAAGGCCGCGCTGTCCGGGGTAGTCGCTTCGAGGGGCGGGATGAGGCTGAGCGCCAATTGCTCGCCTTTGAATGACAACTCCTCCTCGAGGCGGTCTCTCTGCCTCGACGCGAATACGAAAACCGCGACGGCACAGAGATAGAGGACAAAGAACACATCGAAACGTCGCCTTCTACCCACACTTCCAGCCTCTTGCTCCGTCAGTCCTGTTGCCCGGATTCCGCCGGCGCTGCGCCGCCCGTTTCGTATCGGTCCTTGTGCGCCGAGACATCCCCGTCCGCCGGTCCGGCTTGGCCGCGATAGGAAGTCTGTAGAAACAGGCGCAGAAGGCTGTTCGTTTCGTCGAGTTTCTCGACGAATTTCCTGCTGCTTTCGTTGTTTATCTTGGAAACGTGTTCGGTCAGCCGTGTGAGAAGAACATCCTGCCTGATATCCGATTGAGAGATGAGGCGGAACAGATCCGATACGGCATTGGTCATCTCGCGCACGGTGTTGTTCATAGAACTCAGCAGCGTTTCCGAGGCGCCTAGAGCGCTGCTGCTCTGAGAATCCTCGTTCGGGCTGTAAGCCGTGGCGATCGCGAGCAGGAAAAGAAACAGCGCTGTGACTCCGAAAGCCGCGAATGCTACGTGTTCCGAAGCATAGCCCGCCAGATACAGAGCCAGCGCTATGAGGACAAGCACCGCGCTTCCGTACACAAGCCCGGTGATGAAGTTGTAATAGTATTTGCCGACAATCTCTTCAAAGAAGACCCTCGTTCCAAGTCTGAAGCCGAGACGCGACTCCAGACGCACGCGCCGGCCGTCGCTGAATTGCACTTCCAAACCCTTGCGGCAGAGCCGCCAACAGTCAAGGATTGTCCGAAACTCCAAAAGGTTTCTGACCCGCCGGTCATGGTAGAAGTCGTGCAACAGACGACGTCCTTCAGGGATCTCGAGATCCTTGATCGTTTCAGCTGATTGGAACAAAAGTTATCCGGTTGTTTACTTTCTTTTTACCTTTCTGCAAATCAATCATTTACGTTACATATTTTGTGCCAAACCACTCGATTCCGTTGTCCTGATATACATCTTTTTCCGAAACGGTGTTAGAAGAGTGAGAGAAAGAGGTTCGTGAATGGTGTTAGTGAATAATATTCACATCTCGTTGCCTCCATTCACATGCAGAACTCATCTCACTTTGACGGAACGGGCCTTGAAATAATCCATGGTGAAATTCAGTCCGGTCTTGATTTCAACTTCAGGAAACCAACCCAGGACGCGGCTGATTTTCTCCCAGGAACAGACGCTTCTTCTCTGTTCACCTGGTTTTTCAGGTCCGTGCGTTCTCCGGACCGGCGAATCGAGGGTCTCGTTCAGAATGCCGAAAATGTCGGCCACGTTGGTTTCCACGCCCGTACACACATTGAACACTCCGCTGACTCCGTCATCCATTCCGAGCGCAAGCACATTGGCGCGGGCTACGTCGGAGACGAATACATAGTCGCGCGTCTGAAGCCCGTCGCCGTTGATGATTGGAGTCTGCCCGCTCAACATCTTGTCGCAGAAAATCGCCACCACGCCTGCTTCCCCGTGCGGGCTCTGGCGTGGTCCGTAAACGTTGGTATAGCGCAGAATCGTGGAAGTAAGTCCACGTTCCGCGCGATAGTAATTGAGAAATTTTTCTACGCAGAGTTTGGAAATTCCGTACGGAGACACAGGATTCGTGGCGTGTTCTTCGTCGGCGGGGTAATAGTCCTGCTCCCCGTAGATGGCGCCTCCGGTCGAAGCGAAAATGAAACGCGCGATTCCCCGCGCCACGGCCGCTTCGAGCAGGTTTATGGAGCCGAGAACGTTTATTGCCACATCGAGCTTCGGATCCTGGACGGACTTACGCACGTCTATCTGGGCCGCATGGTGGTTGATGATCTCGATCGAATGCCTGTCGAGTATCCCGCCGATGCCTTCGTCGCGGATATCGAGTTGATAAAACTCGGCGCCCCGCGGAACATTTTCCAGGAAGCCGGTGGACAGATCGTCGACTATCACGACGTCGTGGCCGAGGCGCAGGTACTCCTGCGCGATAGCGGAACCTATGAATCCCGCTCCTCCGGTGACAAGTATTTTCATTGGACTGAGAAGGGCATGTGCAACATGTCTTCGGAATGTACGAAATGTCCGCGAATAAACAAGATATCACCATACTTCTGGCATCGGCGCGCGGGATCGGCGTATAGAATGAATCCAATACGTCGTATCTTTCTTTCTATTCGCGCGGATGATCATGAAAGAACATATTGCACGTCTGACCTCCGACAGCGCGGTATACGGCATCAGCGCCGTTCTCGGCCGATTCCTGAATTTCCTGCTGGTGCCTTTTTACACGAACATCTTTCCGGCGGATGAATACGGCCTAGTCACGGTGGCCTACTCGTTCATAGCTTTTCTGAACGTCGTATACGCTCTCGGTTTCGAGACTGCGTTCATGCGCTTCCTGGAAGCGCGGCGTGAAGCCGACCGCGCCGATGTATTCTCGGCCCCGTTCTGGACGATAGCCGCAGCGGCCGCCGCGTTCAGCGCCGCAATCGCACTGTCAGAGAATCCTCTGTCCGATGCGCTCCTGATACCACGAGAATGGAGCGCCATCGTCCCGCTTTCCGCGGCGATACTCGCGCTGGACGCTCTGAACGTGATACCTTTCGCCGCCCTGAGAATGGACCGCCGCGCCGGGCGTTTCGCGGCAATACGGCTCGCGGGCATACTTGTCAATATCGCGCTGAACCTGATTCTCGTGCTCGGTCTGCGCATGTCGATCGTGGCCGTGTTCATCTCCAACCTCGCGGCCTCGGCTGCGACCACCTTGCTGCTGGCGCCGGTGATCGTGCGCGATCTCAGGCCGCGCGTGAAGCCGGACTTGCTCAGAGCAATGCTCGCGTTCGGCCTGCCGACCATACCGGCGGGCATCTCCTCGATGCTGATTCAGGTTGTGGACCGGCCGCTCATTCAGCGCATAGCCGGCGACGCCGCGGCGGGCGTATACGGGGCCAATTACAGGCTCGGCATCATCATGATGCTGGTGGTCACCATGTTTCAATACGCCTGGCAGCCGTTCGCGCTGCAATCGGCTTCCATGCCGGAGGCGCGCCGGCTCTTTGCGCGCGTAATGACGTACTTCGTGCTCGCCGGCAGTCTCGTCACGGCGGCCGGAGGGATGTTCATAGACGATGTCGCGGTGATTCCGTTGATACACGGCAAGGCGCTGCTCGGAAGCGCGTACCGCGAAGGTTTGAGCATCGTCCCGATAGTCTTGTTCAGCTATCTGTGGACTGGTATCGGCGCCGTCCTCACGGCGGGTCTGCTGATCGAGAAGCGCACGGCTTACCTCGCGCTTGTGACCGCCGTCGGGGCCGCGGTAAACGTGGCCGTTAATCTGTTGCTGATACCGCCGCTGGGTTACACGGGCGGCGCGCTGGCCACCCTGGCCTCTTATGTCTGCATGACGGCGCTGTACTGGTTCATATCGAGACGCGTTTATCCTGTCGAGTGGGAATACGCCCGAATCGGGAAAATACTCCTGGCTCTGGCGGCCACGGCTGCGCTCTGGTATTCCGGCCTGCGGCCGATACCGATGCCCGCTCTTCTCTGGGAAGGGGCGTTGTTCCTGGGCTTCGTTTTCCTGCTGTTCGCGATGAAACTGTTCCTGCCTTCCGAGCTGCGCGAAATGAGGGCTTTCCTCAGGCTCAAAAACCGCGCAACACGTGGGACCTGAAACCGCATTGTATTTCTGAGTCGCATCCGGTACATTTCCCGCAATTAGGATTAAAGGAGAATATCTTCGAAGATGGAAAACCATACGCGGCGCGGCGCCTGAACGGCCGGGTGCTCATACTCAACCAGAGTTATGAACCGATCGCCGTGTGCAGCGCGCAGAAGGCCGTGATCCTGCTTTATCTCGAGAAGGCGGAAATGATCGCGACTGCGGACGGGAAGGTGATTCGCTCGGTCAACGCCGCTTTTCCGTTCCCGAGCGTCATCCGACTGGCCAGGTACAAGCGGGTTCCATACCGGAGCATAATCCTTTCGAGGAAAAACATACTCCGCCGCGACGGACACCGTTGCCAGTACTGCGGCGCCACCACGCTGCCCATAACCGTCGATCATATCGTCCCTCGATCCGTCGGCGGCGCGGACAGTTGGGAAAACCTGGTTGCGGCCTGCATCCGCTGCAACAATCTCAAGGGAGATCGAACGCCCGATAAGGCGGGCATGCGGCTGCGTTCCCAACCCCGGCGCCCATCGCATGTCTCCTTCATCATACATTCAGCGGGTTCGATAGACGAACCCTGGAAACCGTACCTCTTCCTGGCTTGACGCAGGAAGCCTGACGCACGGGTTTCTTTCAACCCGTCTTTTATCTATTTTATAAAGATGGATATAATTTCAGGTTCGACTTCGATATGACGGACGCTAGGCGCAAAATCATACTCAGCGGGATGCGGCCCACAGGCAAACTGCATCTCGGGCATTACACCGGCGCCCTCGAAAACTGGGTGTCCCTTCAAAACGAATTCAGCAACTATCATCTGATAGCCGATTACCACGCGCTGACCACGAATCCGTCGACATCAGGTCTGCACGCTAACACGATCGAAATGGTTATCGATTGGCTGGCGGCCGGGATCGATCCGGAAAAAAGCCCGATTTTCCGCCAGTCTCAAATCAAACAGCACAGCGAGTTGTTCCTCATCTTCTCGATGCTCGTCACAAAAAACAGACTGGAGCGCAACCCTACTTTGAAGGAACAGGCGCGCGACCTCGGGATCGACAGCGAAAACCTTGCCTACGGGCATCTCGGATATCCCGTATTGCAGGCCGCCGACATTCTGCTCTATCGCGCCCATGCCGTTCCCGTGGGCGAGGACCAGCTCGCCAACATCGAGATAACCCGCGAAATCGCACGGCGCTTCAACCGGGAATACAGCGAAGTCTTCCCTGAACCCGAAGCGCGGCTGACTGTTTTCCGCCGTCTTCCCGGACTCGACGGAGCGGAAAAAAAGATGAGCAAATCCGTCGGAAACACCATACTCCTCGCCGACGGCCCGGAGGAAATCGGAGCGAAACTTCGCAAGGCGGTGACGGATCCGGAGAAACTGCGCAAAAACGATCCGGGCCGGCCCGACGTCTGCCTCGTATTCACTTACCACAAGAAATTCAACGACGCCGAAACCGCCGAAATCCGCGAGGGTTGCGAGTCGGGCGCGCTGGGCTGCGTCGAGTGCAAACTTCGCTGCTCGGCGCGGATCGCAGAGGCGCTGGCGCCGCACCGCGAGCGGCGCGCTTACTACGAAGACCGCCCTTCCCTTGTCGCCGAAGTCCTGTCAAGAGGTGAAAACGAAGCCCGGGCGGCGGCCGAAGACACGATGCGGCTGGTCCGGGATGCGATGAAACTGGGCGTCATCTCCGATCTGATCTGACTGAAGAGTTTCCGCATGGCGGTCTATACGGTCAAAGTTCCGGATTTCGAGGGTCCATTGGACCTGCTGCTCTTCTTCATCAGAAGGGACGAACTCGACATTTACGACATACCGATATCGCACATCACGGCCGAATTTCTCTCGTACGTGCGCATGATGCAGCTGCTCGACCTGGAGCTGGCCGGCGAATTCATCGTCATGGCCGCCACGCTCATGCAGATCAAGGCCCGCATGCTGCTCCCTCGCACTTCGGCGGAGGACGGCGAGGATGAACTGGATCCGAGAGCCGAACTGACCCGCCGCCTGGTCGAGTACCGCAGATACAAAGAAGCGGCGCAGGGTCTTCAGGAGCGGGAACATGAGCAGCGGATGCGCTTTTTCCGAGCATGTTTCAGCGAAGACATCAAACGCAGCGCGCCGGTCGATGACGAGGAATTCCTGCGCGACGTCACCCTCTTCCACCTGATAGCAGCGTTTCAACGCGCCATGTCGACGATGTCGGCCCGGGTCGTTCACGAAGTCCAGGCGATCCCGTGGAGGATAGAGGAGCAGGGGCTTTTCCTCATGGATTTCTTCGCGGGCCGCGACGAGTACCATTTTCTGGAACTGCTCGATGAAATGCACGACAAGATGCAGCTGGTGGTAACTTTCATCGCCCTGCTCGAACTGATAAAGGCGCAGCGCCTCAGGATCCGCGTAAAGGCGGCTTTCAACGATTTTATTATCAGGCGCGTGCCCGCCGATTGACGGCGGGCCTCGCAACCCATAAATGAATTCACTCATGAGCGACAATGAAAATGCTACCGGGGATGTGAACGCAGACGGAACGGCCGCTGTGGAAACGGCAGCTTCCGAAGCGACCGCCCCGATGGAAACCGGCGAGGAAAGCGCCTTCATAGCTACTTCCGAAGATGAGAAGCAAACCGTGGAAGCGGCCGCGGAACTGGTGGATGAATACAAACCGCTGGTTGAAGCTCTGATTTTCGCTTCGGACGAACCGATAGCGTTCAAGACGCTTCGCGACATACTGGTCGGCGAGGACACAGGCGAATCCGCCCCGGACGAGGACGCCGGCGGGAACGGCGGAAGCGCACCCGGCAGAGGGCGCAGAGCCCGCGGCCGCCGTTTCACCATGAACCTTCTCAGCACGATCGTGGCGACCTTGAACGAGGAGTACTCCAGTGAATGCCGCGTGTTCCGAATCGTGGAAATCGCGGGCGGCTTCACTTTCCAGACCACGTCCGAATACGGTATTTGGGTGGGTCGGCTCTTCGCGGAAAGAAGCAGGCGCAGATTGACTCAATCGGCTCTAGAGACTCTGGCCATCATCGCTTTCCGACAACCGGTTTCGAAACCCGCAATAGAAGGCATCAGGGGCGTAAACTCGGATTTCGTGATCAAGTCCCTGCTCGAACGCGACCTCATAGCGATCGTAGGCCGTGAAAACTCCGTGGGCAGGCCTCTGCTCTACGGCACGACGAAAACTTTTCTGCGCCACTTCGGCCTCAACAGCCTGGACGATCTGCCCAAGCCGCGCGAAATAGCAGACCTGCTGGTCGAGGAGGAGAACCCGGCAGCCGCCTCCATTGAAGAGAATCTCGGATACACGGACGAACGAGACGTCAGCCTGAGCATCGAAGAAAGGAGCATCTTCGACTCGCTCCGCGCTTCCGAGGGTCAAGAGCTACACGACGAAGCGGACGTAGAGCGGTTGGAAACGGCCGAAGAAGCGCAGGAACCGCATGACGGCTTGGAAGCGGAACTGTTGAAAGCAACCGCCGGGGCGACGGAGTTGTATGACGACGATGTTGATTCGGAGCAGGAGGCGCCGGAGGAAGCTCAGGATCCGTATCACGACCTGGAAATGGAGCTGTTGGAGGCGGAGGAAGAAGGACAGGATCCGTACGACGAATTGGAAGCGGAACCGGATACGGACGGGGATGCAAGGGAATACTCCGACGCGGCAGCGGAGCGGGAAGCACCGGAAGCTGAAGAAACAAAAAAGCCGGAGGACGACTGATGCGGGCGGCTGGCGGCGCCCGGCGCAACTCCGGGCCCGGGCGCAAAATGAGCGCCGGCCTGCGGGAGACCGTCGACGAGTTGCGCCTCAACAAGTTCCTCGCCGAAGCCGGTGTGGCGTCCAGGAGAAAGGCCGATGAACTCATAACCGCAGGGGAAGTGAAAGTCAATGGGCGCACGGTAACCGAGCTGGGCACAAAAGTGCGGCCGGCTGATGACACTGTAACCCTTTCCGGGAAGCCCGTCGAGCCGAGTCCCCGGCTCGTATACATTCTGCTGAACAAGCCCAAGGATTGCATCGTCACGACATCCGACGAAAAAGGACGCCGCACCGTGCTGGATCTTGTGCCTCGGCACGCCCGGCTGTATCCGGTCGGACGCCTCGACAGAAACACGACGGGAGCGCTGCTGCTGACGAATGACGGCGATCTCGCTTGGCGGCTCACGCATCCGAAATTCAGGCACGCCCGACTGTATCGCGCCGGCCTGGACCGGCCGTTGCGCACGGCCGACCTCGCCTCGCTGCGCAGAGGAGTCGAACTGGATGACGGCAGGACCTCGCCCTGCGAGGCGGAATCGCTCGACCCGCCGCGCAACCTTACTGTCGGAATCGCGATCCGCGAAGGACGCAACCGCCAAGTGCGGCGGATGTTCGAGGCGCTCGGTTATGAAGTCCGCAAACTGGAGCGCATCGCATTCGCGGAGCTCACAACGCGTGGCCTCAAACGCGGCGAATGGAGATATCTCGAGGAGCATGAGGTCAATCGTCTCCGCCGCCTCGGCGAAACCGCGGACGACGGCGGAAGACCGCGCCGGGGCAAAACCATAACGGGCGGCAAAGCCGGCGGGTCGCGCCGACGCAAGACGGATCCCGGGAACTGAGCCGGCATCGACGCGAAGAGTTCGGAATTGCCCAGAAGAAACGACATCTCGACCATACTGCTGCCGGGCGCCGGTCCGATAATAATAGGACAGGCCTGTGAATTCGATTATTCCGGAACACAGGCGCTGCGCGTGCTCAAACAGGAAGGTTATCGCGTGGTGCTGGTCAACAGCAATCCGGCTACAATAATGACGGACCCGGAATTCGCCGACGCGACATACATAGAGCCGCTCACAGTCGACACTCTCGAGAAGATCATCGAGAAGGAAAAGCCGGACGCACTGCTGCCTACCATGGGCGGACAGACGGCTCTCAATCTCGCGGTGGGACTCGCGGAGAGCGGCGTTCTGGAGAGATACGGCGTAGAGCTCATCGGCGCGAAACTTCCGGCGATCCGAGCGGCCGAGGACAGGGAGCTGTTTCTCGCCGCGACTCGGCGCTGCGGGCTGGAAATGCCCCGCGGGAATTTCGTCCGATCGCTCCAGGAAGCGCGTGAAGCCGTCGTCGGAACAGGTTTCCCGGCCATCGTGCGGCCGTCCTTCACTCTGGGCGGTTCGGGCGGCGGCGTGGCTTACAACATGGAGGAATTCCTTCAGATCGTGGCCCGGGCGATCGCGGCCAGCCCCATAGGTCAGACCCTTATCGAGGAATCCATAATGGGATGGAAGGAATTCGAGCTCGAGGTCATGCGCGATTCGAGAGACAACACGGTGATCGTGTGTTCGATAGAAAATCTTGATCCGATCGGCATTCATACCGGGGATTCCATAACAGTTGCGCCCGCGCAGACTCTAACCGACAAGGAATACCAGCGGATGAGGGACGCGGCCATACGCATCATGAGGGAAATCGGAGTCGAAACCGGCGGCTCGAACGTTCAGTTCGCCGTCGAACCCTGCACTGGACGTCTCGTTGTCATCGAGATGAATCCGCGAGTATCGCGAAGCTCGGCGCTCGCATCCAAGGCTACCGGCTTCCCGATAGCCAAGATAGCCGCCAAACTGGCGGTGGGTTACACGCTCGACGAGATTTCGAACGACATCACCCGCAAGACCCCGGCCTGTTTCGAACCCGCCATCGACTATGTGGTCACCAAAATACCGCGTTGGGATTTCACACGCTTCCCGGGCGCCGACTCGACTCTCGGCGTTCAGATGAAATCCGTCGGCGAGGTCATGGCAATCGGGAGGACTTTCAAGGAATCCCTTCAGAAAGCCCTGCGATCCCTGGAAACCGGCCGGGCGGGCCTGGGCGCCGACGGCAAGGATGACGGGGATGCAGGCGATACTGAGCCGGAATCGGCGAGCGGGCAGGCGGGCGAACTTCGACGCCGCCTGGCGGTCCCGACTCAAAACAGAATTTTCGACCTGCGGCTCGCGATGAAGGCGGGAATAGATGACACAGAACTGAACCGGATCACGGGCATCGATCCTTGGTTCCTCTCTCAGATCCGGGAAATAACGGCGCTGGAAGCCGAACTTCGGACAAAGGAGTTTCCATGCTGAAGCTCATCCGGTACGAGCTGATCAAGACATACCGCAAGCTGCGCACGTGGATCGGCTTCGCTCTCATACTCGCACTGGTCCCGCTGGCTTACTGGGGCATGTCGCTGGGCGGAGAGGACATGGTGCTGGGCATGACAAGGGGGCTGCAGAAGGATTTCATCTTCGTCGGTTCCCTCTTCAACGGCTGGTTTGTCTCCTATCTGCTCATGAACGTCCTCTTCATGCACGTGCCTTTCCTGATCGTGCTCGTGGCCGGCGACATCTTCGCCGGCGAAGCGACGGGAGGCACTTTCCGCATACTACTGACGCGCCCGCCCTCCCGCGCGCGGATTTTCTGCGTCAAGGCGGCGAGCGCATGGTTCTACACGCTGTCGCTGGTTTTTTTTCTCGCCGTGTTCAGCGTCGGCCTCGGGCTGCTGCTCTTCGGATCCGGCGGCCTGCTCACCTATTCGGAACAGGGGGTGGCTCTGTTCGCCCCCGATGACACGGCCTGGCGTTTCATTCTGGCCTACGCGCTGGCCGCGTGGGCCATGCTTCCGATCGCGTCGCTCGCCATGTTTTTCTCCACTTTCGTGGAAAACGCGGTCGGTCCCATAATCGGCGCCATGGCGGTGGTCATTCTGTTTCTGATACTGGGCAATCTGCCGTTCGAGTTCTTCGAGAATCTCCGGCCATGGCTGTTCACCACCTACATCGACGTATGGCGCGGCGCTTTCGACGCTCCGGCGGACGTGGGCGCGATGATTTCGGATGTGTGCATCCTCGGTCTTTTCACGCTCGTGTTCACGTCGGCCGCATGGACGATTTTCTGGAGGAAGGATATTCTGTCATGATTACGGATAAAACGATCCTCTTTTTTGCGGCCGTTTCGCGGCGCGCGCGCGCGGCGGCCTTCGCGGTCCTGCTGGCGGCCTTTTCGTCCTCCTGTCCGGCGGACCTGTTCTCGCAGACGACCGTCACGGCGGCGGAAGCGCTCGCAGGCGTGCAGAAGGAGTTTTCCCGCATCAACGACTACAGGGCGGACCTGCGCGTGGAAACGGACATCCCCGGCGTGAAGACTCCTCCGATGGAGGCGACCCTCTACTTTCGCAAGCCCGACCGCATGCACCTCGAGGCCAGAGGTTTCGCCATGCTCCCCAGAGACGCGGTGAGCTTCAATCCCGGCGTATTCACCGAGGACGCCTACGACGCGACCCTGCAGGGAGAGGAAACAGTGGACGGCGTTCGCTGCCTGAAGATCAAGCTTCTAGCGAAATTCGACACCCTCCGACTGCAGCGAGCCATGCTCTTCGTTGATCCGACGCGCATGCTGGTGATGAAATTGAACACCGATCCGGCGCAGGGCGGCTCGGCTGAGATCAACATCAAATACGTTTTCGTTCAGAACAGTTTCTTTCTGCCGGGCCGCGTGATTATCGAGATGGCGGCCGCGGCCGCGCCGCGAGCAGGGATTCCCGGAAAGCCGCCGAGATGGGAAACGGGAGCGCAAAATTCGAGAGGGAAAAAACCCAGGATTACCATGACCTATTCAAATCATGTCGTAAATAAAGGCATACCTGACGCGGTTTTTTCGAAGGAGAAACGCCGATGACTCTCTCAAGGAAACGGATGCTTCTCGCCGCTCTGCTGCTTGCAGCCGCGGCGGCGGAAACGATGGCCGGAGAACCGGACGTGCTCCGTTACACGGCTCGTATACGCTTCGACCTGTCGGCGCAGCGGTTGTACGGAGAGGCGACACTGCTCGCGATAAATCCGGGCGACACTCTTCATTTGCATCTCAGGGATCTCGCCGTCACCGGAATCATTCAGGACGGCCAAGCCCTGGCATTCGAGCACGAGCAGGGCGGCCTCAGCATATTCCTCGATGCCGGAGGCCGGAATTCCGACACGGTCGAGGTCACGATTTCCTACAACGGCAAGGCCACCAGCGAAGCGGGTTCTTCCTCATGGGGCGGATGCTTCTGGGGACCGACGACTTTCGCGATGGGAGTCGGCTTCCATGCGCCGTACATCTCGATGACCCGGCACTGGCTGCCTTCGAACGACGTGCCGGACGACAAAGCGACCTTCGACTTGACCTTCATCGTACCGCAAGGCATGACCGCCGCGGGATCGGGCCTGTTGGCCGGAAGGACGGACAGCAGCGGATGGACCTCCTGGAGATGGATCGAAGGACATCAGACGGCGACATACCTCGTGACCTACGCCATCAGCGGATACGCGATAATCCGTGGCGAGTGGAACGGGATACAGCTCGAGTACTACGTGCCTGCGGCAGACTCGGCGAAAGGCGTCGCACATTTCGCGTCCGTGCCCTCCATGCTGGAAGCATTCACTTCGGCGTACGGACCTTATCCGTTCGACAAGGTCGGATACTGCATCACGCCGATAGGATCTATGGAACACCAGACCATGATAAGCTACGCGGCTTCGCTGTTGCGTCCTCAAGTGGCCGGTTTGACGGCCGCACACGAACTGGCGCACCAATGGTGGGGAGACTGCGTAACCGCCCGCACTTTCGCGGACGCCTGGCTGAGCGAGGGTTTCGCCACTTTTTCCGAGGCGGTGTACATGGAACATCTGGGCGGACGCGCCGCATACGAGGACAGAGCGAGGCAATTCGCGTCGGATTATCTGAACCGGGTAGCACCATATGAAGGGATTTTTCCCCTGCACGATTACCCGCGGGCTTCACCCTCTTCCAATTATCCCGGGACCATTTATGACAAGGGCGCGGCGGTGCTGACGATGCTGCGGCACATGCTGGGCGACGATACATTCTTCGCCGGTCTGCGGGCGTACAAGAATGCGCGCGCTTACGGCACAGCCGACACGGAAGACTTCCGCAGCGCGATGGAAGCGCAGTCGGGCATCGACTTGGGGTGGTTCTTCGACCAGTGGGTGTATCTGCCCGGATATCCGATCTACGTGTCCCAGAAGATCGCCGCCGGTGGTTCGGGACCTTTCCGGATCCGTCTTCTACAGACACAGGACACAAGCCGCTTTCCGCTGTTCCGCATGCCTCTCGACGTCTTCATCGCGCTCGAATCCGGCGATACTCTGAGGACCTCCATCTTCACCGAAGCGGCGGCGCAGCAGGAATTCGTTTTTCCTTCCGTTCCGGCAAACTCCGTGCGCTGGTACTCCCTAGATCCTTCGAATCTTGTGCTGAAAAAGATTTCCTACACGACGGTCAAGGCCGAGACCGAGCCTGATGCCGGGACGTCGGGTTTCCGCCTGCATCCGGCTTATCCGAATCCATTCCACAGCAGCGGCGCTTCCGGCGCTTCAGTGCTCCTGGAAAGCGGATCGAACGCGCATATCCGCATCGATCTGCACGATTCACTGGGCCGCCTTCTGGCCGTTTGCGCCGATTCGGAATTCCCGCCGGGCCTGAACCCCGTTTCCATTCCATTGAACGGCCTGCCGTCCGGCATTTATACGATAAGAGCGACCGGAACGGAGCGCTACGAGGTTCGGAGGATTCTGGTCAGCCGCTGACATGGCTTCGCACTGTATCCTTGCCGCCTTTTCATTTGTCATATACTTGTCAAGGATACGCAACATGCTTCGCGTTAAGCCTTGATTCATCACTCATATTTCGGTAGCTTATAAAGAACTATGCATTCCATGTTGAAAATTCTCACAGACAAATACAAATCGCGTTCATTTTCCCAGCGGAGGACACTATGAGAAAAATTCTACCGGCAAGCATTTGCGCCGTTTTCGGCGTGTTTTTCCTTGCCGCGCCTTTGTCGCTCCAGGCGCAGGGCAACATCGATTGGGAGGAACTCTGGCTGGTGCAGCAGCCGACCAGCAACACCCACCCGATTTACGGTTGGATGGCCGGCCAGCGCCAATACACCGGACTGGCTTATGACAAGTTCCGAGACAATCTCTACATCGTCAATCCCGGACTCTGCGCCGTCGCAAGCATCACGATCGGCTGTCCGAAAATTCATATCTGGGATCCGCTGACGGGTCTTCCGAAAATGACTGAAGGACGCGTCGCGAAGGGGCAATACGGCCTCACTGAAGGACAGGGAGGCCAGATACCTATACCGTCGGACACGATTGTCGGCGTTTTGACCGGCACCTGGCCGAACGGCTGGTACAACAGTTACAGCCAGGGGCAGTTCCCGATTTACAAGATCGACCTGGATGACGAGGCGCCTCCGCGCATCTTCGTGACCAACCTCGTGGCGCCCATCTACGGCATCTGTTTCCCCGGTCCACCCCCAAACTGCCGGCCGGAATATCTCGCCCAGGGACCTCTGCGCGTCTGGAGATGGAACACTCCCAAATCGACGCCCACCCTGTCGTACATAACACTGAATCCGCAAAGCGGTTATCTCTCGCCCGGCACGCTCGGGACACCGGACATCGCGTACTCCGAACTTCCCTGGACACGCTGGGGCGACGCCCTCGAAGTGGTAGGCAAACGCGGTTGGTATGACTTCGGCAACGGTCTGGAACATGTCGACAGCGTGCGCATCTTTTCATCCGGCGGCGTTTTCGACGGTCAGTCGGAAACCAACCGATACATAGCCGTGATAACCACCGACCGCAGGCCTAACCGGCTGGCGAACCAGTTCGGCATTCAACTGGATTACCGGGTCGCAATCAGAATGCGCTCGTCTCTGGAAGGAATCGCTTCCCACGGCATAGCCGCCACCGGCACGCAGTCCTTCGCTCAGCTCTGGATGGACAACAACGGCCGCGTCACGACACTCAACAATCAGTTTCAGAGTGCGGCGGCGGTCCCCCAGGACATGTTGATGACTTTCAACCACTCCCTGTCGTCCGATAAATACACCGGCACCGGCGATTCGGGGCCGATCGTCTTCTTCTCCATCGCGGAAAACGGAAACAAATTCCTAGCGTGCGCCGACGGTCTTCCGACGAATCCGGGCGTTCCGACGGATCCGAATTACAATACCAGAGCGAGAGTCATGAACGTGACGCGGACCGGACTCGAAGCCCGCGAGCCGTTTTTCGGCGACACACCGTACCTCGGACAGAAGACGCTGACCAACAACTCGGGCACGCAGAACTACATAGCCGACATCGACGTCAAGCTCGAACCCGATCTCGACAGCGGCAAGGGCTATTTCGTCACCCTGTTCGTGCTGATGTCCAACAACGGCATCGCCGCTTTTCGCTCCCGCCGGCCGATTCTCCCTGTCGAACTCGCGACCTTCAAGGCAACGCTGAACGGAAGCAACATCGACCTGATGTGGAACGTCACGCAGGAAGTCAACAACTACGGTTTCGAGGTAGAGCGCAGTTTCAACCGCGGCCGCGACTGGGAAACCATCGGCTTCGTGGGCGGTCGGGGCACCAACAGCATGCCGGCGGATTACCGCTATTCGGATCCGGTAACCGAAACACACACCGGCACGGGACACGCCCAATACCGACTGAAACAGGTGGATACCGACGGCAAGATTCAGTTCTCTCCCGTCGTGGATGTATACCTGGGCGAAACGCCTGAAGGGATCGAATTGTCGCAGAACTATCCCAATCCTTTCAATCCGAGCACATCCATAAGTTACCAGCTGCTCAAACCGGGCTACGTCACCCTGAAGGTCTTCAATGCCATGGGCGAGGAGATCAGCACACTTGTCAACGAAGCCCGGGACGCCGGCACGCATGTGGTGGAGTTTTCGGGCGAAGATCTGCCGTCAGGCGCCTATCTCTACCAGTTGAACGTGGACGGGCGCATGCTTCAGAAGAAAATGGTCCTGATGAAATAATACGTCCATCATTCCTTTCTGAAAAGGCCGGCTGTCTTCAGCCGGCCTTTTTTTCGCGCGCCCGGAAGGCGGAGGACGCGCGGGGAATGCGTCGAGAAGGCGAGCCATCGCTGAGGACGGACCGGAGTTTCATTCCCACAGCGCGCGGCGGGAACATTCAAGCCTGGAAACGCGTGTAAGAAACCGCGATGCTTCGCCGTTCAGACGCGGCGAACTCCACCGCCGCGGGGAAAATCTCACAACAAACGGGAGCAACGACATGAGCGACAAACACGATCCGTCTCACTTCGAGTTTGAACACCTGTTCGCCCGAAAGGTCAACGGCGCGGTTTCCGACGGCTCGGGTAACGGAATGATCATTCCGGCCGGAGAGATCGCCGATATGCCCGCGAATACCGCCGGCCTCGAGAGCGTCGATACGGACGGGAATATCTTCGAAGACGGGGGCATGCTGGGAGGATACTTCGACCAAGAAGGCAACCGGCTCGATCCGGATTCAGTGCCGCGACCCGGGCTCTGCATATGCTGCGCGGACAACGACTCGGTCGACAGCGGAAAGGAGATCCTGTGCAACCTCACCAGGCTTGAACAACGCGACGAGCCGGAATTCCGCTGCGGGAGCTTCGTACCTTCCGAAACGTGACAGACGAGCGTCCGCGAAGCTCCGGTTCATCGGACCCGGAGAAGCATGGCGGCTTTTGATGCGCGGAGCGCCACCGCTAATCGGGCGGGGACCCGCAAATCAACAGGGCTGTTCCGTCACATCGTAGACGCAAGCCGCGGCTTCTTCGGCATATGCGTCGAGAAGCCGCATATCGGCGTCGAAGAAGTGGTCCGACGGGGATAAAATGTAAGCACCTCCACAGCCCGCCTCGCGGAAACAGCGCCGCACCTCCTCTCTTGTTCGTTCAGGGTCGACTCCTTTGAAGAAATGCGCCTGATCGAAACCGCCGATCATGCATATCGAATTGCCGGCCATGCGTTTCGCCTCCGACAGATCGGCGTCGCCGCCCATGTCGGGCGGCGTGAAGGTTTCGACCGCGTCCGGTCCCAAGGCGAGCAGCTGAGGAAGTATCGGCATTATTCCACCGCAGATGTGATACACCACGCGCCGCCCGGCGCGTTGGACGGCTTCAACGAGAGGTTTGTCGAACGGCGCGACGAACTCCTCGAAAATGGCGGGAGAGATTACCGTGGAGGAGGCGTCACCGCCGCCGAGTTCTATGAGATCGAATTCGGCGTCATGGAGGGATTGAGCCCATTGAAGCTTTCTTCCCTGCAGGACGGCCAGAAGTTCGCGCACCCAGCAGGGATCGTCATACGCAGCGAGTATGAGCTCCTCGATGCCGTACAGGGCGGCGGCATCCTGCCAGCATCCCGGTTGACCATAGATGTCGAACCCCGGGACTGCGCCGCGCAGTATTCCCCTTTCCCCGAAATCGCTCGCCGCCCTGTTCACCGCATCGGTGTCGCAAAGGCCGACTGGAGCGTATGCGGCGACTATTTCCAGATCCGATTTACTCTTCAGCAGACGCTCCGCGACCCAGGTGGTGTGCGCGTCGGACTGAAGAACCGATGTAAGATCGCGGCGCGGCGTATGAATATAGTACCGTATTGTCCGATATCTTTGATCCGGGAGGTCCTCCGTTTCGATGCGCCATTCCTCGGTCACGATACGGCGCGGTTCGGCCGGACCGGGACGGTGCGCGGGATCGTGATACCGCCCACTCGCCTCGTCGGCCCTGACGGGAGCAAGCCACAGGACGGCATCGAGTCCGAAACGGTCGAAAAATCGGCGCGGAGTCATGCCTCCCATGATCCCGTCAAGGAAGGAAGGCATCAGGTGGTGCGTCGTAACCGGGAGCCTGTCCGGAATTCCGCGGTCGAGCGCGGCAAGCAATCTGCGTCTGGAAGTCATGGAGGCATCCGATCTTCTGTCGTTCCGCGTTTCCCCGTCAGCCGGCGCGGCGTCTGACACAATCCTGCATGTCGCAGATCCCGCAGTCGTACTCCTCGCGCCGCAACGCGGGGCCGATTCCGATCACGCCGCTGACCGATTTCAGGGGAGTCATCAGGGCGCTGCCGTTCAGTTCAATCCCGCAAAATCCTTCGGGAAAAAGAGAAAACAGGATATGCTGATCCGATACAGGCCAGCCGCAGTAGCCGGGGCTGTAACGGTTGCTCAAGCTCATCCCCGAGGAAGCGGCGACCTCCCGCAGCCGGTCTTCGACGCGATCCGCCGCCAGTTCCGCCAGTTCGGATCCGATCGCGTCGGCCAAGAAATGGTCGAGACCGTCCTTCGAAACGGCGAGTTCGCTCAACCAGGCGTCGAAAGCCGATCCGGCGCCGGCGGCGAACAGGGCTGCGGTTTCGGCGCCGCGCAGCTGTCCGGCTATCAAGGCGCCTGTGGACAGTCCGGCGCGACCGGCGAGTATGGAATCGCGCCGCACGGTAACGCAATCCGCGGGAAGCAGGACGAATCCGCCGACGGTTTGCGTGAATCGGCGTGAAGCATCGAGCAATTCGGCCAGACGCTCAGCGACAAGCTGCGGAGCGGCGTCGAGATCATAGCCCAGATTGCGGACGATTCGGGGGATCGATGGCTTCAGTTCAGCGAACGACGGCGACCAACACTCGACGACGGCGCCTTCGGGCGGAGCTCCCCTCATGGCGGCGATATACCCGAGCCGCCGGTCGTCTTCAGAAGGAAGTCCACGGCGGATTGAGGGTCCGCTCCGTATGCGTCGGCGCCAATTGAAAACGCAAACTCTTCGGTGACCGGCGCGCCCCCCACGATGACCGGAACGGCGGGGAAAGCCGCCCTCAAAACGGATATCGTCTCCTGCATATTCAGCATCGTGGTTGTCAGCAGCGCGCTCAATCCCACGACGCACCCCGGCGCGGCGGATACTTCTTCAGCGAAGCGTTCCGGCATGACATCGATTCCGAGATCCCTGACCTCCCAGCCGGCGCCTTCCACGATCATCGAAACCAGTTTTTTTCCGATGTCGTGCAAATCTCCACGCACGGTTCCGATGACGAACACGCCGCGTCTTTCAAGTTCGCTTGACTGGAAATACGGCTTGAGGTGAGTCATCGCCGCATTCATGGCGCGGGCCGCCAGGAGCACATCCGGCACGAAGATCCGCTTCGCCCGGAAATTCTCGCCCACCCGGTTCATGCCAGCGATAAGGCCATGTTCCAGAACAAGTTTCGCCGGAGTTCCCTCGTCCAAAGCGAGCCGCGTCAACTCAAAAGCTCCCGGCTGTCCGCGCATCTGGGGCGGATACGTCGCGTCCGCGTCCGTTTTTCCTCTTTCGACGCAGTCGGAAATTCGCGCAAGCAGATCGGCGTTCGGGATCGGATCATTCATCATGCTGAAAGATACGCAGCGCGAAGCAGACGAACCACAGTCCGGTTCGGTGTGAAAACGAAAGGCGGACCTGCGTCCGCCTTTCCCCCAACCACCCTTCTTTTCATCGCTGCCTGCGACGATCGGAAGAGGAGGTGTTTAAGTCGCGGGATCAATCCATCAAACGCCTCAGGAAGGTTGTTTTCTCCTGACGGTTGCCCTGATACTGGGCGCCGTCGCCGTCCGCCTCCAGGTCCGCCTCACGCTGCGCGCTGAAAGGATTGTCGGGCGCTCGATACGCCGACGGCGGATCGAAATCCCGCAGTTCGTGAATGCCGACCGGGATATGAACCGGACGGTTGGCGACGGCCGGTTTGAACTGCTGGGCCTGCTGGCGCCGCGCGCTGACGTGCCTGGGATTGAAGCCGGTGGCGATGACGGTGACCATGATCGTGTCGCCCATCGTGTCATCCGCCACGGCGCCGAAAATCACGTTCGCCTCCTCGCCCGCGGCTTCGCCGATGACCATGCCCGCCTCTTCAACCTGTTTGATCGGCATGTTCGAGCTTCCCGTGAAATTTATAAGGACGCCGCGCGCGCCCGCGATGGTTACGCCGTCGAGCAGCGGATGCGAGATAGCGCTGTGAGCCGCCTCAATCGCCGCGTTCTCTCCGCTGGCCTGGCCGTTGCCCATGAGAGCGTCACCCATGTCCTTCATTATCGTTTTAACGTCGGAGAAATCGACGTTGACGATGCCTTCCTTCGAGATGATGTCCGATATTCCGCGGGTCGCGTTATACAGCACCTGGTTGGACATGTGGAAAGCGTCCGGGACGGACGTGTTGGCCTCGACAAGCGTCATCAGCTTCTGATTGGGAACGACGATCAGGGTGTCGACGTGCTTGCGCAGTTCCTCTATGCCTTCCTCCGCTTGGGCCATCCGTCTCTTCCCCTCGAAGGTGAAGGGTTTGGAGACGATGCCGACGACGAGAGCGCCCAGGCTCTTGGCGATGTTGGCCACGACGGGCGCTCCGCCGGTGCCGGTGCCTCCGCCCATGCCCGCGGTGACGAATACCATCTCGCTGCCAGTCAGAGCAGCCGTGATTTCCTCCTTGTCCTCCTCGATGGCGCGATAGCCGACCGAGGGATCGGCGCCCGCGCCCCTGCCTTTTGTGAGATTCTTGCCGGCCTGGATCTTCTGTCGCGCCTCGTTGGATCCAAGCGATTGAATGTCCGTGTTGATGGCTATGAACTCCACGGCTTCGATGCCCCGCGAGATCATGTCGTTCACCGCGTTCCCGCCCGCGCCGCCGACGCCGACCACGCGTATGAGCGCCTGCTGCGTGAAAGCGGGATCCGTAACGCTCCTGTCCAGCATGATTGAATACATTGAGCCCTCCTCGGTTGTGGTTATTGAAAACTGCTTTGAATGTGCTTCACTGTATCACCATATATCCGCATAATTGTATCCGTCAAAACTGCTTGAGCCACTCTTTCATGCGCCTGATCAGGCGGCGCAGCCACGATTCTTCCTGACCCACCGTCACGGGATTCTGCAATGCGTGCAGCACGAGACCGACACAGGTGCTGTACATCGGGTTTTCGACTTCCGTGACCAATCCGGCCGAGAAGCCGGCCGGAATGCCCAGTTTGACGGGCATGCCGAGCACTTCCCGGGCCAGGGCGGCCGTCCCCTTGATAAGCGAACCTCCGCCGGTCAGCACGACACCCGAATGCAGGTGGCGCGAGTATCCGGAACGCTTTATTTCGAGCGCGACGATTTCGAGAATTTCCTCCATCCTGGGTTGAATTATCTGGCAGAGCAGGGAGCGGCTGATCTCCACCGGTTTCCGGCCGCCGTAGCCTCTAAGCATTATCGGCGCATCGTTCACGATTTCTGGCAGATACGCGTAGCCGTGCTCTCTCTTGAGTTTTTCCGCGTCCTCATTGAGAATGCCGAGAACCTTGCGGATATCCTCCGTCACCTTCTTCCCGGCTATCGCGAGAACGGCGGTATGCCGAATGGTCCTGTCTTCGAACACCGCGATATCCGTAGTGCCTCCGCCGATGTCGACCAGGACGATACCCACTTCCTTCTCCGCGCCCTCAAGCACCGCGTACGCGGAGGCCAGAGGCTCCAGAATAAGGCTGTTGACGTCGAAACCCGCTCTCTCGACACATTTGTAAATGTTCTGCACGGCCGTGACGCTGCCTGTGATAATGTGCACGTTTCCCTCGAGCCGCACTCCGGAAATTCCCACGGGATCGTAAATCCCGTCCTGGCCATCGACGATGAATTCCTGGGGGATCACGTGTATTATTCTGCGATCCTGCGGAAGATTCACCGTCTGTGTGTCGCGTATGAGGCGGTCAACGTCCTTCGGCATGATCTCGTTGTCCGGATTGTTGATCGCTATCACGCCACGACTCTGAAAACTCTGAATGTGATCCCCGGCTACGCCGACGCTTACGGCCCTGACCTTGATTCCCGACTGCTGTTCGGCCTGCTGGACCGCCTGCTGAATCGAACGCACCGTTCTGTCGATATTCGTGACCGTGCCGCGCGACAGCCCGTCGTTTTCAGATTTGCCGATTCCCATGACCGTGATGCGCTGGTCGGCGTCCATTGTGGCGATGATGCAGCAGGTTTTCGTAGTCCCGATATCGAGTCCTACCACGATCCTTTCCAATGCGTTTCCGCTCTGGCTTCGTGCTTTCATGATGCTTTCGTCAATCCTGAAGAATTGCAGTTGTATCGATGGTTACGGCGGCCGTAGTTGCGCCCTTCCACTTTGCGACCACCTGATCGCGGTATCTGAGGTCCACGTATTCAAGTTCTTCAATGTCGCGGGGCACGGCCACCTGCTCCCACCAGGTCTTGAACGAAACCGCCGCGCGCCTGATGTCATGCCCTCCGCGGAGCAGCACGGGCACTCCTCCCGAAAGCGTGTACAGCAGGAAATCCGATTTGCCTTCGAGCGATATTTCCGAGAATAGATTCAGGTAATCCGATCCGCATTTTTTCAAGCCCGCGAGAATGCCGAGCGCCTGCCTGAGCCGGGAGTCTTCCACACGGCGCCCTGAGGCGGCGTTCTTCAGGGACGCAGCGCCCGAGATGAGCGGTAGGCACAGCATTTGCGCCTTTCCGGCGACGGGCAGCAGAACGCCGTCGGCATCCACGAGCCAATCCTCCGCATTCACGTTCGCGAGCACGGCGATGGGCTCGCGCTCCCGGAGTTCGATGACCAGAGTGGAAGGAGGATCCCTTCTCACCGCGGCTTCACGCACCGCGTGCAGACCCTCGACCCGCCGGCGTATTTCCATCAGCGGCACATCGGCCAGAACCGCGGTGTCAGGCACTGCGGCCGCGCGGAGGACTTCCGCGACGGAAACGAGCGAGTTTCCGCGCACCTCGACGGTCACATGAGTCGAGTTGCTGCGCCAATAATCCGCCGCCACACCCAACAAGACGATCAATCCGGCGGCAGTGAGCAGCGAGACTCCAATCCGCCCGGACATGCGCTTTGCGGGCGCCGAGGAAGTATCCGTTTTCCGAGGATGTTTACCGAGCATTCAGTTTTCGGCGGCCTCCTTTTTCCGTCCGGCCGGTGAAGGGATCGAGTTTTCAGGAAAACCCACGAGGAGTATCTCGGGTTGAAGTTCCACTCCGGTCCTGTCGAACACCGTCTTCCGCACATGATTGATCAGCGCCAGCACGTCCTCCGCCCTGGCGTTCCGCTCGGCAACGATGAAATTCGCGTGGCGCTGCGACACTTCAGCGCCTCCGATCACATGCCCTTTCAGGCCGCTTTCTTCGATCAGCCTGCCCGCGTGCTGTCCGGGAGGATTTTTGAAAATGCAGCCGGCGTTGGGCTGGGAAACGGGCTGCGCGCTGTTGCGCGACAGCAGCAACTCGCGCCTTCTGCGCCGCAGATCCTCGCGATCGCCGGGAGGCAGGGCGAAGCGGGCCGACAACAGGACACAGTTCCGCAATCCGGAATCCCTGTACCTGAATCCACATGCATCCCGCGGAAGCGCCGCCGCCTCCCCGTTCCGCGCAATGGTGACGTCCAGCAGATGCGCCGATATCTCTCCGCCGTATGCTCCGGCGTTCATCACGAGAGCCCCTCCCAATGTGCCCGGTATTCCAGCGAGCATCTCGGTCCCGGAGTATCCGTGCCTGATGCAGAAATCCGTGAACGTCGCAAGCCGGACTCCGGCGCCGGCAATGACGAGTCCGTCAATAACCTGCAGGTCCGAGAAGCCCTTTTCCAGGTTTATCGCGGCGCCTCGATATCCCTCGTCGCTGACGAGAAGATTGCTGCCGTTGCCGAGCACCATGTACGGGAAATTATTTTCGCGAAAATACCGCTGCAGCGCCAGCACCTCGGCGATCGTCATCGGTTCCACATAGATATCAGCGGTCCCCCCGATGCGGAAAGTGGTCATCGGGCCGAGCGGTTCGCCGATTGCGATCCTGCCCGAGCAGATCGTCCGCATGTGCTCGATGTTGATCATCGACATCCGCCCTTCAGCAGCTCGATGAAGGCCGAGCCGTAACGGTATATGTCGCCGGCGCCCATCGTGATCACAATGTCGTCCGGACGCGTCGCGCTTGCGAGGAGCCCGGGTATCCTGGAAAGGTCCGGCTCGTAGCTCACATTTTTATGCCCCGAATTCAGTGCCGCATCTGCGATAATCCTGCCGGTCACGCCCTGAATTGGTTTCTCGCGGGCGGGATACACGTCCGTGACGATAAGGACGTCGGCATTCATGAAGGCGCGGCCGAAATCGCCGGCGAAGTCCCTCGTCCTGGTGTAAGTATGCGGTTGAAAGACGCAAACGACGCGTCTGCGCCAGCCGGCCTTTATACCCTTTAGGGTTTCGCGCACTTCGGTCGGATGATGCGCGTAATCGTCGATCACCAGCACGCCTCCGATGTCGGCTTTCACCTCGAAGCGCCGGAAAGCTCCGGTGAAAGCGTCGAGAGTAGAACGCACGCAATCGAAGGTCATGCCGAGTTCCATGGCGACCACGGAGGCGCCGAGGGCGTTCCGCACGTTGTGCTCGCCGGGCACGCCCAGCGACACCCGCCCGAGTTCGACCCCGCGATGGAGGACGGTGAACGAGGACACGTTCTCCTTCTGGGAAAGTTCCACCGCCTGCATGTCGCATTGGGAAGAAAGCCCGTAGGTGATGACCGGCCTGTGAATTTCGGGCAATATCTCCTGCAGCACAGGTTCGTCGAGACAGACGGCCGCGAAGCCGTAAAACGGCACTTTATTCGCGAATTCAATGAAGGCGCTTTTCAAGTTGTCCAGATTGGCGTAGATATCCAGATGTTCCTCTTCGAGTGTGGTGAGCACCGCTATGGCGGGTGAAAGCTGTAAAAACGACCGGTCGTACTCGTCGGCTTCCACGACCATCAACTCTCCCTTTCCGAGGCGGGCGTTGGTTCCGCCGAATGCGTGAAGTTTTCCGCCGACTATCACAGTTGGGTCGGCGCCGCCGTTGACGAGCATGAGACCGAGCATGGACGTCGTCGTCGTTTTCCCGTGCGTGCCCGCGACGGCTATGCCGTAATGCAACCGCATGACTTCGGCAAGCATTTCGGCTCTTCGAATGGCGGGGATTTTCCTTTTTGCCGCCTCGGCGAGTTCGGGATTGTCGGGCGTCACGGCCGATGAAAAAACCAGCACCTCCGCGTCTTGGACGTGCGCCGGATCATGGCCCTCATGGATTACCGCGCCTAGCGCGGCCAGGCGTTCGGTGGCTTCGGACAAGGCGAGGTCGGAGCCCGAGACCGAGAATCCCTGGTTCAGCAGGATTTCGGCTATCCCGCTCATGCCGATCCCGCCAATGCCTGTAAAATGGAGGCGTCGGATGTTCGCGAATCTCATTGCCGCTTTGCCCGGCTTCATTATTCCTTTTCCTTCATTTGCGGAGTTCATGTTTGAGGCGTTTGAATTCGCCGTACAACTCGTTTTCCCTCTCGTAATTTGCCATGCGCAGTTTGATCCGCCTCCGGCGATTCGAGACTCGGAGCAATACCAGGGCGAAAGTGCCGTCGTTGAAACGGGCCCGTTCCCTTTTCACCACAATGCCGGTTATCCGTGAAAACGGTATGACGCGTTCGCGGAACCGGTCGCGCAGGATCAGGGAATCCGAAGTGACGGCGAGTTTCGGATTGCGCACGATAATGGCCACCAGCGCCGCCGACGTAATAAGAATGAACGCTCCGATTATGTAAACCACCGGGTCCTTGAACCCGAAGGCCACCTCTTCGTCGGTCACGGTGCCTGTAATCAGGATATAGCCGACCGCGAATACGACATAGGCGAGGAGAATGATGTAGTAGGCGTCTTTCTTCCTTCTATAAACGTGTTCGTCCCGTTCCATGCTCAATCCTCCTTTGACGGTTTCAGGGAGGCGAGCCGCAGCACCGCGTGAGCGATGGCCGCCGCCGCTTCCGGTCTGCCCATTCTTCCGGACGCTTCCGCGATTCGGGTCAATGAGTCCTTGTCGGACAGCAATGAAAACACCACGCGCTCCAGCTTCGCGATTTCGGTCTCGTCCACCACGCGCGCTGCGCCGGAAATTTCAAGAGCGCGCGCGTTCCTCCGCTGATGATCCCCGGCGGCGTGCGGGTAGGGGATCAGCACCGACGGCTTGCCCAGAGCGGTTATTTCCGCGATGGATGTCGCCCCCGCCCGGCACACCACGAGGGTTGCCGCGGAATAGGCGGCGTTCATATCGTCGATGAATTCCCTCACCGCGATATCCCCGGCGCTTCCCGCCTTTTCGTGCATTGATTCGTAATCCGTCCTTCCGGTCTGCCAGATGAGCTGGACGCCCTCGGACCGGAACCTCGCGAGCATGCCCGCCACGGCCCGGTTTATCGACGAGGCGCCCTGGCTGCCGCCGAAAACGAGCACCGTGCCGCGATCCGGCGACAAACCGAAGCGGCGCCTCGCGTCCTCCGCGGAGATTCGAGTCAGGCCGGAGCGCACGGGATTTCCGGCGACTACGACTTTCCGAGCTCGAGGAAGCAGGGCCCGCGTGCTTTCGAATGCTATGTGCACCTCGTCGGCGCGGGCCGCCAGCAGACGCGTCGTGACGCCGGGGAACTCGTTCTGTTCCAGTATCAGCGAGCGGCAACCGAGCAGTGATCCGGCCCACACAACGGGTCCCGAAACGTAACCTCCCGAACCTACGACGACGTCCGGACGGCGGCGGCGGATTATCCTGAGCGACTGGACCAGGGACACGATGAGTTTCAGCGGAAAGACGAACGTGTCTAAAGACAAACGTCTCCTGAATCCCGAGATCCATATGGCGTCAAATTCGTAACCTCCGCGTCTTGCCTGCGTGGCCTCGATCTTGTCGCGCGAGCCGGCGAAGCTGACGCGCGCATCGGGAACGATTTTCAATACGGCTTCCGCGACAGCGATAGCCGGGAACACGTGTCCTCCCGTCCCGCCTCCGGCGAATACCATGACAGGCGACGCGCTCTTCACAGAACATCTCCGCTGCGCGCCGCTCTCGGCGACCCGGTTTCAAAAGGGGATCTCGGGCGGATACGCGTGTACATCGAGATGTTCAACACTATTCCGAGAGCATACGCAGTGAAGAGAATCGATGTGCCCCCGTAGCTCACAAGGGGCATGGGAAGGCCCGTGGTCGGAATTATCCCGGTCGTCACCATCGCGTTGAGCAGCGTGTTCACGATCACCGCGATCGAGATTCCGGCGGCAAGGAAGCGGCCGAGATCGTCGGTGGAGCGTTTCGCGATCTTCATCCCGCGCAGGAGCACGACGACGAAAAGCGCGAGTATCACGCAGGCGCCGATAAAGCCATATTCCTCTCCGATTATGGCAAAAATGAAGTCGCCGTACGATTCAGGAAGGAACAATTCGCGCTGCTTGCTCATGCCGATGCCCACGCCGAACAATCCGCCGTTCCCCAATCCGATAATCGCCTGTTGAACCTGCGTCTTGACCGCGTCGAAGCTATCGATCGAGGAACTGTCGGATGACATAAAGTCCATAATGCGCCTGATGCGGTAGTCTTTCGACAGGGCGTAAACGGCAACCGCCGGCAGAGCGAGCGCCACGGTCGCGGCCAGATGAGCGACACGGACTCTTCCCACGAACATGAGCAGATAGGCGACGATCAGAATGACCATCACCATGCTGAGGTTGTTCTGGAACGTGATCAGACCGGCGATCACGGCGGTCCATAGGAACATCGGGAGGAAGCCGTTCCGGAACTCGTGCACATATTTCTGCTTATCCGAGAGGAGCACGGCCAGATGTATCACCAGAGCGTACTTGGCGAATTCGGACGGCTGGAAATCCACGCCGGCTATCGAGATCCACCTTGTTGCGCCGAGTTTGTTGTTTCCCAGCAGAGGCGTGAGCACGAGAAATATCACCGCCAGCAGGAGTATGTACCGGCTCCAATCCGCGTAGCGATCATATTTGATGAACATGCCGATGAAGATAGCGGCGATGCCGAGGACCACCCTGATAGCGTGATTGACGAAAAGCACAGTGGAATCGCCCTCGTTGTTGGCCCGCGATATTTCGACGCTGGCGCTGTAAACGGCGCCCACGCTGAAAAGCATCAGCGCCAGCACGGCGAGAAACAGAACCAGGTCCATATGTCCGGTTCGCTGTTTCACCTGAGCGCCTCCCTGGGCTGGAGGGCGAGCACGCTGCGCTTGAAAACAAGGCCCCGATGTTCGAAATGTTCGAACATGTCGAAGCTTGCGCAGGCGGGAGATAGCAGAACAACGTCGCCCGCCCGCGCGATGCGCCTCGCCGTCTCAACCGCTTCCGGCAGCGAATCTGCGCGGTGCAACTCGGTATGTCCGGCGAAGGCGCCGGCCATGCGGCGGGCGGCCTCTCCTATCAAGACCGTAGCGCGCACCCTCTCTTCGATCAGCGGCAGCAGCGGATCGTAAGGAGATCCCTTGTCGCGCCCTCCTGCTATGAGCACGATGGGTTGATGAAAGCTCTGCAGAGCGATCACTACGGAATCCACATTCGTCGCCTTCGAATCGTTGACGTATGTAACATCGTCCAGATTCCTGACGAACTCCAGTCTGTGCTCCACTCCGGCGAACGACCTCGCGACTTCCGAGACGGTTTCCGCGGACGCTCCGTGCAGCCGCGCCGCCAGAGCCGCCTGTAAAATGTTCATGTAATTGTGCCTGCCGCGCAGGCGCAGTTCGTCGATGGACGCCACGGTTTCCTTCCCGAAGCCGAGGTCCACATGGAGGGTTCTCGCCTCCATCCAGCCGCCAATGGAAAGAACGGCGCGGACGCTCGTCGGGAAGGCGCGCGCAGAGGCCGGACGCGCGGCCAGCATGGCGTCCGCATTGTCCAAATTGTAAATGACGGCGTCCTCATCGAACTGATTGCGGAAAATCCGCTGCTTTGACGCCACGTATCTGGAGAAATCCCCGCCGTACCTGCCCAGATGATCCGGTGTGATGGTGGTTATCACCGCCGTCGCCGGATGGAAGCGAACCGTGAAATCCAACTGATAGCTGCTGACTTCGAGGGCCACTATTTCGGGTTCAGGCATATCCATCAAGGCGTCGGAAAAGGCGCGTCCGATGTTCCCAGCCACGATCGTGGCCTTCCCCGCCGCCTTGAGCATCTCGCCGATCAGCGTCGTGGTTGTGGTTTTGCCGTTCGTCCCCGTCACGGCGATGATCGGCGCCTTGCAGAAAAAGCATGCGAGTTCGATCTCGCTGATCACCGGTATCCCGTTGCGGGCGGCATCCTGAAGCACCGGCGAGTCGCTCGGCACACCCGGACTCACCACCATGAGATTGGCGTTTTGCGCCTTAGCGCTGTGGCCCCCGAATTCGGCCGGTATGCCGAGCTTCGACAACTCCGCCCGGGCTTCCGGCATGGACTCCGCGTCGCCCTGCTCGCTGACGAACACCTGCACCCCCCGGCTTCGAAGCAGGCGGGCCGCTGCAAGGCCGCTTCTTGCGGCGCCGATGACGCTGATTTTCGCCAGTTCCATATCGACTGTCAGCGGACCCATCATCGCACTTTGAAGGTTATGAGACTGACTATGGCGAGTATCACGGACACGATGTAGAAACGAACCACGATTTTCGGCTCCGGCCAGCCGAGCAACTCGAAATGATGATGTATCGGCGCCATTCTGAAAACGCGCCTTCCCTGCCCGTACTTCTTTTTCGTGTACTTGAAGTAAAGCTTCTGTATCAGCACCGACACCGTCTCCGCGAAGAAAATGCCGCCTAAAATCGGGAGCAACAGCTCTTTTTTAATCATCACCATGACGGCGCCCAGCGCACCGCCGAGCGCCAGGCTGCCCGTGTCTCCCATAAACACCTGTGCCGGATGAGCGTTATACCATAGGAAGCCCAATCCCGCGCCGACCAGAGCGGCGCAGAACACCGTGAGTTCGCCGCTCCCCGGCAGATAGAAGATATCGAGGTATTCCGCTGTGCGTATGTTGCCGCTCACGTAAGTGATGATCGCTATGGAAATGAATGCGATTGAAATTGTGCCGATAGCCAGTCCGTCCAGACCGTCGGTCAGATTCACCGCGTTCGAAGTGGCCGTTATGACGAGAATGATGACCGGAATGTAAAACAGGCCGTATTCGAACGGCTCGCCTTTCCAGAACGGCACGGTGGTCGCGGTTCTTTGAGCCTCGAATTCCGGCATGAAATACAGCACTCCGCCCACCAGCAGCCCCGCCAGGACCTGGCCAACTATTTTGTATTCACCGATCAGGCCTTTCCGGTATTTTTTGACCACCTTGAGGTAGTCGTCCACGAAGCCGACCGTCCCCAGCATGGCTGTGGACGCGAGTATCAGCCATATGTAGGTGTTCTCCAGGTGTCCCCAAAGCAGAACCGGGATCAGGGAGGCAGCCAGCACGATCAACCCTCCCATGGTGGGCGTCCCGGCCTTGATCAGATGGGTGCTGGGCGCTTCGAGCTTGGCCGCTTCGCCGATCTGGCGTCGTTTGAGCGACGCTATTATCCGCGGCCCGACGAACCAGGATATAAGGAGAGCCGTCAACGCGGCCGCCCCGGCCCTGAAGGTGATGTACTTGAATACGCCGAAACCGGGCGGCGACCAGATTGCATTGAGATAATCGAGAAACCAGGTCAACATTGCCTTATTAGGTCTCCTTTGTCGCTTCGAGTCCGGCAGCCAGTTCGGAGACGACCAGATCCATCCGCATGCCGCGCGATCCCTTTACGAGAATCAGATCGCCTGGGTTCAACAGCGATTTCAACGCGCACAGCATTTCGTTCCTGTCCTCAAAATGCCGGATCAGTATTCCCCGGCCTCGGGACGCCGTCGCTATACGCTTCGAAAATTTCCCGAAGGTGAATAATACATGTATGTCCAGACCGGCGAGTTTCTCGCCGACAGCGCTATGACCCTCCCTGGCGGCGCGGCCCAGCTCGAGCATGTCGGCGAGCGCGGCTACGCGCCTGCCTCTCGTCTTCATGGACGCCAACGCATCGAGGGCGGCGCATACCGAATCCGGATTCGCATTGTAAGCGTCGTCGATGATCCTGACTCCCCCGACGGAAACAAGGTGCAGACGTCCGCTTCTTGAGACATGTTTCTCGACCGCCGCGGCCATGGCGTCCGTTTCGCATCCCAGGGTCCAGCCGACCGCGAGGGCCGCCGCGGCCGTTACCGCGGCATGGCGCCCGCGCATGCGCAGACGAAGCGTCAACGGATGAGGCGTGAACGCCGGGGCTTCCAGCGTGAACGTCGGCCGCGCGTCGGCGTCCAGAACGACGGACGTGACGCGCACATCCGCGCCACGACGGAGGCCGAAAGCGATGCGACGAACGCGCCTCGGGGCGTGTGCGCGCAGCAGTGGTTCATCGGCGTTGACGAAGGCCGTTCCGTCCGGCGGCAGAGCCCGGAACAGCGCGGCTTTCTCCGCCGCTATGCCTTCCCGCGACAGCAGTTTCTCGGTGTGAGCCAGTCCGATATTCGTGATCAGGCCGTGAGTCGGCTCGCAGATGCCGCACAGGTACGGAATGTCGCCCGGTTGATTGGTGCCCAGTTCGAGCACCGCGGCCTCGTGAATTCCGCGCAGTCGGAACAAAGTGGCGGGAGCGCCGATCCAGTTGTTCAAATTGCCTTCGGTGCGAAGCGTGCGGAGGCCGGTGGACAGCGCGGCCGCGATCAGATCCTTGGCGCCCGTCTTGCCGTTGCTGCCTGTGACGCCCACGACGGGCAAAGCAAAGCGGCGTCTGTATACGCGGGCCAGGTCGCCCAGCGCCGTAAGCGTGTCTCTTACGATGACGCACGGAAAGTCCGGCGCGCCGTTTTCCCTCAGCCAACGGGCGTCCATGATGCACAGCGTCGCGCCGGCGCGCATCGCGTCGGATGCAAAGCGGTGCCCGTCATGGTTTCCTCCCCTCAACGCCAGATACGCTTCGCCCGGTTTGATAGTGCGTGAGTCCGTGCTGATCCCGCGGAGCGGGCGGCTGGCAATCAAGGCCAGGCCGAACGCTCCGAGATGCGGAGCCCTCAACAGATCCGCGACTTTGAATCCGGTCACTGCCTGCTTCCTCCCCGGTTGGCCTCGAAATACTCGCGAACAACCTCCCGATCGTCGAAATGGCGCTTCCTTCCGTTTTGAAGCTGATACGTCTCATGACCTTTGCCTGCGATGAGCACTATATCCCCCGGATGCGCCTTCTCGAGGGCGAGCCGAATCGCCCGTCGCCTGTCGCTCTTGCGCAGCACCGCCGACGAGTTCTCTGCGCCTTCGAGTATTTCGTCGATGATGCGCTCCGGTTCTTCGCCGCGGGGATTATCGGAGGTCACTATCGTCAAATCCGAAAGTCCTGCCGCGATGCCGCCCATGATGGGCCTCTTTCCGTGATCGCGGTCTCCGCCGCAACCGAAGACCGTAATGATGCGTCCTCCCGGCGCCGCCAGAGCGCGGGCCGACACGATGGCACGTTCAAGGGCGTCCGGAGTGTGGGAATAGTCAACTATGGCGAGAACGCCGTCAATGGACGCGATGCGCTCGAAACGTCCGGGAACCGAACGGACTTTGCGCAAACCCCGCAGCACCCGGTCCTCGTCCGCGCCCAGCAGAATTCCGGCGGCGAAGGCCGCCGTCAGATTGGCAGCATTGAAGGCTCCGACGAGCGGCGATACGATCGAGTATAGGCGGCCTCGTCTTCTGACGGCGCAACGGATGCCGTTCTTGCCGGAGCTTGTCTCCATCATCCTGAATGAACACCTCGGACCGGTGCCGTAAGTGATCAGCTTGCGTCCCAGCGGCTCCGCCATATGCTCCCATGCCTGATCGTCACGGTTCACCAGTCCGAAACGGCGTGTATGACTGCTGAACAGCAGCTTCTTGGCTTCGCGGTATCCGGTCATGTCTCCGTGAAAATCCAGATGATCCCTGCTGAGATTCGTGAATATCGATACTTCGAATCCGATGCCGTGGACTCTCTTGAGGGACAGGGCGTGGGATGAAACTTCCATGACCGCGTGGGAACAACCGGCGTCCGCCATTTCCGCCAGAATCCTGTGAAGTTCCTCGGCCGGAGGAGTCGTGAAACCGGCCGGGGTCTCGACTCCGCCGATACGATAGGAAATCGTCCCGATCAATCCGGTTTTCTCGCCGGCGCTTTCCAACGCCGAACGAAGAAGCAAGCTGGTGGTTGTTTTTCCGTTGGTGCCCGTGATGCCGACGAGGCGCAGTCTGGAGGCCGGGGATCCGTAGAAACGATCCGCCAGCTCAGCGACGGCGCAACGCGTATCCTTCACGACGAGCACGGTCACAGCGTTGTGTTGTATCCACGCGGGATTGAGCAGCCGTCTGAGGGTTTCGTCGTATTTTCCTTCCTCGACCACCACGGCCGAAGCGCCTCTCTCCACGGCCTGCTGAATAAAGTCATGCCCGTCGGCGCTTTCGCCCTTGCTGGCAACGAACATGCAGCGGCTGCCGACTTTGCGGGAGTCCGTGGTTATTCCGTCTATCCCGGCGTCGAGCGGTCCGGTGATCTGCACGACGTTCATCCGGCCGACGAGCGCCGAGAGCCGCGCGCGGGCGGG
>CAYLZD010000037.1:0-22478 GCA_964388275.1 uncultured Chromatiales bacterium
TGTACGAGCGTGTCGTGGCTGCGCGGAGCGAACAAAAAACTCCGGCGTCATGGCGCTTGAAAACGGGATAAGGGGAACTGGGAACTGGGTACCGGGTGTCATTTTTACAAAAAAGAAAACCCTCCGATGTCTTTGTTCCTCCCTGTGGTAATCTCTTCTTCCTCCAAACCTCGTGAGACGTTGGACGGCAATTTTTGTTCATCCTATCCCGAAGGGATTCCATCAACGTAGCCCGGGGTTGACGCGTAGCGGCTACCCCGGGCGGGATTACGTTGATAGAGCGCCGTCTTTTAGTTGCGAAGTTTGCGCGCTTACATGCCATATGTTACTCGTGCAACACCCAAATCGCAACTCCTTAATGACCTGACCCGTTGATTTACACTGTCTCGCCGGTTGAAATATTCTCTCCCGCCGAAGTCAGGAAATAATAGATCGATGTCCGAATCCGGCCGGTCAGGCGGCGATTCGCGCCTGATCAACGGATCTCCGGCGCGGGCGGTACCGGGAGGACGGGTGTGGAATCAGTCCTTGAGGAATACAACCGTCACGCCCGAGGATCCTTCGTTCCACTCTCCGAGGCGGAAAGATTCGACGAAGGACAGGCCGCGCAGAAATTCCTGCACGCGCTTTCGAAGGACGCCGGTGCCCTTGCCGTGAATTATGTCGATACGCCGGAAGCCGGCGGAATACGCCTCGTAGAGGTAGGTGTCGAGCGTGTTGACGGCGTCGTCCCCGTACATTCCGCGCAGATCGATTTCGTTGCGCGGCGGTGTATCGCCGACAGCGGAAGGAGCGCCGCTCCGGGGCGCTTCCGGCTCCATGATTCTCAGGGAGCATGCGTCCATACGCATTTTCATCATGCCGAAGGCCACTGTCACGTGTCCGCCGCGCGACTCGTCGAGCACGATACCGCGGCGCGAGAGATCGTCGAGCGGGGCGACGGTGTCTCCCACGCGCAGCGGGCGGGCAGGGAGCGGCGCCGCGGGCGGGACCGTCTTGCTGGGGGTCACGTCCCGCAATCCGTCCTCGACGCGTTTGCGCACGTCCTCGACATGTTCCTTGGCCCGCCTCACGGTCTCTTTCTCCGCATGGGACTCGCGGATTTCCCTGACGGCGTTTTCCACCGCCGAGTTGGCCTCTTCCATCACTTTGCGGGCATCCTCGAGCGCCTCGCGGCGAATCTCCTTTGTCTGACGCCGCAGCTCCGTCAATTTGTGCTCGTACTCGGCCACGGCATTTTTATGCTCGGCTTCCACCCTCGCGGCTTCCCTGCTGCGGGCGCCGAGTTCCTGGGCGCGCTTCTCGACCTCGGCAAGCAGCTTTTCCAGCGCATCGCCGCGCGAGCCGAGCAATTCCCGCGCGCGTCCTATCACGCGCTCGTCCATGCCGTGCCTGCGCGTGATCTCGAAGGCGTAACTGCTTCCGGGCAGTCCCGCCCTGAAGCGGTATGTGGGCCGCAGGGATTCCATGTCGAATTCCATGGCCGCGTTGAGCATAGCAGGGTGCTCATGCGCGAAGGCCTTGAGCATGCCGTGATGGGTGGTCGCTATCACGTGCGCGCGCCGGGCCGTCAGCGTCTCCAGTATGGCGGCGCCCAGCGCGCTGCCTTCGCCCGGATCGGTTCCCGTGCCGATTTCGTCGATGAGCACGAGACTCCTCTCGTCCGCCGCCCGCACGATGGAGGCCAGGCGCTGCACGTGCGAACTGAAGGTGCTCAGGTCGTTTTCCACCGATTGCTCGTCTCCGATGTCCACGTACACGCCCGCGTACACTGGAAAACGGCTGCTTTCGGCGCAGGGCGCCGGTATACCCGACTGCACCATGAGGGACAACAGGCCGACAGTTTTCATGGCGACGCTCTTCCCGCCCGCGTTCGGACCGGTGATGATCAACGTGGTTTCGGGATCACCGAGCGTCAGGTCGAGAGGCACCACTTCCTCCTGCTTCCTGTGCTGCATGAGTACGGGATGCCTCGCCTGCACTACTTGGAGAGGTCCTCTGACGAGTATTTCGGGAATCGACGCGTTCACGGCGGCGGCGTACTGCGCGCGGGCGCGGAGCGAATCCAGGTCCGCATACACAGAAAGCGACTGCAATATCCCCGCGACCCGCGGTCTCAACTTGTTCGTGAGTTCGGAAAGTATCTTGGCGGTCTCCCTCTGCTCGGCGAATTGCAGATCGCGTATCTCGTTGTTCAGATCCAGTGTCTCGGTGGGTTCTATGTACACCGTCTGACCCGTGGCCGAGGCGCTGTGTATGAAGCCCTGCACCTGCCGCTTGTGTTCGACTTTCACGGGAAGCACCATGCGTCCGTCGCGCAGAGTCACGAGTTCCTCGCGCACCATGTCGTCCTCCGACACGCGTTTGAGTATGGATTCCATGCGGCGGCGCAGTTGTCCGGTCTTCTCTATGATTTCGCGGCGTATCTGCCTCAATTCCTTGCTCGCCCCGTCCTTCACTTCCCCTTCCTCGTCGATCACCCGGTCGATATGGAATTCGAGCATCTTGTCGACGAGCAGTTCCGAGGCCGACGCAGCGAGCATCGGCGTCCTTTCGTTTCGCTTTTGGAAGAAGGCCGCCAGGTTGCGGAACGTGCGCAGCGCGCTCAGTATGCTTTTCAGGTCCTGCGAAGGAAGCATGCTGCCTTCAATGGCGGCACGCTGCAGGGCCGGACGGCAATCTTCGATTTCGTCCAACGGGGGCGGATCGTCGGCGTCGAGAAGAGCGCGGAATTCGCCGGCCCTGCTCAGTTCGTCCATTATTTCGGCCGGGACGGAAGACGGCGCGAGTTCGTCTATCCGCTCTCTTCCGAACACCGATCTCGCGTACGCAGCGATTGCCGACGTTACAAGGCGGAATTCCAGTTTCTCGGCCGCGTCCCTGAACGGATTCATTTCCGGCATGCCGTCTCAATCCTCCTTGATCATTCTCATAGCTTCGGCGAACATGTGCGTTATGATGCGCGGGCGCGTGATGGCGCTTCCCGCGACCGCGCAATGGGCGCCGGCCAATATTGCGTCGACCGCGTCTTCAGGCGTCCAGATCCGGCCTTCCGCCATCACCGGTATCAGCAGGGAAGAGCTCAGTTCGCCGATCATTTCGAGATCCGGCGTGCGATAGTCCTGCGGACCGGAAAATCCGGCCAGGCCCGACAAGGTGCTCGCCACAGCGTCCGCTCCCGATTCCGCCGCTCTCACACCTTCCCGGAAAGTCGCGCAGTCGGCCCAGAGCGGCCGGCTGAACCGTTTGCGCGCCTCCTCGAGGAAGAGGAAGCCGTCCAGGCCGCCGGGACGTTTACGCCTCGTGGCATCCACCGCCACTATGTCAGCGCCGGCGTCGAAGAGCGCAGCCACGTCGTCGAGTTGCGGCGTGATCAGGACGGATCCATCAGAGTATTCGCCCTTGACGAAGGCGACAATCGGCAGTCCTGTGCGCGGTCGCAATGCGGTCACAGCCGGAACTCCTTCGACCCTCAAACCGACCGCGCCCCCCTGTTCGGCCGCGGCGGCGAACATGAGCGTCAGATCCAGCTTGTTCATTGTTTCGATTTCATCCACGTGCAGCGAAACGATGAGCCCGGTCGGCAGCATTTCTCGCAGATCGTTCATTCAATCATCTCCCGTTGATGCCCGGCGCCCAACCGCGCAGCGTAATCCACCGACGAAACGGCGGCGTCCATGCCCGGCGGCGCGGCCGTGTCATGCGGCGAATCCCGACAACGCCGCGACGGCGGCGGCCACAACGCAAGCCGCGAGAGCCGACAGCAGGAATACCGCCGCGGCCGCGAGTCCGCTCCTCACACCCTGCATACGGAAACTTCTCGAGAGGAGCATCACCGACCAGGACGCGGCGAGCGCCTGAAGCCCGGTGAGGATCCAGAACGCGGCGGGCTTGAGCTCCGCGGGAGGTGTTTCCCAGGAAAAGAACGCGCGTCCGAAAATGGCGAACTGGGCGGATATGAGAATGGCGTAGGCGACTGAGAAGGGCGCGAGGGACCAGGCTGTCAGGGCGGCGACGGAGCGGTAACGCAGCCGCCTGCCGGCGAAAGCGCTCAGCAGCGGCTTCAGCAGGGCCGTAGCCGTGATTCCGAACAGAATGCCGGCCGGGAAACCCGCGAGGTACAGGACGGCGAACAACTCGCCTGCATCGAGGGCTCCGTCGCCGGCTCTTAAAAGCACCAGCGTTGAAGCGGCGAAAAAAGGACCCAGAAGTGCGAATAGCGTGTAAACGTAGTTCTTCTGTTCGCTTCTCGCTATGCGGCTGAGTGTCCGCGACGGATCCTCGATCAAACCGTACAGTGTGTCGAAAAAATCCAGCGCCGGGACGCGGTCCTGAATGAAGGCGCCGCAAGCGGAGCATTTCACGGCGAGTCCGTCGTTGTCCCGCCCGCATACCGGGCATCGCAACGCCGCGTCCGTTTCACCCGGGCCGCTCATATGCGCTCCGCCTCGCATGACTCACGCGCCGCAGCATTTCTTGTACTTCTTCCCGCTGCCGCAGGGGCAGGGGTCGTTGCGGTTCGGCTCCTTTTCCTTCCTCACCGGCATGCGCTTGCCGGCATGCGCTTCCGCGGGCGCCTGGGGCTGTCCGGGCGCGGCTTCCCGGTTCGCGTGATATCCCATGCCGGAGGACTCCTCGTGAGAGGTCACCAGATCCTGCGCCCTCGGACCCGACGGCCTGCGCGAGATCTGCTCCTGCTGCATCGGGTAGAGACGGAACACCATGCCGAGCACTTCGCCGTTTATCATGCCGACCATTTGTATGAACATCTCGAAGGCCTCCTTCTTGTACTCGATCAGAGGATCCTTCTGTCCATAGGCGCGCATGTGAATGCCTTCCTTGAGCTCGTCCATCTCGCGGAGATGTTCTTTCCAGCGCACGTCGATCACTTGCAGCATCGCGACGCGCATCAGCTGCTGCATCACGGGGGGAGTAATTTCGCGCTCCTTCCTCTGCAGGAAGGACGTCGCGAGCTTCATCATCTGTGCCTTGAGTTCGGCGGCCCCGCTGAGGGCGATCTTGTCCTTTTCGAGGTTCAGATCCACAACCAGATTTCGGCGGATCTCCTCGCGCAGGTCTTCGAGAGTGCCTTCCTCCCAGTGCCGGTTCGCCAGGTCCTCGACGTACTGGTCCAGCATATCCAGAATCTCGTCCTTCAGATTCTCGCCTAGCAGGGCCTGCCTTCTTCGGGTATAAATGACCGTGCGCTGCTGGTTCATGACGTTGTCATACTCGAGCAGGCGCTTGCGTATGCCGAAGTTGTTCTCCTCGACTTTTTTCTGCGCGCGCTCGACGGACTTCGTCACGAGCGGATGCGCGATGACGTCGCCTTCCTGGGCGCCCCAGCGCGTCATTACGCGGGCGATGCGCTCCGAACCGAAGAGCCTCATCAGGTCGTCTTCCAGCGAGATGAAGAAGATGGAGGCGCCGGGATCGCCCTGTCGTCCCGAACGGCCCCTCAGCTGGCGGTCGATGCGCCGGGATTCATGCCGCTCGGTTCCGACGATGAGGAGTCCGCCGGCTTCGCGCACCCCGGGGCCGAGCTTAATGTCGGTGCCCCGTCCCGCCATGTTGGTCGCGATGGTGACGGCGCCGGGAAGTCCGGCGTTCGTCACGATCTCGGCCTCGCGCTGGTGTTGTTTGGCGTTCAGGACGTTGTGCGGGACCCCTTTACGCTTCAGCATGCGCGAGATGGTTTCGGACACCTCCACGCTTGTGGTGCCGACCAGCACCGGTTGGCGCTCCTTGCGCCGCTCCTCTATGAGATCGATGACCGCGTTGTATTTCTCTCGCCTGGTTTTGTAGATCTGGTCGTCCTTGTCCTTGCGCACCACGGGTTTGTTCGTGGGGATGACGACGACGTCCAGTTTGTAGATTTCGAAGAACTCGCCCGCTTCCGTCTCCGCCGTTCCGGTCATGCCCGCGAGTTTCTTGTAGAGGCGGAAGTAATTCTGCAGGGTGATGGTGGCGAGGGTCTGCGTGTCGCCCTCCACCTTCACGTTCTCCTTGGCCTCGATGGCCTGATGAAGACCTTCGGAATATCTTCTGCCCGGGAGTATGCGTCCGGTGAAGGTGTCGACAATCATCACCTTGCCGTCCTGTATGACGTACTCGACGTCCTTCTCGTAGAGGCACCAGGCCTTGAGGAGCTGATGCACGGTGTGTATGCGGTCGCTCCGCTCGGCGTAGAGTTTCTGGATTTCGTCGCGCCGCCGCTGGAATTCCTCGGCGGGCAGTGCGAGGCCTTCGAGTTGGCTGAGTTCGGCGGCGATGTCGGGAAGAACGAAAAAGTCGGCGTCATCCTTCGAAGGCGCCAGGAACTCCCGCCCCTTCTCGGTGAGATCGACGGTGTGATTGTTTTCCTCGATCGCGAAATACAGCTCTTCGATGATCTCGGGCATCCGCCTGGCGTTGTCGGCCCGGTAAATGTTCTCCGTTTTCTGGGAGAGCGCCTTGTTTTCCGGCTCGGAATATATCTTCAGCAGTTTCTTGTTTTTAGGAAGCCCTCGCTGTGCGCGGTATATGAGGACGCCGGCCTCCTCCTGCTTGCCTTCCGCCAGGAGGCGTTCGGCGTCGGCGAGAATTTTTGCGACGAGGGCGTTCTGAGCGTTTACGAGGCGCTCCACCCGCGGCTTCATCTCGTCGAATTTCTGATCGGTCGTGCCCACGGGACCGCTGATGATTAGCGGCGTGCGCGCTTCGTCGATCAGCACCGAGTCGACCTCGTCGACGATCGCGTAATTGTGCGGGCGCTGCACGAGATCGGCCTCATCGACCACCATGTTGTCGCGAAGGTAATCGAAGCCGAACTCGTTGTTGGTTCCGTAGGTGATGTCGCGCGCGTACATTTCGCGGCGCTGCCGCGAGTCCATGGTGTTCTGTATGCAGCCGACGGTCAGCCCGTGGAACTCGAATACCGGTCCCATCCACTCGCTGTCGCGGCGCGCCAGATAATCGTTGACCGTCACGATGTGCACGCCTTTGCCGGGCAGGGCGTTGAGATATATCGGCAGGGTTGCCACGAGAGTCTTGCCCTCGCCCGTGGCCATTTCGGCGATCTTGCCCTGATGCAGGACAATGCCGCCGATGAGCTGCACATCGAAGGGAATCATGTTCCATTCGACTTTGTGCCCCACCACGTCGAATTCCCTCCCCATGAGACGCCTGCACGTGTCCTTCACTACGGCAAAGGCCTCGGGAAGCAGTTCGTCCAGCGTGTCCTGTATGGTTTCGTGCAATTCCTTCTCGAGTTCCTCGATTTCGTCGTGCACGGCGACGCGGTCCAGATCTTCTTCCGTGTCGGACCGGAGCTGCTGTTTGAGCTCCGCGATGCGATTCTCGATTTCCCGGCTCGCGTCGGCGATTCTCTGCTTGAATTCCAGAGTCTTGCCCCGCAACTCCTCGTCGCTCAGGGTTTCGAGCGCGGGGTATTGCTCGGTTATCTCGTCGAGCAGCGGCTCGATGTTTCTGATGTCGCGGTCTGATTTCTTGCCGCCGAATATTTTTGCGATCAGGTTGCGCATAGTGCTTCCTTGTGGTCGATTTCACATAAAAACGTTGGGAACGGGACCGGGCGGAAAACTCTACGCTAACGCCGGCGCGCGAATCGGCCTCGCCGCGCTGTACCGCAGGGCCGGCGCGATGGCGCGTTCCGGCGCGATACCGGCGCGTGACGGGCTGTCGTCGGGCTTGCCCGTCTCAGGCGCGGCAGCGCATCGTCCCACCGGGATGTTTCCCTTTGAAATCGACTTCCGGCTGTCCGGCAGCAGTCTCCGTAAAATCCCCGCGGGATTCGCGGAGCCAGCTTCCTGCACGAGTGCCAGTATCCGCGTTGTAGTGCAGACCACCGCTTCGCCGTTTTGCGAAGCGCCGCAGAGCAGGGAAAAAACGAAGAAGAAACCGGACATCATTGCTTAGAACATTAACTATCTGCAAAATAAGGGGATTGCGCGCGTCGAACAATAAGCCGACGCCACCCGGCAGTGTTCATATCCGTTCCACGGCATCCGCCGCTATCCATCCCTCGGTTCCGTCAGCCAGACGGGCCTTGTGCCACGGGCCGCGCGTTTCCTCCAATTGCAGCACAACTCCCTCGCTCACCCGCAGCGTTTCAATGCCGGAGGCATCGGGGGCGCTGCGCAGAGCGGCCTCCCTGGCCATCACAACGGCCGACCGGCGCGCCTCCAGATCCTCGATCTTGTCGAGCGCCAGAAACACCGAGGCCGCGAAGGCCAGGAACAGCAGGCCGCCGGCCAGGAGGGCGAGACGCCGGGCGAGCACGCGGGTGTATCCGAAGAATACGAACACGGCGGCCATCACCCCCCAGAGCAGCAGGCTCGATATCACGAGAAGCCCGCGCACTGAGCGGGCCGACTTGAGATCGTTCCACCACCGGACCGCGAAAAGCAGGGGCATCGGCTCAGGTCTGTTCTTGACGCGAAGTTCGGCCACGGCGATGTTGTCCGATATCCTCCGATCGCCGGGATCCAGCAGTTTCGCCCGATGGTAGTTCAGTATGCTGGGTCCCACCTGACCGTTCTTGTAATACGCGTTTCCAAGATTGTAGTGTATCGCCGCCGAGGATCCCTCGAGAGCGACAAGGCGCTCGAGCAGGACGATGGCGTCCTTGTAATGAGCGCGGTAGTATGCCGTTTCGGCCTCGCGCTTGAGTTTCCCCGCATCCGCGGCGCGGGCCGGCGGCGCCAGACCGAGGAGCAGGAAGATCACCGATATTCCGGCGGCGTGTCTCATGCGCGCAAGGCCTGCTCCAATGTGATGATGGCGCTCCGCGCAGTGCCGTACAAAGAGCGCATGGCCGTCTCCGTGGCCCTGGCGGGTGAAAAACGCGCCTCGTCGACGGCATCGAGCGCCGAGCGGACCGCGGCGACCGTGTCCTCGGGCAATTCGCGCGAGCGGAGAGACGACTCCACGAGCTCCAACGACGTTTCCGCTGTGTGCAGGGACAGCTTGTTCTGCACGTATCCCCAGAGCGCGCGTGCGATTTCAAGATAGTACGCGTCGGTATTGCCGGAACGAAGATGGCGCTTCGAAAGCGCGAGATGCTTCTCGGCCAGACGGGTCGCCCTCCTCATCCTCATGCCCATCACGTCTCCGCGCAGGCGGTCCTGCCTCTTCTTGTACGCCAGCGCGCCGAGAGACAGCAGCACCGGCGCGGCGAAAAGCAGGGAGAAAGCGCCGGGCACGTCGTTGGACGAAGGCGAGCCGTCCCATGCCGCCAATCCGTGTATGTCGCGCACGCGCTGCAACGGACCCCGCGAATCGGCCGAGGGCGGCGAGTCGTCCTCGAGCACGGTGAGGACCCAGGATTCGGATTTGACCGTCCTGTATTGACCGCTCTCCGGCTCGAACCAGGAGAATTCCACCGGCGGAAGTTCCATCTCTCCGGCGTAACGCGGTATCAGCAGATACTCGAAAGTCTTCACGCCGCTGATGCGGGCGCCCTCCCGTTTTATGTCCTCGTTTATGGTCGGATCGTAATGTTCGAGTCCGTTCGGATACTCGATGAGCGGCGCGTCCAGCAGCTTGATGTTTCCCGAACCGTTCACGGCCACGGTGAGAGTGGCGGACTCGTTGACCTTGAGACGAGTCTTGTCCAGGGCCGCCTTCATCGTGAAGCTGCCGACGGCGCCCGCGAAGCTTTCGGGTTTGCCGCTCTCCGGCAGAGGGCGGACCGTGACCTTGATACGGTCGGTGAGCAGTGTTTTCTGAACGTTCTTGTATGAATCGAAGAACGGATCGTTGAAGAAACGGTCGAAGAAATCGTCGCCGGAACGTCGCTTCTGCCTGACCTGCACGGTGCAGTTGATCTCGAAGGGATCGATGTTGAGCTCGCCCGACTGTGTGGGAAAATAGACGACCTTCTTGAGCGTGTAGCTCTCGTACTGCTTGCCGTCGAGCACCTCGATTTCGGGCCGTATCTGCGCAGGCATGTCGATGTCCTCCGACCAGAAACCGACCATGCGCGGGACCTTGCTGATGTTGTCGACCCGGAAAGCGACGCGCGAGTAAACCTTGTATGTGACGAATATCGGCTCGCCTACCCAGGCGCTGCGCTTGTCGATATGGGCCCGCACGAACAGGTTGTCTCCGAGATCGACGCGTCCCTCTTCTTCGCGCGGTTTCTGCGCCTGTCCGCCTCCGGGCGCGGAAGCCGTCACCTTTATCGTCAACGAATTGCTCTTGAGCACGGCGCCGTCGTAATTCAACGAAGCGGGCGGTATCGTGAACGAGCCGGCCGAGCGGGGCTGCAGCACATAGGTCCAGGATATCGATGAAGACACTTTTCCGTTGATCCACTGCATGGATTGCGATGTGCTGGGGCCGGCGAGTGTCAGAAACTGCGCGTTGAGATTCGGCTGCCGGAAATCGGAATGCGACTTGAGCGAACCGCCCGAGAGCGTGAACGTCACTTGGAACTGCTCGCCCAGCGACACCGTGGTCTTGGACGCGGAGGCCGTGAAGCTGCCTTCCTGCGCGGCAAGCCTCGTGAACGCTGTCAACAGCAGGACGAGCGCCGTGGACAGCGCCGCTATGCCTACGACCGCAGTGCCGGCCGCGCATCGGAGAGGCGATCCCCGGAATGCCGCGTTCAGCGCCGGCGTATCACCAGTCCTTCTCGATACGCACACGGGATGCTCTTCTCTCCTTGAGTTTTTTCTGCAAGTCTTTCTCATCGCGCTCCAATGCCTTCAGTATCTGTTCGGCCTGCTGTTTGGACATCCGTTTGGGATCCTGCTGCTGAGGACGCTTCTGCTGCTGCTGATCCTGTTTGTCCTGCCGTTTGTCCTGTTCCTTCTGCTGATCCTGTTTCTGTTCCTGATCCTTGTTCTTGTCCTGATTTTGATCCTGCTTCTGCTGTTCCTTGTTCTTGTCCTGCTTCTGATCTTGTTTCTGCTGCTGTTGCTGCTGCTGCTGAGCCAGCTTCTGCATGGCGTAGAGCAGGTTGTAACGGGCGTCCTCGTCTCCGGGATCGAGCTTCAGCGATTGCTTATAGGCCTCGACGGCCTTGGCATAATCGCCCGCTTTCATGAGCGTGTTGCCGCCGTTGTACCAGAGACGGGCGCCTTCCTCCTTGGACCTGGCGAATTCGCCCGCCTTGGTATACGAACCGATCGCCTTCGCCGGATCATCGGATCTGTACGCGGTGTTTCCTCTGTTGAAATACCCTTCCACGCGGGTCGGCTCCTCCTCGATGGCGGCGTCGAATTTTTTCCCCGCCTTTTCGTACTGCTTGGAACGGTACAGATCGTTGCCCTCGTCGACCATCGTTTTGTACGACTGTCCGAGGGCCGGCAAGGCGCCGGCGAGCAGGAGGCCAAAAACCAATCTTCGCGGCATTTTCGTCATATCATTCCTCCGTCGGCGCAAATACCTTGAATCGCGAAAGGAAGCGGTTGCGTTTTTCCGACATGGCGGCTTCGATCAACAGCAGCAGTATGGCGGCCGCCAGCGGGTACTGAAAGCGGTCCTCGAAACTCGTGAACTGCTTCGCGCCGTATTCCTTCTTTTCCATTTTCTCGATCTCGGTGAAAACGGCCGAGATGTCGTCGCGTGTGTTGGAAGCCCTCCGGTAGGCGCCGCCGGCGGCCTCCGCCACCGCCTCGAGCGTCTTTTCGTCGAGACGCGTCAAAACCGGATTGCCGTCCGTATCCAGCTTGAAGGCAGTGGACCAGCTGCCGTCGCCGGTGGGAATCGGCGCTCCTTCCGGGGATCCCATGCCGATCGTGTGTATGACGATTCCCTTTCCGGCGGCTTCCTTGGCGGCCGCGACGGCGTCATCCTCGTGATTTTCTCCGTCGGTGATGATTATCATCGCCTTGTTGCGGCCTTCGTCCTTCTCGAAGGACTGCATCGCGAGAGTTATGGCGCTGCCGATGGCAGTGCCGGGCGTGGGCGCGCTGCCGATGTCGATGATGTCGGTCAGCATCGCCGCGGCTCCGTAGTCGGTCGTGAGCGGCAGCTGCGTGTAGGCCTCGCCCGCGAAAATGATTATGCCGATCCTGTCGCCACGCAAGCGTTCTATAACCTGCTGCAAGCCCCTCTTGGCCGACTGTATGCGGCTGGGCGCAATGTCGCGGGCCCTCATGCTGGCAGAGACGTCCAGGGCGACGATCAGGTCTATCCCCATGCGCTTTACTTCCTCGAACTTCGTCCCGATGCGCGGATTCGCGAAGGCGAGAACGAGCAGCGCGCCGCTGAGCAGAAGAATGGAGGATCGCAGCCAGTATTTGACTTTGCTCCGCTCATCCACCATCCTGTACATGATGGCCGGTTCCCCCATGGCGCGCACCTTGCGTCGTTTCAGCATCCATACCAGCCAGAACAGAGAGGCGACCGCGGGCAGCAGCAACAGATACCACAAGTATTCGGGATGGGCAAATTTCAACATTTTATCATCACCGGGGCGTCAGGGGATTTTCCTGAATACGAAAGCGGAAAGCAGAAGCTCGGCCGCCAGAAGGAACACGCCGAGCAGTGCATATTGATAGAACAATTCGCTGTAGCGTTGAAATTCCGTCACTTCTATTCTGGTCCTTTCCATCTTGTCTATCTGCCTGTAAATCTCCTGCAGCTTGGTGTTGCTCGTGGCCCTGAAATACCTGCCGCCGGTCTCCTCGGACACCTGCTTGAGCATCGGTTCGTCTATCTCCACCTTCATCTGCTGGTAAATGGTGCCGAAAGGCGTCTTGACCGGATAAGGCGCCGTCCCGTGGCTGCCGACCCCTATCGAGTAAATGCGTATGCCGAACTGGCCGGCTATCTGCGCGGACGTGAGCGGATCTATCGAGCCCATGTTGTTGATGCCGTCCGTCAGCAGTATCATCACCTTGCTCTTCGAAAGACTCGTGCGCATGCGATTGACGGAAGTGGCTATGCCCTCTCCTATCGCGGTTCCGTCCTTGAGGTTGCCGGTTTTCACCTTGCGGAGCAGATCGATCAGCACATCGTAGTCCGTTGTGAGCGGGCACTGCGTGAAGCTCTCCCCCGAAAATATCACCAGGCCGATCCTGTCGTTCATGCGGCCGCGTATGAATTCCTCGGCCACTTTTTTCGCCGCTTCCAGCCGGTTCGGCCTGAAATCCTCGGCGAGCATGGAGCCGGAGATGTCGAGCGAGAGCGTGATGTCGATGCCTTCGCGGTAGACGTTTTCCCCTCTCGCGGTGCTCTGCGGGCGTGCAAGGGCCACTATGAGAGCCGCGACGCCCAGCAGACGGAAGAGCATCGGCAGGTGGCGCAGCCGCACGCGCAATCCCGCGGGGAGCGCGGCGAGCGATTCCAGCGACGAATGCCTGAAGGCGGCGGTCGAGCGCCGGCCTTTCCACAGGAGCCACGCGGCCCAGAGAGGCAAGACCGCCAGCAGCCATAGAAATTCAGGGTTTGCGAAATGAGTGTGCGGCTCAAACATGCGCCGTTTCCTCCGCCGGCGAGTCGCTCCCGGCGGGACGGGTGAGCTCAAGAAATTCCCTCGCTATCGACATGCCGAGCATATGCTCGCCCGGCGCGGGTGTATATTTGGCGAATTTCGCCATGTCGGATATGCGCAGAAGCTGCTCCGTCTTGATCATAGCCGCCGGATCCAGGCCCGCGAAGGCCAGACCCGACATGATCTCGTCCGTGGTCTGCTCCAGCGCCGGCTGCCTGAAACGCGATTCGATGTATTCGCGCAGTATTGTGGACAATTCGGACTGATATTCCTTGTGTCTGCCCTGCTGCCAGAGCCGTTGCTCCTCGAGGCGCTTCAACTTGCCGAGAGCGAGTTCGTAAGCCGGCACGGGCGGCGGGGCTTCCTCCTCCACTTCCGGAAGAGCGGGCGGAGTGAAACGGAAGCGCCTCCAGGCGTACCATCCGACGGCCGCTATCAAAAGCATCAGACCGACGTAGGCGAGTATCTCCCACACTGTGTATGGAACGTCCAGAACGTCCTTGATGTCCCTGTAATCCTTCGCCGTATCGACGGGAATGCCGTTGATGACCAGCGGTATCGCATTCGTTTCAATCGCATGCCTGGTCGTGTCGTCCGGGCGCGTATATCGGATACGCAGGCGCAGTTGCGCTTTTCCTGTGTCGAAACAGGCGAGTATGTAATCGCGTCTGATCAGGACGTTCGCTCCCTGCTCGCTTCGCGTCGAATCGCCGGCGCTCACGAGGTCGCCTCCGATAATGTCGTCCGATGCCGAGGGCAGCAGCAGCTTCCACTGCTTCGGCGCCTCCACCTCCAACCGCGCATGTATCCAGGCGCCGATCAGGGCGGAAGAGGAATCCGAGCTCAGCACGGCGCGGATCTCCTGCGAATACGCCGATGCGGCAAGCAGAAGCAGCAGAACCGGAACGCGTTTCCACATCACAGCCGGCGCTCCCGCATTCTGAAGAAAGAAACCAACGGCTGAACGTAAGATCCGTGCACGTCTATCGTGATCGCGTCCACGTTCGCCGAGCGGAACATCCTCTCGAGATTCCCGCTCCTGAGCTCCCATGCCGCTCGATGAGCTTCGCGCAGAGCGGCCGAGGAAGTGTCCATCCACCGCTCCATGCCGCTCTCCGCATCGCGCAGCTTTATCAGTCCGGCGTCGGGCAGCGCGGCTTCCCTCGGATCGAAGAGGCGCACCGATATCAGATCGTGCTTGCGGCCGACTATGCGCAGAGCGGATTCATATCCCTTGTCGAGAAAATCCGACACGAGAAAAACGATGGAGCGTTTCTTCGCCACGCGGCTGCAATATTCCAGGGCGCCTCTTATGTCGGTGCCCTTGCCGCGCGGCGAAAAGGCGAGGAACTCCCTGATGATGCGCAGTATATGCGTGCGGCCTTTCTTCGGCGGAATGAATTTCTCTATGCCGTCGGTGAATATGATCAGGCCGACCTTATCGTTGTTCTTGATCGCGCTGAATGCGAGAACAGCGCACAGCTCGGCTGCGACGTCCCGCTTGAAGCGCCGGGCCGTCCCGTATTCCTGCGAGCCGCTCATGTCCACTGCCAGCATCACGGTCAGCTCGCGCTCCTCTTCGAAGACTTTCACGTACGGCTTGTTGAAGCGTGCCGACACGTTCCAGTCGATCGAGCGGACGTCGTCGCCGTATTCGTATTCCCGCACTTCGGAGAATTCCATGCCGCGTCCCTTGAAGACGCTGTGATATTCGCCGGAAAAAAGCTGGTTCACGAGTCCGCGCGTGCGTATCTCGATCTGCCTGACGTTTCGAATTATTTCCTTGGTGTCCATGTCACCGTACAGTCATCCATGCGCGCAGCGGTAATGCATATCTCGAGCCGAGCCGGATCAGGGCACCTCGACAGTGTTGAGTATCTCCTGTATGATCATTTCGGAAGTCCATTCCTCCGCCTCTGCCTCGTAGGTGACCGCGATTCTGTGGCGCAGCACGTCCGGACATATGGCCCTGACGTCCTCGGGTATAACATATCCTCTGCGCTGTATGAAGGCGTGCGCCTTGCCCGCGACCGCGAGGTATATGCTGGCTCTCGGCGAAGCGCCGTACAGGATGTAATCCGCGAGTTTCTCCATTTTGGCGTCTTTCGGATATCGCGTAGCGAAGACGATGTCCAGTATGTAGCGCTCGATCTTCTCGTCCATGTACACCGACTGCACGGCCTTGCGGGCTCTGAGCACATCGTCGATTCCTATCACGGGTTGCGCCCGCGGAATCTCCCTGCCGATCTGCTGCCGCATGATGAGGGACTCTTCCTCGCGTTTCGGATAGTCTATCTTCACCTTGAGCATGAAGCGGTCCACCTGTGCTTCCGGCAGCGGGTACGTGCCTTCCTGCTCGATGGGATTCTGTGTCGCCATGACGAGGAAGGGTTCCTCGAGCGGGTAAGTGTGCTCGCCGATAGTGACCTGCCTCTCCTGCATCGCCTCGAGCAGGGCGCTCTGCACCTTGGCGGGAGAGCGGTTGATCTCGTCGGCCAGTATGAAATTCGCGAAGATGGGACCCTGCTTGGTCTGGAATTCACCGGTTTTCTGATTGTAGATCATCGTCCCTACCAGATCGGCGGGCAGCAGGTCCGGCGTGAACTGTATGCGGTGATATCGCGCTTTCATCGCCGCGGCGAGCGTCTTTATGGCCGTTGTTTTTGCCAGACCCGGCACTCCTTCCAGAAGCACGTGCCCGTTACCCAGCAATCCGATCAGCAGGCGGTCCACCATCGACTTCTGGCCCACTATCACTTTGCCGATTTCCATGCGGAGGGCGTCAATAAAGGCGCTCTCTTCCTTTATCAGGTTGTTTATCTCATGAATATCGACTATGGCGGGGACCTCTTGTGAGTTCATGCCTTCAATCCCTCTGTGAGTGAAAATAGCATTGTTGTCGACGCCGGTTTTCCATTTTGGGCGTCTACAAATGTAGTAGCCCGCTTCGAGAAAAAAAAGAGCGAATTCCTTGATTTCAGGTCAAAAACGCATCCTAAACGGTAAAACCGCACGTTGCTGCATCTTTTGACGATGCATGCGACTCCGCGGTTCCATGCGCATCGGCGCTTCCGATCGGGTAAAAAGCGCGCAACAGCGTCAACAGCTGTGCCGCGGACCGTACACCACTCAAATATCTGTTTTTTTATTCCTGGCGAAAGGCTGTCTCAAGTACTTGTGATAGCCGTAACGGATTTTGGAGGGCACGCTGCGCAGCGATACGAGGTTCACCGGAAAAGCGAAGGACGGCTCGAAATAGCAGTTGACGGCGCAACCGGCACAGAAGGAATGCCTGCCCTCCATGGATTTGTGCCATTGAACTTCATCCGAATCAAGCACTTGTTTTAATTTCCCGGTTATCGGCAGCTTGGTGTTGTGGAAGTGATAGCAGGGCAGAAGAAGCTCATTGTCAGGGGATATGACTATGACTCTCGAGACCGCCTTGCAAAGCGGTTTCGCCGTGTCGTTTCCGCCCGCTCTGCGCAGCGTGAGAAAGGACGGATTCATGTACACTCCCGGTTTCGAGGCGAATTCCTCTATGTAATCCATAACTTCATCAGAGAGGTTTTCTTCTTTGAAATAGCTGAAGATAGGGTTGATCAGAAGAAGCAGCTTATGCCTGCGCGCCAACTCATAGACTCCGGGCAGCTGCCTGTAGTTATCATCGTTCACAGTGATTAAAAGATCCGGCTGCTCGCCCAATTCGCGGGCTACGCGAATCGACTCGATGACGGCTTCATGGCAGGCGATGCCCCGCAGCTCGTCGTGCAGCTGCGGATCGGCGCTGTCGAGCGAGAAGTGCAGCAGTCCCACGCTTCCACGCAATTGTTCGGCTCTTTTCGGATACAGCAGCGAGTTCGTGGTCACGCTCGCCGTCATGCCCAATTCCGCCGCCCTTGCGGTGAACCGATGCAGATCCGGATGCAGCAGCGGCTCCCCGCCGGTGAAATCGATGAAGCGGATGCCCAGTTGCCTCAGAACCGGAAGATTATCCAGCACATCTTCCGTCCGCGCATGCTTCGTCTTCGCATACCGCTCATGATCGCCGAAATGGCAGAAAGAGCAGAAAGCGTTACATCTGTACGTGAGGTAGTAGTTACAAAGTATATGCAAAATCCTATTCGCCCATTATCGTTAACCGGAACCGATCCCTATTCCCTGGTACCCAGTACCTGGTACCCAGTACCTGGTACCCAGTACCTGGTACCCAGTCCTCACTCCAACTCCCGCCCGACATCCCTGCCCACCCAGAGCGCCGACTTCGACTCCATTCCGCGCAATCGTCCGGCCGTCTCGATCACCACGCTTCTCAGTTTTTCATTCCTCTTGCCGATATGTCTCAGAGCCCAGCTGACGGCTTTCTTCACGAAGTTCCGTTCGTCCAGCGCGCCTCGCTCGAGGAGCGGGAGGAAGGCGAGAAAATCCGCATCTGGCGCCTTTTTATCGTGCCATGCTATGCAGGCGAGAAGAGCGAAGGCCGCCCTTTTGACGAATTCCTCCTCGCGCCGCGACCACTCGCGGATTTTCTTTCTCGCGTGCGGCGATTTGTCGAAAAGATTCATGCACACCTGATCGCATACATCCCAGGAGTTGAAATCCGCAGCCCAGTCATCCATCTGTTTCCCTGTCATTTCGTCAGGCACGGCTATCATGGACGCGAGAATCCGCGCTTCGGCTATGCCGGTTTTCCAGAGCTGCAGGGCGAGGCGATGCCTCCTTCCGATTTTCCGGGCGAGCTTCCTCATGACCGGAACGGCGACGCCGAGCCGATTCCCGGTGGAGATGCCGTAGCGAGCCATGCCCTCCAGATTTCCGGGCTTTGCGTTTCGCCTCAGTTCGGCAAGAATATCTTCCGGCGAGAACGGTTCTTCACGCATCAGACTGCCCCTCCGCGACTGTCGGACGCTTTTTCCTGAACATGACGCGATATTGAATACGATGATTTGAAACCATATATTAACAATATAATACCGGCTTAAATTGAATCTCTGCGGACACACAAATCTCCGGTTATTCCGTTCGAGCTCGAGATGAGAATTGTTGGCAAAGCAGCGTATCGGGTGCTCCGCATCGTCATACCGGCGCAAGTGATTCCGCTTGCCTTCATTTTATCTCAAACTACCACAATCGATTCAACGGATCAAACGGTCTCCTTCCGTCTCCGCGACGGCAGCTCGATCACGGGCAGCATACTCGAGGAAGACAGCGGCGGATTTCGACTGCTGCTTTCGGACGGAAGAACGGCGAGGCTCGCGCGGACGATGTTGATCGGAGCCGTGGATACGACCATATCATGGGAAGTTGGACCCGGTGAAATCGTGTTCAGACGAGACCGATATGACGATCCGACCTCATCCAATCTCTTCTTGCCCACCGGCGGTTTATACAAATCCGGCGCCGTCGCGGTGGGCATATCCCCCGTCATTTCGTTAACCGGAGCGTTGGGTATTTCGATACTGACGGAAGCTGACGAATGGACCAGCGGACACAATTACCGTTACACTACAGCGTGTATCGGTATAGCCGCCCGGTTGCGGAGGGGATTTTTTTCGTTCTCACAGCGGGAAACGGGTACTGGGTACTGGGAACCGGGGATAAGACTTGCCGCCAGCCTGACGTCCGCGGGCCGAAGTTTTACCGAAGGTGAACGCAGTCCGGAATACATCTCTAACATCTGATACCCGGAATGAATACTTACGCCAGGCAGCACGGTCTGAATCCCGAAGACGAGAAGGAGGTGGAAGAGGGAAAGATTATGCCCGGCGAGAGGATGTTCGTCTCGCAGGCGCTTCCGCTGGTAAACCACTTGAAGAAGTCCTGCGCGCGGCAGTGAGGGCGGCATTCGAGCCGAAGCGCCGCTATGAAGGCGTGTCGGCAACACATTTTCATCCACGCGCGCTGGTAGCCGGCTGAGACGCCCGATATTTCATTTACAATTTCATGACACCCGGTCCGTCTATCGTGCGCATATTGGACGAGGTTCCATTCATGCATAAAGGAGTCCGTCATGAGCGCACATTGCAATGAGATACACGAGGGCTTTGGAATACGGTTTGTTCTCATTTTATCATTGACGATTGTCGCCGGTGTTATATCCTGCTGCGCTTCGTCAGTCAGGACGGTCACGATCCACCGAAAAGACGGAGCGACCTTATCGGGGAAGATCATCGCAGTGAAGAACGGCTGCGTTTTCGTTGATACATCGGGAAAAGTCATTTCGGGAAGCTTGATGGTAGCTCCTGAAACTCAGGATGAACTTCGCCGGCGCGGCGCGGCTTGGAGTCAAATCCGTGCCTCTACACTCGGACTGCGCTTGGACAGTTCTGATCTTGTTCGATTGGAAGGGCGATCATATTGGGCCACGGGGCTGCTGGCAGGACTTGGTGTGGCTGTTATTGCAACAATGCTCACGGGTTCCGGCGAGTCCTCCGGCATTTTGAACAAAGAGGCTATGAAGACGCTCGGACAGACGCTTACATTTATCATCGTCGCTCCGGTCGCCTCGCTGCTGGGCGTGGTTCTGGGCGCTGTCGCCTCCAGTCCGGAGCAAACTTTGTCAGCTACCGATCCTCAAATCGAGACGGAGTTGAGGGATGCCTCGCTTTTAAAGGATAGCACACCTCGTGAACTCGATGATTTGCAGTGTGAAAGCGCAAGGAAATGATATGCGAAGATCCTGTGCCGTATCCTCCAGCCCGCCGGGCAGCTGAATCGCAGCGGCGCCCTTCCAAATATCTCAATACTCGAGGCCGCAATCCCCAATCAGCAATCCCCAATCAGCAATCCGCAATCAGCAATCCCCAATCAGCAATCCCCAATCAGCAATCCCCAATCAGCAATCCGCAATCCGCAGAATCTTCTCCATCGCCTTGCCCTTGGCGAGTTCGTCGATCAGTTTGTCAAGATACCGGATATTCCTCATCAGGGGATTTTCGATTTCCTCCACGCGGACACCGCACACAACTCCCTTTATCAGCGAACTGTCCGGGTGAATGGCCGGGGCCTGGGCGAAAAAAGTCGCAAGATCATTCTCCCCTTCGATTTGCCGTTTCAGGGCTGCGAGGTCATAGCCGGTCAGCCAGCAGATGATGCGGTCGACTTCCTCCTTCGTGCGGTTCTTGCGTTCCGCTTTCTGCACGTACAGGGGATACACCTTCGCAAATTTCATCCCGAATATTTTGTGTTCCGCCATTTTCACACCTCGGTTGCATGGTGTCCGTCACGCGGTATCGTCGCCGCCCGGCGGCTCTTCCTATTACACTTTCTTCTTCATGACTTTCACCATCACCTTCACCAGATCCTTAAGGACCTTCCTGTCCACGTCATCCAGTTTCTTGATGTAAAGGCAACCCACTCCTGTTGTATACTTTCCGAGTTTCTCCATCAATGGGGCCTGCGCTTCGAAACCTCCCATCAGGTACAATGAGATATTCTGCTTGCGTGGAGAGAAACCCGTCAACATCCAATCTCCCTCGCGGCCGCTTTTTCCCTTGTAGTGATAGCTGCCGAAGCCGACTATGCTCGCGCCCCACATTTTCGGCTCCTCCTTGGTGATCTGCCGCATCATCTTGAGGATTTCGTAGCAGTCGTTGCGTTTTTCCTCGTTGTCGATGCTGTCGAGGAATTCCGCTACGCTGGCATCGTTCACTCTGGTTTTGAGTTCGGTCTTCGACATTTCGGTCTCCTCTGCTGAGGTTTCAAATATATGCAGCGTCGATTAATTCCCGTAATGTGTCTCGCCGGATTTTCGCCGCAAACACACAAAACTCGTCCCATGGCTCACGCCCCGGGCTGTGATATGCCGCTCCTTCGGAGCTCATTATCATTTATCCCGTTAATGACACCGGGCTCACGCCCCGGGCTGGTATTTGTCGCTACTGCCCCTTCCCTCTTCCCCCTTCCCCCTTCCCTCTTCCCTCTTCCTCCTTCCCTCTTCCCTCTTCCTTCCCTCCCACACCATCACCGCGAGCAGTATCATCCCGTACCCGAAAAAGAAATCCTCCACCGGTATGGTCCAGATCCGCAAACCGAGGTAATGCTCCTCCCCGTATATCACAATCGGCCTCCAGGTGAGATAGCCGTTCACGAGAAATTTGAAGGCGAACATAATCGTGATGTATATCCAGAACAGCATCCGGGAGGTGAGACGGATTCCTGAAAACCTGTCTATCAGGGTCATCAGCACGGCCGAGGAGACGGCCAGCAGCGTGTACTCCTTCATTTCTTGCGCCTTCTTTCGAAGTATTTCGCGGCTTCCCAAGTGAATATCGCCGTGAAGGGGATCACCACGAAAAACATCCATTCCTCAATCGGAAGTCCGCTTATCGCGGGTCCGAATACGTAAGCCGGATTGAAGGTCCAATGTCCGCGCTGTGCTGCCAGCACATCCCAGCCGCCGTAAACGAGCAGGACCGCCGCGATTGAAAGGATCAGGCGCCGCCGATTCGCGAACAGCCGTATGTTGCGATCGAAACTCAAAATGAGCGGGAACAGCAGGGTGGCAAACAGCAACAGGGCGTATTCCGCTTTCATCCCGCGGCTCTCCTCCCGATGATCGCAAATGCCGTCCGCGCAGCGGTGGAAAACAGCAGAGCGGCCGCCATGGAAATCGCGAGCGCGGCCTCGAGCAGGAAGCCGTGCGCAAGGGCCACGCTCGTGAACACCATGCCCTGCAATGCGTAGACGAGCAGCGCGGTGCGGACAACGGGCGCCGGCGCCCTGCCTCCGGCGCCGTCCGTGAGATCCAGAAGCAGCACGGCCGCGAAGGACAACGCGAACCAGCTCGCGTAATTCTGCAGCGGAACCGCCCCGTCGGCCCAGATCCAGTATTGCTGCACGAAGGCCGCCATCGGTTCCAATGCTATGTCGAGAGCGGTAGCGAGCAAAGCGGCCATGGCGGCGACCCACGGCGCGGCTTTCCTGCCGCCGTCCGGGAAAGCCGCTCTCGCCAGCCGCCAGGCGCTCATCACCACCCCGAACCAGGCCGCCGCCATCGCCACCGGCACGCCGTCCACAAGAAGCACCAAACCGCCGG
>CAYLZD010000037.1:22578-37455 GCA_964388275.1 uncultured Chromatiales bacterium
CGGCGGAACTCCTTGAGCATGTCGTCGAGGTCCTCGCTCATGCGCTCCGACAGAAAGGGCTCTCCCACTATCGGCGCCATCCAATGCACCTCCGAGCCGCTTTCGCGGGACAGGCGGAGACGCAGTCTGATGTCGAAACCGGTCCTGTTTCGCGGCAGTGGAACGACGCGCACGGCGCAGCGCATGTAATTCGGATCCTTCGCGTCGGCGGTCTCGTAGATCGTGACCCCGTTTTCAATTCTCCGCTCTATGGTAAAATCGAGCTTCAGGTCCTTGCCCAGCGGCACGGAGCGCTGAGTCTGATAAAGGAAGCGGTTTTCCGACAGACGCTGTATTCCGACTACGCCCGGCATGTTCCGGGCAAGCAGCCCGATGTCGTCTGCATGCGACTGCACCCGCTCGTAGGGAATATCGATCTGGTACTTGATCTCCGCGCCGGCATCGACCGTGAACAGGCCGGCCAGCAGGCGGGCCGCCGCCAATGAAATTAAAAGCATATTTCGTATCTCCTGATGTTTTTTTCCTGATTCATATCATTTTTCACGGTTCGGCGCGTTTACTCCGCGGCGGCGCGTAACGCCTGCCTTTCCATTCCGAGCCACCGCCGCCGAGGGCCTGGCGCGCCGAAGCTATGCCGATACTTATCAGAAGCAGCACGGCGAAAGGGTGCAGAAAAACGGATTCCGGCGGCTGCCTGAACTTGACGGCGAGCAGAATGCGTATCGCGAGCAGAACTCCGACTTGAGCCGCCGCGACAGGCAGCCACGGGGCGGCCGGGGCGAATAAAAGGCCCGCGGCCAGAAAAACGTAAGGCAATACCGACGTCGCCGCGAAAAACGTCAACACGGCCGCCAGCAAAGGGATCGAATAGCCGAGACCCGGGAAGATGTTCTTCGAAAAGCCGCGTCTGATTTCAGGCAGGGATTCGTACATGCGGCAGGACACGCTTCCCTCCCCCGCCATCACGCGCAACCGCCCTCCGGAACGCTTCATCGCGCGCGCGAGACGCACATCCTCCACGACGGCGGAGCGCTGCGCCTCATGGCCTCCGGCGGCCTCGTACGCGCGCCTCCTGAAAGCCATGCATTGGCCGTTCGCCATGGACAGCGATTCATAGCGCGTGAGCGTCACCAGCGGGAAAGGAAGAAAGCACATCGTGACGTATTGTAGCAGCGGCATGAAGAGGCGCTCCGCGAAGCCGACCATGCGCTGATGCGGGATCAGCGAAAGCATGTCGACCGAATAAACATCCAGCGCGGCCGCGATTTTCCTCAGCGCGCCGGGATGGTATTCCGTGTCCGCGTCCGTGAAGAGCAGTATGTCTCCTCCCGCCGCCTCGTACAGTTGCCGGCAGGCGAAGTTCTTGCCGGTCCAGCCTTCGGGCAAATCCTCGCCTTTCAGCAGACGGAATCTCGGATCGACGCCCGCGGCTTCCGCCGCCCTTTCGGCTGTCGCGTCGTCGCTGCCGTCGTCGAGAATGAGCAGTTCGAAATTCGGATGATCCTGCCGGAGTATGCTCTCGACGCAGGCGCCGATGCGCGTCTCCTCGTTGCGGGCGGGCACCAGCACCGACAGAACCTTCGTTCCGTCCGGCGGGCGGTCGGCTCTAAGACGCCTGAAATACGCGGTGTTCACGAGCGCGACGAACAGGAGTCCGCAAAGCGCGAGCAGCACGCCCCATTGATACTCGATCATGCTCCCTTCCCCGCGCCGCGCCCGGTCTCCTCGTTCCGCCCGCCTCTCGACACGGCGCCCCTCAACGCCGTCGTGTATCCGCCGAGTTCGTCCGCGGCCAGTGCCGATCTTTGCCTCTCCATTAATGCCGCCAGGGCTGTTTCAAGAATACCGAGCGCCTTATCCTTTTCATTCAATGCGCCGGAATCGATACCCGCTCCTATGGAGACGAACGCCTCGGGCCTCTGCTCGCGCCGGAATTCGTATCTGAAGGCGAACGGATGCGCTATGACGGGCGCTGCATCGCGTATAATGCGCAGAATGCCGCTCTCGAAGCGCCGGAGGCCCGCATCGCCCGGCACAAGTTCGCCCTGCGGATACATCCACAAGGCGCGCCGTCCGCCTCGCAACAACTCCGCGGCGTATTCAAGGGAACGCAACGCGTTGCGCGGATTCTCCCTGTCCACGGAGAACACTCCGAGTCTGCGGAAAAAGCCGTGACGGAGGAGCTGCCGCTCGTCCATCATCGCGTAAGCGTCGAGCTTCAGAATGCGGCGGCTGAGATAGTAAGGCAGCAGGGCGTCCCACCAGCTGCCGTGATTTCCGTACAATATGATGGGATGGCCGTGAAGCCGCTGCGCGATGAGCTCCGCGCCCTCAATCCGCAAAGCCGCGAAATGCCTGCGCAGCAGACGCTGCAGATACGCGTCGAAAAGGGCCTCGAAGGCGCGGTTCTTACTCGCTTCAAGCATGATCCTTTCTCACGAGTTCGGCGGCGTGCGCGCCCGACAGGAGCACGAGCGGAATGCCTCCCCCGGGATGCGCGCTGCCTCCGGCGTAATACAGCCCGCGCGCCTCGCGCGAGCGGTTGGGCGGCCTGCGGAAAGCGGCCCAGCGGCTGTTCGAGGAGCTGCCGTATATGGCGCCTCCGGGGGCGTTGTATCTGCGCTCGAAATCCTCCGGAGTGATGATCTCCTCGATTTCCGTCGCGGAGTTCAGTCCTTCCATGCCCCTGCTTTCAAGCGCTCCGATTATCAGGTCGCGGTATTCCGTCTTCCTCGCCGACCAGTCGCAGGAGCCGTCGGCCGCCGGGACGTTGACCAGTATGAACAGGTTCATTCCGCCGGGCGGCGCGTGCTCGGGATCGCGCAGGCAGGAGGCGCATACGTATATGGTGGGATCCTCCGCCGGCCGGCGTTCCTCGAAGATCTGCCTGAACTCCTCCCGATAATCGCGCGAGAAGAAGATGTTGTGCTGCGTCAACGACTCGTACTTCCCGCGCACACCGAGATAAAGCGCGAAACCCGCCATGGATGGATCCGTGAGACCGGAGCGCGCGGATCCATGGCCGCATCCGCCGAGCAGTTCGCGCCGCGTCAGCGAGGCGTCGATGTTGGAAATCACGATATCGCTCTCGAGCACCGTCCCGTCCGCAAGCCGCACACCGCGCACACGGCGCCGAGCGCGCGGAACGCCTACGCTCCTCCGCGAGGACACCGGCGGACGCGGGTCCGCAGCGGCCGGAAGCGAGCCGCTCCGCCCCGCGCCGTCGCACAGTATGCGCGCCACTTCTGCGCCGGTCACGATTTCAACTCCGAGCCCGGAGGCCGCCTTCAGCAATTCATCCACCATGCGCCGCAGCCCCCCCTTTACATACCATCCGCCGAAGGCGAACTCCACATAGGCGATTATGGCCAGGGTGGCCGGCGCGAGATAAGGAGAGGAACCGTTGTAGGTCGCGAAACGGTTGAAGACCTTTCTCAAGCGGACGTCCTTGAAATGCCCTTCGACGCTTTCATTCAACGTCCTGCTTGAATCCAGGCGCACGACTGAGGGAAGATACTTCAGAAGACGAAGCGTCTCTGACGCCGAGGCGCTGCTGAATGCGGAGTATAGAAACGGGGGCGCCGCCGCTTCGTAAATGCTCCGGGCCTTCTTCATGAATGCGGAAAATGCTCCCGCATCCCCCGGCGCGAAGCGGGCAATCTCCCGCTCCATCCTTTCGGCATCCGACCAGGCGTCCAGCACGCCGCCTTCGGGGAAAAAATACCTGCACGCCGGCTCGAGCCTGAGCAGTTCCAGGCGCTCCTGAAGCTTCAGTTTCGCGACCGAGAAAAGGTCCTCGAGCACGAACGGCATGGTCAGCAGCGTCGGGCCTGTATCGAAAAAATACGGCCCGAGCCGCAGGAAGTCCGCCTTGCCTCCGACTCTGTCGTTTTTCTCCAGAAGCGTCACCTTGAAACCGTCCGCCGCGAGACGGATCGCGGCCGACAAACCGCCGAGGCCGCCGCCCGCGACGATGACTCTTTTCATACCGGCTTGTCCTCGTCCGCATCCGCCTCGCGCTTGAACGCTTCTCCGCGCCTGTACAGCAGCAGCCCGTAAGGTTCACGCCCGTAACGGTGATGAATGGCGTGGGCTTTTCTCATCTCGCGAAGCATCGGTATGCGGAAGCGGAGCCGGCGCGATCGGCCGTGTATGTAAATGTCGTGTATGAAGAAATAGGTGATGCCGTACAGAGAAACACCGATGCCGACCGGGAGAAGAAAAGCGATTTCGGGTATGTTGAGACTCGCGAAAATGACCGCCATGGTCGAGACGGCGAAAAAAGCCGGGAACACGTCGTTCTTCTCGAATACCCCCTTGCGTCTGCGGTGATGACTCTCGTGGAAACGCCAGCCGATGCCGTGATAAACGTAGCGATGCGCCAGATAGGAGACGCCTTCCATGGCCGCGAAGGAAATGACCGCCGTCAGGATGAAGGCTGATGGATTCATCGACCCGCCGATATCGAATTTTTCCCGATGTTTTTTTCGTCCGTCATGCGCGCGTGAACGTCTAAACTCTGCGCCGAATTGTGCCCGGCGTCGCGGATGCCGGCTTCGGCGGGCTTCGAGGATTTTCCGCGGCGGCGGCGCCGCCGTACGCCGTGACGCCGTATCAGTCTCGCCAAGATGACGAATTTTGAGAAGTGCGAAACATAAGCCCTCCCGCCAAACACATCGTAATCGCTTTTCTCGATTTCGCCGAGAATGCCCGAGTAAAGTTCGCTCATGAGCCGCACGCAGAAACGGGAACCGTCGTCGGGCAGCAGCGGAATGCCCCGGGACGCGCGGTCGTAATAGCTGCGCGAACGGTCGATCTGGAAAGCCAGCATCGCGCGCATCGACGGCGTCATGCGTCCGGCCGTCAATCCCCGTTCTTCGACGCCGAAACGCCGCAGATCCGCGAGCGGCAGATATATGCGCCCGCGCCGCGCGTCTTCCCCGATATCCCTGAGAATATTCGTCAATTGCATGGCCGTCCCAAGGTCCGCCGCTCTCTGCAGGGCTTCCGGACTTGCCGCTCCCATTATGTGAGCCATGATCAGGCCGACCACCGAGGCGACGCGGTAGCAGTAGACCTGCAATTCCTCGAAAGTCTCGTAGCGTGAGACGCTCAGATCCATCTCGACGCCCTTCAGAAGATCGCTGAAATGTTCGATAGGGATCTTCACCTTCCGCACCGTGCGCGAAAACGCCCTGAGTTCCGGATCCGTGAACTCGGCGTCCGTCGCGTACGCCTTCTCGAGCAATGATCGCAAATCATTCAGATGAGACCTGACCGATTCCGGCGATTCGCCCGACCTGGCTTCGTCGACCAGATTGTCCGCTCTGCGGCAGAACGCATACACGGCATACGAGGCGTCCCGCTTTTCCGCGGGCAGCACATGCGAAGCGAAGAAAAAGGATTTCGCGTGCCGCCGCGTCACCTCTCTGCACGCACGGATATCGTCATCGAGCCGGTCGTTCCGGCGCGCGTCCGAGCTCATGCCGGCAGTTCCTTCATTTCAGCGGACTCCCGGCCCGCTCGAAGTCCTCGACGATGCTTCTCTCCGTCGCTTCGGCCGACAGCAGCACTCCGGGAACTCCGCCTCCGGGATGCGTGCCGGCTCCGACGAGGTACAGGCCGCGCACATCCTCGCTTCGGTTGTGCGGACGGAACCACGCGGTCTGCGTGAGTCTCGGCTCTATGCTGAATGCGCTGCCTCGGAAGGAATTGAGTCGGGATTCGAAGTCCGCGGGCGTGAAGGTCTCGAGCACATCGATATTGGCGCGCAGGTCCTCGAGTCCGAATTCCTCCTCCAGGAACTCCAGGAGGCGCTCCCTGAACTGTCCGGCTTTCTTCGCCCAGTCGACTCTGCTCCCGAGATGCGGAACCGGCACCAGCACGTACATGCTCTCGCAGCCCGGCGGCGCCATAGACGGATCCGTGCGCGTGGGAACGTGCAGATACATCGAGAAATCCTCGGCGAGTATCTTGCGGTCGAAAATATCCTTGATCAGTTCCTGATACCGGGGACTCAATATCAGCGTATGATGCTTCAATTGAGGGTACTGCTTGCGGACTCCGATATAGAGGAGGAATACGCTCATCGACATGTGCAGCTTATCTATGCGTCTGTCGGTCCATCTGCGCCTGTGTTCCGGTCTGATAAGGTTGCGGTACACCCAGGGGACGTCCCCGTTGGACACGACGAGGTCCGCCTCGTGCCGTATGCCGTTCGAGACGACGCCGGCCGCGCGACCGTCGCGGACCAGGATTTCCGACACCTCCCCGCCGGTGTTCACCTTGCCGCCGAGCTCCGCGAACAGTCTTTCGAAGGCCTTCACGAGACTGTACATCCCGCCTCTTGCGAACCAGACTCCCCCCTCCCGTTCCAGATAGGGAATCATGATATAGACGCTTGGCGCACGAAAAGGCGAACCGCCGATGAAAAGCGGATGGAAGGAAAAGATGAAGCGGACTTTCGGATCCTCGAAATACTTCGACACGTAGCTGTGCACAGGGCGCAGGCTGCTCAGGGCGGCCGCCCGCGGCAGAAAGCCGAACATGCCGCGCAGCGAGTCGAACGGTGTCGCTCCGAGCTTGTCGGTTATCACGGCATCGTAAATTCCCTTGATGTCTTTGAAAAAGCGGTCATAGGCGTCCGCATCCGGGGGGTATATTTTCTTCAGATCCTCCTTCATCTTCTCCGAGTCTCCGGAGTAGTCGAGATGCGTACCGTCGTGGAAATATATCCTGTAGAACGGATCCAGCGGCACGAGTTCCATATAGTCTTCCATGCGCCTGCCCGCGGCCCGGAACACATCTCCGATTATATCCGGCGCAGTCACAAGCGAAGGGCCCATATCGAACGTATATCCGTCCTTCACCAGTTGTGAAGCCCGCCCGCCCGGCTGTTCGTTCTTTTCGAAAATGGTGACGTCGTAACCTCTCGCCTGCAAGCGGACGGCTTCAGCCAGCCCACCTATGCCTGATCCGACTACTATAACCTTATTCATGATATTCCGACACCTCCGCGCATTTCACGATAACAAGCAAGCTCAAGACCAAGGTTCCCGGATATTCGCTCCATCACGGTGCTGTATTATTCTTCGCGTCATCCAGTGAACCGCCTCCCCTTTTGTATCGAACGGCGAGCATCTCACACAGCTCCGGGTCGTGCATTTCCCGACGCGGTCCGTCAGGCAGTCCACCGCGCGGCGACGGAATTTTTTCTCAAGTGACAGTGTTAAAATATGATCGCATGCACTCTCGATCCGGCACAGGTAATAAATCGGTTTCGAGTTCATGCAATCCAATTTCCTTATGATAGCATTTTACGTCTACGAGCGGCAGCCCTGCAAACCCGAAACATACAGGAGAATCAAATGAGTGAGAGCAGCGATCGCCCGGTGATGGGCACGGCGGACGGAAGCCCCGCCAAGCAAGGGACATCGAATCGTGACTGGTGGCCCGATCAACTGAACCTCGGAATCCTGCACCAGCACGCGCCCGCCTCGAATCCGCTGGGACCGGACTTCAACTACGCGGAAGAATTTAAAAAACTGGATTTTACCGCTCTGAAAACGGACCTGCGCGCGTTGATGATCGACTCGAAGCAGTGGTGGCCGGCCGACTGGGGACATTACGGCGGGCTCATGATACGCATGGCCTGGCACAGCGCCGGTACCTATCGCACCTCGGACGGCCGCGGTGGCGGCGGCACAGGCAACCAGCGCTTCGCGCCGGTCAACAGCTGGCCCGACAACGCGAATCTCGACAAGGCGCGCCGCCTGCTGTGGCCCGTCAAGCAGAAGTACGGCAACAAAATATCCTGGGCCGACCTCATGATACTGGCGGGCAACGTCGCACTGGAGTCGATGGGATTCAAGACGTTCGGCTTCGGCGGCGGCCGCGAGGATATCTGGCAGCCTGAAGAGGATATTTACTGGGGCAGCGAAGATACATGGCTGGGCGACAAGCGCTACAGCGGCGACCGCGAGCTGGAAAATCCGCTGGCCGCGGTTCAGATGGGCCTGATATACGTGAATCCGGAAGGACCTAACGGCAATCCTGACCCCGCGGCCTCAGGCCGGGATGTTCGTGACACCTTCGCGCGCATGGCGATGAACGACGAGGAGACCGTCGCGCTGGTCGCGGGCGGACACACTTTCGGCAAGGCCCATGGCGCCGGCGATCCGTCGCTGATAGGTCCGGAGCCGGAAGCCGCTCCTCTCGAAGAACAGGGCCTGGGCTGGATAAACCGACACGGCAGCGGAAAGGGCGTCGACACTACGACCAGCGGCATAGAGGGCGCCTGGAAGCCGCATCCCACAAGATGGGACAACGGATACTTCGACATGCTCTTCGGCTACGAGTGGGAATTGGTCAAGAGCCCGGCCGGCGCCTGGCAATGGCTGGCCAAGGACGTCAAGGAGGAACACATGATTCCGGACGCCCACGATCCGTCCAGGACACACCGGCCCATGATGACAACCGCCGACCTGTCGCTGCGCTTCGACCCGATATACGAACCCATAGCGCGGCGCTTCCACAAGGATCCGCAGGCCTTCGCCGATGCCTTCGCCCGCGCGTGGTTCAAGCTCACGCATCGCGACATGGGACCCAAGGTCCGCTACCTCGGTCCCGAAGTCCCAAAGGACGACCTCATCTGGCAGGATCCGATTCCATCCGTCGATTACCCCCCGATCGATGCCCGGGACATCGCCGACCTCAAGACGAGGGTGATGGCATCCGGCCTGTCGACGGCTGAACTGGTCTCCACCGCCTGGGCCTCGGCCGCCACATTCCGCGGTTCGGACAAGCGCGGCGGCGCCAATGGCGCGCGGATACGCCTCGCTCCCCAGAAGGATTGGGAAATCAACCAACCGGAGCAGCTCGGTAAGGTGCTGAAAGTGCTCGGCAGTATTCAAAAGAACTTCAACGACGGCCGGAAGGACGGGAAAAAAGTCTCGATGGCCGATCTGATCGTCCTCGCCGGTTGCGCTGCGGTCGAAGCGGCTGCCGGAGCAGCCGGACACGATATCGTCGTGCCCTTTACGCCGGGCCGCGCGGACGCAGCGCAGGAACAGACCGATGTTGAGTCTTTCGCCGTGCTGGAACCCCAGGCCGACGGTTTCCGCAATTATCTGAAGCAAACCTACACCATAGAGGCCGAAGGGCTGCTGGTGGATAAAGCGCAGCTTCTGACGCTGAGCGCGCCCGAAATGACAGTGCTGGTCGGCGGGCTGCGCGTGCTGGGCGCCAACACCGGCGGCTCGAAGCACGGGGTGTTCACCGCGAGAACGGGTGTTCTCAGCAACGACTTCTTCGTCAACCTGCTCGACATGGACACAGTGTGGAAATCCGTCTCCGATGCTCGCGATACCTTCGAGGGGCGCGACCGCAAGACCGGCGAACTCAAGTGGACCGGCACCCGCGTTGATCTGGTCTTCGGCTCCAATTCGCAATTGCGGGCAATCGCCGAGGTCTATGCTCAGGACGATGCCAAAGAGAAGTTCGTCAAAGACTTCGTCGCGGCATGGAACAAGGTCATGAATCTCGACCGCTTCGATCTCGCCTGATACCCGCGTACGAGCTTTATCATCACCCCCCCCCCCACCCCCCCCTATCGATAGGGGTCGGGGGCGTGGGGGTGGGGTGGCTATGTTTATCCCGAATGGCTGAAACTCGCTGCGAGCATGCGGCGCGCCGGCGGTATCACCGTATGCAGGTGATGCGCATGGTCCGGATTACGGCACGGCCTCCGGAATCGGCCGCTTTAAGAACTACCGAGTAAACGCCGGCGGACAGCGATGAAGCATCCAGGATCAGGCCATGTGTCCCGGCTTCGCGCAAACCTTCGTCGAAGAGCGCGACTGCGCGTGCATGGGTATCGTATACAGTCAGTACCACTCTGCCGGGATTACCCATGCGATATGCAAGCGTGGTGGAAGCAACGAAGGGATTCGGGAAATTCGCAAGCAGGACGGCATCCTCGGCTGGTCCAGGGAGCTCTTCCGCGTTGACGACCGTCGAGATCAGCGCCACTTCGGCTGTGGGCATTCCCGGATCGTTCGTGAGTAAACGCAGCAGCGCGACTTTCGGACCCGGGGAGGTCGGGTAATGACGGACTTTAAGCGTCGTGCCGCCTCCGGGCGCAACCGGCGAGCCGGCCGCCTGGGAGATCGAGAAATGCAGCACATCGGCGCCGCCTATCATCTGTGAACTGATGACAAGGTCGGATATCCCGATATTCCTTATCAAGAGATCCAACTCCTTCGGTTGCAGGACTGCAACGGCGCCGAAATCCAATACCGTCGAGCCCAGCGATATGCGGGGTCCGGTTGATCCTCCGCCCGCGCCGCGCAGTGAAACAGCCGTCGTCGGCGCCGTCGGATCGTTGCTCGAAATCGAGAAAGAGCCCGTGTGATTGCCGTTGGACGGCGGATTGAAGCGAAGTCGCGCCGTTGAATTGCCACCGGCGGCTATCGTCCCCGCCGCGGGAGTCAGGAGGGTGAACGAGACACCCGACACATTCTGGCCCGTCAGTACGAGGGAAGCCGTTCCGGTGTTGCTTATCACCAGATCGCGTTCCACAGGCGTTCCCGGTGAAGTCGTGCCGAAATCCATCACGGTCTGGCTTACGGAAATGTGGGGTTGAGCGCTGGATGTCCCTGAACCCGACAGCGAAACCACCATGCTCGGGAAATTCGGATCGTTGCTGCCGATGGTCAGCGATGCCATGCGGACGCCCGCGGCTGACGGGCTGAAACGGAGTTCGATGTAATCGCTCCCCGTGGGCGCAATGGGCGTGCCGCTCGAATGGATGATGGTGAAATCGGCGGCGTTCGCACCGCCGACGGTCTGTCCGCTGATGTTCAGAGGCGCGTTTCCGGTGTTCGAAACGGTGACGCCGCGAACCGAGTTCATGCCGATTTCCACCGGTCCGAAATCGAGCGACACGGCGCTGAGAGAAATGGCCGGCGCCGATGCCACGCCGCTGCCCGACAGTGACACGTTATGCGCGGGGGCATTGACCGCGTTGCTCGCGATCACGAGGGCGCCCGAGGCCGACCCGGCCGCGGAAGGAGTGAAGCGCAGCGTCATCGTCACGGATCCACCCGACGATATTGTCTGCGGTCCGCCGCCGGATATCAGGTCGAAGACGGCGGGGGCTACCGAAGTGGCGGTGATGTTGAGCGGTTGCGTGCCGCCGTTGGATACGGTCAGCTGTCTCAGTTCGTTCTGCCCGACTATCACGTTGCCGAAATCGATGGAAGACTGGGCTACGAGCGTTGCCGCGCCCGAAGGCACGGTGCGAATGAAAAGATAACCGGAATGCAGCACCCGTCCGCTTCCGGCGGACTCGCCCGTGGCGGGCTGCCCTGTCGAGGTATAGAGGAACTGCAGGCTGTTCATCGAGGTCTCCGCTCCGCTCGCGTCGGCAGCCTGCCAGTTTATGGCGTTCTGCGCCGGAAGCAGAGGAGGAAGGATCAACAAGCCCAGCAGAACCGCGGGTATCAGCTTTTTGCACATTTCATACCTCATGCGTCGCGCTTCGATCAAGGCCGGCCCAGCACCACGAAATACCAGGTTCCGCTGCCCGAGTCCCAGGTCTTGGTTGTATTGTTCCAGCTGTAGATGGTCACCTTGAAGGAATTCGCGGTGACACTGTGCACGGTGGCGAAGTCCGGACTGGGAGTGGTCGACGGCGCATCATATGTGGTCACCACAGGAACCAGTGAGTTTGCATCGGCCGCGCTGTTGTTCAGAGTCACAGTGTAAGTGGTAAAACCGTTTACCACGCTCGATCCGACCGAGGCGACGCCGAAGTCGGTTGTGATGGATGCACCGCTCATCCTCGCCCAGGCTAGTACCGTGTTATCCTTGTAAACTCCTCCGATCTGGGGTCCGCTGCTTCCGCCTAATGCATCCCTCAGCAGAGCATGACTGGAATACAATCCGCCGTGAGTGTAGAAGTTACCGGAATTGTACATCCTGAAAGTCTGTGTGCCGCCGGCCCAACCCTCGAATTGAAACCCGTTCGGCGAAGAGTTGATGTTATGCACCTCGATAGTTCCAGCCAGTCCGCCGGATTGCAGGTAAAGGGCCTGTGATGCAGCGTCGGCGCTGTTGTTTCTGGCGACCAGGGTCGGTGCGGAGCCGGAATTATTCACGGCGTCCAATGCGTTACCGGTGGTGGCTTTGGCTTCCAACGCGTCGCTGTTGATGTTGGTGCTGTTTGTAACCGCGCGCAGGCAGTTGTACGCCGCGGAAGTGTTTTCGATGTGGAAATAGGCTGCGTTGGAATTGCCGTCCTGCTGAATTTCCAGGCCGGGAGATGCCGCGTTGTTGTCGATGAAAATACCCTTGCCGCTGCCGCCATAAATCATGTTGATTCCATTGCCCGCACCGCTTTTATTGATGAAAAGGCCGTCTCCGGCATTTGTGGAAACCAGGTTCACGCAGTTTCCTGTCCCTGTGTTCTGGAAGTATCCGGCCGGTGACGTTCCTCCGGCTCTGGCTTCGACGGCCGCTCCCGCCGTGGAATGGGCGAACAGGGCGCTGGAGCTGAGGTGAGTGCTGGCCGAATACACCTCCAGTGTCTTAGTGGCCGTCGCCCCGCTGTTGGACTGGAACATGCCCGCATTGCCGGCCCCGGAATTCGTCACGGCGAAGGCGTCGCTCGCTGAATTGGCTGTCCCACTGTACGGCAGAGTCAATCCTCCGCCTCCGCCCGAAGCCGATATCGTTATCGTGTTCGCGGCATCGTCCGGTGTGATGGTAACATTGCCGCCCGCGACCAGGTTTATGTTCCCGCCGTCGTTTGTGACGCTGTTGATGCTGGAGACTATCGGCGTGGACAGGTGGTCGGCCGTGATGACGTTGTTCGGGATCTTCGATGCGACGACGGCGCCGTCCGCGATCTGGGGCGTGCCGACGGCGCCGTTCGCTATCTTGGCGCCTGTCACGGCATCATCGGCCATTTTTGCCGTGGTAATGGCGCCGTCGAGCACGCTCTCCGCCATACGAGCCCTCATGCTGTATGCGGAAGTGGTGAGACGGACTCGCGGCGACAGTTCGGGGTCCGTTCCGACGGTGATCCCTAAATAGTACTGCCGGTCGAAAACAGGTGTGAGCGGATTGGCCGGATTGCCCCGCCCGAGTATCACGGTAAACAGCCCTTCGGCCACCTGTACCGACGGATGCACTTCTGTCCAGAGAGGCGCTCCTCCGGCTTCATCCACATAGATGGAGAACGTGAAACGATAGGCGCCGTCTGAAACCGGGGAACCTGTCAGGTCCGTCAAGTACCCCTGGTAGCTCATGGTCTGCGGCACGCCCTGTCCCAGCGCCGCCGACACCGCGAGCAGCATGAAAATGAAAAACGGTAAATGCTTCATCTTCGCGACCTCCTGGATCTGTAAATGATGAACATATATGGAGCAGAATATCTTAATATATCCTCGCGCAGTACCGGTCATCCCGGCTTCCGTCAGAATACTAAGCGGCTGTTCGAGCCGAATTCATACATTATCAACTAATAATCTATTTCAATGTCGGCAATTCTTTCAATAAAGTCAATGGAGTCGAGGGATCCCCATGCTGATCCGGAACTCCGTTCCGACAGTCGAATCCGCCGCCGCGCCCTCCCCTGTCCTGCCTTTGATTGTTCCCGAGGCAGTTCATCGATCAGTACGCGGTATGAACCGACAAGCCCGATTATATTCTGTCGTCCATTGGATTGACGAAGCAGGGGATGTCCTTCAGCTCACGTCTGATCAGGAAATCCGCCGCCGGCCCGCATTAGTGGCTGCCGCCAGTTTCACCCTCCCCTTGCATCTGGGCTTATGGCGGAGTCAGGTCATCGCTGAATCCGGCACGACTCGCTCCAGATCCTGCCGTACGCTGCCGGCTTCTCCGCCTGGCCGGGGATGTCATGTACGCGACTCCTGAGATTTCCGTAGTCGATGGATGCTCTCTCCCATAGCCTGAAGGACGGTGAGCAGATGGATAATGCCCGCGACTGAGAGCCTCGGCGGACATTCTTCCAATCACACCCGGAATCGTTCGTCTCATCACCTGCCTCATCCATAAACGGTATTTGTGAGGATCGAACAGTATGTCGCAGGCGCGGGCAATTGTCGTGACGGTGACTTCCTCTATCTCTTCGCTCGCTATGCCGTGTTCGACCACCAGTTTCAGCACGCATGAGAGATGCGTATGCGTCAGCGCTTCCGTGGGGAACGCCTTCATCGAGCGCTCCAAAATCTTGTAGGAAGATCCCAGGCCGCCTGTGAGCTTCCCGACGTCCCAGGACCATTCGCCGAGTGTGTCCCTGCCTTGCATACGGACGGGCGAGACGGCCCGGCTTTTCACGTCCCAGCCCATGAAACAGTCCATGAAGCCCTCCTTGCCCTGGAACACGGCCTCGGTGCCGCTGTAGCCCTTCCCGGCCATCAGCGCGGCGAATACGCCGGCCTGCACCGCCATGGGGTCCACGGTGTTTTTCATCATGGTCAGCTTGCCGGCCGTCGGACAGCCGATGGTGTGATTGTGCGAACCGGCAATGCCTATGGCATTGACCATCCTGTCCGCGTCAAAACCGAGCATTTTGCCGGCACGCCGTTTACCCGGCGCACCGGCAAGATCCATCGCTCAGTAAGTGCGATTATTTCAACTGTTAGTAGATAAATGACTTGACTTTTACGTCTTCTATTATGAGATTGCCCCGTAAACAATTATTCCGATCATACAGGAGAGCAGGCCACAAGATAAACGGCGCCGATGCACACCTCGCGTATGTCCATAGGGACAAATGTGATTTTGAAATAGTGCTATTGATCCTTCAAAACTATTCAGGACATGGAGGTTTTATGCCCACTCACTCACTCA
>CAYLZD010000038.1:0-36739 GCA_964388275.1 uncultured Chromatiales bacterium
CAGCGCCGAAGGCGCGGTATATATCAGGCCGGGCCGCAGGCCCGGTGAAAAGGCGCGGAATGTTAGTGAGGGCTGAAGGCCCGATCCATACAATCCACGATGCCGTCATGATGATACATCGCCGGGAATATGTTGAGGATCGGATTTCCGGGCTAATCGCCCCGTCCATACTATTATCAGCGTTATGATGACAATGCGATGCTCGATACATTAATGGGCATTCATCAAAGCGACAGGGTCTACTCCATGCCCCAATCACTCTGACGCGCACTCATCCAAATAATGATCAGAACGAATGTGAGAGGACAACGGACAATGAAAACGACGTACCTGCTTCATGCAATCTCCACAACAGTGCTTGCTGCCCTGTTGACGCTTTCATCGGCCGCGCAGACCCGAGTGGAGATACTTCCCGCCGCCGTTTACGCAAACAAGGGCGACACAGTCAAACTCGCGGTGCAGGTGAGCGATGCCGTCGGACTCCGAGGCGCCAGCGTGCACGTGAAATTCCAGAAATCCATCCTGCGCTTCCTCTCCGCGGAGGAGGGGGATTTCCTGACGAAGAATCCGGAAGGCTTCACGGTGGCGTTTTTCGTAACAGAGCGACCGGTCGGATCGCCGGACTCCGTGCTCGTCGATCAGGCGATTATGGGTCTCAGCGCCGTGGATGGCTCCGGACTTCTGTTCACATTGCGTTTCATCGCCGAACAGGGAGGAAGCACGGAGGTGGCCGTGAAAGGCATGGACCTGCGGAATATCGACAACGCGAAGATTGAAGCCGAGGGAAGCGGCGCTTCGGTCAGCGTGAACAGCGGGAACAATCTCGCGCCGTCCAAACCTGTGCTCCTTACGCCGCCGGACGGCGCGCGGCTTGCAGCGTTACCTGATACTTTCCGCTGGAGCTCGTCTTCCGATCCCGAACAGGATCCCGTGCGCTACCTGCTCCGCATAAGCGGGCCCGGATCGGACACTGCTTTCACGGACCTGACAGATACGGCGTTCGTGTTGAGCGCGGCGCTTCTTCGGCCTGAGAAAACATACTACTGGTATGTAGAAGCCCGCGACCCGTATTCGGTTGTGAGATCCGACGCGACATTCCGTTTCACGACTCCGGCGACGAGCGGACTCGAGTGCACGGCTGCAAGGCCGGAATCCATGCTCATTCAGGTTTACCCCAATCCGGCGCGTGACGAAATGTTCATCCGCTACACTGCTCCGCGGGCTATGCGCATCCGTCTTTACGTGATCGACATGCTGGGCCGCGGATCGGCCGTAATTGCGGACATGGAATGCGCGCCGGGGGTGAACGAATGCGCGGCGGACTTGTCCGCTCTGCCGGGCGGCGTGTATCGCTGCGTTTTACAGGCGGGCGGGATGGTCTCGAGCCGCTCAATTCTTTTGCATCGGTAACTGATCCGTCGGTTTTGTTTCCGCGGGGCTGCGCTCCGGTCTGGTATGGGCCGTCCCGGGGCTCCAGCCTACGCTCTTCGAGCTTCCGCCTACACTCCGCTACGGCGGACAGGTCGGCCGACAGGCGCGCCCCGGTCTGTTCTTGGCCGGGCCTTCGGTCCTCGGCGATCATGGTTTTTCGACCGATTCATAGCGCCGAAGGCGCGATATATATCAGGCCGGGCCGCAGGCCCGGGTAACGGGATCACGGACAACATTTTTACACTCCGATGACAACTCAAGCCGGCCCAATCAGTAGTTTGCCGTCGTGTGAATCGAACAGCGTAAGCGTATGAGCAGGAACAACATTCCGATATGGACAACAGCGACATGAAGGAAATCGAATTAATAAGACTCATGCTGGAGGCGTTGCCTCCGAATCCGAAACGGTTGAATCAACCGTTCGAGTCGGATTCCGAAGTGTTACTCATCGGTGAAGGGCCGCTGCTGTTCACAATCGACGGCTTTTCCGCCGAGGACCACTTCAGAACGGATAACCCTTACCTTCTCGGCAGAAACCTGGCTGTATGCACGGTAAGCGACATTTTCGCCTGCGGCGGCCGGCTGGAGCATTTCGGCCACTGCGTAACTGTGCCGCCGGAATGGGATTCGGAATATATCCTACACTTTTCACGCGGTATCGCCGACGTCGTGAGCGAATGCGGCGCCTGTTTTGCGGGAGGCGACATCGGTTGTTCGGCTCAATGGGCTTACACCGGAGTCGCGCTCGGAAGGGCCGACCGCAAACTCACAAGAAAAGGCGCCCGCCCGGGCGACGGACTCTACATCAGCGGTTGTGTGGGCCCCGGAAATTTTGAAGCCGCGTCCGGTTTCGACTTTCCTGCGCGGGAATGCGCCTCATTGTGCGCGGAAAATCGCGCCGCCTTCCAACTCAGGAACAGGGAAGCGAAGCTCGTCATGCGATACGCAAATGCATGCATCGACAGCAGCGACGGCCTGATAAACGCTCTGCTCACTCTCTGCGGTCTCAACGGTTGCGGTTTTATTATCACGCGGCCGCCGTATTTCGAGCCCGGCCGCGCGCTCCTGGAAATTCTTGATCTGCCGCTGGAACTGCTCGCCGCCGGTGAATGCGGCGAATACGAATTGCTCTGCAGCATACCGCCCGGGAATGAGACGGACTTTGTCCGCGCGGGCCGGGAAGCAGGCTTTACTTTTCACCGGTTGGGCACAGTCTGCGAAAAAGGAGTGGCGTGTATGGAAAACCGTGATTACAGAATCGATTTTTCGAATTTCTCATTAAGCGCGAGAGATTACGCAAACCATTCGGTATATCTTCACGCTTTGACGAAATTCATTCGCAATGCACGCACGCCTCATCAGCAGGAGTGAGAGAAAGTGGAGCGCATCGTCATAACAGGCGCCGGCGGTTTTATAGGGAGTCACGTAGCGGAATACTTCTGCAGCCGCGGCCTGCGTCCGGTGTGCATGGTGCGGGATCCCGATCGGGCCGAATTCCTGAAAACGCTTCCGGTGACGCTGTGCCGGGGTGACATTACAATACCGGATGATACTGCAAACGTGTTTGCCGGCGCCGATTTCGTTATTCACTGCGCCGCCAAGGCCGGCGAGTGGGGCCCTTACAGGGAGTTTTACAAGGCGAACGTTGAAGGCGCCATGAACGTGATGACCGCGGCAATCGAGGCGGGCATACGGGACGTGATAATAACGGGCACAAATTCGTGTTACGGCGAAGAAAATTCCCCGATCGTCAAAACGGAGGATTCGGGGTATAATCCTCATTACAGGTATTTCCTGGGCGGCGTCTTTCCTTCCGGTCTGAACCACTACAGGGAAACCAAAGCTCTCGCCAACATCAAAGCGGCTGAACTCGCCCGGAATGCCGGCATCAATCTGACCATCATAGAACCCGTCTGGGTTTACGGGGAAAGGGAATTCGGCACCGGATTTTATGATTTTCTCAAAACGGTGCGCTCGGGGCTGCGTTTTTTTCCGGGATCGAGGAAAAACCGTCTGCACACCATCTATGCCCGCGATCTGGCCAGACTTTATTTTCTGGCGGCACAGTCTCCCCGGCAAGGCGTAAGGCATTATCTGGCATGCGACCCGGAGGCCGAGTACATGCATACGCTGCTGTCGATGTTCTGCCGCGAAGCGGGTCTCGAAATGCCGAGACCTCTTCCGAAAGCGGTTGTTTATCCTCCGGCTCTGCTTCTGGAGCTTGCCGCGCTGCTGCTGCGCGCTCGCAAAGCGCCTATGCTGACACGCGCCCGAATCAACGTCTTTTACGATAACATCGAGTATTCAGGCGCGAAAGCACGCGCGGAACTGGGCTTCGAGTGCGAGTTTTCCAAGCGGGAAAGCATCGCAAAAACCGTGCGCTGGTATGTGGAAAACAACCTTCTGTAACGATGAGGGATTGTCATGCAAAGAATCGAGTATCTGATAGGCTGGAGACGGACGCTGTTCAATCAGCTCCTCAAACTGAGCGTTTTTTTCCATTTCGCGCGCGAGACGCTTGCCGGACGCTTCCCGGCGAAAAAACTTCCCGGTTTTCTGAAGCGATTGTTGTATTTCCTCTCGAAAATGCGCGAGAACAAATACGTGAAGGTCGGATCGATGACCAAGATCAACCTCTACGTCCCTGCTTTTCCGTCGAAGGCCTTTTACAAGGCCTGCCGGAAAGTGGCTGAAACCGGCGTGAAACAACCGTGCATCACAGCTTTGCTGTCCGTGACTTCCGGCTGCAGATTCCGTTGCGAACACTGTTATCAGAAACACGACATCGGCAAGGATGCGCCCATTGAATTCCTGACCGATGCGGTGCGCAAGCTGGATTCCATGGGGGTTTCATTTTTCAATTTCGAGGGCGGAGATCCCTTTCTCGTGTACGACCGGTTGAAAGCGGTTTGCGAGGCCGTCGGAACCGGCGAGATATGGATAAACACAACCGGCAATGGAATAAGCGCTGAACGGCTCGAGGAATTGACGTCCCTGGGAGTCAAGGGGCTGATCTTTTCCCTGCACTCTCCGGACGAGGATGCGGTGAACGCTTTCATGGGCCGTGACGACGCATGGAGCACAATAATGCGAGGTATGGAGCGCTGCCGCGAATCAGGGCTCGACGTTGCCGTGAACGCCTGCCTTGCGACGGAACGCTTCGCCGACGGTTCCTTCGAGCGGTTGATGGACCTGACCCGTTCCCTGGGAGTGTCGATCATACAGCTCATCAAACCCAAGCCGTCGGGCGGCTGGCTGGATGCGGACTTGCCGGAATGCACGCAGGCGGATCTCGAGCGCATAGGCGAGCTTGTACGGCGATACAACAACCGCCCGGAGTATAGGGATTATCCGTTCATCGCCGCGCAGATACTCGACGAAAGGAGCGAAATGTTCGGCTGTACCGCCGGAGGAAGCGACCGCTTCTATATCAATGCGAAAGGCGACGTGCAGCCCTGTGAATTCCTGAACATCTCCTTCGGGAACATTCAGGACGAACCCTTCGAAGACATATACACAAGAATGCGCGAGGTCTTCGACGTCCCCGGCGACCGCTGGCTCTGTGAAACATGCTCGGGACTGATCCGGGCGCTGCATCAGCAGGCGGATTCACGCTCACTGCCCTTGAGTCCCGAACTGTCCACTCAAGTCTACCGGCAATGGGACAGGGGAGCCTGCCCCGAGTTTTACAAAATTGTGGAAAAGCGGCACTGACAAAACCGACACGGACTTGTGCCATGAAAACAGCCGCAGTATTACAATTCGCCGGAGCGTACGTCAAGTCGATGCGCCTCTATTACTCGTTCATCACGGGTATTGCGGGTCTGATGGGAGTGGCGTATTACCAGTATATCGCGCATTCCAGCGGCGCCATTGCCATGTCGCGGATCCCGCGGACAGTGGAAACGCCCACTTCCGGGCCCCGTATGGCCCTGATCATCATCATTCTGTTCCTGAGCTGGGGTGTCAACCAGATCATCAACGACGCCTTGGGCCTGAAGGAAGACAGGATAAACGCGCCGGACAGGCCGATGGTGAGCGGCGAGCTGAATCCGACGATAGCCGTGCTGCTTTCCACGCTGCTGATGATGGGCGCCGCTGTCGCCACGGTGTTGTTCCTGGAACCGGTAGCCGTAATTCCGCTGGCGGTCGGTGTGGGGCTCAACATCGTTTATGAATACGCGAAGGGGCACGGCATCTGGGGCAATGTGATTTTCGGAATAATGATAAGTGTCTGCGGAGTTTTCGGATTCATGGCCTCGGGCCCTTCCGAATCGTCCGTCGGGACTGTCAGCCGCATCTCGATGATACTGCTCATTGCGCTGATCAACGCCGTGATGACGTTCTATACATACTTCAAGGACTATAAGGGCGACAAGGCTGCTGGCAAGAAAACGCTGGTCGTGCGCTTCGGTTTGCAGCGCGCCAGGCGGATCTCGATTGCGGCCGCGTTTCTACCGACCGTTGTCTTCGTCATTGGTTACTTCGTGTTGAACTTGTGGCCCATACAGCTCAACGGAGTGTTCGTGCTGTTGGCTGTTCTTACGGTTTGCCTGCAGGTCTGGACCGGGTATCTGTTCTACAGGAATCCCGAGGGCGAAATGACTTATTACTCGCTCTCCTTCAATTTCCGGGCTTGCGCATGCTCGGAGGCGGCCCTGATCTCGCTTTTCAATCCGGCGCTGGGAATAATGCTGTTCCTGCTCACATACATGTTCATCGGTTTCCTCTTTAACTTTCACGTGAACAGGAACGGCTGATCATGAAAGGAATGCTGTTCGCACCGATAAAAATCGGCGGGATCGGGTTACGCAACAGGTTTGTGTGCTCCGCCACCTACGAGGGCGCGGCGGATTCCGACGGATTCGTGGGCGATGATTACCGCAACAGGTTCGAGGAACTTGCGCGGAATCAGGTGGCGATGATAATCACGGGCTTCACGTACATATCAAAGGCAGGCAGGGCCATGCATCCCCGCCAAGCCGGATTGGACTGCGACGCCAAAATTCCCGGTTTCAAAAAGGCTGTTGAAGTCGCGCATTCTCACGGAGTACCGATAGTAGTGCAACTCGCCCATGCGGGACGCCAGTCCCTGCCGGAAATGACAGGCGGCAGTTTGTTGTCGAGCACTAACGAAGCATCGATGTATTACAGGCGCAAACCGCGGTTGATAAGCGCCGCGGAGGCGGCGGGGACCGCTGCGGATTTCGCGCGCGCAGCCGTACGGGCGAGAGAGGCGGGCTTCGACGGTGTTCAGCTACACGCCGCGCACGGTTATTTGCTTCACCAGTTTCTCATGAAGGAGACAAATAAACTGCGCAATGAATACGGAATTGACGAAGCCGAAGGCATCGGCACTGCTTTTCTTGAACTGATAATAGACGGAATACGGGAGCAATGCGGCGCTGAATTCCCGATACTTGTCAAAATAAGCGGAGACATTGATTCGAAAGCCGGCTTCTTCCCCGGACGGTTCGACAGTCTCGTGAAATTACTTGACCGCAAGCGGGTGGCGGCCATTGAAATAAGCTACGGGACGATGGATTATCCGATGAACATTTTCCGCGGCGCGCTGCCGCTGGAGACGGTTCTGGACCAAAATCCGCTTTTCCGGTCGCGGTCGATTCTGATGCGGGCACTCTACAGGGGTTACATCAAACACAAATTCGCACCGCGCCTTCTGCCGTTTTCAAGGATGTACAATCTCGAGTACGCCGCACGGGCCAAAACCCTCACCGACATACCGGTCATATCCGTCGGCGGATTCCGCAGATTGTCCGATATGGAAACGGCTGTCCTCTCGGAGCATACGGATTTGATATCAATGTCCCGGCCCTTCCTCCGCGAACCGGATCTGGTCGTATCGATGAGCAAGGGGGACGGCGAATACATATCGAAATGCACGAACTGCAATATGTGCGCAGTCATGTGCGACTCGGGAAATGCAACCAAATGCTACAGAAGCCACAATAATGCGAGGGCAAATCAAGGAGGCAATGAATCATGAACAGCTCGGCATCGGCCCTGGAATCCCGCACGGTATGCAACGACGAAGCCCTGCGTGTCGTCGGGTATAATCCCTATTATCAATCGATAAATGCAGGATTAAGCGATCCTTTACTCATCAACGGCATCAGCGCAGTCAACCTGGCCTCGAACAACTACCTCGGTCTGGCGGACGATCCGCGGCTCAAGGAAGCTTATATAGAAGCCATCCGCAAATACGGCGTGAGCATGTGCGCCACTCCCGTGGCCGGCGGTTACACGGACTGTTTCGAAGCCGCGCAAGAGGCCTTGTCATCCTTTATAGGACTGGAATCGCTGCTTATATACCCGTCCTGTTACCAGGCCAACAACGGGATTTTCTCGGCTTTGGCAAAAAAGGACGATCTGGTGCTGTTCGACCGCTCCGCGCATTCGTCGCTCATACAGGGCATTCACGCGGCCGGCTGCCGCATGTTGCCGTTCGCTCACAACGATCTCGACAGTCTCGAATATCTCCTTTCAAAAAAGCCCGGTTACGCGCATGTCTTCGTTGTAACCGAGTCCGTGTTTTCCACCGAAGGCAGCATCGCGCCCTTTGCCGACATTTACCGGCTGTGCATGAATTACGGCGCCACGCCGGTGGTGGACGATTCGCACGGCATCGGTGTGCTCGGTAAAAGGGGCGGCGGAATACTGGATCTCTGCGGAATCGAAGATTTCTGCGGCGTTTATACGACTTCCCTCGGGAAGGCGCTCGCCAACAATTGCGGCGTGGTGGGGGGGCGGAAGCATTTGACTGAGTATCTGCGCTATTTCAGTTCTCATCTTGTCTACTCCACTGCCGTGGCGCCTTGCGTATTCGCGGGAATCACGCGCACGCTGAAAATCCTTGCTGTCGAGTACCAGCAACGGATAGCGCGGGTTTATGCATTCTATGGAATCATAAAATCGGCGCTTGCCGAAGCCGGCATTCCGGTGGTGAACGGAGAAGCGCCGATCAATTCCATCAAAAGCGGCGATACGGAACAGACTCTCATGCTCGCCAAAATCCTTTACCGGCATGGATTGGTGACAACTCCGTTCGTGCATCCTTCGGTGCCCAGAAAGGAGGGCAGAATACGGCTCATCGCCGGCGCAAACCTCAAAGACGAAACGGTTCACAGGGCGGCCGGGATTCTCAGCCGCCTGGCCGCCAACTGACATGAAGTATTGCCTCATCGTCAATCCTCATTCGCGCGGCGGGCGTTCCCGGCGCCGCGCGGAGAAATGCATTGACCTGTTGTCCCGGAGGGAAGCGCATGTGGACGCGGTCATGATCGAGAATTTCGAGCACGCATACCTCTGCTCGAAAAACGCAAATCTTGACGGATTCGACGTCATAGTTGCCATTGGCGGCGACGGCACAATAAACAGGGTATTGAACGGTTTTTATGACGAAAGCGGGAGGCGCATTTCGAACGCGCTGTTCGGCGTTGTCCACACAGGCGGCAGTCCGGATTTCTGCCTGAGCTACGACGTTCCGCTCGAACCCGAGAGCGCCGTATTCGCCCTTTCGCGAAGACGCATCCGCAGTATTCCGGTGGGAATGATAAGACACGGTATGCAAAGCGACGGCGCTCGTCCCGAAGGCGCGGCGGCTGCAACGCGAACAGATTATTTCGTCTGCTGCGCCAATGTCGGCCTCGGAGCATCGCTTGCAAGGAAGGCGAATTCAGGCATCCGAAATCGCTTCGGCGACACCGCCGGCACCTTTATCTCGCTGATGAAAACCCTCCGGGAATTCGAAGCTGAAGATCATAAGGTTACGATCGACGATGTGACGCAAAACATCGACAAGGTTTACAACATCGCGGTGGGACTCACACCCCGGATCGCCTCCGGGTTGAAAGTCTCGCCGCGATTGTTTGATTTCGGCAGACGTTTTTACATTCTAATTCTGCGTGATCTCAACGCGCGCAGGTTGTTTCCCGTGATTCACAAGGTTTACAGCGGGCGGCCGTTCCGGAACACGGCGGTTCTTTCGATCATGGAGGGCGAGAACGTGGTTTTCAAACGAGTCTCGAAAAAGTCGGAAATCGAGTGCGACGGCGACCCATGCGGCGAATTGCCGTGCCGCATCAGCATGGCTCGCGATAATCTGGATTTGATCCATTGAACCGGTCTGTTATGAAATCGACTGTGAACGCGGGCGGAAATAATGCGCTCATCTTCGCCGCCCTGCTCTCTCTCTCTGCTTTTCTCATCGCCTTCGGCTTCCTCAATGTGATGAGCCTTAAAGAGGCCGCGGACCTCCCTGCCGAGTATAAAGTTTCCGGAGGGCCTGTAGATTTCAACTCCACGCAAGGCGGCGCTGCTGTTTCGGTGGTCGGGATAGACTCGCATCCGATTCCATCCTTGGAGCATATTCCGTACGTGCTGAGCTTTTACAGGCATGGAGACAGCGTGAACATCGCCACCGAGAGAGACGGCCGGACCGAATCCCGCGGCGTCGTGCTTGTCTCGGCAAATTCGACATTCGACCTGCTTTCCTCGATCGGCATCGGCGGGGTGTTTTTCGTTTTCGCGATCTACGTGATATCAAGACATCGCTGCAAACTCTTCGCCGTAGTGCTGCACCTGGTATCCGTTTGCGCTGCGGTGATGATAGTTTATGATTGGGGCTCCCTGGCGGTTCATGGCCGCGGCGTGAATTTCGTCCTGAGAATTTCATTCGATGCCGCGATCTGGCTGCTTCCGGCCCTGTTCTTCCATTTCAGCTGTATCTACCCGAGGGAAAAGACGCGCCTGAAGAGTCTCTTGCTCTTGCCATGGTATATGACGGCCGCCGCCGGAATCGCTGTTTCCGTTTATTACCTGGCCGGTCTTTTTTTTCTGGATGTTCCCGTGGATGGCACGCATTATGTGGTGTTTCATTCGCGGATCAACGACATGTTTCTGATTGCGGGACTGCTCGGAACCGTTGTGAATCTCGAACACTCCGCGCTCAGGATGGAGGATGCGGTCAAGCGGAGGAATGTCTATTGGGTCCTGCTGGGCATTTTTTTCGGACCGCTGGTGTACGTGTTTCTCATTTTGGTTCCGCGGAATCTCATAGGCATGGAGCTGATAAGCGATTCGCTCATGCAGTATACTCTCCTGATGGCGCCGCTGATGTTCTGGAAAGTCATACGATAGTCGGCCGCACCCGTTGCTCACCGCCTTGTTGACCGTGTCATCGTCCGCGCGTGAAAATGCTCCCGGCCGATGTTTATTCCGACAAAGGATACGCGGTAGAACTGTCGGTATATGCAGCGGATGCCGTCGGACTCCGAGGCGCCCGCGTGTACGTGAAATTCCGGAAATCCTTTCATATCGGTAATGAAGCCGCCGTGCATCGGCGCTCGGCACGTTCCGGAAGTTGCACGGCCCCGGCCTTCTTTCTCGCGGTTCCGATTATCGCTGCCTGATGCATAGTAATGCTTCCTTGATTCTCACCCGGTGCGGGGATAAGTTGCCTTCACGCGGTTTCGCATACGCTGCCGAAGGCAGCCCGTCCGGGCGGAGAAGACGGTAATTCCCGCGTGCATCAGATCCGGTGGAATTTGGAGCCAACTGAATCGCCTTCGAAGAAATTGACGGGAACACAGCCCGTGTTCTCCGCTCATTTGCCGCTCGGGGATAAAAGGCGGAATCTCGTGCGCAGCTGGTGGCCCGCGGCCGTATGCACTCTCTGTGTATGGGCGGCGGTGTATTTCATGTGCCGCGTGTCGATAGGCGAAACAGGAGGAGTTCTCGTCTACCCTCTCGACGACACCTATATTCACATGTCGATGGCCGCGAACTTCGCGGAGCACGGAGTCTGGGGGTACACAAAGCACGCTTTCAGTTCCTCGACGACATCCCCGCTCTGGACGGCGATTCTCGCCGCCGCTTTCGCGGTGTTCGGTCGAAACGATCTGCTGCCGCTGCTGCTCAACCTGCTGTTCAGCGCTTGTTTCATATTCCTGGTGTATCGTCTGTTTTTCACGAAGATGTCGAGCACGGCGGCCTTCCTTTTCCTCGCTGTTATCGCTGCCGTGACCTCCGTGCCGGCTCTCGTTCTCACGGCGATGGAGCATGTGTTGCACGCGGCGCTGACAGTCGTTTTTCTTAAACTCGCCGCCGACCTGCTGAGCGGACGCGGACTGCGCGGATACAGGGCATGGATATTCTATGCCACCGCGGCCTTGCTGCCCGTAACCCGTTATGAAGCTATCTTTACGGTCGCTGTGATAGTTCTTCTCCTGCTTCTGCGGAAACATTTCCGTACAGGCATCGCCGTCGCGGGCGCTTCGTCTGTTTTCGTTCTCCTTTACGCTGTAATTTCGCTGGCCCATGGTTGGTATCCGGTCCCGAATTCGCTGTTTCTCAAGGGAAATCATACGGTCGTCGATTCGATCGTCGATCTTCCCGACGTCTTGGGCTTGAATGCGGTGAGAGTGATAAGCGGCGATCCGATTCTGCTGCTTGTCCTTTTCCTGGCCTTGGCGGCCTGCCTGCTGCGCGACCGAAGTGCGCGCTTCGAGGACGATCCGCGCTGGTGGGCGGCCGCATCCTTCATCGCGATAATGTTTTTACATCTTCAATACGCATGGACGGGCTGGCTCTACCGCTATGAGGCATATCTGATTGCGGCGGGTCTTTCGGTTTCGTTGCCTTCCGTATGGGAGTACGCGGTCTCGATCGTTTCCCGGGTGAAATCAGATTTTCCGCGCCGACTGCCTCTCATCATTCCGTTGCTGTTTTTGCCGATTCTGGTCTATCAGCCTGCGAAAAGAGCTTACAAAACCTGCGCGGCGAGCGTGATGGCCATGAGCGACAGGCATCTGGGCCATTATCAAGTCGCCGCCTTCCTTCGCGGACATTACCGGGATGCCACGGTTATGGTGAACGACGTGGGCGCCGTGTCGTACTTCGCGGACAGCCGTTTGCTCGACATGTACGGTCTGGGAAACATGCAGCCGCTGAAATACAGGAACGGCCGATCCGGTTACGATCGCAGGGATGTGGAAGCCTGGGCGGCCGCTGAAGGCGCGGAAATTGCCGTGTTGCAGGTGGAATGGCTCGAAATATCAGGACGAATTCCTGAAGCATGGATACTCGTAGCCGAATGGAGACTGCCTCGCAATATCGTCTTCAGCGATACGCGTATCGGTTTTTACGCGGTGCGTCAGGAAGCCGTCTCCGATTTGAGACACAATCTCCTGATCTTCCGCAACAGCTTGCCGTCCGAAGTGGAGATGGACTTCTGCGTCCATGAATAATGTGCAGCGTATCATTCACTTTCCTGAAGCCGGACCCGGATGCTCTTCTGCGCGTTTATCCTTGCCTCCGCTGCATTGCGGTTTCCTTGGGAAATGGGCGGTGAACGGTTAATGATTAGGTCAAACTTGATGCTTGATGAGTCTTTTCCTATATTGTGAATAGTTGAACGAATTATTCACATCTCCAGCCTATATGAAAAAGAAAGCGCCGAATCCCCAGAGAATGTCGGAGTTATTCTTTATTCTGTAGCGTATGCGACTGGCCATCATAGCAGCCGGTGAATCGTCGCGCATGTTCGGCGACGGAATCACGGTTCCGAAATCCCTGATCGAGATAGGAGGCGTTCCCATCATCGGCCGCGTGCTGAAAGCCGCCGTAGAGAACGGTGTTCGGGAAATCTACTGCATCGTCAATCCGCGTTTCAAGGAACTCGAAGACTACCTGACATCTTCACCGCTGTGCGAGTACTGCAGGATGACCGTCGTCAGACAGGAAACGCCCAGTTCCATGCACAGTCTGTTCATACTGGCCCCGTTTTTGACCTCGGGTCCGTTCTGTCTCGCAACCGCGGATACGGTGTTTTTACGGAAGGAATTCGATGCCTATATCGAGGCCGCGCGGAAGTCCCGCAGCGACGGAATTCTCGCGCTTACAAACTGCATTCACGATGAACGCCCTCTGTGCGTCACCTGTGACAAGGACATGCGCATAACCGACTTAAGCGACTCGCCCGAGGGCTGCGAGTGGGCGAGCGGAGGATTGTATTATATGTCTCCGCGCGTCTTCGACGCAATGAGCACGGCGCTGGGACAGGGAATCGGCAGAATGCGTAATTTCCTGCGCCTGCTTCTCAGGCGCGGTTACGATCTCCACGGTTTCCCGTTCGGCACAATGATAGACGTCGACCATGCCTCTGATCTTCAAATGGCTGAAAGACTGCTGGCCCGGGAACGCGGAGATAACCGCGGCTGATTGCGGAAAGCCAGTCAAGATGGGTATCTGATTTCACTTTTCATCATCCGAAAATGAGTTCGTCCTCTCTACCGGTCTCTTTCCGTTTTGCGGCGGTACAGCGGCTGCACAATTACTCGCCAAATCATATCACAAACGATCTCGCCATAATCCGCGCCACAGGGTCCGCGCTGGAAGCGCAAGGCCACAGCGTGATCTGGTTTCAAGAAGAGGACCGGCTGGAATGCGCGGACTTCGACCTCGTATTTTCAATGGCACAGGGTCCGGTGGGCGTACGGCTGCTGATGGAATCCCTGGGCAGAGGCGGGGGCTGCGTCGTCAACAAACCGGAAGGCGTGTTGAATTGCTACCGCTACAACATGGCGCCCGCGCTGATCGCCGCCGGCATACCCTTTCCCAGGAGCATTATCGTGGAGACCTCCGACGATCCGCGGATCGACGGCGTCATACCGGGCGGCAAATTCTGGATAAAACGCGGAGACGTTCATGCCCTGCACAGGGAAGACGTCGCATTGGCCTACTCTCATGCCGAAGTTCGTTCGCTGCTCGGTGAGTTCCGGCACAGAGGCATCGAGAAAGCCGTCATACAGGAGCATCTTGCGGGCGATACAGTCAAATTTTACGCGGTCAAAGGCACGGACTATTTCGCCTGGTACTGGTTGAACGGAACCGAGCATACGCCTTTCGACGCTCAACGTCTCACCAACCTCGCGCTCGCCTGCGCGGAGACGCTCGAACTCGATATTTTCGGCGGTGACGCGATCATCGGGTCGGACGGATCGATTACGATAATCGATATCAACGGATGGCCCAGTTTCGCTCCGGTCAGGGAAGCCGCCGCCGTTCACATAGCCGATCTGCTCATCAGAAAGGCGGCCGAACATGCCGCCCGCGGAGGCGCCCGCACTCAGGCCGATCGAGGCATCGAAGCGGAGAATGCCTGAGTTGTCGTCCATCGCCTCGACATACAAGGCGCATGACACGGAAGAGCTGATCGACCGTTTCCTTTACAGGCCGGCAGGATACGGCATCGCCCTTCTTGCCCGCAAAACGGGGATCAAACCGAATACGGTGACATTCTCCGGCCTCGCCGCGGGCGCCGCGGGCGGACATATGTTCTATTACCAGGACGGAACCCTGATACTGTTCGGCGTATTCCTCCTGATGCTGTCCCAGGCGCTCGACGGCGCCGACGGGCAGCTTGCCCGCATGACCGGACAATGCAGCACCACGGGAAGGATACTCGACGGCTTCAGCACGAATGTCGTCTTTCTCAGCGTTTACATTCATCTCTGCCTTCGCCTGATGAATGAGGGGGCGACTCTTTGGATATTCGCGCCGGCCGCGGCGGCGGGAGCGAGTCATTCGGCCCAGAGCGCCGTGGCCGATTATTTCCGCAACGCGTATCTGTATTTCGCGCACGGAAGAAATCGCAGCGAACTGGATTCGTCCGACCGGATACGTCAAGCGTATTCCGATCTTTCCCCGCGGGGCGGTTTTTTCGAGAAATTCCTGACCCGTATTTATCTGAACTACACTCTCATGCAGGAGAGATACGCGCCCGGCCTGCGGCGGCTTTTAACGGCAATCGGCGCCCGTTACGGGAAGGATGCTCCGGATTGGCTCGGCCGCGACTATGCCGCGGGAAGCAGGCCGTTGCTGAAGTATTACAACATGCTCACGACCAATACGCGCATGATAGCCCTGTTCATCGCTCTGGCGGCGAACAGGCCGCTCTGGTATTTTCTGTTTGAAATCCTGGCGCTGAATGCGATGCTCGCGGGCGTGCTTTATGCGCAGCACAGGCTGATAAACGGTCTGATCGACCGGATTGAAACGGATATGCCTTCGCGGGTGGGATGATGTGCCTCGCCTCAAAATGCCTGGAATGCCGGAACGCGGGCATTGCGCTTTCCGGCGCGGTCGCGACGACCGGAGCGCCTGTCGCGCCGGGATCCCGGGGCGGCGCGCGATGAGCAAACGCGCGCGCGCGATCTTCCTCGCGCTGGGTATCGCCGTCTTCCTGTTCCTGGTCTGGAACGTGGGCGTGGACGCCATCGCGTCCAGTCTTGCAAGAGTGTCGTGGTGGTTCTTGCCGGTGCTGCTCGTCTGGGGGGCGGCTTACATGCTCAACGCGGCCGCGTGGTACTCGATACTCGGAACGTCGTCCGCGCGCATCCCCTACGTCCGGGCCTTGCGCATCACGATCAGCGGATATGCGCTGAATTACACGACACCGGTTCTGCATATCGGCGGCGAACCATACAGGGCCCTCGCCTTGCGCCAAACCCTGGGAGCCGACACGGCCGCTGGCACGGTCGTCCAGCACAGCATCGTCAAGTATCTCGGTCACGGATGTTTCTGGGCTCTCGCGCTGATCATCGTCGCGTACGCTGCGAGTCCTCTTCTCGCTCTCGCCGCCGCCGGTCTGAGCGCGGCCGGACTGACCGCGGCGCTGCGCGCGCTCGGATCCTCGCCCCACCGGCAGGACCGCGGCATATTCCGCCGATTGATCACGGGGACCAGGCTCTGGAAGCGCGCCGATTCCTGGCTGCGGGGTCACGGTGTGACCTTGAGCAATATCGACGGCCGCACGAGGGAATTCTTCGGACGGCGCCGGGGAGTGGTGTTCCTGGCTCTGTTCCTGGAAATAGCATCCAGAATGGTCGCCTCTCTGGAATTGCTGATTCTCTTCAACGCTCTCGGACAGCCTGTGTCGTACCTCGACGCGCTGATCGTGAACGCCGGCTCGTCGCTTATCCTCAACCTTCTCTTCTTCATTCCTTACGATGTCGGCTCGAAGGAGGGCTCGCTGTTTTTCCTCGCGGGCAGCGTCGCGATCATGCCCGCCGCCGGCGTTTTCGTCGGCATAGCCGCGCGCTGCAGGGAATTGCTCTGGATACTGGTCGGCCTTCTGCTGGCCGCTCTGGAAGGCGGAATGGAAACCGGGGCGTATCCGGAAGACGCGGTGGAAAAAGGAGCGGCGTCGTGAAAGCCCTGCTTTTCGATTTCGGCGGCACGATCGATACCGGCGGAGTGCATTGGAGCGAGAAGTTCAGGGACGCGTACGGGATCGCGGGATTGGATATACCGCGCCGGGATTACGAGGCCGCCTATGTGGCGGTGGAAGCAGGGGCGGTGAGCGGGCGTATACGGCCCGTCGACGGTCTGACGCGGGTTCTCGAATGCCAGGTCAGGATGCAATTCGAGCACCTGCGCGAACATCACTCCGGGTATCGTGACCGCCTCGGCGAGGAGCAGGTCGGGACTGTCGCCGCGATCTGCCGGGACGAGGTCCTGTCGAATGTGCGCGCCGTCAGACCGATACTGGAAACGCTGGGAACGCGATACCGCCTCGGCCTCGTGTCTAACTATTACGGAAACCTCCCTTCCGTCTGCGAGGAATTGGGGATCGAATCCCTTTTCGACTCTATCGTCGACTCCGCCGTCGTCGGGGTCCGAAAACCGGATCCCCTCATCTTTTCCATTGCCATGCGGAAGCTCGGCGCGCTTTCGCCTGAGACGGCCGTCATCGGCGACTCCTACGACCGGGATATTCAACCCGCGAAATCCATCGGGTGTTTCACCATCTGGCTGCGCGGGCGGTCGTGGAAAATAGAAAACCGGCAAGAAGACGCGGACAGAATCATCGTCTCGCTCAATGAACTCATACACATCATCCCTCAGGAACAAACATGACGCGGACAACGGAAATACGCCCTGCTTCGGGCCGTCTGGGTGTGCTCATAGCGGGCATGAACGGCGCGGTCGCCACGACTTTCATGGCGGGCGCCATGGCAATCAGGAGAAAAATGGTGGAACCGATCGGCTCGGTGGCTCAGATGGGCACGATACGTCTCGGAGAGAGGAAGGACAATCGGTTTCCCTTGATACGTGATTTCGTTCCACTCGCCGATCCCGCCGATTTCGTCTTCGGAGGCTGGGACATACGGGAAGAAAACAGCCTCTCGGCCGCCAGGTATGCCAGCGTGCTCGGAGCGGAGGATATCGACCGGGTAGGAGATGAACTCGAACGCCTGATGCCGATGCGGGCCGTATTCGATCAGGCCTACGTAAAACGTCTGCACGGAGACTGGATCAAGAACGGGGTGAACAAAAAGGATCTGGCCGGGCAACTCAGGTCGGACATCGTGTCGTTTAAACGCGACAACAAGCTGGAGCGGATGCTCGTCATCTGGTGCGCGAGCACGGAAATCCATCTCGCCGCCTCGGATGTCCATCAGAGTCTGGATGCGTTCGAGAAAGCCATGGAAAAAAATGACTACCGCATTTCCCCGAGCATGCTATATGCGTACGCGGCGATAAATGAGGGCGTGCCCTTCATCAACGGCGCGCCGAATCTCACGCTCGACATACCGGCGCTGACCGAGCTCGCCCTGCGGTCAGGCGTGCCTGTGGCGGGCAAGGATTTCAAAACCGGCCAGACCATGATGAAAACCGTTATCGCGCCGATGCTCAAGGCGCGCATGCTCGGTCTCAACGGGTGGTTCTCCACCAACATACTCGGAAATCGGGACGGAGAGGTTCTCGACGATCCCGACTCCTTCAAGACCAAGGAAGAGAGCAAGCTTTCCGTGCTCGACGGCATACTTCAGCCCGACTTGTATCCCGATCTCTACGGCAAAATCCATCACAAAGTTCAGATACATTACTACCCGCCCCGGGGTGACAACAAGGAGGGGTGGGACAACATAGACCTGTTCGGATGGCTCGGATATCCCATGCAGTTGAAGATAAATTTCCTTTGCCGCGACTCCATATTGGCCGCGCCCGTGGTTCTCGACCTCGTGCTGTTCATGGATCTCGCGCAACGCGCCGGCTTCTCGGGCGTGCAGGACTGGCTTTCGTTCTATTTCAAGAGCCCGATGCATATGCCCGGAAACGTGCCCGAGCACGACCTTTTCATTCAGCAGATGAAATTGAAAAATACTCTCCGCGGCATGATGGGCGAGGATGCGGTCACGCACGCCGGACTGGTGTAGGGCCTTCAAGATCGTCGCCCACGCCGCGCGGCATGATCCGCGCGGCTTCAGAGTCCGTAATGCCGCTTCATCGATTCGATCAACCGCTTGATGCGGGGGCGGTCCGAATATAAATAACAGCGCTCGTAGCAGGTCTCGAGTGTTTTCAGAGACTTCATCGGATCCCGGTGGTACACTTCGTAAATCGCCGCGAGCGACGGATAGACGTAGGGATATCTCTCGCCGTCCAACTCCAACGAGCGTTCGTACATCGCCGTTGCGCGATCATATTCCTCGAGTCTGGCGTAAAACCTGCCCGCCTGCGCCGCCAGCAGGGGATCCTTGATTGTATTCGACAGGGATGCGTTCGCGAGTTCTATCCTTTTCGCTTTCGGCATCGTCGTATCTATGACCGCGCCGGCGAAACCGCCTTCCCTCCACGAAGGGAGCTCGACGTTCATGCGCCGTGAAAATTCCGCGGCTATGCCGACGCGTCCCGCCCAATGAAAAGTCACGACCGCCGTGGCCGCGAATTCCCTCAATACCGCGGGATCGATGTAATCCCATCTGTTTTTTTGTTTGATCTCATGCGCGTCCCGGAGCACGGACGAGAGCAGCCAGTCGGATTCGCCCCGGAGCAAATTCGTATCCCTGATTCTTTCCAGCAGCGCGAGGTGAATCCTGTATTGCTCGAGCTTCATGTGTCCGGTTTCGGCCATTTTCCTGACAATGCGCAGATGCTCGGCTTCCGCGCCCTGATGGTGATAGAATTTCCGCAAATGCTCGTAGCCCTGAAAAGTCGCCTGCGGAAAAATGATTCCGTCGTTCTGCGTAACGAGGGTCTCCATCCGGGCGATGGAACGCTCGTCCGCGTTGAGCGCCACCCATAAATACACGGAGCTCGCCGCGGTTGCGAGCAACGCGGGAAGAACGAGCTCGAGACGCAGAGCGCCGCGCTCGTGCATGCGCGCCAATGCGGCGCCCGCGTAGAACAGCACGCCCGCGGCGGGTACGGCCGCAAGATCCCAATCGCGCGCCAGGCCGAACGACGCATGTCCGAAGACGAGCAGCAGCGCCCCTGAAAAGGCGGCGTGCATGCCGAACAGCGTGCTCCTGTCCTTCTCGGGATCGCGGAGAACGAGAGGCAGCAGCGCCACGAGCGCCGCCGCGAGGACTCCGCCGTTGAGAAGAAGGATGTTGAGCAGGTCGAGCAAATGCGCGGCTGAGAACAGGCTGTAATTCGTGAACATGTGCGTCCCGGTTGCAAGCGACCACGACTCGCCGCCGGAAACGGGTATCAGAAACGGATGCTCCCGGTGCGCGTTCAGAGTGAACAGTCCGGCGAGAACGAGCAACGCCTGAGCGGCCATGACGAACGCGCCGATGCGCGGCCGCCCGTCGCCCGCATAGCGGAAAAAAAACAGCATCAGCAACGATGGCAGGAATATCGCCGAGGAGCCGCCGAAACCGACGGTGAGCAGAAAGAAGACAACAGGCGCGGCGATGGACGCATGATTCCTCAAACAGGACCAGCCGGCGAGCATGTAGAGCAGGGCCGTCGCGTATTGCAGAACGTAAAGCTCGACGTACCCGAAGAAGAAGAGAGATCCCGACGAAAGAAGCAAAAACGCGGCGAACGAGAAACGCGCGACGGGGCTTTCGCGACGCAGAAGGAATAAAGCTCCGGACGACAGCGCGACGGCGCTCAGCGTGCCCAACAGCCGGTATATCTCCCGGCCGTCGTCAGGCGACATGACATGCGCGAGCGTTGTAATGACATGCGCCGTGAGGTACGAGGTGGGTTTGAAGAGAACGGATTCGTAGCCAGGTGTGTTGAGTATCCTCGTCACTTCGGCCAGATAATACGAGCCGTCTCCGAGCAGCGGAAACCTGACCTGCACGGACCAGGTCGTCCATGCGATCGCGGCGAGCAGGATGGCGGCCGCCGAGAGGCCGAACCACGGCTTATTTCCGGTTTCGAACAGGCGCTTGAGTCCTGAACCGGCATGAACCTGAATAGCGGGCAGCAGGAAGATAAAAGGCAGAAAGAGCGCGAGAAGAACGTCCGCGTCCGGCAGGAGGAAACCGCCGAAATTGATGCCCCACAAACGGATTTCCAAGGGTATGAGCAAAGTAGCGAAGACGCGCAGTGTGAGAAATGCCGCTATGACTATCAATATCAAGCGATGAGCCGGGCGCCGGGACGCCTGCGTGAATTCCCTCTGCGCGAGCGAATCGCCCGATTTCAATGCCCGCCTTACGGGCGCTCGATTAGAGGATGCTTTTTTCTTTTCCATTAATAACCGCCTGAGGTAAAATACTTTCGAATCAGTTCATCGGCAATGGAACGTACCTTCGGCCCGTGGACGATTTTTCCGGCGGCAGGTCCGGCATGTCATAAATGTGATAAAGGACTGAAGTTATCAGATAGGCAATGTCAGCCGGAAACCGGACCGGCCGATGAACAGGAAGAGCTTTCGCGGCGATTCGTTCGCGGTGAAGCGTACCGCTCCATCAAATATGCTCGAGTAATTTGCAGATATTTCAATAATACGGACGTCCTCTGCTCGTTTTTATCCATTTTTCAAGTATTTTGTACGCGCATTGGATTTCCCTCGTATCCTTATGCAGAATCCATATTAAAAAGCTCTTCTTCAATTCAAACAAAAGGAGCATTTGCCATGAGAGGAAAAGCATTCGGATCCGCCGCGCCTGTGGCCGCAATCTTTCTGCTTGTTTTTCTCGCCACGCCGTTGATCAGCGAAGCCCCGCTCATTATTGATATCACTGTGGCGCCAAATGTTTTGAATCTGTCGAGTCAGGGAGATGTGGTTACGGTTCATACGAACCTTCCATATTCCCAGGTTCTCGGCGCTACTGTGAGCCTCAACAATACAGCGATAAGTTGGTGGAAATCCGACAACAGGGGCTATTTCGTAGCCAAGTTTCAGATGCGTGATATCAAGAACCTTCCGTTGACCGTCGATGCGTACAACACTCTGACTCTGTCCGGAGTAACCGTAAACAACCAGGCTTTCACCGGCAGCGCGCAAGTGATGGTCGTGAACAACACTTCCTCAGCACGCTGAAAATCTCGATATCTCCTTCGGAAACCGTCGATAGCGCTTAATGCCTTCGAGGCGGTCACGGGCAATGAGTTGGAGCCCGTGTGGCGGCGCAGGCGCTAAATGGATGATTCGCCTCGGCGGGGATATTCCATCCTCTGAATTAACTTGTACGCGCGGATCGCGGGCGGGAGCGGCGCGAATTAATTCAAGAGCGGTGTGTATATGGGCCTGATTAAAATTTATGCCGATTTCCTGGCGGCCTCGAAAACGCAGGGTGTTACATTCGAGAAGACGGTGACGCTCGGACGCCTCGAGAACTACCTGCGCCTGGATTCCTCCATGAAAAATTCCGCCTCGCCGGTCGTGACCGGCGCCTACGCGGACGCGTTTTTTCACTCGGTATTGAAGACCCGCGAGCTGGATGCGCTCGACCGCTCCGACTACGAGGGCGCCAACATAATTCACGATCTCAACGATCCCTTGCCGGAAATCCTGCGCGAAAAATATGACGCCGTTGTCGACGGCGGCACGCTCGAACACGTTTTCGATCTGCCGGCGGCGCTGCTGAACTGCATATCCCTTTTGAAGACCGGCGGATCGCTTTTTATCTGCGCTCCGGCCAACAATCTGTTCGGACACGGCTTCTATCAGTTTTCGCCGGAATTGTTCTACCGGGCGCTGGGCCCGCCGAACGGATGCCGCATCGAAAAGATGGCTTTGGCCGAGTCTTACTTCACAAGCGTCGAGCAGGGCATGAGAAAACGGTGTTACGAGGTGATCGATCCGGCCTCGATCCGCGAGCGCGCGAATTTGATCAGCCGTTATCCCTGCCTTCTGCTCGTCCATGCCGTAAAACATGCGCCTGCCCCCGATAAACTGAGCGGATTGCAGTCCGATTACGCCGGGGAAGCGGACGAACTCCCCTCGGCGCCGGCAATCATTCCGCGCGAGCGCGGAGTTCCGTCTTTCCTCAAATCGCCGGGAAAGATATTGATTTCAGCCCTGCCCCGCGCGGCCGAACAGTGGATGCGCTCGCGGTATCAGGCGCGTCTTCGCTTCGGTCTGAAAAGCCACCCGTGTTTCAGGCCGGCGCCCCGGCATTTTTTCGCGGAGGACTGGCTCGATCCCGCGCGGCTCTAGGCGCTTGCCTCTCTAATACACCCGCTCGATATCCCAGACGAAAGCGCGGACGCCGACCTCCTCGCTGACCTTGTCGAGCTTTTCTATGCACTGCAGGAGCGGGTCCACCGCGTCGGCCTGTATCACGACCAGCGACGCGGCGTTGTTCTCGGGCCAGGTATGAGTGCCCATGCGCGGCTCTCCCGAGACGGAGCCTCTTCCGTTGACCTCGTTCCACGTTGTGAAACCGCGTATGCCGAGAGAGTCGAATATGAACTCGATCTTGTCGCTTACGGTCTGGTTGTACACTATCATCACCGCTTTCATGTCCGCCTCACTTGCATTGCGATTCGTTCAGGAAGGTGAATTTCCGCCGGATGTTTTCCAGCCTGTCCCTCTCTCCCCTGCGCGCGGTGATCGCGTAAATGACCGGTATGAGCACCATTGTGACGGCGGTCGAAAAGATCAGGCCTCCGACGAGCGCGATGCCCATGGGACGCCAGGACTCCGAGCCTTCGCCCGTGCTCAGGGAGAGCGGCACCATGGCGAGTATCGTGGTCAGAGCGGTCATCAGCACCGGCCGCAGGCGGTTCCTGCAGGAGAGGGCGATGGCCTCGTACAGCGCGATGCCCCGGTCGCGCATGAGGTTGATGTAATCGACCAGCACTATGCCGTTTTTCACGACTATGCCGATGAGAAGCACGGCGCCGAGTCCGGCGATCAGACTCATGGACGTCCCGGTGATGAAAAGAGACAGAAATACGCCCGTGAAGGCGAAGGGAATTGAAAACATGATGACGAACGGCATGACGAAGCTTTCGAACTGCGAGGCCATCACGAGGTAGACCAGCACCAGACTCAGCAGCAGCAACAGGCCGAGGTCCTTGAAGGAATCCTGCATGTCCTCGTAAGTGCCACCCACGGTTATCGAAACGTCTTCCGGCAGAGGCGTCTGCTTTACGACGGAGTTGATCCGCGCCGCAAGATCGCCCAGCGAGACTCCGCTCGGCACCGCGGAGACCGTGATCACCCGCTGGCGCTGGCTGCGCTCGATGTTCGGCGGATTCCAGAATTCCGTCACCGTGCCGAGTTCGCGCAACGGGATCTTCTGTCCGTAGGCGTTGACAATGGGTATCGCCTCGATGGCGGAAATCGATTCCCGGAATTCCTGGCCGAAACGCACCACTATGTCGTATTCGTCGCCTTCCTCGCGATACTTGGCGGTGGTGAGTCCGGCTATGCGGTTGCGTATGGCGGTGGATACCGTAGCTGTGTTCAGGCCGTTTTCTGACAGCTTTTTCCTGTCCAGCTCCACCTGCAGTTCGGATCGCTCGTCGTTGCGGCTGACCTGCACGTCCTTGGCTTCCGGGAACTTGATGAGCTTGTTCTTGAGCTCCGCAGCGATCCTGCTCGTGACGTCGAAATCATAACCGTAAATCTTGACGTCCACGCTGTTGGTCTGCATGCCGCCGGCATTCACCGTGTAGTCCACGACCTCGGGCAGCTTGCTCATCTGCGCTCTCATGTCGTTCATGATGGCCCAAACGGACCGCTCCCGCTCCGATGCGCGGCTCAGGCGCATCGTCGCGTTTATCATGTTCGAGCCGGTTGTGCTGAACATCGACAGAAATGAGCCCTCGTCGTCGGCGCCGCTGGACACCGCCAGCAATTCCACCTCCGGATAACGCGTCATTATCATGCCTTCCACTTCGGTCGCTATCCTGTTCGTCTCCTCCACTCTGAGCCCGTTCGTCAACTCGAGCGCTATGCGGATCTGCCCCTCGTCGGATTCGGGCATGAAATCGAAACTGATCACGGTCAACAGGAGCAGCGAACCGGCGAAACTGATGGTCGCGATGCCGATCACCATCTTTTTATGCATCAACGACCAGCGGATCGTCTTCTCGTAAACGCTGTCCATCCACAGATGAATCGGCACGATCATCGTCTCATGGCTCCAGCGGCGGGGCTTGCCGGTTTTCGCCTTCTTCTTGCCGAGCAGTCTGGCCGACATCATCGGCGTGAGCGAAATGGCGACAATCGTGGATGTCACTATCGTTATGGACACGATCCATCCGAGCTGCTTGAACAGCACGCCCGTCATGCCTCCGACCAGTGTAAGCGGGAAAAACACGGCCACAACCACGAGCGTTGTGACGATGACCGCCAGCCACACCTCGTTCGTCGCGTAAATCGACGCTTCGCGTGGAGTCACCCCCCGCTCGACGTGCCTGTCGATATTCTCCAGTATGACGATGGCATCGTCGACCACCATGCCCAGTGAAATGGCCATCGCGGAGAGCGAGATAATATTGAGGGAGCCGTCCGTTATGAACAGGTAGATGAAGGAGACTATCAGAGAAATCGGAATCGCCAGGGCCACGATCAGTGTGGCGCGCCACCTTCCGAGGAAAAACCTCACGACAATCACCACGAACAGGATGCCGTAGAGCATGGTCTCTGAAAGATTGTCGATCGCGTAACCGATGAATTCCGAGGTGTCTACGATCTCCCTGACCAGCACGTCCGGCGGGAGCGTCTTTTTCAACTCCTCCATCGCGGCGTTGACTTCGCCGGCGATCTTGACCGTATTCGCGCCGGACTGCTTCATAACGAACATGCGCATGCCGGGGCGCCCGTTGATGCGTTCGATGAGCGAGACGTCCTTCAGCGTGTCCCGCACAACCGCGACATCGCGCAGGTACACCGTCTTCCCCTGATAATTGCTGACCACGAGGTCGTTGAGTTCGGAGCTTTCCCCGATCTCGCCCTCTATGCGCAGCTGATAATCGGTCGTGCCCATCTTGATGTTGCCTGACGGCATGTTGAGATTCTCCGCCTTTATAACGCCGGCGACCTGCTCTATGGTCAGGTTGTACGCGGCCAGCTTCACGGGATCCGTCTCCACGTATATCCTGCGCTTGGGCGCTCCGATGAGGCTGACGGTGCCGACGCCTTCTATGCGGTTGAGCGAATTGATCAGCTTGTCCTGCAGAAGCTTTTCAAGACCCTCGTAACTGTCCTCTGCGGTGACGGCATAGAACACGATGGGAATCATGCTCATGCTGAACTTGAATATCTTGGGACGTTCGACCTCGTCGGGCATTTCGTCACGCACGAGGTCGACCATGTCGCGGATGTCGTTTGTCGCTTCATCGAGATTCGTTTCCCAGCTGAACTCCAGGCTCACGACCGACAGGTTTTCGCTGGATACCGAATTGATGTCCTCGAGTCCTTCCAGGCTGTTGAGCGCATCTTCCAGCGGCTGCGTGACGTTGGTCTCCACGTCCCGGGCGTTGGCGCCCGGATACACGGTCATCAACGTTATCATCGGCGGTTCCAGCTCGGGGAAGAAATCTATCGGGATGTTGATCAGCGAATACAGTCCGATAACGATCACACCGACGAAAATCATCGCGGTTGCGATGGGACGGTCGACAGCGCTTCTATATATGCTCATGGTTCCGTAACGGTATGTGCTTGAGACAACGGATGTTATGGCGGGGTTATTTACCGGCGTCGACCGGAGATCTGTCCACCAGCTTGGACTGTCCGGCCACGATCAGCCGGTCACCCGCCTTCAGCCGGTTCGAAATTATCTCCACCATGTCGTCGTGCCGGTCGCCGAGCTCCACTACTATCCGTTGCGCCCGGCCGTTCTGCTCGATAAAGATGTAGCGCTCGTTGGAGCCCTGCAGTTTCAGGATCGCGGAAGACGGCGCCAGGAAGGCCTGCACACGCTGCAGTTTCAACTCGGCTCTTGCGAACATGCCGGGACGGAGCATGCCGCCGGGATTTGGGATGGCGAGCTCCACCGTGAAGGAACGCGTGGCGGCGTCGATCGTCGGGTATATCATGGACACCGTGCCCGTGAACAGTTTGTCCGGATAAACATCCGAACGGATCTCGACCGGCATGCCCCTTCGCAAGTGGGGATAGAAACGTTCCGCGACGTTAATAAGGGCTTTGAGACGGTCCGTTTTCACGAGCGACAGTATCGCCGCCTTGCCCGCGGCGGTGTTGGGCACGCCGGAGTAGAGTTCGCCGTTTTCGAAATACTTGCCGGAAACCCGTCCGGAGAACGGCGCGCGAAGCGTCGTGTTCTCCTTGAGAAAATCCACGTTCGTCTTGACCACCTCGTATTGCGTGCGGATCTGATCGTGCTCGTATTGCGAGATGCTGCCGACTTTCCGAAGCGTGTCGAGGCGGCGGTAATCCTTTTCTATGGTCTGGAGCTGCACCATGGCCTGCATCAGCTGCGTCTTGTCCATTTCAACGAGCAATTGGTCTTTTGCGAAGCTGTCTCCTGCGTTGACGTGGATTTTCTGGATTCGTCCGGGCGAAGCCGGCGCCAGGTGCACTTCGTTGACGGGGAGAACCTGCGCGGAATACGAGATGCTGCGCGAGATTTCCCTGTACTGCAATTCCATGACGCGCACGGCCTCCACGGAATGGCTTTCCTTCTTGTCTTCGTCCTTGCCGCCGTTTTCGGATTTGCCGCATCCGTAGAGCGCGGCGGCGAGCAGAATCGCGGGGATGCCGAGAATGAAATATCGGGGAGTTGTCATTTTGAACCGGCAATAAGTTTTATGAATATCAGGGATATGCGGATTGTGCGGATGGGAAAGGTCAAAGTGAGTTCAGCAGCTTGTCCATGTCGATTTTGGCGTTCAACAGCTGCAACAGGGCGGTATAGCAGCCGCTTTCGGCCTGCAGATAATTGCTGTTCGCGCTTGTCAGATCGAGTCCCGACGCCCGGCCCTGCCTGAATTTGTGGTTCATGCTTTCGTATACGCGGCGCGCGACCGAGAGGTTTTTTCTCTGGCTTTCATACTGCTCGAAGGCGTTGTTGAGATTGTACCTGAGCTGTTTTTCGCGTATCTGGAGCTCGCGGGATGCCAGCGTTTTCCCGTTCTCCGCTATCCGGCGGTTGATGCGCGCCTGTTCGACCCGGTGATTCCTGGCGAAGCCGGTGAACAGGGGAAGGCTGACGTTGAGGCCGATCACGTTCTTCGGCGTGAGATCGAATTCGGGTTTCAACAACTTCTCAGTGTAGTTGTAGAAACCGACCACTGTGGGGAGGTAATCCGCCTTTTTCATCAGGACCTGCTTGTCGGCCAGTTCGGCCTGCAGGGAAACGAGGCGGAACTCCAGGTTTTCGTCCAGCGAGAACGCCTGCGAGAGAGAGCTCTTGAAATCGGTTCCCGCGGCTATGTCCTCTATTTTGTCCGAAAGGACCACCGGAGCGTCGGCGGCGAGGCCTGTGAGCAGCCGCAGCATGTTGTAGGACACTTCCACCTGGCGTTCGGAAGCTCTGAGCGCATCCGAGAGCATGCCTTCCTGAACGGCCAGCTGGTCGTAATCGAGTTCCTCGGCCATGCCGACGTCGACCATCGCGCGGGTTTTCGCGAGCAGATCGCGCATGTTGGCGAGATTCGCCCCGACCACGTCCCGGAGTTTGCCCGATACGAGGCAGAGATAATACGCCTGTGAGACCTGCGCCAGAATTTCAGTCCTCGATCTTTCCCGGCTCACCCGGGCCGCATCCCTGGCCAGCTTCGCCGTCTGTATACCAACTATGTAACTCCCGCTGAATATCAGCTGCGAGACGGAAAGGCTGAGATTGCTGGTCGGCTTGAATTCTATCGACATGCCGGGGAAGGAACCGAAAGAAGCGGACGAGCCGAAATAATTCGAATAATCCACCGTGGCGTTCACTTGCGGCAATCCGCCGGCGACGATTTCACGCAATTGCGCCTGCGCCGCTTCGACGGCGAGAGAGGCGTTTTCCAGGGATTGGTTGTAACTCAGCGCGTAGGATCGCGCGCTGTCGAGGCTGAGCCGAATCGGCGCCTGCGCCTTGCAGGCCAAAGATAAGCCGAGCAAGCCGGCCAGGATGTGAATGGAGAAACGGAATGAAAGCATCGGTTTTCCGTATGTGTGCCGGTTATGGTCGGTTAGTCAGGATTTTGAAAGAGATTTACTTTCCATATCTTTGCAATATAAACAAATGATCGATTCGTTCAAATATTACCGACGAAATGAAGGAAACCACTGCGCGAGCTGATGAGATCCTGGATGCCTTTACCGTGCTGGCCGGGAAGTACACCGTGGACAAGACGACGATGCGCGACATCGCCAACCATTTGGGGATAAGCGTCGGAACCATTTATCTGGAATTCAAGGGAAAGGAAGACCTCATCAGGGCCCTCTTCGAACGGTTTGCCGTACGCGGATTCCGGGGATTGGACGAAGACTTGGCGAACTGCGCCTCGATCCGCGATAAGTTGTATGCCTTGACCGTGGGATACGCGCGCAGGCAGCTTCGCGTGCTGGACGAGAATCCCTCGATAGCGGAATTTTTTATCACGGGCAAGGTGAGTCTGCGATATCTCAGGAACAACTTTTTCATGATTTACGAGATGGCGAGGAGGGAGCATCTGTCGCGTATTGCCGCGGTCCTGAAGGATGGCGTCGATAGCGGCGCGATCGAAGTGAAGGACTTCAAGGCCGCCGCCGACGGATTGATATACGCTTTCACGTGGTATGCCTTTGAAGCCTATAATTCCAGGGAAAGACAAACGGCGGACCGCGTGGCGGAAACGCTGTTCGACCTTCTCTACAAGGGTATGGAGACAGGGTAGGGCGCAGGGAAAAGCGCTTTGCCTTGTCGCCTCGATCTCGAACTCGGTCTGGAGGGATGGTCGGCTGGAAGCCACCTGTCACCAAGCCCTTGGTGCTGTTGCATCTGCGGCTATGCTGGCATAAAAGAGTAACGGCAAATCTCTCTCGAAATCTGCCGTTCATCCCGTGTGGTCCTCCCAACCGGATTCTAACCGGTGTTTTCACCGTCCTGACTTCGGCGGGGGAGAATCCTTCAAATGGCGAGGCATTGTAATTCGACGGATTATGTTCAAAGGGGAATGCGATTTGGGTGTTGCACGAGCAACATGAGGCATGTACGCGCGCAAACTTCTTGGTGCCCTTATCCGGAGGTGTCCATGCGCGCCAACTTGCCGGCGGCCTGATCGCACCGCCTGTGTACCGTCTCCTGGCCCGGTCGGCCGGGGATATTTTCGCGGCTGTCCGCGGCGCCGGCTTCTTCCACTCCATCGACCAGGGAAAATCCTGGCGGCTTCTGCCGTCCGGCCTGCTTTATCCGTGGGCTCGCGGTCTCGCGCGGGACAAGTACGGCAGAATCTTCCGAAGCGGTGACGGCGGCACGAGCTGGCAGCAGGTGAAGCGGGGGCGTACGTCAAGACCATAGTGTCCAACGCCCTGGGACAACTTTTCGCCGGAACCGCGCGGGGCGTATTCCGCGGCAGCGGGAGTAATCGTGAGTCGCTCGATGTCGCCTCGCCGGTTCTCATGAAGGATGCAGGAAGCGGCGAAGCCGCGATGACGCTACCTGGCTGATCCGTTCACCACTACTTTTTTGCTCTGCACTGCCGAACCCGAACGCATGACGCAGTAATAGACGCCCTCCGGCACTCTTGAAGCGTCCCACTGAAGAACGCGAGCATCCGGCTCCATTTGTCCTTCGAAAAGCACGGCCACTTCGCGTCCGAGCAGGTCGAAAATCCGCACCGATATGATCGATTCCACCGTCGCCGTAACCGGAATGGACGTCGCGGACGAGGCGGGATTCGGATAATTCTGTCCCAACGATACGAAACTGGGAGATGTCCGCTCCCGCTCGAGTCCGGAAACGCCGCCGTTGTTTGTTCGAAGTATCGTGCCATTCCAACCGACGGCCGTGCCGGTCCGTGCATCCGGGAAGCATACGTCCTTCAGTCCTATGGTAGTCGGGCTTGCCTGCGGCACCCAGGTCTCGCCGCCGTCGCTAGTATGAAAGATTGCTCCATTGTCGCCGACGATCGTTCCTGTTGCCGCATCGACGAATGACACACCCAGGAAAGCGCCGTAAGGTTGACCGGTGTTCTGGCCCGACCAGCTCAACCCGCCGTCGGTTGTACGCAGGACCGTGGAGGAGTTGCCGACGATTGTGGCCGTCATCGGATCAACGAACGACACGGCGTTCAAATACTGTTGTGACAACGGCCCGAGGGGCGATGTCCACGTGTCGCCTCCGTCCGAGGTTTGGAGTGTGGTCCCGTGCGCTCCGACCGCGATGCCCGTCCTAGCGTCCGCGAAATCGACGGCGGATAGATCGAGCCTCGTGCCGCCGTCCCGTAGCGTCCACTGCGCGCCGCCGTCGACGGTTCGCAGAATCGTGCCCGTCGCTCCGACGGCGACTCCCCGGTCGGCATCGATGAAGCATACCCCGAGCAGATTGGCGTCAGTCCCCGAGGTCTGCCGGACCCAGTGCAGTCCGCCGTCGGTAGTGCGCAGTATAGTGCCGCCGTAGCCCACGGCCGTTCCCGTGAGGGAGTCTATAACGCATACATCGGTCAACCAATCCACGCCGCCGCTGCTCTGGGAAATCCACGTGGAGCCTCCATCGGTGGTGCGAAGTATCGTCCCCATCATGCCCACCGCCGTTCCATTGCCGGCGTCGGTGAAACTCACGGCGTTCAACAATTGCTGTGTCCCGCGTATGCGCGGCGACCAGCTCGCCCCGCCGTCGCTGGTCAGGAGAATGAGGCCGTAACGCCCGACGATCGCCCCGTGCCTCGCATCCGCGAAGTGCAGCGCCAGCGGATCGGGCCTGATCAACGTGTCGTTCGACGGGGCATATTGCAGATTCCAGTCGAGTCCGCCGTTCGTTGTGGTTAGAATCGCGCCGCCGACCTCGATGGCCGTCCCGGTCATGGCGTCGGTGAAACAGACGTCTCTCAGTGTGGCGGAGGATCCGGTGGACTGCGCGCTCCAGTGCCCGCCTCCGTCGGTCGTGCGCAGTATGGTGCCGTCTTCGCCGACGACAGTGCCTGTGTTGGCGTCGGTGAAGGAGAGGCCGTTCAGAATGCTGCTTGTCCCGCTCGTCTGCGGAAACCATAGTGTCCCGCCGTCGGTAGTGCGCAGGATGGTACCCCGGATTCCCACCGCGGTGCCGGTGTTTGCATCCGTGAACGCCACGCCTAGCAGGGTGGCCGTGGTTCCGCTGTTCTGGACGGACCAGTTCGCTCCTCCGTCCGTCGTGCGCAATATGGTGCCCGTGGTTCCGACCACGGTGCCCGTCATGGCATCGGTGAAGCATATGCTGTATAGATAAACCGACGTCCCGCTTGTCTGCTCCGTCCAATGCGCGCCGCCGTCGGTAGTGCGCAGGATGGTACCTGAGGCTCCCACTACGGTGCCCGTCATGGCATCTGTGAAATACACACCCGTCAGATCTTTCGTGGTCGGACTCGGCATCCTGGTCCAGTCCTCGCCTCCGTTCGTGGTGCGGAGAATGGTACCGTCCTCTCCGACCGCCGTACCGGTCATGGCGTCGCTGAAATGCACGGCCGTGAGCGTATTTCCCTGAGGAAGCGGATTCTGCCAGAACCAGCCGGACTGTGCGAGGGCCATGCCGGACTGCAAAACGAAGATCAGTATAATGATGATAGATATCGTATCGGTGTTTCGCATTTTTGATCCTTGATCGTTTCACTCGATCCTGATTGAACCAGTGTTCATGCGACTGTGCCGGCGCCTGTGCTCATCACAGCTGCGAAGAATGATGTTGCGGAACGGTCGGCCTGCGCATCGGATGATCGGCCGGGGGGTGGGCAATATGATTTCGCCCCTGTTCGGCGGCCTCCCGGCCACCGGCGCCATCGCCCTCACGACGACGAATATATGCAGCGGAGGAATAATTACCGTATCGGGGCATCGTTCACGCCGTCGCTTTGCTGCTGATCATGCTCTCGGCGCTGTTGCCGGTGAAGCGAGTCATCGCGGACCGACGGCGGCGCCACATTAGAGACGCCCGGCTAAGGCCGCATCGTGGCATCAGCATATTCCATCCGCGGGCAGAGGCACGGAACGCCGCGTCTCGGTTCCTGCGAACCTGTACGCCGCGGCGATCGCGGCTACTCCGGACGGTTACCTCTACCGGCGGGGATTTACCGATACAGGCTCACGAACGGTTCCGCCACGGTGTCGGGAATGCCGGTCGTACAATGATGCACGAGGAGCCGGGTTTTGTGAAGTCGCCTTACATCAAACCGATCACACCAGCCTTACAAGCGCGTGAGCGAAACGCCGCCAGGGAGGCATCCCTCGCGGCATCGTCGGATGAGGTGCGGGTCATTAAAACGATCCTCGCTAATAAGCGAACGTAGCCGCCGAGCTCCATCGGCGATTTCGCTCCTGTGGAAAGTGTATGATCGGACAGTTGCATTCTATACCTGAACGGGTATATGTTTGCGTTGTAAGCGTATTATTATACCCGTACTGGTATAATATCGACCCATTGCACGTAGCTATACCCGATCGGGTAACTAAGGGGATGCACGATGGAACTTAGAAAATTCATCAAAAGCAAAAGGAAAAGTGTGGGCATTGCACAACCGGAACTCGCGGAAAGGGCGGGGGTCGGCCTGCGCTTCATACGTGACCTCGAGCAGGGGAAGATGACGCTGCGGATGGATAAAGTCAACCAGGTACTGCGATTGTTCGGTCACGTGCTCGGCCCTGTTCCTCTCGACAGGGACACGCTCGTCACCGGCACATCCAAGACAGAGGCTGCAGAGGATTCGGGCGGTGAGATCGGCTGAAATCTACATACACGACACGCATGCCGGCACTCTCCGGGAAGACGAGCAAGGTTATACCTTCGTATATCGCGCGGAATATCTCCGTGACGCGGAAGCCGTGGCTGTCAGCCTTGGATTGCCGCTGCGCTCAGAACCCTTTACGAGCACGGTGCTTTTCCCGTTTTTCGACGGGCTGATTCCGGAGGGCTGGCTGCTTGACGTAGCCCGCGAAAACTGGAAACTGGATCCGCGGGACCGGATGGGCTTGCTGATGTCGTGCTGCCGCGACTGCATAGGCGCGGTCAGCGTGCGTCCGGAGGAGGAATGATGATCGCGGCCGATGCATATCGATGCCTGGGGTGCTACAGCGCGCTCGACGACGCTTCCTTGGATATGCACCCCGGGTGCAGCAGGAAGATTTTCGGAACTTCGATACCCCCGGCTCTGCCGTACTCGAACGAAGACATGCTCGAGCTCGCATTGAAGGTCGTGCGCAGCAGCATCGCCGTCACGGGCGTCCAGGCTAAGATTTCCCTCGAGATCGAAGGCGCTGTGCAGGAGTCGCGGGAACGTCGCTTCACCATCGTCGGACTCTGGGGCCGCTATATACTCAAGCCCCCGGTTGACACGTACCCGCATCTCCCGGAGACTGAAGATTGCACCATGCATCTCGCCCGGCTGGCCGGAATCCGCACCGTGCCTCATTCGCTGATACGTCTGGCCGACGGCCGGCTCGCATACATAACCGAGCGTATCGATCGCGACAAGCGGATGAAGCTGCGCATGGAAGACATGTGCCAGATCACCGGGCGGCTCACGGAGCACAAGTACCACGGGTCGCACGAACGGATCGCCAGGGCGATCCTCAGCTTCAGCGCCAATCCGTTGCTGGACGCGGCGATATTCTATGAACAGGTCCTGTTTTCCTTTTTGACCGGAAACGCGGACATGCACCTAAAGAACTTTTCGCTCATCGATCGTCCCGGTGTCGGCTGGTCACTGGCGCCGGCGTACGACATGGTCGCCACGGCGCTCGTCAATCCCCTGGATGACGAGGAGCTTGCCCTTAGCCTCGACGGAAGGAAGAAGAATGTCAACCGACGCAATTTCGAACGCGCTTTTAATCTTGCGGGCATCGATGAAAAAGTCGCCGCCGCGATGTTCCGCCGTTTCCAGCGAGCTATCCCTCGCTGGATGGAATGGATAGACATCAGCTTCCTTACGGAACCGATGAAAGAGAAATTCATAACTATCATCACGGAGCGTGCCGGGAGACTGGCGTTGACCGTAGATTGACTTACATCGATCCTCGTCCGGCCGGCCTTACTTGTTAATGACGAGGAACTTTCGGTACAGGTGTTTCCCCGCCGCCTCCAGGCCGATAATGTACATTCCGGGTCGCATGTCGGAGCTGTCGAATCGAATGGCATGAACCGTCGAATACCGCACGTCGTTCGAAACGGCCGGATGCTCCCTGCCCTCCGCATCGAACAGCCGCAGGCGAAACGGAACACCGTCAGGCACATCCACGCGTACGATTCCGGCGTCGTTTACCGGCTGTGGATGAATGTCGAAGTGGAACGGCGGCGCCGACGCTGGAACGTTGTCAAAGCCGGTTGCCCCTTTCGGGATGATGCGAAGTTCCCCGTCTCTTCCCAGGTGAAGAAAACAATCCGTGCGGAAATTCCAGGACAGCAGGCGAATCTTCGTGTGTACGGTGTCACGAACTCCGGCCGTCCTGAACCGGAGAAAGAAGAACGGCAGGCTGTCCGCCGAGACGACGCGCACGGCGCCCGCGATACGTATCAGGCCGGGCCGGCGGAGGATTTCCGTCACGCGCATCTCGATCTTGCCGGATCCCGTGTCGAGCGTATCGAAGTCCAGAAACGCGGAATCAAATCCGAACTCGAATACGAAATCGTGTAAGCCGCCCGGTTCCGGAACTCCATGAGCGTGAATCGCGAGAGAAACCGCGGAGTCCGAAACAGCCGTGGCGTTTTGCACGATGAAGGTGCGGATAGGGAACGCGCCGCAGGCGCGGAGTGGGACCGAGAAATGAAAAAACCCGTTCAGCGTGTCATTGAAATTCACCGCATGCGCGGTGAAACGGATCGAGCCGGCGCATCGTCCCGCGACGAGGTCGAGCGTGTCTATTTTCACGACTGCGGTGTCGCCCGGGCCCGCCGCCCAGGTAAACTGATAGCAGGCTTGGTCCGACGAGACCAGGATGGTATTGATGTTCCAGTCGAATCCGGTGACGACGAAGGTCCCAGTCCCGCTGATGCCGTCAAGCTCCGCAACGAAAAGATCCGTCGTGTAGCCCGATGTCTCCCGGAAACCACGCAACGACAGGTGGTTCTCCATGTATGAACCTTGCAGGGCGGGACGTCCGCATATTTGAGAGCAAGAGAAACCGAAATCCGCGGAGTCGTCGAGCGCGTAACGAACGGGATTCACCACCGCTTTCCCCGCGTCGCTTCGCAGATAGACCTCCGTGTAACCGTCGTCGTGGGCGAGCGTCATCGTGTCCCCGTCCAGGGCGTACCTCCCGCGCGTTTCGTATCCCCATTGGATGTTCACGCGCATTGTGAACAAACCGGAATCCGCGGACAGGAATTTCTTCGATATAAAAGTCCCGCGGCGTTCGAGCGTTCCGCTCCGAAAATCCGCGCCGAGAGAGTACACCTCGCCGCTGCGGGTGATGTTCATGCCGGACACCTCCGACTGCGCTTCCGGCGGCTGTTGGAATCCGGACGCGAGCATGAGCCAGTGCCCGTAAAGCGCACTGTCTACCGGTACGGCATCGACGGCCGCGGCGACAGGTTGAATATATACTGAACCTGCGGCAGTGCCAGCGCATACAAGCACGGCGATCAGTGACATTCTCCAAGGAACCGACATCCGCCACATTGCCGGACACGCGCGCGACGGGTCATGCACGAATCGAATGATGAACACGAACGGCCTCATCGGTTTTCGCAGCAAAGATACCGATCGGATGCCTTGCTGACAACAGGAAAAACTGACGAGGGAATGTGCAATCTTCCGCAGTTTCAAGAGAGTTGAAGCGATGGTTGAAGGCGCTCGAGGCGCACCGGATCATTCGACGTGGAAGGAAGTGCGATATCGAAGTCCGTACATCTGTCCACGATCAGACGATCAGATTGGAGTGAGCCCCGGAGGGGCGCCATTCCCCGACCCAGAGCGTAAGCCCTGGGCAAGCGGCCCCCGTCAAATCTTCAAGCCCCGAAGGGGCGGC
>CAYLZD010000039.1:0-36433 GCA_964388275.1 uncultured Chromatiales bacterium
TTGGGATTTTGCGCCGAAACCTGCGTCCCGAGAGCAAATGACAGGATGAATGTGAAGCTTGCAAGAAATCGCATGGCGATACTCCTTGGTTTGTTGATGAAGCAAGATTTATACAACAGCAATGAAACAGATGGGAGCGCTACCTTCAATGGGTGGTACCACCCATTTATGTAGGTGGTACTGCCCTTTTTTAGGGGAACGGGGAACGGGAACGGGGAACGGTAAACGTGAAACGGGGAACGGTGAACGGGGAACGGTGAACGCGGAACGGGAAGGGATTGCGCTGTTCGAAATTCCAGATGCTTGACTTCTTCCGTCATATGCTCAGGTTAAATAACGTAATAACATAAACTTCCACCATGCCCTCTTGACTCTTTACATCGTGCAGCATATATTAGCACTCGTTTAAATCGAGTGCTAATAAGCGATACAACTTCAAATACTTCGTATCCACAACTCACCAATCGGAGGAATCATCATGGCACTTAAACTCAAGCCGCTTGCTGACCGCGTCGTGGTCCGTCCGCTGGAAGCAGAAGAGAAGACGGCCGGCGGATTGTACATTCCCGACACAGCCAAGGAAAAACCCATGCAGGGTGAAATCATGGCCGTCGGACCGGGCAAAGTCAGCGACGAGGGGAAAAATCTGGCTATGGAAGTCAAGGTCGGAAACAAGGTGCTCTACGGCAAGTACTCGGGCACCGAAGTGCGCATCGACAACGAAGACTACCTCATCATGCGCGAGAGCGACATCTTCGCGATCATCGGATAACGACCCGAAAACGAAACGAAAGCGAATCAGTCATAAAGGAGAGTAATCATGGCATCTAAAATCATCAGCTATGACGCTGAGGCGCGCAATGCGCTCAAGCGCGGCGTGGACAAACTCGCCGACGCAGTGAAGGTGACGCTCGGCCCCAAAGGCCGCAACGTGATCATCGACAAGAAATTCGGCGCGCCGACAGTGACAAAAGACGGCGTGACGGTCGCAAAGGAAATAGAACTCGAGGACGCGATCGAGAACATGGGCGCGCAGATGGTGCGCGAAGTCGCCTCCAAGACTTCCGACGTCGCGGGCGACGGCACCACCACCGCTACCGTGCTCGCGCAGGCGATTGTCCGCGAGGGACTCAAGAACGTCGTGGCCGGCGCCAACCCTATGGACCTCAAACGCGGGATAGATCTCGCCGTCACGAAAATCGTCGAGGGCCTCAAGGAAATGAGCCGCGACGTCAAGGACAAGACCGACATCGCGAACGTCGGCTCGATCTCCGCCAACAACGACCGCACCATCGGCGAGCTGATAAGCGATGCCATGGACAAGGTGGGAAAGGACGGAGTCATCACCGTAGAAGAGGCCAAGGGAACCGAGACTCTTCTGGACGTCGTGGAAGGTATGCAGTTCGACCGGGGCTATCTCAGCCCGTACTTCGTTACCGATCCCGATTCCATGAAGACGGTTCTCGAAGATCCCCTGATCCTGATTCATGACAAGAAAATCAGCTCCATGAAGGATCTGCTCCCGATTCTCGAGAAGATCGCACAGCAGGGCCGTCAGATTCTGATCATCGCAGAGGACATCGAGGGAGAGGCGCTTGCGACGCTCGTAGTCAACAAGCTGCGCGGTACTCTGAAAGTCGCGGCCGTGAAGGCGCCGGGTTTCGGAGACCGCCGCAAGGCCATGCTCGAGGACATCGCAGTGCTTACAAACGGCACCGTGATCAGCGAGGAGAAGGGTTACAAGCTCGAGAACGCCACCGTGTCCTATCTCGGAACCGCCAAGAAAGTGGAGATAGACAAGGACAACACCACCATCGTCGAAGGCGCCGGCAAGACCGAGGACATCAAGAAGCGCATCAACGAGATCAAGGTGCAGATCGACAACACGACTTCCGATTACGATCGCGAGAAACTGCAGGAGCGCCTCGCCAAGCTGTCCGGCGGCGTAGCCGTGCTCAAGATCGGCGCTTCCACCGAAGTCGAAATGAAGGAAAAGAAGGCGCGCGTCGAGGACGCACTCCACGCCACCCGCGCCGCGGTGGAAGAAGGCATAGTTCCGGGCGGCGGCGTCGCATATCTGCGCGCCATGAAGAAACTCGACGGCGTCAAGGTTGAGAATCACGACCAGCAGGTGGGCGTCGACATAGTGCGCAAATCCCTCGAGGAGCCGATCCGCTGGATCGTCAATAACGCCGGCCTTGAAGGATCCGTGGTGGTCCAGAAGGTCAAGGACGGTAAGGACGATTTCGGTTTCAACGCCGCGACTGAAGTTTACGAGAACATGACGGCAGCAGGCGTCATAGACCCGACCAAGGTTTCGCGCATCGCGCTCGAGAACGCCGCCAGCGTCTCCGGACTGCTCGTTACCACCGAGTGTACGATTGTCGAGAAAAAGGAAGAGAAACCGCCCATGCCGGCCATGCCCCCGGGCGGAATGGATTATTAGAATCCGCTTGTCAGACACGCAAAGCCCCGCCACTCCGGCGGGGCTTTGTGCTTTTATGAGGAAAACGGTTAACGGGACACGGGCCTGCCCACCGAAGCTCCGCGACCTGTCCACCGTAGTTCCACAACGTGGAACGCAGGTGGAAGCGGAGCGCAGGTGGGGAACGGTTATCGGGAAAAGGGGAACGGGACAGGGGAAAGGTATATCCGGCTCTATTGTCTCATATCCGTCGCGCGTTTTACACCGTCCCACGTCCCACGTCTAACGCCTCCCAGGGAACCCTTTGTCTTGTGCTGCATGTTGTTTAAAATATATCCTTCAAACGATAAAGCGTTGCAGAGATACAGATGTCCATCACATACGGCAATACAACCAACCGCAGGAGATTCCTCGCCTTGCTCGGCGTGGGAGTGCTGACCCCTTCGGCGATTCTGGCCGGCGAACCCGGCAGAAAACGCTCGCGCTGGGATCTGCTCTTTTCGAATCATGATACTTCGAATCCGCAATTCGTGCCGGATCCTTCCACCTGGCGAGATGACGAGCTGACGGCCGCATGGCTCGGCCATGCGACAGTGTTGATCAATTTCTACGGGAGCTGGATCATCACAGATCCGGTGTTTTCCACAAGAGTGGGAGTCAGAGTGGCGGGCATGACCATCGGGCCAAAACGTCTCGTTTATCCCGCCATCCCTGTTGACAAAGTACCGAAACCGGATCTGATTCTGCTTTCACACGCTCATATGGACCATATGGATCTTGCGAGTCTCGAGAAGTTCGATCCCGACACGCCGGTACTAACAGCCGCCAACACCGCCGATGTGCTTGACGGCCTTCCGTTCCGGCGGGTCAGCGAACTGGACTGGTGGGGCAAAACGCATGTCGGCGAAATGGAAATCGAAGCGCTCCGTGTGAAGCATTTCGGCTGGAGATGGCCATGGGAAAAGGACCGGTCGAGAGGATATAACAACGGACGCAGTTTCAACGCTTACAGGATCACGAAGAACGGCCGATCCATAGTGTTCGGCGGCGATACCGCGCATCACGACTTCTACAAGGACGTCGGGCGGCGGGTTTCAAACGTGGAACTGGCGATCATGCCCATCGGCGCCTATGATCCCTGGATACGCAACCATTGCAATCCCGAGCAGGCAGTCGACATGGCCGGACAACTGGGCGCGGAGGCGGTGCTGCCCATTCATTGGGGCACTTTCATACAAAGCGACGAAGCCCGCTATGAACCCATACGCCGTTTCACGGCGGCGATGAAGAACAAGAACCTCACCGTCGCCCTTACGGCGATAGGGGAAACATGGACTCGCGGCAGTCATCGCAAAAGTCCGCCGTCCACAATGCGAGCCGTCGTTCCCGCTGACGCCAAGCCCGCGCGTTGAAACGCACGGCGCTTTCCATCCGGCAGGCCGACGCCGATCCTTCTTCCGCCGCCTCTCAGGGCGATTCGCCGGCTTGAAGATAAAGAGTCGCGCTGTTCCGGACCTTGATGAAGTATCCTTTGCCCGGAGAGATCAGGTCGTCCGCAGGTATCCTGTAACCCTGTCCGGGAATAAACTGGAACACATGCACAACCGATCCCGGTGGTGCCTGCGGAATTTCCGCTATTCGCACCGTCCCCGACGCGGCGCCTACCATATTCCAACCGCCGCCGGATCCCGTCAGGGAGAGGAGCAGGTCGCCGCGCAGAGTGCCCGTTATCCGAATGCTGTCCGATTTTCTAAATTTTACCCAATAAGCCGCGCCGAATTCCAGCACAGTCGTTTCCACATAGCCGGTGTCGGGAGCATACCGCCAGGCCCGCGGCGGATCCGCATCAGGCAGGAGGCTCGCTATTCCCGGATTTGCCGGTTCTATCGGCAGGGAGATGAGATTCCACCCCTGCCTGTAACCGAGCATGGCTTCTCCCGGGCGGGCCTTCGCGGAAAAGACGAGATCATCCCGCGGTCCAGTGAGCGCCGGGATGAAGTATTGAGCCGGCGCGAAGGAATAATAAGGGCTGTGCGCCGCGACGGTGTAAGCGCCCGCTCTGAGAGCCGGGATCGAAAAATTTCCGTCCCGGTTCGTGAACACGTCGAAAGTCGAATCGCCGCTGACGGCTACGCGCACTCCGCCTATTCCCCGGGCGCCGGTCTCGACGCGTCCGGATACCGGATAATATGAGGAAGTGGAGATAATCAATTCGACCGGTATCAGGAACGGCGAATTGTCCGCGTTGCCGCTCAATTGAATGCCGCCCTGATGCGAGCCGACCGCGAGTCCGGTCGGATTGATGGTGACCGCGATGGAGTCGCCCCCGCTCCCGGCGTTCGGCGACAGTGATATCCATGGCGACGTCGCCGCCGCCGTCCAGGAAAGTTTGCCCGATCCTACGTTCAGTATATGCGCGTTCTTCTGCGGCGGGGTGATGCCCGGTTGGGTGGCGAATTGCAGGGAAGGCGGCAGCGCTTCGAAACGGGGCGTCGCGGTCACCGTGTACTCGACAGGGATGGAAAAAGGCATGTTTCCGGCGTTCCCGGTGAGAAGAATGGTGTCGCGATACACTCCTGCCGCCAATGCGGTTGTAGTTACGGAGACGGCCATGCCGGCCGAATTCCCGGTTCCTGCCGCGGGCGACGCGTCCAGCCAGGCGGCCGCCCAGGACGCGTTCCAGGATAACGTGCCGGGTCCGGTGTTGCTCAATGAGATATCGCGGCTTCCGGGCAGCGCTCCGTTTTGAGGGGCCGAAAATACGGCGGCGCCGGGCGATGCCGCAATAATGGGCGGAGGCGAGACTATCGAAAACGTCGCGTCCGACTCGTCCGACAGTTCCGGCGCCGTCCCGGTGCGTATTCGTATCCTGGCGCTTTTCGTTTCCGGACCGGTCGTGGTCCAGGAATGCGCTCCCGCTGCGGCGTTCGCGCCTGTTGCGATCGTCTCCGTGTAGGTCGCGCCGCCGTCCCGCGAGATTTCTATGAGCACGGAACCCAAGCCTGAAGCCGCCCAGCTGATATCGGCTTTCTGTCCTATCGTCCGGCTTTCGCCCCCGTTCGGCGATTTGACCGCGAGTGATGGTTCGCCGGGCAGGTCGGTTGAACTCGTGAAATACATGCCGAGAGATCCGCTGTTCGAGTTCACGCCGTGGTTGGAGTATTGAGAGTGATCGAGAATGTCGCCGTCGAAATGATATGCCCCGGAGAGCCCGGCGATGTTGCCGTGGAATTCCTGCCTGAATGAATTCGCGATCTCGGCCGACGTCCTGGCCGTGCTCCACAGGCGGACCTCGTCGATGCGGCCGGAATAGGCGTATGCCTGCGCCGGCGGATATTGCTGGTCGCCGGTTCCGATCAGCAGGTCGGTCTGTGTCGGAGGCGCCGATCCCGAAAACGAAGCGCCGCCTTTCAGCGTTCCGTTCAAATAAAGACGCACCTCTCCTTTTTTGCCGTCGAAATCGTACACGGCGCAAACGTGCGTCCAAGCCGCCGACGGCAGGGGATCGCTGCTTTCAACCGCTGATCCCCACGCGCCGGTCGGCGCGAAACGGAGGCGGTTGTTTTGCTTGTTGATCCCCAGCCAGTAGGAGAAATTCGGCGCGACCGCCGAGCCCTTGCAGATTATCGTCTGAAAAGACGAGGCCGCGCCGCCGGTATTCGGCCGCACCCATGCCTCTATTGAATAGCTCGAAGCGAAGTTGTTGGAAGGCGCCGAGGGAATGCTGAAGAAGTCGTGGCTGTTGCCGCCGGTGTTGATGAGGGCGGCGCAGATGCGTTCCGGATGCGGAGGCGCGGGCGTCGCTTCGAAGGAAACGGCGCCGACAGCTGCGGCGTTGTGCCCGCCCGCCGAGTCCGCGCCGTCACCGTTCAGGCGCCATGCCGCGACCAATCGCGATCCGTACTGGCCGCCCGCGTACTGCTGCGGCATGCGGTGCAGAGGTCCGTCAGTCGAGGCGAAATTCAATGCGGCGGACCAGATGCGGACTTCATCGATGCGGCCGGTGAAATGATAGGAGGGCGAAGTTCCCTGGCGGTCGGCGCCGATGCGCAGGTCTTCGTTGCTCGAGCCCAACTGCACGTTTACTCCCGTCACGGTTCGATCGAGCGTCCCGTCGATATAAAACCGGACTTCATCATCCTTGTCGTGGAATGCGACTGCGACGTGCGTCCATTTTTTGAGAGGGACCGTGCTTTTGCTCTCGAACGCGATGCCGGCGCCGGGGTAGAAGCGCAGGTAGCCCTGCGTGCTCAAACCGAACCAGTACCCGTAGCTCCAGGCGTTTCCGACTATGGTCGGATAATTAGCGTATGATGTCGGGTATATCCAGGCGTCTATGGATGCCATGCCTCCCTGCGATAGGGTTCCGTTCAGCTGATGGGAATTGGGGACACTGAAATACGACGAGCCGTTGAATACGGCGTGCCGGTTCACGGAAGGATAATGCGCTTCCGCATCGTCCGTTGCCAGCAGCAGCATCCCGAGTATTCCCGCTACGACGGTCATGGCTGTTTTCATGTCGGAATCTCCTGGTATCCGGTCGTTTGTTGCTGCGCCGGCCTCCGGTCCCGGATTCTTCGATGGATCCGGGACCGGAGCGCGGCGGCCGCTTCGGAAAGCGGCGTTACCTGATTATCAGAGAGCGGACGGCAGTCGAACCGCCCGCGTAGAGTCGGAGATAATATGCGCCGGGAGGCAGCGGACGTTGTCCGTTGTTCTCCATGAGCGCGATTTTCAGCGATCGGGTGCCCGTCCCGGGATTGATGCCGCCCGAGAAACGGGCGCGGACGCGTCCGAGCAGGTCGATCACCTCCAGCGAAGCCGCGGCGCGCGGATTCGCAGTGAAATCCACACGCGCGGTGTTCCCGGATACCGCGGGATTGGGAAAGACGCCGACTATGGAGAAGTCGTGAATTGCCCCGGCCTCGTGAACCGGCGACGGCATGTCCACGTCCACCGTGATGACGACCGGGTCGTCGTTGCCGAGAGCCCGTATTTCGACCTCGCCGCTGTTCACGCCCTCCGGGAAGGTGATGCGGTTGATGCCGATTATCAGATCCGCTTCTCCGGCCCCGGTGGTTTTATCGAGAGTGATCCAATCCTGATTCGGCGAGGCGTTCCAGGTTCCTCCTGTCGTGGAGGGCGTGATGCGGACCGGCTTCGCGGGCGGCGGCACGGTATCGGCTGGATTTAGTGTGAAAACGATCTTCGCCGGCGCCGCTGTAACCGTCGGCGGCGAAAGGTCGAAGTCCACGATGATGTTCATTGTGCCGGACGGCAGGAGACTGACGACGCTGTCTCCGGCCTTGACGGACTTTCCGTCGATACGGATCTGTTTGACTCCGGACGGGAGCGACGCCGGCAGTTTCAGCGTGATGCTCGGCCAGGTTCTTCCCGCCTGGAAAAGGAGTCTGAAATTCTCGCTGAAGGTCGAGCCGCTTCTCCAGGGACGCAGATCGAAAACCGATCCTTCGCCGAGCGTGACGCCGCTTCCGGGCGGAATGAAGCGCGCGTCGTAGATTTCGACGGGCGGCGCCGGCGGCAGTTCGCGCTCGCCGAGCGCTTCGTCGATGCCGTTGCTAGCCAGTTCGTGGACGCCGATGCGGAGAGACGTCTGATTGCCGTGGTTATTGTTCGCTTCCAGAGGAATGTACACTCCCGCCGCGCCCGCCTGTGCGTACAGGAAGCCGCCGGACGGAATCAGGACCGCCGCCAGCATCGTGATCGTGAAGGCGAGGCGCCTGCGGTTGAATGAAGCGGCCGGGGTGATGAAAAATGTTGTCATTGCTTTGCCCTCCTGTCACTTCGCGATCAGAATGTTTTTGACCTGCCTGACGCCGGCGGCGCGGAATTCCACGAAGTAGCATCCCGCGGGCAGCAGCGCTCCGTTCGAGGCGCGGCCGTTCCACTGTATCGCGTATGCGCCGGCCTCGTAGCGGCCGCGTGTTACGGTAGCGGCGAGACGTCCGAGAGCGTCGAACACGGAAATCTCGACATCCGCCGGAGAGTCGACCTGGAAGGAAATCGAAGCGCTTTTGAGCCGCGCATCGCGGGACAGAGGATTCGGATATATTTGTCCGAGACTGCACGACAAGGGCGCCGCTTCGCGGGCGACGAGGATTTTCCTGACGTTCAGCATCGCGCAGGCGTTTCCTTCATCGGGCGCGCTCGCGACGGCGGTCCCGCCCGCCCGGCCGTCGATTTCGGCGAGCAGGGATCCGTCGCTCCTTTCGATTCGGTACAGCGCGGCGGAGGATGCGTCCGCTCTGATTTCCAGCTTGATCGGGAACACGCCCTGCGTCCGCACAAGAAGGTCTTCATCGTCCGCCGTGTAAACGCGGTTCCCGATGAAGCGGGCGTCGAAGGCTGATGACGGAGGCAGAGGAGGCATTTCGCCGATCGCTTCGTTCATGTCGCCCGGCAATCCGGCATTCGTGGTGAATAGCGTGCTCGACGCTCCGTCGGCCGCCGTGAGCGTGAATTCGCAGCGGCGCGGCAGTGACGCGAGCAACCTGTCGTAAGGAGTGCGCCCGCCTGTCAACGTTATCGTATCGGAGCTGCCGCGGAAGGCGCGCACCGCGTTCAGCACCGCGTCCGGCAGAAGCTTGATCCAGTAAGCGGCGCCGGGTTTGAGAACCGAGGCCGTCTTGTATCCGGCGTCGAACTCGAACAGTGACACTATTGCGCCGGCCGGCGATTCCGCAATGGAGCTTCTCGGCACTTCGTAAGTGATGGCGCCGATGAGGTTCCACCCGTTCGCAACAGATTGGCCGATGCCGGGCAGTCCCTTGTATTCAAATTGCGTGCGTTCGAGGCCGTTGAGACGCCTCGTGTCGGCCGCGGAGAACCGCGCCCAGTAACCCCGTCCGAAAGTCATGTTTCCAGCCGCGAAGTAGCCCTTGTCGGGATCGAACCCGTACACCCTTCCGTCCGGAAGCCCCGCGCCGTACACTGCAAGCACCGAGGGGTCGCTAACCATGATCGGCAGCGACACCAACTGCCAGCCGGCCTCGTGCGCGCTGTAATACGCGGTGTTAGGCCTTCCGTTGCCGTTGAGGGTGTCCGGAACCGCGGGCGTGGTCGGAATCGGGAAATTATTCCCGCCATCCCCCTCGCCTCTGGGGAGATTCGAAGCCACGACGACGCGGATACCGCGGTTCTTGTTGTCCTCGTCATGCGGCTTGTCGTCTTCCACGAAACCCTCGAAGCGGTAGCAGGCGTTCTCCGGACGAAGCGAAATCAGATGCGCGCGTCTGTTGCCGCCCTGCGACTCGTCGCGCTGCTCGTAGAGAAGAACATCGGGGGGTCTGATCGTGAGTATTGGGTTTCCATCCTTGTCCGTGACGCAAATGCGCCCTCGTATGTAAGGGAAGCCGGTGGGATCCACGTCCGTCACTTCCACGTTCACGTTTCCACGGGGCAGTTCGCGGCAGGTGTCCTCGGTTACGGTTATGAGGAAAGTCCCGACTGATCCGACCTGCATGCGGACTTCCGTCAACTGCCTCATATCGACCTTGAGAGCTCCCACCGTGAATATGAAAGTTCCGGGCGTCGAGGCCGGTATCGGGTTCCAGCGGAAAAGGACCGGATCGCCGTTTTCACCGGGCTGCATGCGTCCGGCATAGGTGAACGAGGGTTTCATTCCGCGGATGTCCGTCAGGCTTCCCTGCGCCGCGCCGGCAATGGCCATGAATCTCGCATCCATCACGCCGAGCACGGGCGGCGGCGGAAGTTCGATCTGTCCGGCTTCGAGACTGTCGCTCGCGCCCGGCTGCATGCCGTACGTGAGCGTCAGGCTCTCGTCTTTCGCGTTCTGTATGAACAGTGAATGCACGAATGGTTTCAGTCCTTCCCCGGTGCAGGGCCTCGGGCGTATGAACGGCCTTATCCACATGTTTCTGGTCAGCCGTATGCGCAGCGACGGGCTGCTGTGCCACTCTTCGGGCTCCACGACATCATCGTCGCCTATCGGACCCTGCCATCCGAGGAAATCGAAACCGTTGAGGGCCCCGTCAGGCAGGGCAACATCAATGATATCGCCGAATTTGCCCCGGTATCTTTTGGACTCTCCGAGTATGGATTCGTATGCCTTCGGAACGTCGAATACCAGCTCGAAAGTGCCTTCCGGCAGTTTGTTGAAATAGGCGATCAACATCAGTTCGCCCGGGGCGTTCTTGCCGCGTTCGAGCGTGAACGGAATCGGATTCGGCGTTCCTTCCACCGCTCCTTCCCATTTCACGAACTCGTATCCCGGATCCGGCACTCCTTCCACTTTCACGGGCGCAGGCGATGTGATCGGACGTCCCCCGGAGGTGAAGATCCTCGAACTCGCCGGATCGAGATCGAGCGGATAAATCGAGCCGCCGGAAGATATCCTCTGTATGCTGCTGCAGTCGAAGCACAGTCCCGGCGCCTGCACGAGGGTGGACAGCCGCCGCCTTGCTTCGATCGTGTACTCGCCCCAGTGACCGACGCCGCTCTCCGAATCGATCAGATCGCCGGAGGAGCGTTTCGAGGTGACTTTGACGGTGTATGTCCCGCTGTTGCGCCTGACGATGACGTACTGTCCCGACGTTGTGCGGCGCACTTCTGTCCAGATGGAGGAACCCGACGGCCGGTATGATACGAGCGGTTCGAAGTTCGAGCCCGGTTTGACCGACAGGGTGATGTCGAGCTCTTCCATGCCCATGTCGGAGGCCTGGAAAGAATAGTAGTCGTCGTCGAACTCGAAGCCGAATTCGGCCGGCTGCGCGAAAGTGACGGCGGCATCGATTGTTGTAGTGGTCGCGGCGGCGATTGTGTATGAGGTCGCCGTGGCGGTAGTGTTGTTCGCTTCCTGGCCGTCGTACCCGTAAGTGCCGGACGCGGGCGTGGACGGCCGCATGGTGATGGAAACGGCGTTGGACGGGGTTCCTCTCACGCTGAAGCGGTTGATCGGCACGACCCGCAGCCGGTACGTCCTGCCGGCTGTCAGCGGCCCGCCGATGTTGGCCACGTTGGAGTAGCAGAAACGCGGCGCGAGATTCACTACGGTATAAAGAGACGGGACGTCTTCCCAGGTTCCGGAGTTGTCCCATTGCACGATATATCCGCCGGTCGGCTCGGTCAGCGTGCTGTTCCAGACGAGAACTATGCCCGGCGCCCACTGGCGCGAGGGTGATCCGGTCGGGATGCCGACGCCGAACCTCGCTTCGAGGGAATTGTTGGCGGTATTGATTCCGGCCGCGGACGACGTGTATCTGGCTTCATATTCCGAAACACTGCTGCCGATCGTGATGGAGCGCGTGGTTCCGGCGATCACGCGGTCGCCGTCTTCATACCATCCTTCGAAATAATACGTGGTGGCGCCGATCGTGTGACTCGCTGGCACGCTGGCGCTCGGTATCGTGTAGCCCAGAGCCATGTACAGGTCCTTGGTGCCGGTGAACGTTTCGCCGCCCGTGATCCCGATCGGCAGCGTCATGGGCACGCCGGATGGATTGGTCCTGAATCTTATCGTGCGGGCGGCGCCTCCGACCCAGCCGATGTGAATCGGCGTCGCCGAGCTGTACTGGTTGTAATTGATGTTTCCCGTACTGTTGTTGCGCATCATGGCCGTCACGGAATTGGTGTTTGTCGCCTCGCAATTGGGATTCCCGATCCCCCGGAAGCGGAATCCCGGTTGCGCGCAATCCGTGTCGCCCGCATTCTCCTTGTATTCGTCGGGCGCGCCGAAAACATGCCCCGTCTCATGCGCGTACACGGCGGGACCCTTGTTGGTCGCGATCATCACCCAGGCTCCGATGCATATGTTAGTCGTGTAGGATCCGAGAAAGCCCAGATCGAGCACGCCGCCCGTGAAACCGGTGCTGGCGACCCGGCAGTATGCCCGCTTGTTGTCGGTGGAGCCCGCCGGGCGCAGCTTCATGAAGGCGCAGTAGGACTGATGCACGCCGAGATCGCCTGCCCTCTTATCGTTCCATTTCATCGCCCGGATGAACTCCTTGTCCGAGCCGTCGGACATGAGATCGAAGGTGATGGCCATGTCGCAAGGGATGCAGGCGCCGAGCGAAAAAATGGCGCCGACCCATGCGGCCGCGAGGTCGCCGAACGGTTCGGTGTAACCGAGGTTCTCGAGCACCTGTTTGACGAGGCGCCAGTCGTTTTCCTTTTCAACCCGTATCGGTTCGTAGGAAACGCGCATCGCCGTGTTCGAAAACGGCGAATACCAGCTTGCTCTGAAGGAAAGGCCGCGGCCGTAACGCGCCGCGTTGAGGGTCCAGAAATCGAATGCGGCGTACCAGTCGTTCACGACCGTGTTGTAGTCGGCGGAAGTCCAGTTATACACGCTGGAGGAGCCGTGGCTTTCCATCATGAATACGTCCACGTTTATGACGCCGTTCATGTCGCCGGGCGGGATGCCGAGTAGCGACATGGCGCTGTCCTGAGTCTTGCGCCGCCATAATTCGGGCGACTGTCCCTGCGCCGTGGCCGCGCTGTCGCCGGTTTTTTCGTATACGCGGGCGAAGTTACGCAGCGCCTCGACACCCGTATTGTCCAGCGGATCATCGGGCCGGCCGGGTCCGATTCCACTCGGGGACGACTGTAGCAGCCCGGATTTCGCGAGACGAAAATGATCGAACGCGGCATCGATCTGTTCGGCATCCGGGCCGGTGGCGGCCGTCTTCCTTGCTACCGGTGTCGAGATGATCGTCGAGACGTTCTCGATGGTCGAAATCGGATTCCGCGCGGCTTCGGGAACCCATCCCAGAAAACACCCGGGAGTCACCAGCACCGAGACTATGCCGCCCCGGTCGCGGATCCGCTGCGCCAGCGCGTAGGCCTCGGGCCACGATTGACACTGTGTGGCGATTACCGCGTAATCGCGGTAAAATTCGATTTGTTCCCGATCCGGAGTACCGGCCTGCTTTTCCTGACCCGTGGCGATTCCCGAGAGCGGCAGAATCAGCGCCGTCGCGAGAATCAATATCCGCAGGAGCAGCGGAACGGCAGGGGATCCGGCACGATTGGAGCTGTGCTTCATACCTGTTTCCTCCTCAAACCTTGAACGATTATATAAGAGTTGGATCGATTCGCGTAAGCGCGATCCACGGTAATTTCGCCGCCTTTTCCCCGCGAAAATGAAAACCTCTCCATGACGGATACAACCCTCTCGTTTCTGAATCGTGAGGGAAACCCCATACTACGTCTTCAGCCCGATGTTGATGCACATCGTGCCGCCGACTGTGGAGCCCGGATTACGGTTCTGTTAGATCATCCGTATTACGAACATAAAGTGCTGTATGCCGGAATGCAAGACGACGGCACCGTTTTTTGATCCGTCACACTGCGGAAAGCTATTCGCGTTCCGCTGAATCATGCTGCGCCGATGGCGTTGCGATGCGGCTTCCGCCCGCTACGACGCCGCAATATCGCGCCTGCAACGCCGACCGCGATACTCAAGCGTCCTCGAAAGGCGCCGGTCCGCCCGCGGCTATCCGGCCGATTCCGCTTGGATGCAGTCCCCGGCCGGAGATCCGGCCTGCTCAGGTTGCTCGAGCAGGTCGTTGAGTTCCTGGCACTCGAGCAACTCCTTTTCGATCAGGGCTTCCGCGATGCGATCGAGCTTGTCGCGGCGGTTCCTGACGATTTCGAGGGCGGTCTGATACGCCTCATCGATGAAGCGCTTCGTTTCGGAATCCACAAGCCGCAGGGTATCCTCGCTGAAATTGCGCTGCACGAAGGGATTGTCGCCCAGGTAGGAATCGGCGCCCGCATCCAGCAGCGACAGGTTGCCCACGGCGTCGCTCATGCCGTAGCGCGCCACCATGTTTCTTGCCAGTGTCGTGCAATGCATCAGATCGTTTTCGGCGCCGGTGGATATGTCGCTGAAAACCATCTGTTCCGCGGCCCGGCCCCCCAGAAGAACGGCGAGCCGGTTCTTGAGATAGTCCCTCGTGTAATTGTGCCTCTCGTCCAACGGTGTCTGCATGGTGACCCCGAGCGCTCTGCCCCTCGGCACAATCGTCACCTTGGTGACCGGATCCGATCCGGGCACGGTGCGCGCCACGAGCGCGTGACCCGCTTCGTGATACGCCGTGCGCCGTTTTTCGTCCGGACTTAAAATCAGGCTCGATCTCACGTGTCCGAGCATTATGGTGTCGAGAGCCGTCATGAAATCCGACATTTCCACCTTGTCCTTGCGCGCCTTCGTGGCCAGAATAGCGGCCTCGTTGACGAGGTTTTTCAGGTCGGCGCCCGAATTACCGGGAGTGGACCGCGCGACCGCCGTGAGGTTGACGTTTTCGGCCAGCGGCACCTTGCGCACGTGCACTTTCAGAATTTCCTCGCGTTCCAGGAGATTCGGCAAATCCACGACAATGCGCCGGTCGAAGCGTCCGGGACGGAGCAAGGCGGGATCCAGCACGTCCGGCTGATTCGTGGCCGCCATCACGATCACGTCCTCATTCGGCTCGAAGCCGTCCATTTCCGACAGGAGCTGGTTGAGCGTCTGTTCCATCTCGCTCGCGCCGCCGCCGTAGAAGCCCTGTATGCCGCCGCGGCGTCTTCCGATCGAGTCTATCTCGTCCACGAAAATTATACACGGCGTATTTTTCTTTGCCGTTGTGAACAGGTCGCGAACCCTGCTCGCGCCCACGCCGACCAGCATTTCGAGAAACGCCGATCCCGAGACGTGGAAAAACGGCACGTCCGCCTCGCCCGCCACGGCGCGCGCCAGCAATGTTTTGCCGGTTCCCGGCGGTCCGACCAGCAGAACGCCTTTCGGCGTGGTGCCTCCGAGTTTTTTAAAGTCCTGCGGCCGTTTCAGGAAATGAATGATTTCGAACAGGGCTTCCTTCTGTTCTTTCGCTCCCGCCACATCCGAAAAAGTGGTCTTAACCTTTTCCTTGCTGTACAACTGGGCGTTCATTTTGCCCATCGAGAGTATTCCGCCGCCTCCGCCCTGGCCTCGCATCCGCATCATGAAGAACCAGAAAAGGCCTATCATCAGAGCCAACGGGGCGATGAACCAGAAAATGTTCCAGAATGCCGTGTCGTCCTGCAGGGCCGTCACCGTCACGCCCCTTTCCTCCAGCAGTTTCATCAGCTCGTCGTCCGGAACACTGACGGGCAGCACAACGTTGTACACCGTCGGCGCGCCGCCCTGGCCCTCGCGGGATTCCTTTGCCGTGGCCGTGATCGCGTTTGTCTCGATCTCGACCTTGGCGATCTTGTTGTCGGCGACCATCTGCTTGAAAGCGCTGTAGGGGATTGTCTGGCCGGATTTTCCCATCGTGAATATCACTTCCAACACTATCAGTACCAGGAGCCCCAACAGCAGCCATCGAAGCATCGGTATGTTGCGGAAAATCGAGGGCGGTCCGGGCGGACGGGATTCGTTCTGCTTTGAATTGTTCATGACCTGGTGTCGGATATTGTTGAAGAGCGCCTCCCTGCTCATGTGTCTCGCGAGGCGCAGGTTCGTTCTACGCCGATTGTCTTTTGTTCCTGAATTGCACCACGATGGGGGCGCCGGTGAAGCCGAACAGCCCGCGAATGGATCGCTCCACGAAGCGGCGGTAACTTTCGGGTATGTGTTTCGGTTCGTTCGCGAACAGCACGAAGACCGGCGGGGCTTCCCTGACCTGCGTCGCGTAGGAAATCTTCACTTCCCGGCCGGTCGGTGTGGCCGGCGGCGGGGTGCGCTGCAGCACTTCCAGCAGGCCGTCGTTCAGCTCCGATGTCGGCACCCGTTTCCTGCGCTCCTCGTAAACATCCACGGCGATGTCGAGAGCTTTGCGGACCCGCTGTTTGTTTGTCGCCGATATCGTGATGACCGGCACGAAATCATAAGTTTTGATTCTTTCCCGGATATCGCGTTCGACGCGTATCGCCGTGTTCGAATCCTTTTCTATCAAATCCCATTTATTGACCGCTATGACGGCGCCTTTCTTGTGCTCGAGGGCGCCGGACACGATGTCTATGTCCTGATGTGTCAAACCGCCGGACGCGTCGATGAGGCAGAGCGCGACGTCGCATTGCTCTACGCTCTTCAGGGTTCTTATCGTGGAAAAGAACTCGATGTTTTCCTTCACCTTGCTTCTGCGGCGCAAACCGGCCGTGTCGACGATGACGATATTTCTCCCTTTGTAACGCATAGGAGTGTCGAGCGAGTCGCGCGTGGTGCCGGGCACGTCAGTGACGATGGACCGCTCCGTGCCGATAAGAGCGTTCACGAGCGAGGATTTGCCGACGTTGGGACGCCCGATGACGGCCAGCCTCATGCTGCCGGCCTCGTCATCGTTTTTGGCCGCCTCCGGGAAACCCTTGACCACAAGGTCGAGGAGATCGCCGCTGCTTCTGCCCGAAATCGCCGATACCGGAATCGGCTCTCCGAGTCCGAGCGCGTAGAATTGTCCGGTTTCGAGTTCCTGTCTTTCCCCGTCCACCTTGTTGACCGCGAGAAGCACCGTTCTTTTGCTGCGCCGGAGCATTTGCGCAAGCTCGTGATCCATCGGGTGCAGTCCTTCCTGCCCGTCCACCAGGAAAAGCACCACGGCGGCCTCCTCGACGGAGACGGCCACCTGTTCGCGAATGGCCTTCTCGAAAACATCCGCCGAGTCCGGCACGTAGCCGCCGGTGTCTATGAGAATGAAGCCGCGGCCGGCCCACTCTGTTTCCGCATAATGCCTGTCGCGGGTGACGCCCGCCACGTCGTGAACGATTGCCCGCCGTGTGCCTATGATGCGGTTGAAAAGCGTGGACTTTCCTACGTTAGGTCTTCCTACTATCGCTACGAGGGGTGTGGACATTGGTGGGCGCCGGTTTCACATGTGGAATATAGGAAAAATCCGCTCCGGTTTCAGCGCTTGAGATATACCATGAGGATGGAGACGTCGGAACTGGTGACTCCCGGTATGCGCGCCGCCTCGCCGATGGATGATGGACGGAAACGCTCGAGTTTCATCCGGCCTTCCGTCGATACTGAATGTATGCGGCCATAATCGAGGCCTTCCGGTATGAGCATGTTCTCGGCTTCCTCGAATTTTCTTACGTCGTCACGTTGCCGGCTGATGTATCCGGCATATTTGGCCTCTATCTCCACCTGCCGCGCGATCAGGGGATCATCGGCGGCACGCCTGTATTCGTCGTCGTTTTCAAAGCATTCCAGCTTGAACAGATTCGCCGCCGACACGCCGTCGCGTCGCAGTATTTTGCCTATGAATTCGTTCTGAGTCAATTGCGTCTCGCCCGCCGCCCGCAGCAGCGGATTCGCCGCGGCCGGGGACAAGGTTTCCCTGTCGATTCTTTTCAGGAGCGAGGAAATCACGCTCTCGCGTTCGAGCAGGCGTGTGAACAAATCATCGGGCACCAGTCCGAAACGGTGTCCGTAAGGCAGCAGCCGGCGGTCGGCATTGTCCTGCCTGAGCAGCAGGCGGTATTCGGCTCTCGACGTGAACATCCTGTACGGTTCGTCCACGCCCTTGTGCGCCAGATCGTCGATGAGCACTCCAATGTACGCCTCCGAGCGGCGGAGGATGAACGGCGGCTCGCCTCGCAATTTCAACGCGGCGTTGATGCCCGCGACGATTCCCTGAGCCGCCGCTTCTTCATATCCCGAAGTGCCGTTGATCTGTCCGGCCAGGTACAATCCGCCGATGCGCTTGCTTTCCAGCGTCAACTTCAGTTGATGCGGCGGCACGTAATCGTATTCCACGGCGTAACCCGGGCGCGCAATTTCCACCCGCCGCAATCCTGGGACGGTGCGCAGGGCTTTCAGTTGCACGTCGGCAGGCAGGCTTGTCGCGAAACCGTTGACGTACAAGACATCTGCGTCTCTTCCTTCGGGTTCGAGAAACAGGTGATGGCTCGATTTATGCGCGAAGCGGACTATCTTGTCCTCTATACTCGGACAATAGCGCGGGCCGACTCCGGTTATCCGGCCGGTGAACATCGGGCTCCGATCGAAACCCTCGCGCATCGCCGCATGAGTTTCGGAGTTCGTGTGGGTCACCCAGCACGGCAATTGCTCGATGTCGGGAGCCGGGGATTGGAAGGAGAAGGGCTGCGGTTCCTCGTCGCCGGGCGCGGGAAGCGTCTCGTCGAAATCCACGCTGCCGGCCGATATCCGCGGCGGAGTTCCGGTTTTGAGCCGTCCGGTCGCGAAGCCGTGCGCGCGGAAGGTGCTGGTCAGGCCGGCCGCCGAAGCTTCGCCGTAACGGCCTCCGGCCGTGCGCTCGAGACCGGTGTACATGGCCGCGTCGAGGAAGGTGCCCGTGCAGAGAATGACGGCTTCGCAGGACAGCTCCCGCCCGTCTTCCAGGAGCGCTCCGCGAACCTTGCGGTTCTCGATGCGCAGATCGCGGACGATTCCCTCCATGATGGCCAGGCCCGGCATGGACTTTAGAAGTCGCTCCGCGAGAGCCGAGTACTGCTCGCGGTCGTTCTGCGAGCGGGGCGACCAGACTGCGGGGCCCTTGGACCGGTTCAGCATTTTGAATTGTATGGCCGAGGCGTCCGCCAGTTTCCCGATCTCCCCTCCGAGCGCGTCCACTTCTCGCACTAGATGTCCTTTCGCCGTTCCACCTATCGCCGGATTGCAGGACAAACGGCCGATGGCCGCAGCTTCCATGGTGACCAGAACGCATCTGCATCCCATGCGGGCGCAAGCCGATGCCGCCTCGATGCCGGCGTGACCGCCGCCGACTATCACTACGTCGTATGTCGCGCCGATGGGAGCCATTCGCGGTTGTCGGGACTGAACCTTCATCCACAGATCCAACAACAATCCGTGCGCATTGCGCTCCCCGCGGCGACGTTCTGGCAGGTCATTAATTTCTGACCTGCGGGGAATCGCAACCTGCGTCCGTTCTCGACGTAGATCAATGTCGGCTTCAGGAAAGGGAGAAAATCAACCCCCCTCAAACAACACCCTCCTCAATCAGCGTGGCAGGAGTCCTCCAGGCGATTCCTGCCATTTTTATATCGTGAAAGTCCGGCCGGGTTCCGGAACAAGGACTTCGGACAAGCCCAGTTCCTCGCTCATTCCGACGCGCAGCTTCTCCAATTGATCGGGGTCGCCGTGCACCAGAAAAGTGTTCTTCAGTCTCTTGCCGTCGAATTGGGCGTGATGCGCCAGGATTTCGGCGCGGTCCGCATGTGCGCTGAGGCTGTTGATCACCTGTATCTCCGCTTTTACCTGGTATTCATCCCCGAAGATGTTCACTTTCTCGTGTTTCTCCACGAGCCGCCGTCCGAGCGTGTGTTCCGCGTTGTATCCGGTTATGAGAACGGTATTGCGCGGATTCTCGATCGAATTGGCGAGGTGGTGCAGTATGCGTCCGGCTTCGCACATGCCCGAGGCCGAGATGATCACCATCGGTTCCTTTGCATCGTTGAGTTCCATCGATTCGCTGACCGACGTGGTATAATGCAGCCTGTCGAAACCGAACGGATCCTTGCGGGTGAGGAGGTCGTTCCGCACGTCCGGATCCATGCACTCGGGATGTATGCGGAATATTTCCGTCGCGTTGGTGCTGAGCGGGCTGTCGACGTAAACCGGTATGTCGGGCAGCCGCTCCTGCCGCTGCAGTTGATGCAGGTCGTATACGAGTTCCTGCGTGCGGCCGACCGAAAACGCCGGCACGATAACTTTGCCGCCGCGAGCCACGGTGCGCTTCAGCACGTCCTCGAGCCGGTCCAACGCGGTCGCATCGTCCGGGTGATACCGCCCGCCGTACGTGCTCTCGCTGATAAGCACGTCCACGTCCCCAACTTTGTCCGGGTCGCGCAGGATCGGGCGGTTCGGACGGCCGAGATCGCCGGTGAAACACAACCGGGCCGAGGATCCGTTGAGCTTGATGTCCAACACGACCTGCGACGAGCCGAGTATGTGTCCGGCGTCGTAAAAGGTGACATCGACCGCCTTGGTCAGGAATACGCGGCGCTTGTATCCGATGGTGACGAAGGCTTCCATCGCCTCGAGCACGTCTTCGGGACCGTAAATCGCTTCGACGGGCGGCAGTCCTTTTTTAGCGTGCTTTTTATTGACGAATTCGACGTCCTTTTCTTGGATATGCGCGCTGTCCAGCAGCATTATGTTCGCGAGATCACGCGTGGCGTGCGTAGAGACAACCGTTCCCTTGAAGCCGTTGCGGACCAGCATAGGGATTTTGCCGCTGTGGTCGATATGCGCATGCGAGAGCACAACGGCGTCTATTTCGGCCGGATCGAAGGGAAAACCGCTGTTGAGTTCGCGCGATTCTTCCCGCTTGCCCTGAAAAAGCCCGCAGTCCAGTAAAATCCGCGATCCGTCAACATTAAGAAGGTGACAGGAGCCGGTGACTGATTGCGCCGCTCCGTGAAAGGTGATGTCGAACATGATGTGCGATAGTCGGTTGTTTGATTCGTGTGTCCGGAAAATACGAAAATGCCGGCCGACTGCACACTGCTTCGCCCGACAGCCTGCTTCCGGGCGCGATCGGACGGCGCTTTCGACGACCGGGCTGTCACGCTTCACGCTCGGATGGGTATGAGACTTCTGGATCCCTTCGACCACTTGTCGATCCGGCCGAGAATGGCGGCGCCATGCGCCTGTACAAGATTGTCGAGGCGCTCCGCTCCCAGAAGATTCAACAGCGCGAGGGCGCAGTGTGAATCTATGAACAATCGGGAGATGGGCCTCTTGGTTTGCGACAGCAGTGCGTGCAGAATCTTCGCCTTGCGGGCGCCCGCGGCGATTCCCACCACGCCCGCGCCCGTATGCGGTTTCTCGGCATGGAATCTGGCGACGGCCGTGAAATCGCTCGGTCTGGTGGCGATCAGGCGTTTGTTGATGCTTTGCAGGAACTTGCCGAGCTCGCCGTCGGAATCTACATCGTTCGGCCTGGTTATGAAATGGCCGCCCAGATCGCCTACGATCCGTCCCTCCTTCGCATAGGATATCAGGGTTTTGAATTCTTCAGCAGTCAGCCATGTGGACAGGAACATCTGGAGGACCGTGTAATTGTCCACCGAACCGAAACCGGTGATGAGGGTGTCCATTTTGGATATCAGCGAGTCCGTATGCCGCGTTTCCCCGGATAAGGGCGCATCGGTGCTCCGCGCCTCCGCGTCGCCGTTCATGCGGCCAAAGATCGGGACGTATGATTCATGGCTGGTTAGAAAATGGCGGATGTTGTGGAAGGATTTGTCGTCCGCGGTGAACGCGTGCGGTATGAATACCGGAATGTTGAGCAGTTCCGCCTTCGCTCTGGGACCGATTCTGTTGGCCAGTTGTATGACCAGCTCGTTGCAGACGATAGCCCTTTCCTTGTTTATCATTTCGTTTTCCGTCTGCGTCGGGTGGAAGCGCAGGTCTCCGAAAAGGCTGACGACGGTGACTTCGTCCGGGACTCTGCCCGCCGGCGGAGCTACGGCGTCCACCGTGAACATGACGGATGCGCCGTAGTTGACGCCGACCACGTGCTTCTCTCCGTCCGCGAGAGCCGCCGATACTATGCGGGCCGCGCTGCGTCCGAGCGTTTTGAGCGATTGCGTTTCCGCGGCCAGGTATTTGAGGTATTCGTCCTTGTCCTCGAGCGGATCCAGCGTGTAGTGCTGGAACATCTCCGGCGGGGAATGAGTGATATGGATTGGAATTCCGCGGATGTTCAGCGTGTCGGAGAGGGCGTCGGACAGCGCGTTTATGAGGGTGTGATTATACAGGAATTCCCGGTTTTCCTCGTCCATGTTTTTGACGGTCAGAACGGGGTCGTACCGGAAAATCCCGTCGTGCAGGGCCGTCTCCAGCATTTCCCTCACCCTTTCCTCGTCGAGGCCGCTCATGATCGTGGAAATGTCGTGGATCGACATGCCCTGGCAGTAAAGTCCAGCTGCTTTGATCCTGTCATGCTGTTCGGATGTTTCGGGCGCCATAACCGCCTCCTTTATGGGATTGTGATCAGTACTTTATGCGATCTGGTCACCAGTCCGCCGTCGTCGGGATCATGCATTCCATCAGGATTCAGAAAGGTTTCCACCGCTTTCCTATGATCGTTCAGGAGCATCGGTTCGTCCCGGCCTCGCAGATGCACGACGGAGGAATCGAGGCCGCATATGCGGACGTTCTGTGTCTTCTCGTAATGTTCCCTGTAGTGCCGCTGCAGTTCGCAGGCGGACCGCGTGACGTCGTGGATATTGTACCCGCTGCTGCCGATGATGGTATGGCTCGGACTTGTGGAAAGCATCCTCGTTCGCACTTCCTCAGTACGGTGAATATTATGCAGTTCCATGGCTTCGATATTGCTGCGCTGATCCGGGCCGTAGAGATCGTCGACATCTATGCCCGAGCAAGCCACCACGGTTCCGCCGTTTGCAATGGTGTTTATGGACTGTCTGTATGCATCCAGAGTGTTGGCGGCGACTATGCTTATGCGGCTTCTCGTGTTTTCGGGCATGGCCGCTTCCGCCCGGGAAGCTATTCCCATCATCTGCGCGTATTCGCGCCGCCATTCGCTGGGATCTATCATGAGCACCGGCATGCCCGGCCAGAACCTGCGCAGCGCTATCGCGTACAGGCAGCCCATGGAGCCGGCGCCGAATACCGTGACAGGGTGCTCGGTGACACCTGCGGGTATTGCATGATTTCCCCTTGGGCTTATCCTGTCCTTGACGCGGATCAGCGTGTGCAGGACGCAAGCCAGGGGTTCCACCAGAGGAAGGCCGTCGTCGGGAAAGTCGTCGTCGACGGGGACCGTCTGCGAGGGCGGAAGGGCGAGCATGCGCGCGAAACCGCCGTCGAACTCCATCCCCATGTGCAGCATGTGTTCACAAAGATTGCCGGCTGAAGATCTGCAGAAGCGGCACTCGTTGCAAGGCCGATGCGGGATCAGCACCACCTTTTGTCCCGGGTGCAGTTCATGCCGTTTCCCAGGATCTACCACATAGCCGCCTCCTTCATGGCCGAGTATGATCTCGGGATCGGGCTTGCCTTCGCGCTTTCTGCGAAGAAAACGCCGGTCCGCCTGCGATATGCTGCACTTGGTGATCCTGACCAGCACATCGTTGTCGATGAGCTTATCGCCCGCATTGTTATCCGGTTGTTCATTGCAGCCTGTTTGAAGACGAAGCAGGTCCTTTTTCCAGAGATCTTGCGCCGCCGCGGCATTCTGAATGGCGCGGTTTTCGTCGACATGCGGTATGAATCCGTTTTCGGCGGTCGCGGGATACACCGCCAGGCCGGCTCTCGGAAGCCCGAGTGTCATGCGCAGGTCGCGTTCGAGCGGCAGAGCGTCTTCCACGCGCAAGGTGGCGCGCCGGAAAGCGCTGTCCCGGGCCACGGTGTCGATAGCTCCGAGATGCGCGCTGTCGGGGAGCAGCACTCCCGACAACAGCTCGAGACCTCCGATCCGCTGCCCGATCTCCGGCGCCGTCTCATCGTTGCGGGGTATCAGCACGAAGCAGGGCCGCGGACCTTCCGGATCTACCGCTTCATCCGGATTCTCGGCCGTGTATGCGATGAGATTATACGGCTTCCTGAGCCGGTTCAGCCGTTCGTGAATTTTGAAAAGAGTATCGGCGAGTTTCTCGTCTCTTGGATTCACCAGCGTCAACGCGTAGAACGGCGCCCCGGAAATGCGGCATAGATCGGTGTTCTGTTCGGTATCGCATGCGATTTCCCATGGCGAGCTTGTCCAGACAGGCAGCGGGATATGCTTCTGCATCACACAGTTCCACTTCAGATGTTCTATCGAACGCCCGGATCCGGGCAGCGGGTTCAGGTATACCGCGAGGCGGGCCGTGAGCATCTCTTCGTCGAAAATCAACTCGGGAAATCCGCCGATTTTTTCCATCTCCAGTCCGTTCAAACCGGATTTGACCAGCCGGCCTATCAGCCGGATGTCGACGGCGTTCAAATCGAGCCGATGCGGCGCCGACGCCTTGTCGGTCTGTTTCATCCGGGCCGAAACAACAGTCAGTTGACGTCTGACTATCGGATTTTCCTTCCAAATCAACAGATACTCTTCATTCTCGTAGCGCAACAGGAGCCGCTCTCCGTCGGGATTTGACTCACCGCGCAACAGGGAACAGTAATCGCAGGTTCCTGTATGGAACGCGTTCTGGTTTGCACTCCGCGCCTTGTTCTCTACATAAAAAGACCCCCATTCTGAGTAACGGGAAAATGGGCTTCTGTACGGATGGCTTGTTCCGACAAATCCGTAATCCGCCGTGAACGATGGAGTGGCGCCGTTTTCAAGCAGGCCTTGAGTGTAAGAATTCGGGTGCTTCGAGGGAAAATCCGGGCGTTCCGCATCGCCGTCCTCCGGGGAAGTGCTTCCGTTGGCCGTATGATCTCCTCCCGGAGGCGCGCCGGCGGCTGCCTGCGCTTTTAACCACCTGAAGTTCCATGCTTTCACGACCATCACTATCATGATCGGATTCGGGAACTCCGCCGCATGCTCGAGCTGCGTCCGTATGGCGTTCCTCAGCGTTGCGGGTACGCGATTCGGATCGTCGTACTGAGCGTGGTTGGAATCCCGGAGGTGCAGGAAGCGAAGGTGGAAATTGTTCCAGATCGAATGCTTGCTTCGGGCCGCTGTGAAGGCGAAAAAGTCGAACCTTCCTTTCAGCGTTTCAGCCGGGGGTATACAGACGCAGTATGTGGCATCGCCGCCGCTCAGCCGTATCGTGTGGAGCGCCTCTTTGGCGTTTGGGCTGTCATTTTCCTCCAGAGGCAACTCAACGATTGAAAAAACCAGTTCATCCTTCGACAATGTACACTTGACAGCTTCAACCATAGCCAGTCCTCCTCGATGTGCGCCGTTCAAGCTCAACATATGAAGATGCTTGAACAATCGCAATATGTTATTCCTCAAATTGGGGGATTTAATTGCTCAATACTCGTAGTGGTCTAAAAACAAACGTATAACAAGGTTTGTTTTCGCTTCGTGAGGGATTTATTTGTCCTTCTCATCTATGCGCCGCATCCGGAAAGGGCTGCAACGGCTGTAAAGTTAATACATTGTCGTATAATCGGGGATGAATCCGCTTCCGGTATGGGGAGAAATTCGTTGCGCACTCATTTGCTCGAATATTCTCCCCGTTGCTGTATTTTCTGCTCCATTCTTTGAAATTGCGCTATAAACAGCGTTTTCCTCCGCATAATCGAGCTTGAAAAGAAGCAAGTCTCGAGTTTGACCTTATCTTGAACGAGGAAAAATTATTATCCGAGGAGGACAAGTGAAAATCAGCAACGATTTGCAGAATCGCAACCCCGAACTCGCGGTTGTAGAGCAGGTTTGTTCGTTAATCGGCGATACACTTGAGATGAAAATCGAAAAGGGCGCCGATGGTTTGTCTTTTCAGGGCTCCGGGCGGAGCATATCATCGGTTTCCGGTGTTGTGAGCAACGACTCCCTGGATTTGCGTTTTATTCTCGTCCGCGTTGAAGGAGGCCTCAGTGTTCGGGCTGATTTCCTCTTCGAGCGGCTCTCGGAACTGGAGAGTTTGGGCGGCAAGTATCGTCTGATTTTCGAAACGGACGGCGGGGCCAAGTGCCTGGGCGTCGGTTTCGGCATATCGACAGTTCCGCTCACTCTGCCCAGACTTGCGCATATACGGGACGAGATCGAGCGTCTCAAACGGCTTGGCGCCTTGCTGAAAGAAGGGCTTCCTGAAATCTTGGACGACCGGTCCATCCGCGCGCGGTACGACTCGGTCAGCGATGTTCTCGCTCCCGTCCTTCCATTGAACGGGTGTGTAATACCGGAGTCGGTCCTTCCGCTTGCCGAGCGAATCCTCGAGTGCCAGTCGGCGGCGATACCTGTCGCTCTGATAGCGCCGAATCCTCTGCGCGAGAGGTACCTCCTGTCCTGCGTCGCTTCTCTCTGCGCGGAGATCGGTTTGACGCTCGGCGTGGTTGAAAAGGGCCTCGTGCCGGTGCGGCAATTGCCCGACTTGCTCTCGAAGGCTCCGGGAGGAGTTGCGGCTCCGATGGAATCGTTGTTTGTCCGCGATTCGGAAAACTACGACATGGGCAGTCATCTCCGGACTCTTTGGGCGTCGACCAGGAAGATGAAAAACGGTCTGATCATCACCGGTAGCGAAGGCGAGTTGCAACACGCCCTGAACGGCGGCCAGGGGCAGGTTTCCGATCCGCTCGAGCCCCTGATCCTTCGCGCCGACTACAAATTGGAATTTGGCAATCTTCTGGACTTCGCCATCGACACGGTCGCCCGGGATCTCGGCGGGCTCTCAGCCGCCGAAAAGCGAGAAGTCCGTTCACGGATCGGCGCATGCCTTGCTCCTCAACAAGAAGATGTCCGCGAGCGCCTCCTGCTGGCGGCGGTGCGGCGCGAGGTCATGCTGCAGAAATCCGGCAGGACGAATGTCCGCTCATTGGATGAATTCGTCCTGAAGATGAGAGACAGCAGGGAGACTTTCACCGGATCCACCGGCATCGTGATTCCCCGCAGATCCGACTCGGCGCAGCGCAAGCTCGTCGAGGTGTTTTGCGACAAGGACTTCGAGAACAGGCTGAAAACCCGGATTCTCGGACAGAGCTGCGCCGTCCGCGGCCTCGTGCAGAGGTTGCGCAACGAAGCCCTGTGCCGTCCTCCGGAGCAGCCTCTGCGCGTTCTCCTCGAGGGTTCGCCCGCGACGGGCAAATCCGAGTCCGCCAAATTCATCGCCGAAGCGCTGGGCTTCGAGCACATGACGGTCGACTGCGCCGGTATTCCCGATTACTACACTTTCAGTGCCCAGTTGCTCGGCTCCGGGCGAGGCATCGTGATGAGCCATCAGCCGGGCCGGCTCGAGATAGCCGCGCGCAAAGGCGGTGTAGTCATGGAGATCGCGGACCTCGACCACGCGCCGCCGACCGTGCGCGCCGCTATAGCCGATCTGTTTCTCCAGTGCATGGAGACGGGACTCGGACAGTCGTCGGCGGGCGGCAATTTCAACACTTGCAATATTATACTGGCTTTTACGATCAATCTTCCGGGGCGCCGGGATGAAGCCGCGCACAACGGTTTCGGGTACCGGGCTTCGCCCGATCCGGATGCGGAAGCGGAGGAGCGGGTCATCCGCGAGGCGCTCTCGCTGTTCAGCCCGGCATTCCTGTCAAGGGTCGGAACTCCGATATTATTCAAACCTCTTGACGGGGAAGCGCTGCGCGGAATCGTCGCCGCGGCGCTCGCCGCCGCCCTGAAAGCCGCCGCCGGCAACACCGGCCATGCGGTTCCGGATGTGGCGGTCGACAATTCCGCTGTGGATCTGATAGTGAGCCGGTCCGACAGGAAAATCATGTCCTTCGGCGCCCGCATGCTGCTGGAGCAGGCGCGCAGCCATGCGGCCGAAGCGTATCTGGAATTCATGCCGTCGGCTTCGCTGCACCGGTCGGTGCGCGTCGTGCGCGACGGAAACCGTCTTTCCATTTTACCATCATAACAAGCGAGGAGGTGGCGATGAAGAACATCGCTTTCAGAGTCGACGATCCACGGTCGTACCGCAAGGCCGGATCCCGCTCGATCATCGAGCTTACCGGCGCGGCCGGCAACAACGATCTCTACATTCAGAAGCGGAAGCTGGAACTGCTCGTGGCCGCCATTGTTTCGAAAGAGAACGTCAACCTGTCCGGTCCCACCGGCAGCGGCAAGACCGCGCTTATCGAAGCCCTGTCGCTCGTGCCGGACAATTTCATTCCGGTTTGCCGGGAACTCGGCTTCCCCGAGAAACCGCTGAAAACCTTTCCCGTCGAGATGACACAGTTCGATACGCCGAGCGAACTGTACAGGATCAGGGCGCTGCAGGACGGCAACACCTTCTATGAAGACAGCATCATTTTCAGGTCGATAGCGGAAGCCCGGTCCATCAAGGATACGCACTATGCCGTCATATGGTGCCGTGAACTCGGCAGATGCCAAAACGGCGTACAGGGCGCTCTTCTCAACATAATCAGCCGTGGCGACATCCTGACGGCGGACGGGCGCAGGATCCCGAGCGAGGGAATATCGTTCCTGACGGACAACAATTATCAGGCGGCGGATGACGCGGTTCATTCACTATGTGTTTTCGATGACGCCTTGCGCAGGAGGTTCAGCATCAATATCACGCTGGACTACCTTCCGGCGGAGACCGAGGAGATCATACTTCGCAATCTTGCGTCCAGGGAAGGTCTGGGCGCCGACGAAAAGAACCTCATGAGCCTCGTCCTGCTCGGAGAGAAAATCCGGGCGGCGAGAGCGGACGGCCGCTTCCAATCGCTGGCGCCGCCAACCATACACGGATATCTGGGCGCGTTGCGCCTGCAGGCGCTGCTGCCTTCTTATCTGCTGCAGGACGTGCTCGAGCACAGCATTCTCGGAAACGCGTCCTCGGAGGACCGCAAGCTTTTCCCGGCGCTGTACCACGAAGTGTTCGGCGCCGAGGCGGTCTGCAGCGAGGAAGACGTCGCGATCGCGGGCGATCTGCTCTGAAGCCGGAGGGACTGATGCAACGAGAAAAAGACTCCTTGGAACACCGCTCCACATGGGAAACGCGCAGGCGTTCGGATTGGGCGGGCATACGCGCCGAGGACGCGTTCCGTCCGAACGCGGACTTTGTCGTTCGCACGACTGCGCGCCGTCTGTTGTTCAACCGGATCAAGGAAGCGCAGCGCAGCATGGCCGAGGCGTTCGGCCGGCATTCGGGACGTGCGTACACCCCGGCGACGAAACCCCAGCTGGCGCCATGCTATTCCTCTTTCCCGCGGGCGGCGGCGGCGGCGGCGGCGGTCGGAATGAGCGCCTTCGTCGAAGCTGAAAAAGTTTCCGAATTCGGAATCATCTTCTCTCAAGTCGGCAGAATGGAAGACGCGAAACAAAAAGAGCGCGAAAGCGGCGGCGACGGCGACGGCGACGGCGAATCCCTTTCAGATAACGGGACCCACATGCTCGAGCGGATAGCGAAATCGGTGGAGATCCGTCTGCTCGCGGCGTCTCTGTCGCGCATGCCCGGCCTCGCATCCCTGGAATTCTACCGGCTTTTCCTCGCTTCCCAGGTCGATCTGCGCTTCACCGATCTGCCCGAGGTGATCAATGCCGCCGTGATGTTCGGGGATTTGCTGCCCTCCTTGCGGCTGCTCCAGATACACCGGAAAACCGAAGCGCTGCTCAGCGCCCTGTTGAAGGCGTCCATGCCGTATTACCGCAACCTCTACGCGCCGGACCTGGACTTCTGTCTCGATTCCGGCGTTTCCTGGACGCGTGACCTCCACCGGATAGTGCTGGAGCATCTCCGCGCGGAAGCGGATTCGCGGAAACAAACACCGCCGGCGGGCAAGATTGCCGTTGCGCCTCTGAACCGGCCGGCGCCGCCGGCCATGGAAAACGACGAGTCTCTGGACGTCTCCATGAAATTCGCCTTGTCGATTCCGGAAACCACGGGGCAGGGCGATTGCGATGCTTCCAAAAAGGGGAATGGGAATCCGTTGCGAGCCGAAAGATCGCTCGCATTCCTCTTCGAGGCGATGTGGCAGGCCGCGTGCAAGCATGAAGATTGGGAAGACCCCATGGCCGAAGCCATCGAGAAAATCCTGCGGGCCCATCCTTATGAGGCCGGACCGATCGAGGGCGAGCCGGTCATCGGTTACGAGTGCGAAGTGAACCTCGGGAACGGAGAGGTCCGGAGCGGCGAACTCTTCGAACGAGTGATGGAGGCCGGGGCCGAAGACGATGAGGTGGAGGAACTTTTCGTGAATTCCGCTCCGATCGCTTCACTCATACGCAGATTGCTCTACCCGAACATCAAGGAAACCACGTCGATGGAGCGGTTCCGGGCGACCGGTTCGCTGGATCCGTCGCGGCTCGCCTGCGCGGCGTTCTCCGACGCCGTGTACAGGAGGACCCTGACCGGACGCTCGGTCGACGAAAGGGGGAAACCGGTGCTGGTGATAGCGGCGGACGCATCGGCCAGTCTCAATCCACAGCAGGCCGAACTCATTCGGCTGCTTTGCGCGGGCTGGATCCGGAGCGTCCGCAGAAGCAGCGTGCAGCTCATCTGCTGCCTCTACCACAGCGATAGTTTGCGGCAGACTCAAGCGGGACGACTCGTGCAGTGGATCATCCACCCCCGGAAAACGTTCGGACGCGACACGACCGAGGCCATCCGCGCGCTGGCGGGATTCCGTCGCGGACAGGGCGCTCAAGCCGACGCCCTGTCGATACGATTCATAGTCGACGAAGCGCAGCGCATCGCGGCGGGACGAATGGTCTTTCTCGTGCTTCTCACGGATGCCGATTGGAACAGGAGCTTCCGCGGCAAGGCCAGCGGCGCCGAGGAGGTTGCAATGACCTTCGATGGGCTCGACGCGGATTACCCGGACCGGCTGCACAAGACGGTGGTAGTGCTGGGCAACGAGAAGCACAATCTCGGCAATACTCCCGACGCCGTCATAATTGTGCCGGCCGAGGAATTGAAGGACATCGATGCCGTCACGCGAAGGATAGCCGGCTATGTCGCGGCAGCCATGAAGGAAAGAAAGCGGCTCATGAAAACATAGGATTCTGCCATGAACAACGGTCATTACGATGCGTGGGCCGAGGGCGGCGGATACGCATACGGAACCGCCCGGGGATACGGACCTACAAGGGATGAAATCAGCGAACGCCTGCAACCGCTTTTCTCGATACTCGCCGCTCTGGATGGGCTGCGAATGCGGATGGAGAGGTCGGGAGGAGGCGGCGAGACGCTGGACGAGCTGCGCGGGATCCTCTTGGCGCCGATCACACTGAAAGGATGCTCTCGGTTTTTCAAGCCGATCGCTCTTGTGAATCCGCAGCCGCTGCGCAGAGTAATCGCGGACGCGGCCGGATATTCGGTTCATCTGGAGGCGCGGACTCTCCATCATGGCATCCCTGTTTACTATTGCTGCCGGACAAGGGATGATTACTATTCAGAATACGGTTTGATAGTGGAGGATCTGTACTGCTCGCCGTCCTATCCCTTCGACGACGAGAGATTCGTCCGTCTCCGAATGTTCGGCCGCGAGGAGCAATGGCTGCGCCTCTCGCAGTACCGTTCAGCCGTCGAGCAAATGCTGGGCAGCAGGGATGGCGACGCGGTCGACGCCCATCTGCACGAGGCGGGCAGATGGGTGTTGTCCGCCGCCTGGCATGAGAGCCAGCGCCCCGGTCTTCTGATCGCCGCTTGCATGGGTTTGAGCGCCTTCCCCCGCGCCGTGGAAATCCTGCATCTGGCTCTCACTTCGGATCCCTGCGATCTGCGCGCCCGAGTGAATCCCGCAATGCTGCTTTTCTTCCGCGAGGCGTACAAGCAGAAGCACATTCACAGCTTCCTGTCGTCGCTTCAGAGCATGGACGGCGGGCGTCTCGACCGCATATGGAGCGAAGCGCTGCCCATGTACCGGGGCTTGACTTCCGCTTACCTCCGCTTCATCAAGACGGAAATCAGATGGGGCCCGCTGCGTCAAACCACGCCGCTGTGGAAAGTCGTATTCGGCAACTACCCCCGAATGCAATCGCTCAGCGGAGCGCTCCGCGCGAACTCCTCGGCGGCGAAGGCCGCCCGCGAACTCGAGCGGACCTCGGCTGGGATTTTGGAGCGCTTCGGGAAAGTGATAGGATGAAGGTAACTTCGCGCCCCTGCGCGACGGCCGCCGCTTCGTTAAGTCCCGATTCTCATGTCTCCATGGTATTTTCCGTGAGGCATGGTACAGGATCGCTTCCACGACATCTGGCGAGTCTTCGATCTCGGAGAACCGGAAACGGTATTCCGGCAGATATTCAGGGCGCTCGACGACGAAATTGAGGCCGAGCGGGAAAGCGAAACCGAAACCTGGCCGGTAGCGGGCGGCGAATTCCTGCACGGCATTTCGGAAGGTTATGTGTACCGGGTCGCGGTGCGCATCCCCAAACGCTATCCCTCCGAAACGACGATCTCCTTGCGCATCGGCGACGAGCAGGAGTCGTCCGGAGCTCTCCTGTCGCAGGGGGATTTCGAAGCCGTGATCCTCCTGAACACGCTGCTGGAAGGCGATTTCGCGGATGCCGAACTGACCGTATGGACGGCGCCGATACTGGTGAAACTCCGCTCCCGCCTCGCCGGCGAATGCACAACAACGGATGATTCCGGACAAAGGCATTTTTCGCTGCCCGAGCCCCGCGGCGAAAGCACAGTCCCGCGCTTGAGCGGCCGCGGCGCCGGGGCGGGCGATGCCTTCTCCCGCGCGGATGCGGAACCGATGTGGACGGATTTCCGCGGGGACATGACGACGGAATCCGTGCTCGAAGAAATGCGCAGATCGTCGACGCGTCCGCCCGACGAGAGCCAGACGCTCGCCCTGAGGCGAATGTCCATGTACTTCGCGCATTGCATCTGGGGACCGCCCGGCACGGGAAAAACCCGGACTCTGGCCCGCGCCGCCCGCTGTTTCGCCGAACGCGGGATCTCCGTGACCATACTGTCGCTCACCAACGCGGCCGTGGACGTCGCGCTCGCGGACGCGGTGAGGGAATTCCGCGGACGCCCGGCGCTCGAAACGGGCCGGATACTCCGCTACGGAGCGACATCGGGACTGGATCCGATCGAATACGCATCCGTGCTGCCTCATGCGCTGATCAGAAGAGACAGGCCGGACCTCTGGTCGGAAAAGGAGGATCGGGAAATCCGGCTCCGCTCCGCTTACTCGAGATTGATGAGAACTAATTCGGGAGAGTCGCGCGCTGCGCTGCTCCGTGAGATCGACGATTGCCGCGCCGCGCTCGCGGCGCTGCAGCGCGATTTCCGTGAACTTGTTCAGGAGATGCTGGGAAACGCCCTTGTGTTGGGAACGACGCTCGCCCGCTTCGCCCTCGAGGACGCCGTATGGAAGCTCGAGCCCGAAGTGCTGATCATCGATGAGGCCAGCATCGTGCCGGTCCCGTATATTTTGGCCGCGATGATGCGCGCGCGCCGCGCTCTGTTCGTGTTCGGGGATTTCAGGCAGCTCCCGCCCGTGGTCCGGGGCGGCTCGCGCCATGCCCGCGAATGGATGGGCAGGGACATATTCGATCTTTCAGGCATTCGCAGGCATATAGAGAACGATCTTCCGGACCGCCGCTACACCCTTCTCGACACGCAATACCGCATGCATGACGATATCGCCGGCGCGGTGAGCGCATTCGCCTACGGTGGACGCCTGCGAAGCGCGGCCGGCGCGCGCTCCAAAGCCGAGGCGTTGACGACACTCGCCCCCGCCCCCGGATCGGCCGTGGTGATAGCGGATACTTCGCTCCTGAAACCCGCGGCCATGAGGGAGAGCGGCGGTGATTCTTTTTCGCGCGCAAACGTCCACCATGCGCTTCTGGTCTTGCAACTCGCTCATGACATGGCCCGGCAGGGCGCGCCTCGGACGGCGATCATCACTCCATATGCCCTGCAGGCGCGCCTTCTGCACGAACTCAGCGAGCCGCTGCGCTCCGCCGGCCACGACGTGGTCTGCGCGACCGTGCATCGCTATCAGGGATCCGAAGAGGATGTCGTGATAGTCGACACCGTCGACGCGGATCCGCTCGAAGGTCCGAGCGCGCTCACCGGTAGCGATCCCGACCTGGCGCTGCGCCTGTTCAACGTCTCGATCTCCCGCGCGCGGGGGAAATTGCTGTTTGTGGCCGACACGGTTTTCCTGCGCCGCTGCCATGCGGCCGGCGCGCCGCTGAGGCGTCTTGTGGAACTGCTGGAGCGGAAAGGCGCCACGGTCCCCGCGCACGACCTGCTGCGCGCGGAAGCGCCGCTGTTCCGGATTACGAGTGCGCGTGCCGGCGGGGATGCCGCCGATTTCGCGTCGCTGCTCGGGCGGAGCGGGCGGTCGCTGACGCTGAATCTCCCGGCGCCGGGATGCGGCGCGGAAGCTTCGCTGAAGAAAGCCGTCGAACTCGCCGCACGCGGGGTGCGCGTGATTTGCCATGCGCCTTTCGCGTGCGCCGCCTCTCACGAGCACGCTCCCGTGGAATTCAGGCTGTCTCCGCTGCATGCCGCGCCCATGGCCTTTATCGACGACGCGACGGTTCTGCTTTCGGGCCTCGGCGCGGCGGCGCCGATTCTGCGCCTGGAGGACGCCCGCCTGTGCGGAATTCTGCGTTCGGCGCTCGGCGCGGATTCCTCGGGGCGGCTTCCCGGCCAGCCGGAAGGAAGCGCTGAATGGCATTACTGATCCCGGGCCCTGTTTCAGGCAGGAAAGAACTGCCGGAGTCGGTGCGCGACACCGCCGCCGCGCTGCAGCGGGGGCTGGACGATTCCGTGCTGTTATGGCTGCGAAAATGGAAATCCCGCGGACACAGGGAATACGGTTTCGTCGTTCTGCTCCCCGAACGCGGGATAATAGTCCTGCATGTGATCGGACGCGAGCGCGGCGACGTGCTAGGCGTGTTCAGAGGCGTCCTGCGTGTGAAGGACCGCGGGAAAGAACATGAATCCGAAGCCCCCGCGCGCGAAGCGGTGGAACTCGTGAAAATATTGAGAGCCCGCATAGCCGCGGAAAAGCGTCTCGCGGGGTATCCGGCGCCGGTGGCCTCCGGTCTCGCGTTTCCGACCATTACCCGCGAGGAAGCCGGGCGCAGGGGGGTGACGCGCATCGCGGGTGCGGATTGCATCCTGACGGCCGACGCGATACAGGCGGCACGGGACGGGCTGTCCGGCGACGAGCTGCGACGCGCTCTGCTCGCCATGCTCGGTCCCGCGCAACCGCTGCGGCCTGACGAGGAGAAGATCAAGCTGCTTCGCGGCTTGCTGGAACCCGGACTCGTGATAGCCGGCGCCTTGAAAACGGGCGTGGCGCCCCCGCAGGAAAACATAATATTTCCTCCGCCGCGGGGCGGCGTCGGCGATGAAGTCCGGGTGCTGGATATCGCGCAGGAATCCTGCGCCAAGAAGCTGGGCGGCGGGCACCGGATCATACGCGGAGTCGCCGGCAGCGGGAAGACGCTGATACTGGTCTACCGCGCGCGTCTGCTGGCCTCTCACAGCCGGAACAAGCGCTATCTGTTCACATGCTACACGCGAACACTCGCGGCAGCCCTGCGCGCTCAGCTCGCCGATTGCGCCAATGTCGAAGTCGGAAACCTCGACCGCGTCATGTGGGATGTAATCCGCGCGGCCGGCCGCGTCCCCGCCACCTCCGCCGACGGCGAATACGATCCCGAGGAGATCGCGCGCATAGCGCTGCCGCTGCTCGAGGGCGGCTGCGGACCCCGTTACGACGGAGTGCTTCTGGACGAAGCGCAGGATTTCGGAACGGATTGCCTCCGCTTCGTCCTGCGCCTCCTGAAAGATCCGGACGGCGATTTGCTGATTGTATCAGACGCCGCGCAGAACATATTCGGAAGAAAAACCGTCTGGAAAGACGCCGGCATTCAGGCGCAGGGCAGGACCATCGTGCTGAAAAGGAATTACAGGAACACGAGGCAGATACTGGATTTCGCCAACGCCTTTCTCATGTCCGGCGAGGATCTGCTCGTTTCGGATGCCGCCGGAGCGAGCGAGGAGGATGCGGTGATACCGCCCGAAGCCGCGGTTCGCGAGGGACCCGCGCCGCGCGTGATCTTCGCTTCGCATTTCGAGGAAATCGTCGGTGAAACCGTGAAGCAAGTCCGCGCCTGTCTCCGGCGGCGTTCACGCGCCCGCAGCGTTGCCGTCACCTACATGACGCGCGCATATTTCGGCCGGCCTCTGGCCGACGACATACGCAAGGCGCTGCTCGGCGAGGGCATCGACGTCTTCTGGATGACCGATCCCGCGCGCAAGGATGCCAGAGCGGACCTGCCGTCGGTGAATGCCCCCGTCATCCTGTCCACCGTGCACAGTTTGAAGGGATTGGAGTTCCCGGCCGTGGTGATGTCGACGCTCGTGTTTCCGAACATGACCCCGCTCGAGAACAGGAAGCTTGTTTACGTCGGAATGACCCGGGCATGCGATGAACTCGTCCTGATAACGCAGCCCGGTCATCCCCTGTCGGGCATCCTGGCCGGCCTTATGGGACCGTCGAAGGATTGCTCCGCATGACGCCGGATCGTT
>CAYLZD010000040.1:0-31627 GCA_964388275.1 uncultured Chromatiales bacterium
GGCTGAGATTCGCAAGTATGATGTACTTGTTCAGGCCGCTGCGGTCGCCGTAGTTGACGATGCCGTCGTTGGTCGCGTCGCCGGGCCAGACGACGCAGGGCACCTGGCCGATGGGAACTACCAGAAGCGAGCCCGGTGTCAGCGCATAGTCCTGATAAGCGTCGCAGGAATTCTTCGTGTTGAGCAGCACGTTGATCTTGTAAGTGCCCGGCGGAACCGTGCCCGGAACATTCACCACGTATGTGCCCACGGCCGGCTGGCCCTGAAGCTTGCTGATCTGGAAGTTCGTCGTCCACACCTGCTGATTGGTGACCACGTTGATGAAGTTCAGCGTCACCGTGGTCGTCATCGCGAAGTCGGGGAAGGTGAAGTTGTAGTAGAAATACGCCTGTCCCGGCGCGTTGACGTAGGCCAGCGGCTTGCCGGAGCCGTCCTGAAGCTCGTAGCTGAGCGTGTTCGGGAGTATGTAGCACGCCTCGTCGGCGCCGATGTATGGCAGCACGCGTGGATCCTTGTCGATGTCGTCGGTCACCTCCGGCACGAGCGTTCCGATCATGCTCATGTCGTTCTGCGAAGCGCCCGCAAGATGCAGGTCGCCGTTCGCTTCATCGGCAAACTGCACGGTCATGTGTTTCGAGTTCATGTCCCTGCCGGTTCCCGCCTGGTACAACGCGAAGCTATTGTAGGTGGTGCCGGTCGGATATACATATGCGAAATAATTTCCGCCCTGGTAATAGACGTTATAATCCCATTCGTTCGTGCCGGTCGAGTTGTAGTCACGCATGATATAGCCGGCCGTGTTCGCATTGTAGATGATGTTGTTCTTGAAACGGATGTTGTCGTTGTAATACGCGTACACGGTATAGGCCGAGGAGTAAGTCGAGGCGCTGTACACTGTGTTGTGATACACATCCGCGTACGAGGTGTAATACAGGTACATGCCGTAATTCGTGCTCGAACCGACCGTCTTGACGAAGTTGTTTGCGATGAGCGGACGGCTGGACGGGGAATTGGCCGAACCGTAGGCGTAGTTCATGATGCCGTAAGTATACGAGCTGACGTTTTTGGCGACCAGCTTGTTGCCCGTGATCCTGTATGGCCCCTGGTAGTAATATGCATAAAGAAGATACGCTCCGGAGTATCCTCCGTCGCGTATGACCACATTGTCCTTTACCGTGGCCGTGTGCTGATAGTACGTGTACATGCCCATGTAGTACTGGCCGGTGACGGTATTGCCATCGAAGACATTCTCGCGCTCCAACGAGGACGATGATCCTCCCATCCAGTAAAAACCGTAGGAACCGCCGGTAATTTCATTGCCGATGAATTGGTTGTACTCGTCCATCGTTCCGGAAGTGGAGTAGACGACCGCTCTGTAGTTGGTAGTGCTCGTATACGGCTGTCCTGCGAGGACGCAGTTTATATAGCGGTTGTAATCGGAATTCCCGGCAAACACGACGGCGGCCCCGTACGAACTCGTGCTGGTATTGCGGATTGTCATATTCTGGAAAGTGACGTGATCGGCGCCGCTCATCTGCACGACGTGCATGTTACCCGTCGATGTGCTCGATCCATATTGTAGTATCACGTCGTTCCGGTTGCCGCTTTCGGACTGGAAAGTCACGGTGTTGACCGCTGAAGCGCCTGCAATTGACTGAAGGTCTATCTGTTCGGTGTATGTGCCGCTCCGCACGTTGAACACCACCGGTCCGCACAAGCCGTTGTCATTCAAGTCCGAGACGGCGGCGGTGAAGTTGGGAAAATCAGGTGATGCGCCTCCGATCGTGAAGGTTCCGCTCAAGGCCGGTTTAATCGTAATATTCAACGTATCGTTGAAGGTGCCGCTGTCGGATACGTTATTCGGCAGATGTGTCCATACCTTTAGAGTGTGTGGAACACCGGAAGCGAAATTCTTCGAAGCGCTGAGGGTGACCGGCGTCTCGGTGAGAGTTGCAAGATTGCCGCTCCAGGGAATATCAGTCTGCGGAACACCATCGTAGACCCATTTTATGGTCACATTGGTCAGCGGCTGTACGCCGTAATTCATCATATTCACTTCTATCGGCAGGTTCCCGGAACAGAAATTCACCGGCGAAAGCAAGCTTGAGATCCCGGCATCAGTGTGATACGCCGAGGAGAGATCGAAACCCCAGTTGTAGTTCGCGCCGTCAGTGCCGGAGCCGGACGTGGCCGAACAACTCGAACCGCCGTATATCCGTCTGTACGGAGGCGTGGAGGACGCTCCCGGGTAACGAGTGCCGATACCGCTGCCCGTGTACCCGTCCTGGCAATAGAGGACGATCAGATTCTGTGAAGGATTGTACGGGAACGGGGTCTGAAGCTGTATTCCCCACCAGGCATTGGCTCCCGTTGGAGTCACCACCGTCGAAGCCGCGTTGTAGACCTGCGTCAGACCGGTGGCGAAAGTTGTCGTGGATGTGTTGAAATTGTTTGTAGTCTGACCCATCCAAATGGTCAGATTCGTGTAGGTGGTCGTCCCGGCGGCCGAGGCCATCCAGTAGACCTTCGTGATTCTTCCGGCGTAAGCGCCGGGAAATTCATTGGCAAGGAAATGGGATTCGACTTTCTTGGATGAAGTCGTCGACCATGGGTAGACATTCGTCGTACTGCTCGATGAGTTGTTGTAATACTGCGGTTGAGCGTTCGCGACACTCGTTACCGCGAGAAAAACAGCGAACAGCAACATCGCACCCTTCCCGAAGTCGGGTTCGTGAAAACATTTGCACCTTTTCATGCGCTACCTCCAACGCATTTGTGAATGGAAAAATGTGGTATGCGGTTTTCTGCTCTCTTGGGGTCCTCCCGTGGTGTGAGTAATATTCACAGTAGTGTAATGAATACGTATTTCAAATGCAAGGAAAAAATGAATCCGGCCGAAAATTCTGCCGGTAGCTGCTGTTTTATAAAGAGTTTATAAAGTTTTTACCGCTTTTCACAAAAACAGGCCCGCGCGGAATACGCGGGCCTGTGGCGTTAAACCACCGCCTACCTCCCCCCTCCTCAATGAGCGAGGAGGGGGGTAGGGGGGAGGTCTACTTCACCAATGTCATTCTGAGCGTCTTGGAGAAAGTTGTTCCGCTCTCGAGACCGGTCATGCGGATCTTCGCCACATAACCGCCGCTCTCCAGCGTCGACGCGTCGAACACCGACGTATGCACGCCGGCTTCGATCGTGCCGTTCACAAGTGTAGCCACCTCGCGGCCCAGCATGTCGGTAACGACGAGAGTCACATCGCTACGCTCCGGCGCCGAATAGCGGAGAGTCGTGGAAGGATTGAACGGATTCGGGTAGTTCTGATCCATGTCGAACACCTCGGGAGTGAAGCCCGCCTCGGCCGCCTTAGGCGTGCCGTGCTGCTTCATCCAGTTCATCTTGATGGCCAGATAGTCGAAACCGTTTATCGTGCCGTTGCCGTCGGTGTCCATGTAGCAGCCCTGAGGCGTGTTCCACGGCACTGCCGGCTGCGCGGTCCACGTGTAATAAGTCAGAGGATTCGTGGCCGCGTCGGCGCGGTAACGGCCGGGACCCTGCAGCCAGGTCGGGCTGAGATTCGCAAGTATGATGTACTTGTTCAGGCCGCTGCGGTCGCCGTAGTTCACTATGCCGTCGTTGTTCGCGTCGCCCGGCCACACAACGCAGGGAATCTGGCCCTGAGGCACTATCAGCAGAACGCCGGGAGTCAGCGCATAGTCCTGATAGGCGTCGCAGGAGTTCTTCGTGTTGAGAATCACGTCGATCTTGTATGTGCCCGGCGGGACCGTGCCCGGAATGTTCACCGCGTATGTGCCCACGGCCGGCTGGCCCTGAAGCTTGCTCACCTGGAAGTTCGTCGTCCACACCTGCTGATTGGTGACCACGTTGATGAAGTTCAGCGTCACCGTGGTCGTCATCGCGAAGTCGGGGAAGGTGAAGTTGTAGTAGAAATACGCCTGTCCCGGCGCGTTGACGTAGGCCAGCGGCTTGCCGGAGCCGTCCTGAAGCTCGTAGCTGAGCGTGTTCGGCAGTATGTAGCAGGCCTCGTCGGCGCCGATGTACGGAAGCACACGGGGATCCTTGTCGATATCGTCCGTAACTTCGGGCAACAGAGTGCCTATCACGTTCATGTCGTTCTGCGAGGCGCCGGCGAGATGGAAATCGCCGTTGGCCTGGTCGGCGAACTGCACGGTCCAAATCTTCGAATTCATATCACGTCCGGTGCCCGCCTGGTACAATGCAAAACTGCTGTACGTCGTACCCGTGGGATAAACGTAAGCGAAGTACGGCCCTGCCTGGTTGTAGATGTTGTAGTCCCACTCGTTCGTGCCGCTCGAATTGTAGTCGCGTATCACATAACCGGCATTAGTGTTGTAAATGATGTTGTTCTTGAAACGGATGTTGTCGTTGTAATACGAGTAAACGGAGTAAGCGGACGAGTATGTCGAAGTGTTGTAAACGGTATTATGAAAAACGTCGGCGTACGAAGTGTAATACGCGTATATGCCGTAGTTCGAACTGGATCCCATCATCCTGACGAAGTTATTGGCAATGAGCGGACGAGAAGCCGGGGAGTTGGCCGAACCGTAAGCGTAATTGTAAATGCCGTAAGTGTAGGAGGATATGTTCTTCGCGATCAGCTTGTTGCCCGTGATCTTGTAAGGGCCCTGATAGTAGTAGGCGTAGAGCAAATAAGCGCCCGAATAGCCCCCGTCCCGTATGACCACATTGTCCTTCACAGTGGCCGTGTGCTGGTAATACGTGTACATGCCCATGTAGTACTGGCCGGTGACCGTATTGCCCTCGAAGACGTTTTCCCTCTCCAGCGAACTAGAAGAACTACCCATCCAGTAAAAGCCATAAGAACCGCCTGTCACAGAGTTGCCGATAAACTGGTTGTACTCGTCCATCGTGCCGGAGGTGGAGTAGACGACCGCTCTGTAGTTAGTAGTGCTCGTATACGGCTGTCCTGCGAGGACGCAGTTTATGAAGCGGTTGTAATCCGAACCGCCGTTGAATTGCACGGCCACACCATAGGATCCGGTGCTTGTGTTTCTGATCGTCATGTTCTGGAAAGTGACGTAATCGGCGCCGCTCATCGCCACGACGTGCATGTTTGTCGTCGATGTGCTCGACCCGTACTGCAGTATCACTTCGTCCCTGTTGCCGCTCTCGGACTGGAATGTGACCGTGTTGACGGCGCTGGCGCCGTTGATCTGGGTTATGTCGATCTGCTCGGTGTAAGTCCCCGAACGCACATTGAACACGGCGGGACCGCACAAGCCGATGGCTTTCAAATCGGCCACCGCCGCCGCGAAGTTCGGATAGTCGGGACTGGCGCCGCCAATGGTATAAGTGCCGCTGAACGCCGGTTTCACGGTCACAAAAGCCGTGTCGTTCGTGTTCACGGTGTCGGGCTGGCCGTTCGGCAGCGTGGTCCAGGCCTTGATCGTGTGGGATATGCCGGAGGCGAAGGTCTTGGTTCCAAGAGTGACCTGGGTCTGCCTTGATGCCTGCGTCAATGTGTCCAGCAAACCTACGAAATTGTATGGGGTTTGCGGGACGCCGTCGTACTGCCAGTTCACCGTAAGCGATGTGACCTGGTTGATGCCGAAATTCTTGATTGTGGCCTTGATATCGAGCGTGCCCGGACAGAAGTTCGACGGTTCGTCGATGGTCATCACACCCGCGTCGTTCGGGGCGGTGGTCACCGTATAATAAATTTCCGTCCTGGAAAGCGAATAACTGCCCGGCTCGAACCACACCGCGCCGGCCGGGGTGCCGGCGTCTATGTTGCCCTGATAACCGAAGCGCTGAAGCACAACCGGCTGGCCGTCGATCGACGAATTGTACGGGCCTGTCGTCGAGGAATAGGAATTGATTGTAGACCGGTAACCCAATACTCCGATGATATCACCGGACTGAACGGGTATGCTGGCAGGAATAATATTCGTTCCCGCCACGCCGTACCAGTATCCCAGAGTCTGGTAGTTGGTTGACGTATTCGGCCAGGTCCAGTTCGCGACCGGAGTGAGCATCTTCACGATCTGCACGGCCTGATTACCAGAGCTTGCGTCCGTGGGGACGCGCACGCCGACTATCGTGAAATTAGTCGGTGCAGTGAACCAGAAACCTCGCACCATGCCGCTGTAGGGACTGCCGTGCGGCGGTATCGGAATCATCGTCTGCGCATGCAGATCGACGGCGGAAAAAAGAAAGAATGCCGCAAATAAACATAGGAAAAGGCCTTCCCTGCGCTTGCATGCGGCAACCGCGGAGTTTGAATCAAAACACATTTGCACCTCCATTTTAATTATCTTCGAACCCGCCGTCTACCTCAGGCGGCTGGTCCAAATCGTCTACCTCATAAACATTATCAACAATTTTGGATTAAAAAGCAATACCAAAGCAGGGTTCTACTTCCCATTGCAGGGAGTCCGGCAACATCATTTCGAGCTGCATGGGCCGATCTGCAGCCGAAGATTCTCCGCCAGCTTGCGATTGCTTTTCGACAACCTGCCATGTGCCTCACAAGCGGCTTTTTTGTCTCCGTTTTTAAAATGTGCTATTCCCAGGTGATAAAGGAACTCCGCCGTGTCCGGTTTGAGCCTGAGCGCAGCGCCGAAAGCTGCGGCTGCGGCCGCAAAATCTCCCAAAGATTCATTCGTCAGCCCCAATAGAAAAGGGCCGTCGGAATCCTCCGGCGCTTCTCTGCAGTAATGTTCGAGTCCCCGCCGCGCCGTTTCAAAGTCGCTGGTCGAGTAGCAGCACAGGGCGTGGTTGTAGAATGCCTCCACCGGCGTTTCCAGCGGGAATAGTGAGAAAAGCTGCTGATACCACGAGATCGCCTGCGCATAACGCTTTCCCCGCATGGCCGTCTGCGCGTTTTTAAGCAGTTTCCGCAGCAGGCCCGCATCTTCCGCATGAGCAGATGCGGCCCAATCCCTGAAACTCGCCCGCGTATCCCTGCGTATGGATTGCAAATGCAGGTTCGGGATCGCGTATCCGACGCGGCCATGCTCGGCGTCGTCCGTGAACGCGACGACTGTCGCCAGCACCTGTCCGGCGCTATCGACCAGCGCGCCTCCGCTGTAACCCTGCATGATGGCCGCGCCGAACTTGATGAAAGGGCCGTAAACCGGATTGCTGTCCAGGGACAAAATTGCGCCCGCCAGCGGCGAGAAACGCGTGTCGGTCTCATTCCCGAGCAGAAAGACGCGTTCCCCGTGAGCGGGGGGATCGGCGCGGAAGCGCAGCGGCGCAATGACTCCGGATATCTGCGGCACTCGAAGTATCAACAGGTCCCGCAGCGTGTCTTCACCGGCTATACCGGTCAGAGAATACGACTCGCCTCCCGCGGTTTCCACTCTGGCCTCGTCCGCCCCGGCGAGCACATGCCTGTTGGTGACAACCGAGCCGTCGCCGTCTATCACGTAACCCGTGCCGATGCCCGCGTCGGAAACGATACGCACACTGGAGGACCGAAGAGTTTCGATGGGATTCTGAGCCCTCGCTCCGTGCAGCGGCAACCAGCACAGGACGGCCGCAATTAACAGCGCTGATGCAATGACGAATCTCGGGCCAGCCGCCCGCTTGCAATCGTCCGCCGCTTCCCTACCCTTCGCCTTATCCATCATGTAGTCGTGGGAAACAGCTTTTCCAAGTCCTTCTGATCCGGTTTCGGTGTCATGTAGCTGACAATCACGAGCGCTCCGATCGATACGAGTAGGCCCGGATATATGCTGGGTATACCCCATGGATCGCCGTCGATGAGCACCGAAGGAAAGGCGTTTGGAATGATTATGTCGAAAATCACAGCTGTCAGAGCTCCCAGAGTGATGCTCGCCAGGCCCGCTTGTCTCGTCGCCCTCTTCCAGGAGAGCGCGGCGAACAGCGCCGGCGTTATCGCGACTCCGTACATCGTGTATGCGAAATACGCGTACTTGAGCACAGAGATGTTCAGTTCGTAATACGTGGGTATGAAGATCATCAGAAACGCGCACAGCCCCAGCACGACGATGAAGACTTTCTGCAGGGCCACCATCTTCTTCTGATCGGCGTTAGGATTGATGAAGCCCTGGTAAATATCCCGCATGATGTTGGTGGACGGGCTCAACAGATAGTTCATACCCGTAGAGATCACTACCACGACCGCCGCGGCCAGAAGCAGCAAGCCGACAGGCGCCGGCACCATGTCTCGCGCGGCCATCAGAACCACGCTCGCGGGATCGAAGCCGGGCTTGTTCCAGAAATATGCGGAAGCGTACACGGCGATCACTACGACCACGGTCTCCACGATGATGGTCCCAACAATCCAAAGCGCCACGGCCTTTTTGGCATCCGCCGGAGTCTTCGCGCTGTAGAATTTCTGGTACATGCTCTGCACACCGAGCAGCAGAAACATTGTAGCCAGGAAGTAGCTCATTCCTTTCAGAAGTGGATATCGTCCGAAATCTTCCGTGAAGACCTGGAAATGCGAGGCGGGCAGGGCGTCCGTGATCGGACCCGAAGCGGTGGCCGTGAGAATCACGAAGGGAACTGCCACTATGCAGGCGAGCACGATTATTATTCCGTTTGGCAAATCCGTGTGAGCCACTGCAATCATTCCGCCGAGAGCGGTGAACAGGATCACGAATCCAGCGGCCAGCGCCTGGCCGGCTGCCACGCTCACGGCGCCGTCCGTTATGATGTTTATGATGTAGCCGCCTGCCCTGAACTGATACGAAACTATCGTGGTGAAAGCCACAACCAGCGCTATTGCGCCGAAAAGACGAGCGAAACGGCCGTACCGGACTTCCAGTATGTCGCCGATGGTGTACTGCCCGAACGTGCGTATTTTCGCGGCCAGAAAATATATGACGGCTATGCCCACCCAGGCGCCGGCCGGCATCCAGAGCGAACTCCATCCCGCCTTGAACGCGTATTCCGCGCCGGCTATGAAAGTCCCGGAGCCGATCCACGTGCAGACCAGTGTGAACACCATCCTGGTCACTCCAAGACTGCGTCCCGCGACCATCATGTCTTCCTGGCTCTTCACGGCTCGGGATTTATAGAAATTGTACGCGGTCAACACAGCGAGATAGCTGAGAATTATAAGGACATAGGTGGTCATTTTACTCTCCGCTTGAGTTGCTAATCGGTCGGGACGGTTTTTCCGTTCCGCGCTTCCGGTCTCAGACCTCCAAAGTCAGAATGGGAATCACGTCGATCTGCATCGGGCCTGTGACTTCCACGCTGCCCTCATCGGTCACGAACACGTCGATTTCCGTCCTGAATCCGATCTTTTCGTGTTCCATGTATATGCCCGGTTCCACGGAGAAACATGTTCCGGGTATGATTTTTCTCTCGTCCTTGGTTTCGAGATTGTCGATGTGCACTCCGTTTCCGTGCACCTCCTCGCCGATGTTATGGCCGGTCCTGTGAGTGAAGTACTCACCGTAACCTTTGGACTCTATCACCGCCCGGCAGGCGTCGTCCACTTCCCATCCGTGCAGGGGCATACCGGCGGCGAAACGCTCCCGCACGAGATTTAAAGCTGTATCCCGCGCATTACGCGCCACCTGGAAAATCTCCTCGATTCGCGGCGGAACCTCACGACCGATGTATCCCATCCATGTGATGTCGTAATAGATGCTGCCTGGTTTGTCGAGTTTGGCCCAAAGATCAATGAGCACAAGGTCTCCTTCCTTCATCTCGTGGCTGTTGGCATCGGTCGGTTCGAAGTGAGGATCCGCCGCATGCTCGTTGACCGCGACGATAGGCCCGTCCTCCCAGTGCATGCCCTCGGCTTTCATCATTTCGTGCATGAAACGTTGTATTTCCACCTCTTTGGGACGAAGGCCCGCCTTCACACGCCTGCCAATCTCTTTGAAGGCTGCGTCCTTGACCGCCTGCATGATCTCGCCGGCCCTGCGGTGGCTCTCGAAATCCTCCATCGATAGATGCGCCTCGAAACGCCCGACAAGGTCGCCGCTCGACACGACTTCGATGCCGAAGCCGCGTACGAGCTCCACTGTGCCGCCGTCGACTATCGATACGTACGGTATGGCGTTATTGGGCGAGTACTGCATAGCCACCCTTTTTGAATTCCCCAGCATGTCCCTGAGCATCGTATGCTGCTGCTGCCAGGGAAGATAGACACTTTTTGCGCCGGGCAGATGGTCGCAGCGCCAGGGCTCGATGCGATGCACCAGTTTCCGCGGTTCTCCCTCCGCGGGTATAAAGTAATACCAGCGACGCGAAGCGAAACGGCTCGTGTCCATTCCGAGTATGCGGGCCGCGATGGCATCGCGGTTGTGGAAATCATAGAACAGCCAGCCGTCCAGGCCCGCCTCTTTCAATGCCTGCTGAATCGCGGTGAGATCCATTGTGATTCCTTTCCTGGTGTTTGAGGTCGTTGGACAAAATCAACTCAATGAGCGCAAGTTACTGAAGAGCGACTATATAAGCCACCTGCCGAGCGGGCGTTGATGGATCTCGCACGTGTCGCTGCGGGACATGCGGGACCAAGCTGCGAATGCCCGCAACCCGGCGGCGGTCCGCGCTGGCTGCTGACGGGAATCGCCGTTTTCATTATTTTACGTGCCATGATCGATAACAGACTGATGCAAACGGACGGCATCGCCGTTTTGGATGGAAACGAACTTCTGATCAAGGGCGCTTTGGAAGCCGGCGCCGCGCTGATAACAGGGTATCCCGGATCGCCCGTGGCGAATGTGTTCGACGTTATAGAATCCAATCAGGAACTGTTCCGCCGGAAAGGCATCAAAGGCCTGATAGCGAACAACGAGAACCAGTCTGCGGCCATCCTTCACGGCGCCATGAGCGTACCGGGAGTGTTCGCGATGACGATATTCAAGAGCGTCGGCGCCTACGTGGCGCTGGACGGCCTGGCCATCACCAATTACACTGTCCCTGCCGAGGGCAGCGCCGCTATTTGCGTCGCCGGGGACGATCCGGCACTGTCCAGCACACAGGTCGGCGCCGATTCCAGGATAACTTTCTCGTCAACAAAGATTCCTGTCCTGGAGCCATCCACCAACCAGGAAATCAAGGACTGGATCGGAGAGGCCTTCCGTCTTGCGCGTGAGTCGCAACTGCTCGTGGGATGCATCATCACCACCAACCAGGCCGACGGGGGAGGGACGGTGCGAGTGTCGCAGAATGTTTTCCCGCTTGTAAACATGAACGAGCGGGCCCTGGTCGACACCTCTTCGATAACACTCCGCGAACGGGTCAGCGTGCCGCCGAACTCCGCCTGGATGGAAAAGGACCTCCTGACCCGCCGCCTTCCGCGCTTCATCGAACTGCTGCGTGAAGCCGGACTGAATGCCGTCGAAAAGGGTAGATACAGGACGTTGGGTTTTATCAGCAGCGGGAATGCCTGGAATTACCTGATGCACGCGCTCTTCGAGATGGACTGCGCCGGCCTTTATCCCGTTCTGAAGCTCGGCTGCACGTGGCCTGTCGATTCATCGATCGTCGAAAGCTTCTCTGCTGAAGTGGATGAAATCATTGTCATTGAAGAGAAAAGAGGATTCGTTGAAGCGCAGATCAAGGAAATTCTCCGGGATGCACAACAGAGGGGCGCATCCCGTTTCATTCCGGTCTGGGGAAAGGCGTTCCCCGGAGTTTTGCAGGGAATACCCGAGGAAGGCGGCCTTACTCCAAGCATTCTGATCGACCGCATCGGAAGATTTCTCTTGGCCGCAAGCTGAACACCTCCAAGCATTCCGCATCGATACGGCTTCCAGCCGTTCCCGGAAAATCATCTCAAACGCAGCCGTTTCAGGACCAAGCCATGAAGCACAACCTTCTGTCGGAATTTCTTCCCCTCATTATGCAGCTTCACGACGATTGGAGAAGGCGTCGGCCCGACTTCGCCGAGGATGCGACCACACAAGTGGACCCCGAACGCGTCCGCGCGGTCATCGACGAACTGTTCCTGCGCTTGGACGACAATTACCCGTTCTTTCATCCGTCCTATGCAGGCCAGATGCTCAAACCGCCCCATCCCGCGGCCATTCTCGGATACTTCGCCGCCCAGCTCATTAATCCTAACAATCACGCCCTGGACGGCGGTCCTGCCACCGGAAACATGGAAAAGGAGATAACCGCCGAACTGGCCGCCCTGTTCGGGTACGGCGATCATCTGGGCCATCTGACGGGCGGTGGTACCATCGCGAACCTCGAGGCTCTCTGGGTGGCGCGGAAGTTGAACCCCGATGCCGCGGTCGCCTTTTCCGAAAACGCGCATTATACTCATTCACGCATGTGCGAGGTGCTGGGCATGCGCGGGATCACTGTGCCCGCGGACGCGCGCGGAAAAATGGATGTAGATGCGCTTCGCGCCCTGGCGCTCTCCGAACATATCGGCGCCGTCGTCACCACGATTGGGAGCACCGGATTGGGCGCGCTGGATCCGCTTCCCGAGATACTCGACATTGCGCGGTCGTTCGATCTCCGTGTTCATGCCGACGCAGCTTACGGCGGGTTCTTCCGGTTGATCGCCGGGGACGGCGGCGACGCCGCTGATGCCCGAGTCTTCAACGCTCTCGGACAGTGCGACAGTATAGTTGTGGATCCGCACAAACACGGACTGCAGCCATACGGCTGCGGCTGCGTCATTTTCCGCGATCCTTCAGTCGGACGCTTCTACAAGCACGACTCGCCTTACACTTATTTCACTTCGGACGAACTGCATCTGGGTGAGATCAGTCTCGAGTGTTCGCGCGCCGGCGCCTCGGCCGCAGCGCTCTGGACAACCATGCGGCTCCTCCCCTTCGTTTCCGATACCGGTCTCGGAGCTATGCTCCGCCGTTGCCGCACCGCCGCGCTGCGTTTCGCTGATTTCATCCGGACTTCCGAACATTTATACCTGATCCTGGAACCCGAATTGGACATTGTAGCGTTTTTCCCGATGGCCGGCGACTGGTCCTCAACCGCAATCTCGGAACTCTCCGCAAGGGTTTTCAAAACCGCGATGAACGACGAAAGAGCGCCGGTTTACCTCAGCCTTCTACGGGTAAAAACCAGCTTGTTGCAGGCCAGATACCCGAAAATAACGGCGGACGGGGAAAGCACGACGGTGCTGCGCAGCGTTCTCATGAAACCGGAGCATGCATCATATGTGGACGTCCTGTTCCGTCGCATCGAGACCTTCGCAAGAATCGCCATATCATCAAACTGGAAAGAATCATGAAAATCGCAACAAAATACGTTCTTCTGACAGCGTTGTTCATCACATCCTCTTCCGCCCGGGCGCAGGACGGCTCGGAAGCATCGAGCGTACACTCGTATTCGATGAAAACCATAAACGGCGACGACAAGAAACTGGCGGATTACGCGGGATACACATTGCTGATCGTGAACACGGCATCACGCTGCGGTTACACTCCCCAGTACGAATCGCTCGAGACTCTGTACCGCGAGTATAAAGACAAGGGATTGCGCATACTCGCCTTCCCGGCAAACAATTTCGGCGGCCAGGAACCCGGAACCAATGAACAGATACTCGAGTTCTGCAAGACCAAATTCGATGTGAGTTTCGATCTCTTCTCCAAAATCAGCGTGAAAGGCGAAGACATCGATCCTCTGTACGCCTACCTGACCGGCAAATCCGGGTTCAACGGCGATATCAGATGGAATTTCACGAAATTCATCGTGGACGGCAACGGCAAGGTGGTCGCACGTTTCGAAACCAAGGTTGATCCGCTCTCCGACTCCGTAAAGCAGGCGATTGAAAAGAGCTTATCCGCAGGCGGTATATGACACGAAGCGGCATCCGGCGCCGACCGGTTTCAACGCCGGTGCAAGCCGTGAACTCCGCTTCCGGGGAAAGAAGGCTACCCGTTAGGCTCGCGGCGGCAGAGGATATATTTTTTTCCGGTTTGTTGCCGGGGGTTCCGCTTTTTCCTACATTCTTCGTTTGGATCACGGCTGTCCAGGATCCTATAACAACATGCAACTTCTGCTCAGCTTTGTAATCGGCGCCGCGGTGGGAATCTTGATGACCGTGCCGCTCGGCCCGACATCAATCTACGTGGCTCAGCGCACTTTGAACAATGAGACGCGAAAAGGCATGCATGTCGCGATGGGATCCGTTATCATCGACATTCTGTATTGTCTTGTCATATCTCTGGGACTCATTTCCCTGGTGTCGCAATACATTCAGAACGAGTACGTCCAACTCGGCTTCAGCATTTTTCTGATCTTGTACGGGGCGAGAATGCTGTTTTTCGACGGGAAAAAGGCGGCGCCGGCGCCCGAGAGGCTGCCGAGTCAGAGCAAGCGTTTCATGGAAAAGCGCGGCCCGCTGAACGTGCTGTTGGGCACGGTGATGGCCCTTTCGAATCCCACGTTGTTCATCTCCTGGACGGCAGTGATCGGTTTTCTTTCCGCCAACGGTCTTCTGCCCGGACATTTTTTCGATAAAGTGATTTTTTCCTTCGCCACCGGCTTCGGAAGTCTTCTCTGGTTCCTCGGTCTGGCGCTCTTCGTGCGCAGCAGGCGTCATACCCTCTCGCCCGGCTTCGTGCGAAAGGCAGGGGCGGTTACGGCAATGGTCGTGATAGTGTTCGGCATCTATTTCTCGGTCACCGTGATCACCCATTTCGGCCGGTCGGTGAATTCCCTGCCCGGCGGCGCGCTGATGCTTTAACCGCGGAGCTTCCTGCCACATACAAGCGGGATTTTCACGATGCGTATGCGTATCAAAAACATGGCACGGAATCATTCGACATCGGAGGATCGCAAATCGGGAGCACGGTCCGGCAAATGCAGTGGACTGTTGCTGTTCTGCGCGCCGGCCATCCTATTGTCATCGGCAATGGAATTGATCGCTCAGCCGGCAAATATCCGGATCAGCCGTCCCGGCGGCTACCCGGAAGAAGTGTCCATCGCCATCAATCCAAAAAATCCCGACAACATTATCGCGGGAGCGAACCTGAGGCATTATTTCTGGTCGGAGGACGGAGGCGCCACCTGGGATCAGTCGCAGCTGCCGCCGGGAACCCACGGCGATCCCTGCGTTATCTTCGACGCGGACGGAAGAGCATATTACGCGCATCTGACTCAGGGATGGGACGCCATAACGGTGCGGCGCAGCGATGACGGCGGTAAGACATGGTCCGCAGGCGTCAAACTCCGCGGACCCAGCTCTGACTCGGCCCGCGCGGGTTCTTTCTACGAGTCGAGCCTTCAGGACAAGGAATGGCTGTGCGCCGACATCACCGGAAGCCGTTTTCGCGGAAATATCTATGCGTCCTGGACGGATTTCACCAGATACGGCAGTCAGGATCCGAAGGACAGCTCGGTGATCGTATTCGCCCGCTCCACCGACCGCGGCGTCACGTTCGAACCATTCGTCCGCGTCAGCGACCATGCAGGAAACGCCGTGGACGGTGACAACACCGTGGAAGGCGCCGTGCCGGCCGTCGGACCCGAAGGCGAGGTTTATATCTCCTGGGCCGGACCGAACGGATTGTATTTCGACAAGTCACTGGACGGCGGCGTTACTTGGGGAGATGACCTCGTGATCAGCGATATGCCCGGAGGGTGGGATATCAACATACGCGGGCTTTCGAGAGCGAACGGGCTCCCGATCACGGTTTGCGACGTATCGAGCGGTCCGTATCGCGGAAATGTGTACGTCAATTGGGTGGATCTGCGCAACGGCGACGCCGACGTGTTCATCGCCCGTTCGACGGATCGCGGAAGCACGTGGTCGCTTCCCGTCCGAGTAAACGACGATGCGCCGGCCAACGGCAAGGAACAGTTTTTCACCTGGGCGGTGGTGGATCCGGTGACCGGAGAACTGACGGTGGTTTATTACGACAGACGGCGATATGACGGCGATTCCACGGACGTGTATCTGGCGAGATCCGCGGACGGCGGGCTGACCTTCAGCAATGAATGCATCAGTGAGGCGGCGTTTTTCCCCACTGCCATGGTTTTCATGGGAGATTACAATTGCGTCGCCGCCTATGGAGGAAGGATTCGTCCGATTTGGACCCGTCTGCACGACGGAAATCTTTCCATTCACACCGCTCTGATCGACGACGAACCGTCCGGCATCTTTGCTCCCTCGGAGGGGGAAGTCGTCGTTTTCAATGCCTTTCCCAATCCGATCACACTGGCTTCGAGTTTCAGCGCAACGGTTCGAATCGGTTCTCTTCCGGCCGGACCCGTAGAAGTGTCGCTGTACGATCTGATAGGCAGGCGTGCGGTCGTCGTGTACCGTGGGAGAATTGAGAACGGCGTCTTGGAGCACGCGATCGACGCTCGCCATCTTCCGGCGGGGCAATACATCTGCCGGCTGACGGCGTCCTCTCGATCGGGCGCCGGCGTCATTACGCAAAACCGGCTGTTGACTGTTCTGAAATGACGCGATCAACCGGCATTTCAGGAGACCGGGCGTCATGATTTGCTCTAACGGAGAAAGAAGTATATATTTTGCATATAGGCGGTTTAAAGGGAGATAGGGCGTCAGGATAAATCAGCACTTCGTCCAATTGCGTTGCACCATATACGATTGCGCAAGGCGTAATTGCGGATAAAGCCGGTGTTTTTGAGATCCCGATACCGAGGCGGAAAATCTGCCGGTTGTCAGGGCGACTTACATCAGAGTACCTCGTAAATCAGACGAGCCAATCAGGCCACAATGAACATCAACGACAGACTGCCGTTTTCAAGAGTTGAATCAGGGCAATTCCGGCCGACACCGTCCGGCTTCGCCGCGTTTTCCGAGGATGAGCTGCGCTCCCTGATCCCGGGCGTGCAGGGGAAGGAAGTGCTTTTGATTTCCGAGACCGGCCGCATCGCATGGGCGAACAGGGCGTTTCTCGACGGTCTCGGTTATTCCGAGAAAGAACTCCACCAGCTTCCAGTCACGGACGTGGACCGCGCCATGACGCGCGGCACCTGGTTGTCCACATGGTCGTCCATGAGGAAACTTCGAAGAATCATCAGCAGCGAGATAGAGCACAAAACAAAGAACGGCGCATCGCTCTGGAAGCGCTATTCCTCCTATTTCGTGCAGTATCAGGGCAAACAGTACATAATCTCAATAGGCGACCCGTTTATTCCGGGCGCGGCGGAAGCCCTGGAAACGCAGCCTACGGCGGCTGAAACCGCGGCGGAAGTTCCGACGGTTCAGCGTGACGCCGCCATACTGGCGACTGTCGGCGACGCCGTCATTATCGTCAACCAACGGGGCGCCATAACAGAAGTGAACGCGCCGGCCATCAGGCTGTTCGGGCAGCTCCGGACGGATATCATAGGCCGCTCCTGCGCAGACGCGCGCTGGGGGTTTTCTGATCCGGGCGGCAATCCGTTGCGTCTGGCGGAACATCCCATAATGGTTGCTCTCGTCGACGAATCCCCGGTTATCGACGAGAAAATAGGCATCAGCACTCAAGACGGAGGCGTGCAGCTGCTCGACGTGAATGTACAACCGCTGTACGATTCGGCCCGCGAGCTGCGCGGGGCGGTTGCGGCGCTGCGTCCGGCCACCATGGAAAACGAACCGTATCGCAACGCGGACGGCGCGTCACTGCACTCCATCCTCGACGGACTTCGCCGCCGCTTGCTCTACTCGGCGACGCGAGATGAAGCACAACGCCGGGTGTGCGACGCGCTAGCCGTCGACGGAGGTTATGCGCTTGCGTTTTTCGGCATACTCAGGCCCGGCGACAGGAGGGTTTTCGCCGAAACCTGGGCCGGCTCCGGGGCGGATTTTCTGTTGAAAGTCAAAATTCGGGTCGAAGAAGGCGACCACGGCCTTAATCCGATAGCGGCTTGTCTTCTCAACGGAAAGATTACTATCGTCTCCGACACTCAATCGGACCCGTCCTTCGGCCTCTGGAAAAAACAAGCGATGCTCGCCGGCATAGCGTCCATGTGTTGCCTGCCCCTCGAATCCGGAATATCCGCGAAAGAGGTACTCTGTATCGGCTCCTCGGCGCCGGGCATGTTCGGTGAATCCGAGTCGGAGAATCTTGTGCAGATGGCCGGCTTCACGTCGTTCGTGCTGTCGGCATTGAACGCGCGTGAAACATGCGGCAGGATATCCGGTGAAGCCGGACTGTTGAGGCGACAGCTCGCGGCCGTTTACGACTCTTCGGACACCGCGGTATGCATTTTCGAAGCGGCCCAGCCCTTCCGCTGCGTATCCGCGAACGCGGCGTTCAATCGCATGCTCGACGAACCGTACAGGACGACCGGAGCGCATGATTTCTACGTGAGCGATTTCTTGCACGCGGCCGAGCATCGTGAACTTTTCGACTCGCTCGCCGATGCGTTGCAGACGAACGCGGATACTTCCGGGGAATTCATGGTTCAACTTCCGGACGGGGAAGTCCGGCCCAAGAGCTGGTCTATTGAAACAGTCGGGAACGAAGAGGGCGCTCAATACCTGATTTACACCTGCCGCCCGGCTGCCGGCAGCGGCCCGCCGGCAGCGGCGTCCGAACTCGTCGCGAAAAACACGCCGCCGAAACGGAAAGCGAGTCCGGGCCGGAAGAAATCCGGGACGGCGGAATGCAGGATAGAAATGCCGACGCCTCCGAAGAGGACGCGCCAGGACAAGAAGACCGTGATGCTCTTCGACCTCGGTCGAGTGACCGCCTGCAATCCCGCCGCGGCGGAACTGCTCGGGATCGACGCCGATATGCTCGAACGCGATCTTCCGCTCGCGGACCTTCTGCCGGAATCCGAGGAGTTCCGCGGCGGTCTGACCGAAGCCGTGGCAGCCAAGGGCGATACGCATGAATTCGACTTCACCAACAAGGCGCGTAAGGGTGTTATAGGATGCTCGGTTTCAATCGCCCATCGCGAAGACGGGGTGACCGCGCTCACACTGCTTCTGAAGGCGCGCTGATCCGGAAGCGACCGGGCGAATGATGGACCGGGTCTTCGAAGACGAATCCATTGTCCTAAGGCCTACCGTAGTCAGAGTGGACCTCTCGGCGCTCGAGCACAACCTGCGTGCCGTCCGCTCGCTGGTCGGAACCGCGCGCATAATGGCGACGGTCAAGGCGAACGCGTACGGACACGGACTGACCCGCACGGCTGAAGAACTGCTGGGTTTCGGGGCCGACGAACTCGGCGTGGCTTTCCTCGAGGAAGGCATCGCCCTCCGCAAGGCGGGAATCACGGCGCCCATACTGGTCCTCGGAGGCATAATCGGAAACCAGATTGCGCATTTCCTCGAATACGACCTGCAGATAACGGCTTCGTCCGTCATGAAACTGAGGCAGATAGAGGAAACGGCCGCCGCCATGAACAGGCGGGCGAAAGTCCATATCAAGATCGACACCGGAATGGGACGCATAGGCGTCAGGCCGGCCGGCGCTCATCAGCTGTTTGAAGCGGCCGTACGGGCGCCTCACTGCGAGCTGCGCGGTGTGTTCACCCATTTTTCCTCCTCGCACGCGGCGGATCACTCCTCGACCCGACGCCAGCTGGAAAGCTTCCTCGAAGCCCTGGAATTCTTCCCCGGTCGGTCGCTGGCAATGCCCCTCCGCCACGCCGCGAATTCCGGCGCGATACTTCAGCACCCCGACACGATCCTGGACATGGTGCGGCCCGGAATAATGCTCTACGGCGTATATCCCGACCCCGCGACGAAACGGACCGTGGAGCTTCGTCCGGCCCTCTCGTTCCTTACACGCGTGGTGTACTTCAAAGCGGTGCCCGCAGGCTTCGCCATCGGTTACGATCACAGCTGGACCGCGGTCCGGCCGACGCGCATCGTTACGCTGCCTGTCGGCTACGGCGACGGTTATCCGAGAAAACTCTCGAACCGCGGCGAGGTGCTGATCGGCGGCAAACGATATCCGATAGCGGGAATGATGTCGATGGACCAGTGCATGGTCGATATAGGCGAGGATTCCGCTTACAACGGCGACGAGGTTATTCTGATAGGCCGGCAGGGTGACGACGCCGTCACGGTGGAAGAGATAGCCGAACACATCGGAGGCATACCCTACGAGGTGCTTACTCTTATAGGAAACCGCGTGCCGAGGGAATACTCGCATCCGCGCGGCGAAGACAGCGGCGGCGTGTCATAGAAAGCGCGGCCGGCCGTCCGATGCGGCGCCGCCGGGCGCGGTGATCGGTTTGTCGAATCCCGGAAATTGTCGGCGTCGGCTTGAACGCTTCTTATTCTAAAACGCCCACAACAGCGTCAACACGGCGCAAACGGCGGTGATCAGGATGGAGATTATGAACATCGTCCTGATGACTTTCGACTCTTCGCCGATGCGGTCGATGCTCGCCGCGGCGTTCTGGAGTTTTGCCGGGGATATAACGCTTGCAAGTCCGCCGCCGATGCCGGAAGCAGCCGCGACCAGCAGACCCACGGCGCCTATCTTCTCGGCCGTCGACAGGTGCAGGGCGGTGAGCATCGCTATGGAGGAGGTCTCGGAGCCGCTTATGAAACCGCCGAGCAGTCCGAGAAACGGCGCGATCAGCGGATAAAGCCTTCCGAAAATGTCGGCGGCCGCGCCCGCCACCACATAAACCATGTTGTGCGCCGGTTCCGCCAGCTGCCAGTCGGCGCCCTTGCCCGAATGGTTGATGATGAACGCGATGGCGAAGAATATCGCGGCGGCGAAGACGGGCCTGGGGGCCCGCTTGATCCATTTCCTGTATGAGATAGACAGCTGCGCCTTGGTGGGCTTGAGAAACGGGAATGCCAGCACCGTGCTGACAAGTATCCAGAAATACGCCTGCCAGAACACGCGCAGCTTCTCGGGCGCGCCGGGTATGATCTCGATAGGCATGGCCATCCGCTTGAAGAACAGATCGAAGAAAGGCAGAAAAGGCGCGTTCACTATCAGAGACACGGCGGTCAGGATTATCCACGGCGAGACAGCTCTCGACAGGGACATGGACTTCTCCGCGGCGAGATCGTCCGGCTGCAGCTTCGCGCGGTCTATTATTTTTCCGCCCGTGACTTTCAGATACACGAGCATCACGAGTATTACGCCGATGCCCGCGGCTATGCCCGTCAATGTTACCAGGCCGATTGCGTTCATTCCTATCGCGATGAATCCGGCGGTAAGACCGGAGAGCGCGGTGGGGACAAAACCCTTGAGCATCAGCTTCCATCTCCCGACTATCCACAGCATTCCGAAAGCGATGCAGGTGCTGATGACCGGCATGTAGCGGGCGAACAAATGCCCCACTTCATCCACGGGCATGTTGACGAAATTGGCGAAGACGACCACGGGCACGCCCAGCAATGCGTATGTGCATAGCGCGTCGTACCCTATCGCGGGCAGCGCGATGGCCACGAAGGACGTGTAGCCCAGCGCCAGCATGATGGGCGGCAGTATGGAAACCGGCACCGCGCCCAACGCGGTGAGCAGCGTGCCGAAACCGATGTTGATGATCAGAATCTGGGCGACCTGGTTCATGGGCGATACCGATTTTATCAGCGCCACCAGACGCTTGATCGCTCCCGTCTCCATCATCACCGTCATCTGGTAAAGAGACGTGGCCACCACTATCGATATCGGCAGCGAGGCGAGCAGACCGGCCACGCTCACGCCGAAGACGACGGACAGCGGCGTTTCGAAGTAGAGCCAGGCGGCCAGCACCGCAACCACCCACCCGATGAGACCGGCGATATCGGCGGCGGTGCGCCGCAGGGTGAGAAGCAGGAATACTATGATGATCGGTGAAAGAGCGAGGAGGACCGGTAGTATGCCCATGCGAGGTTCGTGTTGTTTATTGACTCGGGTGAGAAGGCGCGCGCCGTATCCAAGCGGCTGCAGCGCGCAATATACGCGAGCTGAAATACAATCTGAAGCGTGCGCGGCCGGCAGCACCTCTATTTGCTGCGTTTTCCGTGGCTGCGTTTTCCGTGTATGAACACTCCGCCGCCCCAGCGTTTGTACCCTACGATGAAGACGTGATCCGTAATTGCCGAGATACCAAGGAACCAGATGTTTTTATCGAGGAATTCCATGAAATCGTGAAACGTACGGCCATTGTAGTGAGTGATCATTCCATCCGTTCCAGCGAAGAATAAATCGTTACGGGCTGATCCACGGATCCGGGTGTACCCGTGAGGATGGAGATCGAATAACGGATGTACCATCCCGGTTCCTGTTACCGAATACCGGCCGAGCCGGAGTCCGGACAACCACACGCTGTCGTCCCCGGGGAATCCCCAGGAAACCATGATCCGTTCAGGTATTTGGCCACGCGGCTTTGGTGGCCGGCGAAATAGATTTCCCCCGTGTCCTTCGCCCAGATACGAAGTCCTGCCGAGGCGATGTCCGGGCCGAAGCGCGGGTACGGGTACTGCTTGACGGAAGTGTACGCGCCCCGCGTGGTCAGGTGCGCGATCGCGCCTGCTTCCGACGATTACCAGATATTGTCGCGACGGAACACCCACAGCGCATTCAGAATGGGATAGCTGCTTTGCGTGTCAGGATGCTTATGCGGATCGATCGTCAGAGTATCGTTCGGATCTATCGGCAGGCTTATCGGTGTGAGACTGCTCCCGTTCCACAGGAAGGCGTTGACCTGAGGCCGGATGTAGGGGCCGGTCCGTTCGATCTTTCCCACTGCTTGCTCGCTCCGCCGGTCAGAAACAGTTGACATCTCTTGCGCGCGCGCGTCTATTATTGTTCCCCGTAAAGCTTACGTAACGGTTGGATTCGTCATCTGCATGGTGTAGATTCCTGCAGAAAGTATGCATATTGATACTTGCTCTTTCAGATTACATGAATTCATGAGATGGCAGGAATGATCCCGAGAGAAATAAGCCCGATATTGGTAGAAATGACACGCGCATACCCCGTGGTCACAGTCACCGGGCCGCGACAGTCAGGCAAGACGACAATCTGCCGTCATGTGTTCCCCGATTTCGAGTACCGGAATCTGGAAGCTCCGGATGTCCGCGGCTATGCGCTGGACGATCCACGAGGGTTTCTCAAATCGCATGCAAAGGGCGTCATCATCGATGAGATCCAGCGGGCGCCGCATCTTCTCTCCTACATTCAGACGATAGTGGATGAACGAAACGAGCCGGGACAATTCGTTATAACCGGCAGCCAGCAGTTCGAAGTCATGAACGCGATCAGTCAATCGCTCGCCGGTCGCACGGCCCTGCTGAAACTCCTCCCGTTCTCCATCGAGGAACTGCGCGGGCATCTTCCAAAGCTTCGCATCGACACGCTGTTATTCACCGGATTCTATCCGCGAATCCACGATCGGATGCTGCAACCGACGAGGGCGCTGGGAGATTATTTCGAAACCTACGTGGAACGGGACCTTCGGCAATTGGCATCGATTCAGGATCTTTCGGCCTTCGAACGGTTTGTCCGGCTCTGTGCCGGACGGATCGGGCAGCCGCTCAACCTCGTCGGCCTCGGCAACGATGCGGGTGTTTCCCATGCGACGGTCCGGAAATGGCTGACCCTCCTGGAAGCGAGCTATATCGTCTTTCTTCTGCGACCGTGGCACGCGAACATCTCAAAACGATTGGTGAAAACACCAAAGCTCTATTTTTACGATGTGGGACTGGCAAGCTTCCTTCTCGGCATAGATGAGGAAGCGCAACTGCGGCGGGATCCGCTGAGGGGGCACTTGTTCGAGAACATGCTCGTCATGGAAGCCGTGAAATATCGCCTGAACCGGGGGAAGCGGAGCAATCTGCATTTCTATCGAGAGAGCAACGGAACGGAAATCGACCTCATCGCGGAACAGGGCCGTTCACTGGCCGCCGTGGAAATGAAATCCGGTGAAACAATCAACCGCGATTTCTTCAAGGGATTCGGACATCTGGCGCGCGTCGCGGGCGACGCCTGGTCGATCAGCAACGGATTGCTCTATGGAGGCACGGAACGGCAAGACCGCAGCGACGTTCGCGTTCGTGGCGCACTGGATTGCCATGCGCTCTTCCGGGATCTCGGACTCTGAACACGCCACGATGATCGTACCGGCCAACTCCATGAACCGGCGAGATGCGTCCATTGTACAAATGAATGATCGACCCATGGTTGCCGATTGGGAAAAAACAACAAGCGAAATCACACAGGACGAGATGAGCGGTTTCATGACTCATTCCTCCTATTTGGTGCGTTTTCCGTGTATGAACACTCCGCCGCCCCAGCGTCTGTACCCTACGATGAAGACGTGATCCGTGATTACCGAGATACCAATGAACCAGATGTTTTTTTCGAGAAATTCCGTGAAATCGTGAAACGTACGGCCATTGTAGCGAGTGATCACTCCATCCGTTCCAGCGAAGAATACATCGTTCCGGGCTGATCCACGGATCCGGGTGTACCCGTGAGGATAGAGATCGAATAACGGATGCACCATCCCGGTCCCTGTTACCGAATACCGTCCGAGCCAGAGTCCGGACAACCACACGCTGTCGTCCCCGGGGAATCCCCGGATGACATGTGGCCGGCCGAAAAACACACTATCACTCAGGACGGGACGCCTTCCTTCCAGATGGTTCGCCACGCGTTATCCTCGAACATCTTGAAGGAGGATTCCGGTTAGTTGCTCGTGACGAGGAAGAGACTCGTTGGCGTGCCGAAAATCTCTTCCGCTTTTTCGTCCTCGTTACCGGCAGGGATGGGAGTCCACGATCCGTTCAGGTACTTGGCTACACGGCTTTGGTGGCCGGCGAAATAGATTTCCCCCGTGTCCTTCACCCGGATACGAAGTCCTGCCGAGGCGATGGCCGGGCCGAAGCGCGGGTACGGGTACTGCTTGACGGAAGTGTACGCGCCCCGCGTGGTCAGGTGCGCGATCGCGCCTGCTTCCGAGAAGTGAAAAGAGGATTTGACAAAAAAACGCCCTTGCCTTAAGTTTCCGCATCGGCAGCCGCCCGCATTCCCCGCCCGATGCGCTGCTTCAATCGATTCAACAACCAGAGACCGATCATGATGCACAGCGCCCGCCGCATCCTTCTCTCATTGCCGGCTTTGTGCTGTCTTCTCGGCGCAGTCGCTTCGGCCCAGGACAAGAAGGCTGCGGATCCACCCGCGTTCAGCTTCAGCTACCAGCAGCGCATCCGCATCGAGGCCACCGACAACGCCATCGGACTTTCGGCAGCCGCGGGAAAGGGATCGGGTTACCTGCGCAACCGCACGAGCGTCTCCGCCCGCATCACCCCGGTCGAGGACATCTCGATCGACGCGCGGTTGACAAACGAATTCCGTTATTACTTCGTGCCGGAAAACCGCGAGTTCGATTTCAACGAAATCGTCTTCGACCAGTTGTGCCTGAAGTGGAGCAAGCCGGCCCGGCTTCCGCTTACGCTCACGCTCGGCAGGCAGAACATGCAGCTGGGCGAGGGTTTCGTGGTGATGGACGGCGAGCCGCTCGTGGGCTCCCGCTCGGTGTACTTCAACGCCGCGCGGGCCGACTGGTCTTTTACGCCATCGAAGCGCCTGACGCTCGCCTATGCATATCAGCCGGAACGCGATAAATTTCTTCCGGTGCTCGACGACAGGAAAACTCCGCTGGTCGAACAACCCGAGGAGGCGTTCATCGCCTATTACACGACCGACTTCTTCAGCGGCAGCGCGCACGCGTACTTCATCCGTAAAAACATGTACGCGCTCGAGGGCCGGCCCCTGAGCGCGCATATTAACTGCCCCGGCGTCCGCCTCGAATATCCCCTGTTCGACGGTCTGAAACTCACGGGGGAAGCCGCAGGGCAATTCGGTTCGTGGACTAACAACTCCATGACCGCTTACGGCGGATACTGCTACGGCAGATACGAGATAGGGGGCGAGAAATTCGTCCCGCGATGGGTCACCGTCGGCGCAATACATCTCAGCGGCGACGATCGCTCCTCATCGAAGCATGAGGGATGGGATCCGCTTTTCAGCCGCTGGCCGAAGTGGAGCGAATCCTACATCTACGCGCTGATACCCGAGCAGTCCCCCGCGTACTGGTCGAACCTGACCTCGATCTACGCCAACGTTCTCTTCGCCGTCACTCCGCATATCTCGTTTTCCTTCGACTACCATCATCTTCTCGCGCCGCGCCCAGCCGACCCGTCAAGCGGCTTTCCGGGCGGCGACGGAAAAACGAGAGGAGACCTGTTCATCGGCAGGCTCGTCTACAAACCCGCCGGCATACTCACCGGCCAATTGGTCTTCGAGGGATTCAAACCGGGGGATTTCTATTTCGACGGCGCGGACAGCTACGGTTGGATGCTGATGGAAGTGATGGTGACCCTGTAGCCGGTCGCGCCTTCGCCGGGAGTAGCCGAGCGGCCGCAGCGCGCCGCACTTTCCGCCTGTTTCCAAGCCCATGCAATCGTTTGTCGCAATGCCGGCGGTGAGCGTCTTGAAATGATATATCGAAAGGAAACTGGGGATGGAGCCTCAAGCGCGTCACGGCGGCCTCCTGACTTCGCCAAGGGAAGCGTACTGCTTATAGAGTGCCGTCATTTAGAAGGAGTTACAAAGATATTCCACGTAGCCTGGGTGCTGCACGGAGGTTGAGAGTATGGAATTACAATGTCGTGCCGGGACTCAAACAGCTGAATCCGCGGCCGCTCACTCCACTGTTTTTATGACGCAATTTTTCACAGATCTGATTTACTTGTTCGATGCGCCAATTCCTCGTTTTTCGCTGCGTATGATCTGTCGGCCGGCAATATTAAGCAGGTGCTCCAATGGCGAAGTTAGAATATATGGCAACAACGCTGGAAAGTGGGCTTCCTGGTATGCCGAAGTTTTCCTCCGATCACACTCTCCACTGAACCACTCTCTAATCACCCCTCCCCATCGGGGAGGGGTGGCCGCGAAGCGGTCGGGGTGGGAGAAGAGGGGTGGCCGCCGCAGGCGGCCGGGGTGGGCGGAGAGGCCGGCCGCGCAGCGGTCGGGTCAGGACATCCCGCACAATGCAGCCAGGAAGAGAGCGGTTACGGAAAATGCCAACAGCCTCCTGACTTCGCCAAGGGAAGCGTACTGCTTATAGAGTGCCGTCATTTGGATGGAGTTACAAAGATATTCCACGTAGCCTGGGTGCTGCACGGAGGTTGAGAGTATGGTTTCCCGTTTAAAATGAGAGAGCCGCGGGTGATATCAACATATCGGATATTTACTTTCTTTTCCTTGATGAAAAGAAAGTAACAAAGAAAAATCAAGACTGGTGAAAAATAGCGTCAAAAAACGACGTTCCGCTCGCTGCGGATTCGAAACTCGTCCCGGCACGACGGAAAAACAATGTCGTGCCGGGACTCAGACAGCCGAATCCGCGGCCGCTCGCTCCACTGTTTTTATGACGCAATTTTTCACAGGTCTGATTTACCTGTGCGATGAGCTTATTCCTCGTTTTTCGCTGCGTATGATCTGTAGGCCGGCAATATTAAGCAGGTGCTGCAATGGCGAATTCAGGAATGGCGCCGCGGCGGCCGCAATGATTTTCAAAGATATGTCAGGAATGCCCACTGAAATGCGTCTATGTGCTGAGACCGTGCACATCCGGCGAGACACCGGCAGTGACTCACTCTGAAGAAATCAACGGAGCAAACATGAGGGATTGTGATAGAAGAATTCTATCCTGCCGATACATCTCCATGCTGTGTCTTGCCGCGCTTCTTTCCGGCGGCAACGGGATCGCGGGTCCGGGACACGGAAGCGGTTCCGCCGCTGCCGCGCACCATGCATCGGGAAACGCCCGCCCGGGCGCGGAAACCGGCAAGACATCGTCGGTCTCGCGGATGGACACGCGTTCCGACTCCGCCGGAACCGGCTTCAGGGAAAACAGGGGGCAGATCATCGACACGGACGGCAAGCCGAGGCCGGATATCCGTTTCATGGCCGATGCATCGGGCGCGAGGGTATACTTTCTGGATGACCGCGTCAGCACGGTGTTCTCACGAGTGAGCGGAGGCAGCGCAAACGAATCCGTCAGCGAACGCTTCAATCCCGCCGAGCAATCGCCTGCGCTTGAATCATATCGCGTGGACGCCGTCTTCATCGGCGCGGACCCTGCATCCGTTATGAATGCCGGAGAACCCCGCTCGCGGCTGTCGAATTTCTACTTGCCTCATTGCCCGGACGGCGTCATCGGAATCCGTGAATACGGACTGATCGTGCGGAAGAATCTATATCCCGGCATCGATCTGGAGATCTTTTCGAGGGGCGGAAATATCAAGTACGATTTCATAGTCCGACCGGGCGGCAGGCCCTCGGACATACGCCTGCTTTACCGGGGCGCCCGTTCCCTGTCGATCGGCGATGACGGCTCTCTTTCGGTCGAGACTCCTCTCGGTATACTCAAGGAATCGGCGCCTGTCTGTTATGAAAAAGGAAACGGCGCGGATGTGAAGGCGGCGTACCGGCTATCGGGCGACACCCTTTCCTTCGATGTGCGCGGTCATAACGGCGGCGACACGCTCGTCATCGATCCCTGGGCCACGTATCTCGGAGGCGCCGCGTCGGATGCGGCTTACGGCGTGGCGGCCAACGCCGCGGGACATGTGTTCGTGTCCGGCGCAACTCTGAGCCCCAATTTCCCGGTGCTTGCCGGAATGCAGATGGTCAAGTCCGGCAATGCCGACGCCTTCATCACCCGCCTAGACTCGGACGGCATTCCCGTCTGGTCCACGTATTACGGCGGCAGCGGCAGGGACGACTACGCGGTGCTGTCCATCGACGCGGCTTCCAACATACTCGCGGGCGGAATAACATGGAGCGCCGACTTCCCGACAGCCAACGCCTATCAGCCGGTACCGGGCGCGAATACGCAGGGCTTCATGATTCGTCTCAACGGCGGCGGCGTCAGGCAATGGGCCACTTACTGCGGCAGCTGGATCTCATCCGTGCATGACGTGTGCTTCGGACAGGCCGGCAGCGCCCTTGCATTCGGAAAGCAATACGGCGCAATGGGAGAGGGACCCGGCTTCGTCATCAAGCTCGCAGGCGACGGCGCCTTCATCTGGGAAAAAACCTTCGGCGACGGCGGACTCGGGGGCACTGCGCCCTATGCGGGCGGATCCGATGCGGCGGGTAACATATTCGTGGCCGGCATCGTGGACGTGAGCGCCTCTTTTCCGCTGATCAATCCCGCACAAGGGACACCGGGAGGCGGCATGGTTGACGCGTTCGCCCTGAAAATGTCTTCGGACGGGGTCATACTGTGGTCCACTTACATAGGGGGATCGGGAGATGATCTGGGTTTCGGTCTCGATTTGGACGTTTCCGGCAACGTGTACGTCTGTGGTGTGGCAGGCGGCGGCTTTCCGGTCTGGCCGCCATGGCAGACCACATATGGAACGGGCGGAAACACCGACGCCTTTCTCTCGAAGTTCCAGTCCTCCGGATCACGAGTGTGGACTACATTAATCGGCGGCGTTGACAGCGAGTCTGCCTCGGGCCTTGCGATAGACGCGGGTGGAAACATATTGATCGTGGGCGGGACCAACAGTGGCGATTTTCCGTTGCGCTCGCCGTATCAGGGGGTCTATGGAGGAATATCCGACGATTTCGCCGCCAGGTTCGACGGCGAAGGTTACTTGCTTTGGTCCACTTATTACGGTGGCGCCGATCAGGAAAGGGCGGTAGTCGCTGCCTGCGACGGCCAGGGATGCTCGATATTCGCCGGATGGACGAGCGGCACGAATTTCCCTGTTTTCAACGCTTTCCAGCCGGTCTCGGGAGGAAACAACGACGCCACCGTCGTGAAACTGCGTCCCTGCGAAGCGCCGCCTCAACTCACGGCAGAGCTGCGCGACACCACGCTCTGCGCAGGTGTAAATCTCACGCTGAACGCGTCCGCGACGGGTACGCCCGCGCCGGCGGTGCGCTGGCAGTTCAGCCGGGACGGCGGCAGAACCTGGGAGACTATATCGGGAGCGACGCAGAACACATACACCTTCCCTGTCACGACTGACTTGAACGGGTATCGCTATCGGGCGGTTTTCTCGAATCCCTGTGCTGCTGTATACAGCTCGCAGGCGCTGCTGATCGTTCTGTCGGGGCCCTCGATTACCATGCATCCCTCGCGGCGCGACGTCTGCGCGGACTCTACGGCCACTTTCAGCGCGGCGGGCTCTCCCATGGGAAGCATACACTGGCAAAGCAGCGGCGACGGAGGGGCGACGTGGACCGATATGCCCGGAGAGACGGACAGCACGTTGCGCGTGGTCGCCTCCCCGTCACTGAACGGATACATGTACCGCGCGGTGTTCAGCAATTCATGCGGCAGCGTGGAGAGCGATGCCGCCCTGATGTCGGTTCAGACGCCGCCGGTAATCAGCAGACAGCCGGCAGACGCGGATGCCTGCGAAAACGAAAGCGCGCGAATAGGATTGGCCGCCGGAGGATTTACTTCGGTACACTGGCAAAGCAGCAGCGACGGAGGCGCGACGTGGACGGATGTGCCCGGCGCGTCCGACACGGAGATCGCAGTTGCGGCCGCGAATTCGGATAATCTGATTTACAGGGCGGTGTTGTCCAACGCATGCGGAACTACCATAAGCGACAGCGCGCGCGTTCGAAAGCTCGTCCTGCCCGCTGCTTCCATAACCGGCGATCAGTCCGCATGCTCGATGAGCGAACACATTTACTCGCTCAGTTACTCCTCGGGCCTGGCGGCGGTCTGGACCGTGACTGGAGGCGACATTCGCGGAGCATCCGACGGAGCGTCCGTTCGGATCCTCTGGCAGCAGCCGGGTACGGGCATTCTGCGCGTGCGGCTCACCGACCTCGGCACGGGCTGCACGCGGGACACAATGTTCGCTGTCACAGTGACAGCCGCGGTGGCGCCAGCCATCACCGCTCTGCGTCCGCTGGAGTTCTGCAGCGGCGATTCGACGATACTGGATGCGGGCGCCGGTTTCACCGAATACCGCTGGTTGAGAGAGGGAGATGTGGAGATCCCTTCGTCCGGCCGGCTGCTGACCGCCCGGGATTCCGGCATTTACATAGTGGAAACGCGCGACGGCGCCGGTTGCATTGCCCGCGATACCGTTTGCATCGTGATACGGGCGCCTTTCGCGCTGACCGCTTTCGCCCGCGGCGGCGGCAGATTCTGCGAAGGCGACAGCACGGTGCTCGAGGCGGATGCGGGTTATTCCGCTTACATCTGGCGGAACGAAAAGGACAGCGTGCTCGGAAGCGACCGTATCCTGGTCGTCCGAAAAGCGGGCAGCTACACCGTGTCAGCTCGCGATTCCCTCGGTTGTACAGGATCATCGCTGCCGGTATGGATTCGTGTCGATCCACTGCCGAAGCCCGTCATCAACGGCCCTCGCTCCGTATGCTCAGACAGCCGCCCGGCGTATTCGAGTTCGGCTGCCTCCGGACGCTCCTGGATTTGGAAGGCGACCGGAGGCAGCGTGGACAGCGGACAAGGAGGACCGGTGATACGCGTGAAATGGAACAGCGCCGGGATTGGAAGTCTGGAACTAACTGAGATTATGGACTCTTCGGGCTGTTCAGGCGTCACAACCATTGAAGTAACCGTACAGAGCACCCTCACTCCGGTGATCAACGGTCCCTCGGCCATCTGCGCCGGTGATACCGCCCGGCTCGAAGCCGATCCGGGTTACGAATCCTACGAATGGAAAGACGGCCCGGGCAATATTATCGGCAACGGCCGCATTCTTGCGGTTGCCGGAGCGGGATCGTACACGGTGCGT
>CAYLZD010000041.1:0-30975 GCA_964388275.1 uncultured Chromatiales bacterium
TGCAATATACAACAATTCTCCATAAAATGCAAACTATATAACGCTCTTGTTAGTAACTGTCCGCCGGATTCACCGGCGCAGATTTTCGAGACGGTCCAGAGCGGCATAACATCCATTCATCAGCTTGTCCACGATGTCACGCGCGGGCGCGATCTCCTTCACCATACCGGCGCACTGCCCCGCTTCGAATTCGCCGTCTTGCAGATTTCCTTCGAACATGCCATTGCGTTCGCGTTTTGAACCCAGGATCTCCAGAAGTTCTTCTCGCGAGGCTCCTCTTCTTTCAGCTTCCATAGCATGCGCGGCGAAAGGAGTGCGCAACAGCCGCACCGGCGCTAGAGGGCGCAACGCGAGCACGGTTGCATTGTCACCGGCTTCGACCAGCATGTTCTTGAATAATTCGTGTGCGGATGATTCGACACTCGCAACGAACAGCGTTCCCACCTGAACCGCATCCGCGCCGAGCGCGAGGGCGGCCGCCATAGTCCGGCCGTCGGCGATGCCTCCGGCCGCGATAACCGGGATATGCACGGCATCGGCCACTTGAGGGACAAGGCACAAGGTGGTTGTTTCGTCCATTCCGTTGTGGCCTCCGGCTTCGAATCCTTCGGCTACCACGGCGTCGCAGCCGGCATCGCCCGCTTTCACGGCCTGCTTGACCGATGAGACCACGTGAATCACCCGACACCCCGACGATTTGAGCCGGTCGATGTGCTTGCCGGGATGTCCCGCGGAAGTGATGACGATTTTTATTCCCTCCTCGAGGGCGGCCGTGACCAGGTCTGCCGCATCTCCTCTGAGCAGCGGTATGTTGACTCCGACAGGTGCGCGCGTAGCTGTGCGAGCTTTTCGAATGTGCTCCCGCAGGAGTTCGGGTTTCATCGATCCGGCGCCGATAATTCCGAGAGCGCCGGCCTCGGATACAGCGGCCGCGAGTTTCCAGCCCGACACCCATACCATGCCCGCCTGGATGATGGGACGACTTATGCCGAGCATTTCCGTCGCCCGCGTGCGCATCGATGGGCCCTCGCGTGCGGATGAGGCCGGAGTCATCGCGTATAGTCGAGCTGCACGATATTCAAACCGCCGTTGTTCGGTGTCGTTCCTTGGGAACGGAAATTCCGGAAGGCGAGTTTTCTCGCGTTCGCGGTCACGCTTCCGTAATTGAGACTGACGTCGGACGAGTTCATGAACAGGTCCCAGGAACTGACGCCCCAGGAATTGAGAGAGGCAACCGTCTCAGGGCCGTCGCTGTCGACTTTATCCGCCCTGAAGTCGGCAAGCACAATCATGAAGGTGTTCGCGCCGGCGCCCGTGGATGACGGAAGCGGTCCTGTGTTTTCGTTTATAACTTCCTTGCTTTTGAAGTCGTAATAGACCGGCGGATTTTGCTGATCGATCACCTCAACCGTTATTCTGTCGCGTCCGTTGTACGAGGCCTGGTACGGTGTGTGAACAATAGTGAGCGCGTGCGCACCGGACAACGGAAGCGCGTCGCGGAATGCCTGCAGAACGGCGCTGCCTCCTGTTTTCGGCAGAATGCGCAGGCGTTCAAAGCGGGAATCCGACCTCCAAGATTGCCGGTAGATATGCATGTCGTGATATCCGGATGCGCTGACGGAGATTTCCAGGTCGAAGTTCGGATTGACCACGTCGGAGATCGTGACGTAACCCTGTGCATCTGAAGTGACGGGCGACGGTCCGCCCGTCTGCCTTTCGGCCAGATTCTTCTTCAACCGGCGAAATGTCACAATGGCGCCTTGCACCGGGGAATTGTCGAACATGCTGATGACGCGCAGAGTGAAAGCATACTCTTTCAGATTGACCGGATTCGGCAATACGGTCACGCTCGGCTGCCGACCGGTGAAAAAAGCGTGCACGGCGCTGAAGGATTCGGACCCCGCCAGCAGCTGCTGATGGTCGGCATCGTTGATCACCCGATTCTCGGCGCCGGCCAGCGTGCCCGCGCTGGGGTCGCCGTGCTGAGTAGCGTCATTGCCGTTGCTTCGAAGCGACAGGTACTTGCATGGTGACGGCGTCAGGACGCCGCCCGACGTCTGCGCTGGATCGAAAATGCCGCCGAGAAAGGCCACATGAGCCGTCACGGCGGTTCCGTTTTCCGAAACCAGGAAACGCTGTACCGCCTGGGCGCCTACCCCGTGCGCCACGATGTCGACCCGGTCCGCCCCGGTCTGCGAGCGCAGTGTTGCGACTGCGCTCTTCAGCTGCCGTGTCATCTCGGCGGCATCAACGCCGTCGATCGTCATCACATTTTCGAAATCGAACGCGTGCAGTTGTTCGGCGGCATATTCGTTGAGCCGGAACAGTTGCGCCATGGGAGCGAATGCGTCCGCCGCCTGCAGATAGCCGTGCACAAACACGACAGGTCGTATCGTGTCGTTGATGGTGCTGACGGGAGGCGTCGGGTCGTTGGTTCCTTCGTCTTTGGAACATCCCGACGAGGCGAGGAGAATAATCAGGGTTGTCGCCGCGGCTGCCACCGCGCGTGTTGCTGCGGTCATGTCGTCTCCTTTTTTACGGCCGCTGTTTGTATCGCGCTTTTCCTTTCGATGACCACAACGGCGACCACGTGCGTCCGAGTATGCGCGAGTGAAAGATGGATGTCGGCGAAAGCCGTTAGTTCGGTTTCCAGACCCGTGATTTTAAGATGCGGCCGGCCGGCTGCATCGTTTACGACTGAAACGTCCTTCCAGCGGAAATTGCCGCGCCAGCCCGTGCCGAGAGCCTTTGAAAAGGCTTCCTTCGCCGCGAAGCGGGCGGCGTAGTGTTGAGAAGGCCTGTGCTTGCCCCGGCAGTAAGAGATCTCTTCATGCGAGAACAGTTTGGAGAGGAACGCTTCGCCGTAGCGGGCCACGGCGGACTCGATACGGGAGACTTCCTCCAGGTCTATTCCTATGCCGGCAATCGAGCTCATTCCCGCTTCGAATTCTCGTTCCGGATTATCTCGATCAGGCGTCTGATATCGGCGAGTTCGTGGTCGGCCTTGGATTGCTGCGTGCCGAACGTGTCTCCATAACGGGCGAACGCCGTAATCATGCCGATGTTCTTGGCGCCGAAAATATCGCGTTCCTCCCAGTCTCCCACCATCACTGCCTCCTCCGGCCTCACTCCGAGGAGCGAAAGGACTTTGAGAAAAGGTGCCGGATCCGGTTTTCGAACTCCCGTATCCTCGAAAGTGACGACCGCGTCGAAGATGTGATGCAGATTCAGGTAGCACAAGCGGAGCCATGCCTCCAGCTGAGGCGCGTCCGAGACGACTCCGAGCTTCAGACCCATGCGCGCAAGCCGGAACAGCGTCAGATGCACATGTGGATATGGAACGAGCATCGCTTCCCTCGCGCGTCTGTACGCTATAATGCCCGCCGCGAGTATCTTGTGTTCCACTATACCTGTCAGGCGCTGAAGAAGCATATTGAAGACGCGCTGATATTCTATTCCCTGTTCGTCGTAGATGTCCGCTATCGTCCTGTCGATCTCATCGAGGGGTCTTTCGAGTCCGGCGTCCACCATGGCGCGAATGCCCGCGTCCACCGCATTGCGCTTCATGCGCATGAAGTCGACGAGCGTGTTATCCAGGTCGAAAACCACGGCCTTGATCACTGGGCAGACCTGCTTTTCTCAAGATCGACCAGAGACCGGACCGCAGGTTTAAGGAAAACATCCTCCACGCCGATGTCTGCGAGCGCCCTTGCGATAGTCGAGCATTTGCGTTCAAGCGAAAAGCGCTTGTTGACTATCAACAGCCGCTGATCGCGGAGTATGCAAGCGCCGCCCAGAAAATCGCCTCGTTCGAAGCGAACCGAATATCCGATATTCGAGCAAGCCTCCCTGAGTTCTTCGAGCAGCAGTTCCTGTTTTAGCGACGCCATGAAGCTCCGTTTTGAAGTTCTACATTGGTCGAACAACGGCCGAAACTGTTCCGTCCTGTTCAGCGGTCCGGTCATGCCCGGCGGTCCTTCGCATCTTCAGCGGTTGAAGTATAATGACCGCTACGGCCGTGAAGTACGAAATGAGCGCCATAACCGGCAGGCCTCCCAGGGCGCCGATGCGATGAGAGAGAGTCTCCCGCATGACGGCGCTGTGCTCCGCATAAGCCAGCGCCCCGCGTGCTTCGATGATCCATCTTGTTTCCGTCCAGAGCAGTATGAATTTCACATCCAGATACGCGGTAAACATCTCGACCGGAACGAAAATGAAGAAAAGCAGACTGGACATCAACAGCCAACCATTATCCTTGAAGCGCAGCGGAATGTTTCGAAGCGTGAGCGCCGCGGAGACGGCGGCTATGATGTAATTGACAAGCACAAAAATGGATGATGCATAGATGAGCTGGAACAGGGTCCGCTCCTGGTCCATCGTGATTTCGGGATGATATTCCAAAGTGCCGGTAATGAAGAATTCGTTGGCTATCACCGCGCGCAGCGTGATGCCGCCCAACCAGAAAATGGCTGAAAAAGTCAGAAGGAGCATCCAGAAGCGGGATGCCGCGGTGAATTCCCGATGAGTGTTGGCAGCTTCGTCCTTCATATGCTAGAGTATGTATCTGCTGAGATTCTTATCCCTGGCGATGCCCGTAAGGCGTTGTTCAACAAGATCGCCGTCAATGACGGACTCGGTCTGCGCCGCGTCGTCCCGGGTGTGGAAGAGAATGTCCTCGAGCAGAGTTGTGAGGATGGTGTGCAACCGCCGCGCGCCGATGTTTTCCACGTTGTCGTTGACTTCGGCGGCGGTTTTGGCGATCGCCCTTATCGCGTCGTCCTTGAAAACGAGCCGTATCCCCTCGGTGTCCAGCAGGGCGGTGTACTGTTTGAGAAGCGCGTTCGCGGGAAGGGTCAGAATCTTGACGAAGTCTTCCTCGGTCAAGTTCTGGAGCTCGACCCGTATCGGGAAGCGCCCCTGCAATTCCGGGATCAGATCCGACGGCTTCGAAACATGAAAAGCGCCGGAGGCGATGAACAGGACGTGGTCGGTTTTGACCGGACCGTATTTTGTGTTGACCGTTGTGCCTTCGACGATCGGTAACAGGTCGCGCTGTACGCCTTCCCTGGATACGTCTATGCCGCCCGAAGCGCTTTTTCCGCCGGCGACCTTATCGATTTCATCCAGAAACACGATGCCAGATGTTTCAACCCTTTGTATGGCGGTTCTGGCGACCTGCTCGTTGTCCACGAGCTTCTGCGCTTCCTCCTGTCCGATAAGGACTCGAGCCTCCTTTATCGAGAGTTTCCGTGTCCTCGTTTTTCTCGGGAGCATGGAACTGAGCAGATTCTGGAAGTCGATGCCCATGTCCTCGAAACCCATCGGTCCGAAAACCTGCATGGTCGGCGAGGCGGTCATGCTTATGTCGACCTCGATCATTCTATCGTCCAGGTTGCCCGCTCGAAGCTGTGCGCGCAACTTCTCGCGGGTGTCCGACTGCATGGCATCCTCGCTCTCGCCCGGTTTGCGGCCTGGAAAGATGATGTCCAGAAGCCGCTCTTCGGTGAGTTGCTCGGCTTTCTGCCGCACTTCCTCGGTTTTTTCCGCGCGGATCTGATTGACCGCGATTTCCACGAGATCGCGGACTATGGATTCGACATCCCTTCCCACATAACCTACCTCGGTGTATTTCGTCGCTTCGACTTTCAGAAAAGGAGCCCCGGTCAGTCTGGCGAGACGGCGCGCGATCTCGGTTTTTCCCACGCCCGTGGGACCGATCAGTATGATGTTGTTGGGCATTATCTCGTCCCGGAGGGCGAGATCGACGTTTTGTCTGCGCCACCTGTTTCTCAGCGCGATGGCGACAGAGCGTTTCGCGTCATTTTGTCCGATGATGTATCTGTCCAATTCCTCGACTATGCGTCGAGGTGTCAGTTCGGCTTCGGAGGCATGTCGGGCTGGATTGTCCATGAAGGGATATCAGAGCTCTTCTATGATAATGTGCGTGTTTGTGTAGATGCATATCTCTGCTGCGATCTTGAGAGCTTCCTCGACGATGTCGCGCGCGGGCAGAGCCGTGTGCATCAGCATGGCCCGGGCAGCCGCGAGCGCGTGGGTTCCTCCGGAACCGATTGCGATGATTTTGTCGTCAGGTTCTATCACATCGCCGGTGCCGCTGATTATCAGCGCCTTGTCTTTGCTGAGAACGGCCAACAGAGCCTCGAGACGCCTCAGGTATTTGTCGTTTCGCCAGTCGCGCGCCAGTTCCACGGCCGCGCGTTCGAAGTTTCCTCTGTATTGTTCGAGCTTGTCCTCGAACTTCTCGGAAAGAGTCAGCGCGTCCGCCGCCGATCCCGCAAAACCCGCGAGGACTGCGCCGTTCAACATTTTCCGGACTTTCCTCGCGTTGTGTTTCATCACAGTCTGGCCGACCGTAACCTGACCGTCGGCCCCGATGACGGCCTGGCCGTCCCGAATCACGCCGACCACGGTGGTGGAGCGCACTAACAGTTTACGATGCATTGACCCGTTCCAGGTTTCTCATATTTTAACCCGCAGTCTCGATACTGGAATTCCCAGCGCTTCCCTGTATTTCGCCACGGTGCGGCGCGCGATGTCGAAACCGCGTGTACGCAGCAATTTCATCAGCGCCTCGTCGCTAAGCGGCTTCTTGGGATCTTCGACCGAGATGATTTCCTTGAGTATGCTTTTCACTTCCGTATTCGACACTTCAACGCCGTCGGCGGTCGGAATTCCCTCGCTGAAGAAGTATCGCAATTCGAATACTCCCCATTCAGTCTGGGCGTATTTGCCGTTTACCACTCGGGATATTGTGGATATGTCCATGCCTATGACGTCGGCGATATCCCTGTATATCATCGGTTTCAGATGGCCCGGTCCATGGTCGAACCAGTCCCTCTGTTTTTCCACGATCGTATTCATCACTGCAAGCATGGTCTGCCGACGCTGAGAAATCGACTGAATGAACCACTTCGCCGAATCCATCTTGTCCTTTACGAATTTGCGCGCCTCCGTCGAGAGCCGTTTCTTCCTGTTTTGCAGCATCTCCCTGTAAGCCCGGCTGACGCGCAACGGGGGCACTCCCCTGTCATTCAGCGATATAATGTAATCATCCTTTTCCTTCTCCACGAAGAAATCCGGGATCACGTAATTCAAGGTGGCGCTGATCGTGCCCTCGCCGGGTTTCGGATTAAGATGTCGGATATATTCGAAGGCCTTTTTCATCAGCTCGTCGCCGATGTGAAGATCCTGCCTTATCTTGTCGAAATGTTTTTTTACGAATTGATCGTAGCATTCGACGAGTATTCTTCTCGCTATTATTCGGGCGGTGCTGTGATTTTGCGATACGTCTATCTGGGCAAGAAGGCATTCGCGCAGATCGCGCGATCCGATTCCCGGAGGATCGAGGCGCTGGATCATGTACAGCACCTGCTCCGCTTCCTCCAAAGTGACGTCCAGGCCGTGCTCATGATTCACATCGAGCACCAGGTCGTCAAGCTTCCTTCTCAAATAGCCGTCCTCGTCGATGTTGCCGAGGATTTCCTCGCCCAGTTTCACGAGTCGCTGGTCGATGTCCAGCATGTGCATCTGTTCGACCAGCAGATCGGTCATGCTTACCAGAGCCGGCGCAGGAAAATCCCGATCTTCATCGTCGTCATAACGGGTGCGCCCGCCGGGAATGTCGTTGTCCTCGATGAAGTCTTCCCAGGAGTACTCGTCATCCTGCCTGTCTTCACGTTCCTTCTCGGCGGAGACGGTTTCCTCCTCGGCGGCGGTGTCCTGCTCCTGGGTTTTATCTTCCTCCTTCTTCCGTTCCTGCTGCGCCAGCAACTCGGTCTCGGGTTCGATCTCGAGCTCGGTGTTCTCCTCTTCTTCGATCCCCTCTTCCAGAAGAGGATTGAGTTCCAACTCATCCTTGATTCTCTGTTCCAGGGTTTGAATCGGCAACTGCAGGATTTTCAGATACTGCACCTGGGCGGGTGTCAGTTTCTGCTGTTGTCGTTGGGTCTGGGTCAGGTGAAGCATGATCTTTATCGGCTGGAACCGTCTCTTCCGAGTTCCATTGTGTGGTTTATCAGGAAGTCGGCGAAGTTTTCACCAAAAATGCGGCTCACGGCTTCTCTTGTGAATTCGGTCAACTGAGTTTTCAGGGCCTCGCCGCGCCGCAGAGCGGGCCGGCACTCCGAGAATTCCTCATATCTCAATCTGCCACCATTGGCTGGATCGTATCGGAGCGGGAAAAGATGACAGGAACGCGGTTTTATCCAGTCGATTTCGCCGTTACGAAAAGCCCTTTCTATTGAACATTTCGCGATTCCCCCTTCATACGCCACGAAAACACAAGCTCTTTGATTGTAGCATCGAAGAAAAATGTTGTTACCATGATGCTCGAAGAGCCCGAAACGGTCCACCGTTCCGACATGCTCCTTCGGAAGTCTATCGCGAAGCGTTTCAAAGGCTCTAGTCAGCACGGCGGTTTCATCTGCTGAAACAGGAGCGCCCAAACCGCCAGGAAAAGTGCAGCAAGCGCCTTTGCATTCCGAAAGGTCGCAGGCGAACCGGACCGAAAAAATGTCCGCATCCACGTTTTTTACTTGATTTTCCAATTTTGACAGAGCCATTGCAAACATCAGGGATGAACATAGGCAAATCGCCGGCAATCCGCAACATCGGAAATAAGTTTGGTGTAGAATTTGCATACATTACAAATATGATTGCAGCTGAGACGGAACAAAGCTCACATTCCGTTCGTAAGAATCCGGGCATGCCAATGATGAGCGAACCCTACGATATGGTGCGGCTTTCCATGTTGCCGGGAGTCGGTCCCAACAGGGGGAGGACTCTTGCTAACGCTTTCAGCGGTTTCGATGAACTGCGCCGGACTTCCGTCGCTGCCGTGTTACGTCTCGGTGTTTTTACGCGGCAATTCGCGGGCGCACTGGTTTCATCCTTGCGAGATGAGGGCTTTCAGGAAAAACTGGAATCGGGCATAGCCAGGTGCCGCGCCCGTGCAGCGGAACTCGGCGCCGGTCTCCTGCCGTGGTATCATGAGGATTACCCCGAACCTCTCAGATACATCTACGACGCGCCGCTGTACCTGTTCCGGACGGGATCGTGGCAACCGGCAGACGCTTCCGGCATCGCCGTCGTCGGAACGCGAGCGCCAAGCGAATACGGCCGTTCCGTCGCAGCCCACATATCAAGAGAACTGGCCGAAAGAGGCGTCACCACCGTCAGCGGGCTCGCCTTCGGAATCGACACCATCGTGCACGAATCCACCATCGGAAACAACGGGCGCACTATCGCGGTTCTCGGCAGCGGACTTGGAAGGGTATATCCAACCGCCAATCGCTCCCTTGCGGAGCGGATAAAAGAACGAGGATGTCTGTTTTCCGAACTGCCTCTCGACGCTTCGCCCGACGCACAGAATTTCCCGCGCAGAAACCGGATCATCAGCGGTCTTACTCTCGGAACCGTGGTCGTCGAGAGCGGCCGCAAAGGCGGCGCCATGATCACAGCCAAACTTGCCCTCGATCAAAACCGCGAGGTTTTCGCGGTTCCAGGCGGAATCTTCAGCCTTGCATCACAAGGGACAAACATGCTCTTGGCAAAAGGGATCGCCCACGCGTTCACCTGTGTGGACGATCTGTTCGAGCAATTGCCGAGATTGATGAAACCGGCCACTGCGACAAGAAGGCCGGCCAGACAGATGTCGATCGAGGAACAGCGCCTGCTCGACGCGCTCTCCGACAGTCCGATTCATATCGATTCTATCGCCGCATCGCTTGCTCGCGGCACGCACGAATTGCTGGTGCAACTGCTGCAACTGGAATTCGACGGACTCGTGAGACAACACCCGGGCAAACACTTCACCAGGACGGGGTAAGGGCGGCGGCCGGTGTTCCGGCGGGAAGCCGGCAAATCCCTTACACGAGTGATTTGCGAAACAGGCGGTATCTTTTATAAACAACGCCGCCGAGGCGTTCATTCTCAGCGCGCATTTTTGTATTGGTCTCCAGTTCGTGGTGGCTGTCGAACATGGTTATCCCGGCTTTGCGGGCGCTTTCGATCATCGGAACGCCCATGAGCAGGTCGAGTCCCCGGCCCTGATATTCTTTGCGAATCGCTCCGAGAAGCAAATCGAGCTGGCGCGTTCTGCCGGCCGCCTTGAGAATATGTATGAGCCCGAACGGAAAGAGGCGTCCGTTCGCCTTTTTCAATCCTTCTCCGAGTCCGGGCATGGCGATGAAAAATCCGATCAATCTGTCCTTGTCGTAAATCATCTTTATGAAGCGGGGATCCAGGACAGGCAGATACTTTTTTGTCACATACGCCATCTCTTCCTTATCCAGCGGAGCATACCCGTAAATTTCGGTGTAACTCTCGTTCATCAGTTCGAACACCGGGATCATATGCTTCTTCAATTCCGACCGCTTGCGGAATTCCAGAAGGCGGAAGTCGGTGCGCGATCTCACGCGCTCGTATATCGCCATGTACCATTCCGGCAGAGGGCGCGAAATGTCCAACATGTAAACGACCCAATCGATCTCCTTCGAGTATCCGAAGCGATCCAGCAAATCCAATACGTAGGGAGGATTGTAATATGTGGCTATCGTTGCCAGATTTTCGAAGCCCTCGACGAGGAAACCCTCAGGATCCTGGTCCGAGAAGCCGAAAGGACCGATAATCTTGTTCATGCCCTCCCTGCGGGCCCAGTCCTCCACCGCACCCAGCAGCGCACCGCAAATTTCGTTGTCGTTTGGAGTTTCGAGGTAGCAAAAGCGCGCAGTCTTTTCACTTTGCGCCTCGTTATGCCTGGTATTGATGATACCCATGATACGACCGACAGGTTGCGCGCCCTTCCATGCGAGATACATCACCGTTCTGCAGTATCTGAACGCCGGATTCCTGGCAGAATCGAAATATTCCTTCTCATCGCGCAGAAGCGGTGGAAGCCAATTCGATTCTGTGCCGCGCATTTTGTACGGCAGTTTGATAAATATGCCAAGTTCTTTCCGGGAAGCGACTTCCCTTGTTGCAATGTCCATTTCGCCTTGCTTTAACTTCAGAGGTCGGTGCTTGCAAAATAGCGCATCACATCAATCCCTGCAACACAAATATGTCCGCCGCCACCCGCGGTCGCTGCATTCTCGCAAACAAAACGGGCGGCTTGCAGACTTTGCAAAACTTAATATTTATTAATGTGATCCGCTCTATAGACCTTGATTAATTGCAGGCATCGACAATGACTGTCGGAAGAATTGGATGATACAAAAAAAGGATTAAGTTATGAAAAGAGTGTCGATTTACATGATTGCCGGCCTATTAATCGCACTTGCCCCTGAGCTGACGATCTCGCAGACCGTCTACGTTTGGCAAGGCGCCGACGGCGCAAGTTGGCAGACTGCGACGAATTGGGATCCGGTGCGAACTACACCTCAAAACACAGACGTACTCGTATTCAATTCGGGGAAGAGCCTGTTGGTCGGAGAGCTCAAGACGGAGACCATCGCTCGAATGTCAATTGTTTCGGGCACTTCCATCAGGTTCACTGCCGTTTCGACGGCAAATCTCTCCATTGCCGGAGGATCCGGAGATGATCTGATTGTCGATCCGGGATGCGGGCTGACGTTGGGATCGCAGGCGTACATGACGATGCTCGGCGGCACTTCAGCCCTCCTGTACGGGCATCTGCAAGTCGAGGAAAACTGCGTCTTGAGCATGCAGAACAGCGGTTGCACAGCAACGGTGGGAGGGATCGTATCGAACAGAGGCATCATTCTCGGTTCCTCCACCGGCACAAATTTCATCTCCGGGTGTGTGTACAGGCATCTGCAAGACGGAGGAAGCGTTCCGAGAGGCGTCTGGGATGCGTCTTCGAGCTGTGAAATCATAGGGGTCGTATCCACGGTTCCAAGGAATATACTCGGTCCTTTCGGGAACTTCACGTGGAATTGTGCCGGGCAGACAGGCATACTTAACCTTGCGGGTGCTCCGAGCAAGGTTCTCGCGGACTTTCGTATCGTGTCGACCGGCGCAGGCGCTGTCTCATTCTGCACGTCCACGAGCGGAGTCATGACGATTTCCGGAAAACTGGTGATGGACGGCGGTACTTTCATGATCAACGACGGCGCAGGCGATGCCGTGATTAACGTGGGCGACGAGTTTCAACAGAACGGCGGACAACTGGTGATGACCACCTGTGATGATTCCTACCCGCGTCTGGTCGTCACGGGCGATTTCATGCAAATGGACGGCGTCGTCGAAGCCACGAATCCGGGAATCGGCAACGGGACGGTGGTATTAAGCGGCATCGATCCGCAGACCATTTTCTCTCTGGGCGCCATCGAAGGCAAGGTCGACTTGAATATCGCGAAAACCGCTGGAGATGTTGCGTTGACAACATCATTGAAACTGCCGCGGGATCTGGTCATGACTTCCGGCTTCCTGCTGATCGGAGATCAGGAGTTATCCTTCAAACGCAGAGTCCAGGGTTCCGCTGCATCGTATGTCGTGACCGACGGCAAGGGGCTTCTCATGAGAGACACGCTCGGTGTGTATCCCGTCGCTTTCCCTGTGGGCACGGCAATGAGTTACAATCCCGTGTTATTGGTTAACAACGGGGACGTGGACGACATCGGTGTTCGTGTGCGGAACAGTCTGGAATTCGGCGCCGCGTCGCCTCGTTATGTGGACCGCCAGTGGACGATAAACGAGAGAACACAGGGCGGGAGTGTAGTGGATTTGAGCCTGACTTGGAATGAAACGGACGAAAATCCGGGCTTTATGCGGGGAGAACAGGTATATATCGGCGTCTGGGACGGATGCGCCTGGAATCAAACCCCGGCTTCCGTCAGCGGAGATGAACCGCGTACTGCCAAAATCAGCGGTGTAACGATGCTGTCGGAGTTCGGAATCGCAAACGACGGCGCTTTGCCGGTGGAGCTGCTCGCCTTCTCGGCGTTGCGCGCGAACGGCGTAGTCATGCTGTCGTGGAGAACCGCTACCGAAGCGAACAATTACGGTTTCGAAATTCAGCGCTCCGTGGGCGATGCTCCATGGGCTTCGATCGGATTCGTAGCCGGCGCCGGCACGAAGAATTCTCCGACACTCTACGAATACCGGGACGAGGGGGACGTGATTCGAAATTCGGCGGACCGTCTCCGCTATCGTCTGAAACAGATGGATCGGGACGGCGGGATTCGCCTTTCCCCGGTGGTGGAGATCACCCTTCCAATAACGGATGAACCGGTATTGCAAGCGCCGTATCCGTTGCCTTCGTCAGGACGCGGAGCGGTCTCATTCTTGTTGCACGCTCCGGAAAATGTCAGGCTCACGGTCAGCGATATCACCGGACGAGAAGCGCTCGTGATCATAGATGCTCAAGAACTCCCTGCCGGGATACACGTTTATGCATTCGACTTGACGGGTTCGGCGCCGGGGATTTACATGATCCGGCTGGCGACTGATGAAAGCCGGTACACACGAAGTTTCGTGATCGCTCGCTGATGGAAAACCGCCGGTAGCCTCTCGGTTCGGTCGCCGGATTTCGGGCGTTGATTGGAATCTTAAACGGTTTCCGCGCGCTGTGCGTCACTGCAACCATTCCGACAGGTGTTGTTTTACGAAATCGTCGTCGTTGAATTCGGGATAAGCGGCGCCCACCCTCTCGATTTCTTCCGCCTGCCACGGCGAGAGAGTCTCCGATGGATCGATGCACCACACACCCTCCAGGAGACCCTGCCGTCGGAGAACTTCATGTATGCCCGGGATGCAGCCGGAGAAGCAATTCCGGGCATCGAATATGGCTCCGTTGGCATCCGTCAAACGTGCGCCAAGAGCCAGCAGGCCGGCCGCATCGGCTGAGGAATCGCTTCTCGCGGTCTTTATTCTGTCCAGCATTTCCACGGCTTTTCGCGTCCAAACCGCCCATTGCCCGAGCAGTCCACCGGCGAAATGGAGCTTCCTGTTTTCCAAGTGAAATTCCGTAAGCAGGTCCGACACGATCGAGTCGTCGTTGCCTGTGTAAAGAGCTATCTCCTCTTCCCTGCCGGATGCCGCCAGAGCTCGCACTACATCGAGTGTCTGATAGCGGTTGAAAGGGGCAACCTTCAATGCAACGACGTTTTCGATATCCATGAAATGCCGCCAGAAGCCGTATGACAGAAACCGTCCGCCGGCTGATGGTTGCAGATAGAAACCCACAATCGGAAGTATCTCAGCAATTTTCCTGCAATGCTCCAGCAGTTCATCTCTGGATGCATCGGAAAGCGGCCCGAGATTCGGCATGCAGGCGTGAAAGCCGGCATCGCATGCTTTCTGCGCCTCCCAAAGCGCCTGGCGCGAAGAACCGGTCACTCCCGCAATGAGTACAGGCGCGCGGCGCAACGCCGGTGAAAAGGCAAGGGCCTCCTCAGCGGCCAGAGAGAGAACCTTTTTGAACAACCCGACGTCCGGCCTGTGTATCGCGAATTGCGTCGTGTGCACGCCGACAGCCAAACCTCCAGCGCCGGCCGCGAGATAATATCGGCTCAGCGCGCGCTGCCGGCGTTCGTCAAGCAGGCGATCGGCTGTCAAGGCCAGCGGATGGGCCGGTATGACAAGACCGCCGAGTAATGCGGCTCGTATTTGTTCGGTGGTCATGGTGGATGGAAGTCTCTTTAGGGAGGAGTATTCGAGAAAACGAACGATAGTTGCTCGGAAAGCAAAATACTGCCCTCGTCAGAATTTCCCTTCCCTATCCTCGAAACGAGTCGGTTTGTTATAGAGCTCACCCCCTATCAGCAGCCAATGTGCGACAAGATCCATCATGGCGCCGACGCCCAGTTTCGGAAAATCCCAAAGGGAGTGGAAGAGGCCGGAGTGCGACAATAGCGCATCTTCCGCTTCGCTTCCGATGAATTCCACCGGCGTTTCGAATTTCCGTCCGAACTCCATCGCCGTTTTTCTGACCGAAAGGATTTCCGGTCCGGTGACGTTCAGCACGAAAGGCGGGGATGAACAGCGCTCCAAGGCCAGAAGGACGGCTGCGCAGGCGTCGGCCTGCCAGATGACATTGACGTAGCCGTTGCGGAGATGGACCGGTTCCCGGCGAAATACCTTGAGAGCTATATCCGTAAGAACTCCGTAGCGAGGATCGATGGCGTAGTTGAGCCTGAGAATTGAAACGGGAGTCCCCTGTCTGTCGCTCAGATGGAAAGCTATGCGCTCCCTCGCCAGGCTGCTCCAGGCATATTCACCGACAGGTCCGGTCGCGGACTCTTCGTCAGGGCCGCCGCTTGCCGGAGATGTAAAAGGATAGACGTTGCCGGTCGAGAGCACTACAATTCGCGAATTTCGGTACCTCCGGATGACTTCTCCCGGCAGCAGACAGTTCACAGCCCAGGTGAGAGATTCATCGCCGGTCGTCGCGAATTTCCTGCCGGCCATGAAAATCACGTTCTCAGCGTCCGGAAGGGCTTCGACGGCTCCGGGCTCGAGCATATCACGGCAAAGGATCCGCGCGCCCGAGCTTTCTATCTCTTTCCATGCTCCGGCGTCGCCGAAGCGCGAAACCGCCGTGATTGTCCTATTCACGCCGGCCGCTTCGTCTGCGCGGACAGCCATCCTGCACAACGCGGGTCCCATTTTGCCACCGGCGCCGAGCAGCATCAGGTCGCCCCGCAGCGCCGACATCATGGATACCACCCGCTCTGGAGGGCGGGACTGCAATTCATTCAGTTGCCGCGTGTTTTCTACGAGAGGTCCATTCCGCATGCTCTTGGATAATGCCCCGCTTCTAAAGTTGATAAAAGGTACATCAGGATATGATTTTCCTGAAAAAATGAAGACGGTGTGTTCTCCCGCCCGCTTGCAACGGGACGCGCAGTGAATCCGGTTCGGCATGATTCCTCGCCGGGCTCGAGACCGCCGGCTCGTACCCGTCCGGAATATGCAGAACAACCGTATTATCCCTGTCCTGCGCTGATTGTATGCTCAACACATTTGCATCGTTGTCCCATGCGTATGCGCCCAGATCCGCCGCGCCCTGAAGCAGATGGCCGACACATCCCCAAAGCCATGGATGTTCAAGCGCTGAGGATATTCTGAGAAGAACGCAGCTGTATGGCGGAACTTCGATGTTCTCAAATTCGCGAAGCGTGCAAGCATGACTCTTGATAAACTCGAAGACTATCGTCTCCGGCGGGAAAACCGATAACAAGGCCGGTCTGCCGACTCTCCGGAACTCGGCGCTCCAGTTGAACATGCCCGCAACATGGTAAAGCTCCGACCTGCCGCGGACTTTCCTCAAGACCAGAGTGACGTGTTCCTGTTCCGTGATTTGAAGATCGGCGGGATCGCAGGAAATAACCGGAAGCAGCCGCGCGGCGACTGACAGGCGCCGGCCGTCGAGCGTGTCGAGAGGGCTTCCGACGATGCCGGAGTGTCCGGTCAGCGAAATAAAAGCGTTCCATGTCCATATCTGCTCGATACTGAGGGGCTTGTGGAAAAGCATGCAGTCTGCGTCGTTCACCCAGGCGCGTGTGTGCAGATGCAGCGACGGCGCCACGGCCCTTGCTCCCATCACAACGGTTCTCTCCCAGTTGTTCGCACTCACGTCGTCTCCTATGCGCATGCCGTCCACCATGCCCAGGGCGGGCGCTGAGAGGCAATTGCATCCGAGAATGAAACAATCTGCGCCCGCGGCTTCGCGCAGAGCGGACAAAGCGTCCCTGTATATCTGAATGTTGCTGCGGGTATCATCGGCGGGCACGAAGCGGGCTGGTTTTGGTCCGAGCAAGTCCATGCCCCACACGCCGTAGAAGTCCCATGTCAGGAAATCGAGTTTCAGATAGCGGTATCCCCAATCCTCAGTGATGACTCGGATTTTTTCACTTAACCAAGCAAGGCAGGCCGGATTCGAGGGATCGACACAAACGCCGCGCGCCCATTCGGGCGCTTCTTCGCCCAAGCCCCATCCCTGAAAGGGCCGGAGCCAGATGCCGGGCACGAGGCCCGACTCCTTGATCCTGCGGGCGAGGTCCTTCATTCCAGAAGGAAATTTCACCTTATCCACAGCGATATCAGAGTCAGTCCTGATCCCCCGCCCCGCTGTCCAGCCGTCATCGATCTGGAAATACTCCATGCCCGGCAGTCCGGCCGCTGCTCTCAGATTGGCGATGCATGCTGTTTCATTGATGTCATCAGCGTATCCTGCGTACCAGCTGCACCAGCCGTTGGGCGCCTGCTGGATGCTCCTGCCTGCCGTGTGCCTGCCCAAGCGTTCCGCGTATGCGTTCAATCCGCCCGCTGCCGTGCCGCGCCAGGCGTGAATCGCCACGCTTCCCGCGTCGAAAGACGAGCCGGGAGGGATACGCACACCGCGAGCCCCGCTCAGGCAGTCGATATCGCAGCGCCAGCGCAGTACCCTGAAGCCGTGCAGGTCGGACTGCAAGGGAGTAATGCGGAAGCGCACAAAGCCCGCCGGGGCATCGTCGATGCCGGCGAGGAAGCCGGCGTCTGCGAAGGCGTCGTGACAGGCGAAAGCCCAGCATGAAACCGCCGGCCTGTTGTCTGAAACGGAACGCGGCGTGTCGTACCCGTAAAAGCGCTCCGCGGGGAATGTGTGTATCCGCGCCTTGTTCGTCACGCGCGCGATGCCGCCCGCGCTCCAATCGAGGTCGAGCGCCAATGGTGAAATATTCCGCAACCGCAGGTCGGAGTTCCCTTCGTTGCGCAGAACAGCCCTCGCAAGCGTGAAGCCGTCCTGCTCATCCGCATGCAGTTCCAGGCGGAGGCCGTCGAACATGATGTTGAGTATCGATCCGTAGGAGAAGACCTCGCGAGCGTCCTCCATGCTCAAGCGACGGTCTTCCAGAAGAAGTTCGGGACTCAGGCATTCGAGAAGCAGGTTCGTGCCCGCGAGCGACACCCTCCGCTCTTTCGAGTCATAAGTGAAGGCCGGAATCATCCCGCTCATCGCATTTCCGAATCATTTATAGATGACGTCCAGTTTATGCCGCCCGCCGTCGAAGAAACGGCGCGGCACTTCCAGGCAGCCGTCGATAGGATGGCCGTCCACTGCGATCCCGCGGTACTTGTCACCCCCATATCGGACCTTCACATCCCAAATGGCGCCTGCATGACTGATGTTACGAAACTCCGGATCGGGAATTTGAAGGGCCAGAGGAAGAATGCGGATGCGTCCCTCGTCCAAACGTAGGCCTCCGATTCCCTCGATCAAAGCGCGGTGCCAGCCGGCCGCACAATTGAGATTCGACGCGGCGCCGTGTTGCAGCCATGCGTCGGAGTCGCCGTTTTCAAAAGGCGGCAGCATGAGAAATTCCGGGCAGTAGCCGAGAGTTTCCAATGACCGCGATACGAGTTCCAACCACCTTGTCAAGGCGCCGGCCATTCCAGTGGCGCGCCACAGACGAACAGCGTAGAGATCCCAATGCGGATACCATGCGCCGGCAGCCGGTTCGCTGTTCCTGTTTCGATCCCAGGGCGGCAGGAGCGCCAAGCCGTGAGATCCGAGATGGTGCTCCGCGATAAACGCGGCAGCACGCCGCTCGCGGCCCGACAGCAAATCGAGCGAATCGAAGCGCTGCAGAAAGAGCAATGAGAACAGCGGAAAACTTTCATTTCTAAATCCGGAAACCGTATCGACGCTGTCACAATAGAAGCCGCGACCCGCGTCGAAGAAGGCATCGTTGAAAGCTTCCCGTATGAGTTCCGCGTGGGCGGACGCCTGAGCTCCGAGCGTTGAGTCTCCGATGACGGCCGCGCAGTCGGCGGCATCTCGGCAGAAACTGTAATGGGCTGCGATTTCCAAGGCGACTGCGCTAGTGCCGCAGCGGCCGAATCGCAGGGGCATGTCGGGATAAAAGCCGAGCGAGGCGAAGAACCCGCGTTCGTCCGCTGAAGCGGCGCATTCCCTGGCGTGTTGTACCACGAAAGGCCACGCGGATATCAAGGGTTGCAAGTCATTCGATAGCAGGGTGTATTCCCGCAGAAGTCGCAGGTACAGAAACTCGAGCGCTCCGCGGCCGGGGGCATCCATTGGAAGGAAGTCGCGAGTCCATCGCATGGGAATCTGCCCTCCTTCGTCTCTGTGCGAATTGATGAAGCGCAGCACGGCAGCCATGCGGGACAGCGCGCCCCAGCGGGGAAACTCCATCGCCGTGACCATCGCATCCCAGGACCATATCCAGTAATAAGCGCCCGGATTGGCTCTCGGCATGCCGGCTTCCTCAATCATGCATGATTCCACCAATGCGGGGAACGAAGCGAAAAAGTTCTCGACAGCGGGCCGGCCTGCGAGTTTCAGCTCCGGCGAACGATCTAAAATGCTGGCACGCCTGGCTCGGGCGTCGCTCTTCGGCAGTGACGGATCAAGGTCCGGATCGATATCGGAGTGAATATCGGAAAAACGAATTATGAAATCCGGATAATGACCCTGCGCATCCGAATCGGCCGTCCAGGTCCACGGACAGCCGGGCTCACCCGGCGCCAGGTCGAATCCGGGCCCTCCAATGACGCAGAACACGCTTGAATCGTAAACCGCGGCCGCGCTGTCGCGCCACTCGGGAAGAAGATCCCCGCTTTCGGCTGTACCCGCGCGAAGCTTTCTCCCGAATATCATCCGTCTCCATGCTTCGGGCAGCAGGAAATCACCGGTGTAAGGACCGCTCCTCCTCATCCATGCCCCGATCCGGATTACATCACGGAAGGATATCTCTGCGTAAGAGTCGCGGATCGCCGGTTCCGACCAGGTTCTTTCGCCTTGCGGGTCTCCGTAAAGCCCGGAAGAGTCCCATACTATCCGTACACGGTTTCGGGGTGCCGAACGCGAGGAAATTATGATGGATCGGCCTATCGCCTGGATCCGGAAGAAGAAGGAGTGTCCGCCCGCTTCTGCTTCAGCTTCCACCGCGGCCGGATGACGCAGCACCCTGTCGAAGCCGAGCTTCATAGCAACGCCGTTCCTGTCTTCAGCCAGGAAGCCGATAACGCCGCCCTCTCCGGAGAAAACGCGGGAATTCCGGCTGACCGGCTGCCTGCCGTGATAACCGATCTCGGCAATGCCGCCGTTGCCGAAAAAGGCATAGACGCGGTCATCGGATAACCAGCTTCCCCCGTCTGCGAAGCTCGACAGGTGACATACGCGTAAACCCTCGTCCATATGTTTTCGGATTTGCTTCATGCCGTATGAGACCGCCGACCGGATTCCATTATTGACCGATGCTCGTTGATGCCGACGCAGCATCGCCGGATGTTGACGAGCGCCCAGTCAGGAACCTGTGTTCCGTGATATCGTAAATCGCCTCTCCGCCGCCGAATGCGCTGAGTCGCAAGCGGCCTTCCCTGTCCGGAACCACTTCCAGCGGCTCCTGCCCGTCGAAGTCCAGACGCCAGACCACTGTCATTGATTTTCCCGCACCGCTCAATCGAAGATGCCTGTCCGCTGAGCCGTCATTGGGATATGCCGGCACATATTGGCTTTCGGAGATCGTCCATTTAAAAGGTCCTCCTGGCAGCACGGCAAGATATGCGCGCACTTCGCCGCGGCGAAGCAGGAAGCGCGGAACAGGAACGAAAGACTCGTTGATGAAATCTCCTTGCGTGTGCAGATTCCATTCTATGAGTTCCGGCCGCTCCAGCAGCATACGATCAACGGCGAGAATGCCTCTCCGCGGATCCGTCAGCATGGCTCTGCTGCAGCGGCGCACACCCAGTTCAGGCAGGTAGGCGTTTCCGGTCTCCATCTTCACGGCGATACAGGCGCCGGCCGTCTCACATACAGGCTCTTCCGGAATGAAAACATCAGGCATGAAATCGGGCGCCCACACGCAGGAATCCCCGACCTGGCCCATACCGTTTACCGTGAAGACATTGTGCAGGGAAGAGTCGCGCCTGTAAACCGGACCGGGTCCTGACAGAAGCAATTCACCGTCTCTCTCCAGCAGCAGCGCGCCGTTGCATGGATCGCTGTGGCCGTAACCTCCGAACTCGCCCGCCCCGCGCCTTCTCCGACCGACAGGCGCACCGCTGCGAATGGTAATCAGCGTCCTCTTATCCCGCACAACGATTTGTCCGCCGTCCGCGAAGTTCAGGACTATGCCTGCTTCCTTTTCAGGAACAGATTCGGCGTGGGAATACAGAAATTCGTAAATCCGCCTTCTTGCCGGCGCGCATCGGTAATCGACTCCGGAGACCGGTTGATCTCGTAAAAAAGCCGCCGTTGCCGCTGCCGGCGCATCGTCCGTGCGCGCCGCAATCAGATCGTGCTGCCAAGCGTCGCCGCCTGTTCTGAACTGCGGATCGCCGAAGGTAACGCCGGTCAAACCTTTGCTGTCCGTCACGGAGGCCCGGAACGAGGAAGCGGCAGGCCAGTAATCGGTCGCCGACCAGAAATCGACGCCGCAGCAGCGGTGAAACAACTCCGCCCAACGAAGCAGAAAGCCGTGCTCGTAGATCCACAGATTTATACCGTGCGGATAAAATCCGTCAGAAGGAAGCATCCGCATCACTTGCGCGAAGGCTCCGCGAAGCTCCGCCCTTCTCAACCCGCAGCGTTGGTCCGTTTCGTCGAAAACAATCGAATGCGCCAGCAGTCCGAGGCCGCAGCCGAGGTAATGTGCCTGCGCATAGTCGGTTCTCTCAGGCACGAGAAAGCGTGCGCAATGCTCAGCGACCGTGCCTATGATTTTACGCGCCCGCTTCCGTCCGCGCTCATCCAGCCGGTGTTGAAGCATGTCGTATGCGGCGCTCAAGAGGAACAATGCTTCTCCGCATTGAGTGTCGATCGAATAGGGCTGCGCTTCGAGATCGCCGGAGTCGAGCAGTGACTTTTCGAATTGCGCCAATGCCGAACCAATCAGCGACTCATCCTCTGTCATGAGAGCTCCGAACGCATACAGGAACAAGGCGTCTTCGGCGGAGAGGCGCTCGTTGTCCGAGGGTATTTTGGCTTCGGCGGTCGGAACCAAGCCGAGAGGAAACGACAGGGCGTGTTCAAGGCGTCTCCAAGAGTCGGAACCGGAACTTGCGGCCGCTCTGAGCGGATCGAGATCCCGCCTGCTGAACAGCAGCCGCGGATGTTCGCCTGCAAGTCCCGGCGATAGGGGCGCTGGAATCGGCGAAACAACGGGAAACTCGTGAGGATGGAATTCGGCTGAGAAAGGAGAGATACTCGATTCAATTTCAATCATTTCGCCGGTATCACCCAAAGGCGATTCAACACGGAAGACCACTCTCAAGACGCGACTGCGGAGTTCATCGCCCCAGAATATCCAGCGGCCCTGGCTGCGCCGTTCGCCATAATGCAGCGCCGCGATGGGCAGTTCCGGTATTCCCCTCCATCCGGGCCATGGACCAACACGTAAACCGGGAGGTGTTTTTTCGAAAGTAAAAGCGCTGAAGACTCGTTCAGACACGCCGGGATCCAATTTCGCATATCGGTACAGCGACGCCAGATCGTATCGGGAAGCGTCGCAGGTCACAAGCAGACTTCCACCCGTCACGGCAGCCGGCACGGAGCCGGCAATTCCGGCCTGCTCTGCATGGCGAAGTTCGATGCTGTCGAGCCGGACCATGATTCTATCTGAAGCGCCTGGCGTCATCGCTCGCTCTCCAGGATCCGTTCGACATCTGCATCGGGATGAAAAACGAATCTTTGCATCGAACTGCTTGCGGGAACACGGAGTCTCGTTCCCATGTGCTCCAGAACGCCTCCGTATTTCCTGCCGTGCCGGGCCGGACACAGAGTAATCAAGTCGGCCTGCGGCAAACGCGTGACGGTGAGCCATGATCCGCGAGGCGCCTCGCCGGATTTCAGGTCCGGTCTCTTAAGTATGAAATCGCGCAGACAAGCGAGATCGGGAAGGAAGCTTGCCCGAATGCCGAAATCCTCGCCGCCGTCCCGGTCGGGGCACGGTTTCCCGAAGAGGAATATCGTCTCAATGGATCGCGAGGCAATGAAAATTTTCAATCCGGGTGTAAGTTCGGCGCAATGAGGCAGCAGAATCGCCTTGATAGCATCGGCATGCGGAAGCGGCGGGGAGTCGTCCTCAAAGTCCGACGGAGCCGCGATATCCACCTGCACGTGAGCGTCGAGCAAAGCCAGCACGAGACTGAATATTTCATCCGCGGCTTTCGAAGCGCGAGAGGGCCCTAGCATGTACATGCTCTCGACGGGAAATACCATCAGAACGTCCGCCTTCGGGAGCGCGCCGCCTGTCAGACTTCGATGTGACTTCAGCAGGGACACATAGGCCGGCAGCTCTTTCCACGTGCCATGCCCGGGATATCCGGGAACGGCCGGGAGACCGAGAAATGAAGCCGCATCGTCAAGGATACCCGCCGGGCCGTAAATGTGCGCTGTCCAGCAATGTCCGAAAGCAGCGAGAACTCTTATGCAATGCAGCATGATCGAGTTCCGCGTCGCGTCGTCCTGGCCGTCGCCGCCGATCCATAGATTGTTGTGCGCGAGTTGCGGCGAAGCCCTGCGCGCCAGCGAGGCGCCGAGGGCCGCGTTCATTGCAAGGTTTTTATGGAAGTGCGAACGCGGGCTTTCAAGAAGATCTATGCTTCCGAGATCCACCCACGCTCCGGTTTTGATTCTCAAGGAGCGCCATAGATCGAGACTGCCGTGCAGCATATCGTTCATGTCGGCGGATTCCCAACGCCAGGTGTCGTGTATCCCAAGCACGAGCGGCTTCTTCCAGGCGGACACCGCGTCGCGCTTCGCCTGCTCCTGAGCCGTCATAACCGTGTCCTGCACGGCCCTGTAATACTGAAGCCTGGTCGCGGTGTGACTTCCGTCATCAGCATCCATCGCCAAACGCCAGACATGACTTTCCCAGTCTCGGCCGTGGCGCTCGGCGACGAGCCGCCTGATACCGTCTGAAAACGGCAGCACTCCTTCACGGCAGATGTAGCCCGGCTCATCCCAAAGTAATCCATCGGCGTCCGCGTTCTCGCGCTTCAGCAAGCGCAGGAGCTCGGCGTATTCCGCAGCCGACGGCGCGTGCGCGAAGTCATATTGATTCGTGGTGAATCGCAGGAAGCGCAGCACGCGCCATCGGCCGTGGTTGGGCGCGCGCCATTCTCCTTCAATCTCGATCGCCTTCCCCAAGTCGATGCCGATGAACCTCGGGCGGGCGGTCTCTGTGATGTCGACGACGCTTTCAACGGCGCAGCCGCCGGAGACCGTTTTAACGGCGAATACTCGCTCGATGCCCTCGAAACGGAATTGAACGGCGCCGCCGCTCAAGATATGCGTAACTCTCGGTTCTATCAGGCAACGGTCTCTGTAACGGCCGCCTTGCCCGATGTTCCGCAACACCGGCGCTATTCGCGGCGTCGTGCTGTCGCCGTACGCCAGCACCGTCATCCGATGCCGCGCCTTGTGCAGGCCTTCCGCGACGAAGCGGGGATCAGCCCCGAGCCAGAAAGCGAGCCCGTCCTCGAGGCACCAGCCCGAGATCTTCGCAATGGCGCGACGAGCGGCCTCATCCGCCCATGAAAAACGGCTGCAGCGGACGAACAGTTCTATGCCCTCAAAACCCCGCGACCGGATGTCCTCGTAGGATTCGCGGAGCATTCCGGCGTCGAGTATGGGCCTGTCGTCAAGCGCCCACATCATCATGGTCGCGGGTATCGAGGGCGTAATCATCACATTTCGGCCGCGGTCGGAAATGGCAGGCGGTTCAGAAGCACGTTGTCGAAACGGCACACGCCGTCGCCTTCGGCTTCCAGAACCATGTGCACTCTGTCGGGCGGCGGCGAGAGCGGAGGAGTGGTCAATCGCGCTTCCGTCCAGTCCTCCCTTCTCTCGAACGCCGCTTCGCATCGGAAGACTTCATATTTGCCGGCATCGAACAGATCCGGGCTGCCGCTGCGGTGAATGCGCAAGAGAAGACGAGCCGAACCGCGGAAATCACGAGTAAGAATCCTGGCCGAGAAATCCAGTCTCACGCCGCAGTCGAAGGGCTTTTCCCCGAAAGCCGGGCCTAAGGAGCGCGCAGTCCATCGCGATGCGCATGAAGTCTCATGCCGGATTGCGAGGGAGCAGTGGTCATCGAATCCTTCAGCCTTGTCCATGAATCCTTCAGCCGATTCGTCTCCCGCCTCGAAATCCCATGGCCATGAGTTGCCCCGGGACAATGCATCCATCGCCGACTCGTCGAATCTATGCAGCCCTCCGTTGTATACAGGCGTTCGAGCCAGCTCGTCATCCGGTTCCTCGCGCGCGGTTTCAAGCAGAACATTCGTGTCCGCTCGCTTCATCGCGAACAGGCGAAACGCCGCGCGGAATCCAGCGCCCGGCCGAAGCCATGCATCCGTCCCGTCCGCGCATATCCTTAAACCGAAATGCGCATCCCACATGTAAGCGCAGAGACCGGCCTCCACGATCCGAGGCGCCAGCATCTCCACGGCGGGATTTTCATCCTCCAGCGCGTAGATGAACATTTCTCCGGGGCGCAGCACAATGTTGCTTTTGTCTCGCGTGCGGAAGTGATTATGAGGGATGCGGAGAGTTCCATTACCGTTTCTGACGAGACAATACGCATAACGTTTCGCCTCCGGCCGGGCTGCGTCGAATACGCCGGCAGGCATCAGATTGAGAAATTCGAGGTCGCCATGCTCACCGTGCCGGGTAACTCGCCAAGGTTCGTTCTCGATCCTTATCGCTGAATCGAAGAGATAAGAGATTCCTCCGTCCTTCCGGTCCAGCTGAATCCGCAGACAGCATTCGCTGAGCATGTTTTTGCTTGAGTTCGCGCCCGTAGCCCGGAGTGACAGGTATTCTTCATTCCCGTGTAGGCGCTCGACAAGCGGAAAGGAGGACGCGTTCCGATCTTCATCCTCATGCCCGTGGTATTGCCGCCAGTAAAGTGGAAGCGGGACCTCGCTGCCGATGAGGGTTTCACCGCCGGCGCGGAAGCGCACATTGCACAGCGCCAGCCCGCGAATTTCGGCTATCGTTTCTCCTTCGAGAAGAATGCGGCCGTCCGCATCGCCGAGCGCTTCGTAATTCATCTCATTTTTTCCCGCTCTGGAGCCGTGATGCGCCTCCGCCGCGACCGGATTCCACGAGCCGCCGCTCCAGGGCTGCCTTGAAGGCGGGGCTGAATGATGGGTCACGCAGAGTGCGCCGCAGGTCCTCCCGGACCGCGTCGTTTATCGAGGGCACGGCCGAGGCGGCTTCCTCGACTCCGATGCGGCCCGCCCACAGCCTGTCGAGCAAAGGCTGGAAGCGCTCCATGATCGAATGCATGGTCCAGCTGGAGAAGCGCACGAAATACCTGGGATCATCCGAGCCGGGCAGCATGCCCTTCTCCCAAACCTCCCTGAAGCCGCTGCCGCGCAGCCGCTCGTATCTGTTCTCCCACCCCGCGGCGAAATCGACGTCCATAAGAACCGGATTCGGTTGATAATAACTCGCTTCCGACACAATCCACTTCAGCGCGGTCCACGCGCGTCCCGGGTCCGGCGTATCGGCGCTTATGCACAGGCCTCCCGAACGCGATCGGAAATATTTGGGCGGTTTTCCAACGAAGGCCGGCAACGGCGCGACCCCCCAGGGAATTGTGAGGGCCTCGAAGATGCTCGCGTTCGGCAATGATTCGAGAAGCATGGCGACAACGCCGTTTTCCAGCATCTGCGGGGCCTGCATTCCCATGGCCTGTACTCTTCGAGGATCAGGCATGATGCCGTCGCTTATCAGCTTCAAATACGCTCGTTGAGCCTGCTTCGCCTCGTCGGAGATGGAGAGGAACAGATTGTCCCGGCCTATCGGAGCGTGATTCATCTGCTCCAGCAGTTCCACGAAATGCGTTCCGATGAAGATCCCGTACTGATCTGTCTTTCCGTCGCCGTCCTTGTCGTTCGTCAGACGCGTAGCGGCGGTTGTCATATCGTGCCAGGTCCAGCCGGTATCGGGATACGGAACTGCCGCCCTGTCGAAAAGCGTTTTATTGTAATACACTCCGCAAGTGAACGCCCAGTTGCCGCAACTGTACCAGCCGCCGTCGATCGATTCGCCGTCGCCCCTGGCCGCGGGAGTCAGCCTTGCCACGAATGGATCGTTTCTTGAGACTGTTCGAAGGTCGAGAAGCTTACCCTCGGCAGCCAGTCGGTCGCGCAGCGCCGTGCCCGCGTAAAAAATATCAGGCGCCTGACCCGCCGCTATCATCGCCATCAGCTTCTCATCGCCGCTGAAGGGATTGAGAGTCAGCTTTATTCCGGTGCGCCCGGTGAACTCCGGTATATCCGCGTTCAGGGAACTTATTTCAAGAGCATTCGCCGAACAGTTGTACACGATCGGAGAGTCGGCGCCGCGATTTGCGCCGCATGCGGCAAGAAAAAGCGTCAGAGCGACAGGAATCATTCTCCGACCCGAGCGAGCTGAAAATTTCATAATCATCGCGGTTCCGTCATGTGCGCGCCGCCCCCGCGGCTATCCCGCGGATGAAATGTTTCTGAGCGACGAAGAATAAAACCGCGTTGGGAAGCATCACGAGTATGGACATCGCCATCAGGGTATTCCATTCAACCACTCCCGAACCGATTATCTGTGTTTTCATCATGTTCAGTCCCAGCGTCAGCGTCGCGAGTTCGGGAGAATTTATATAGATGAGCGGACCGAAAAAATCGTTCCAGGATCCGATGAAGGAAAAAAGAGCCACGGTGGCGAGAGCCGGTTTCGCCTGCGGCAGTATGATGCTCCAGAAGATGCGGAAACGGCCCGCGCCGTCGAGTAGAGCCGCTTCGTCGCATTCCTTCGGTATCGTCAGGAAAAACTGACGGAGCAGGAAGATATAGAAAGGCGAGCCGAACAGCGCGGGAACGATAAGCGGCAGATAAGTATCCACCCAGCCGAGCTCGGCGAAAAACATGTACAGCGGTATCATGGTCACCTGTCCCGGCAGCATCATTGTGGCCAGGCAGAGCGAGAAAAGCAGATCCCGGCCCGGAAAATTCATGCGGGCGAATCCGAAAGCCGCGAGCGAGGAGGACGCCGTTATGAAGAGAACGAAAGGAACTGTGATGACAACGGTGTTCAGGAGGAAGCGCCAGAACGGCAGAAGGGTCACCGCGCGGAGGTAGTTTTCCCAGCGCGGAGGATCGGGCAGCCATTCGAACGGCCGCGCGAAGACCGAGGACAGATCGTGCAGCGAGGACGACAGCATCCACAGGACCGGCAGTGAAAACGCCGCTCCGATCGCCAGCAGGAGAAACCAGCTCGCCGAGATCCGGAAAAGCGTTTCAAGCTTTCCCGACAGTGACGGCCGCGTCATGCGGCCTCTCCCCCTTCATAGTATACGCGGCGCCGGGCCAGCCGCATGGCAAGCGCTGTAAGACCGACGATCAGAGCGAAAAGCAGCCAGGCGAGGGCGGACGCATACCCCATGCGGAACTCCTGGAAGGCCTTTTTGTAAAGGTACAGGACGATGAACAGCGTCGCGTTGTTCGGACCGCCTTCGCTTCCCGGCTGCACGGAACCTGTCATCACGAAGGCCTGCGTGAAAACCTGCAGGGCGCCTATCATGCCTGTGACCAGATTGAAAAGAATCGCCGGTGAGATCATCGGCACGGTTATCGAAACGAAAGAGCGCAGCCGCGACGCTCCGTCTATCCTGGCGGCGTCGAGCAGCTCCCCCGGGACGCCCTGCAGGGCCGCCAGGAAAATCAGCATCATTCCGCCCACTCCCCACATCGACATCAGTATCAGCGCGGGCTTCGCCCATTCCTCGCTCTGGAGCCATAGCGGACCTTCCACTCCGATGAGCGAAAGCAGGCCGTTCAAGAGGCCCGAGTCCGGATTGAATATCCACATCCAGAGCACGGAGACCGCAACCACATTCGCGATGGACGGAAGAAAGAACACCGTCCTGAACACGCTTATTCCCTTCATGCGCGTGTTTAAAAGCATCGCCAGCAGGAGCGATAAGCCCACTCCGAGAGGCACGGACACCGCAGCATAGAACACGGTGTTCCGGAGACTCGTCAGCACGAGCGGATCCTCGATCAGCATCGCGTAGTTTTCCAGCCCCACCCAGCGGGGAGCGGAAAACATCGAGGACGAGGTGAAACTCAGATACAGCGAATAGGCCATCGGTCCGGCCGCGAGAAGAAGAAATCCCGCGAGCCAGGGCAAGATGAAAAAGTATCCGGCTGAACGCCTCATGCGGTGAAAAATAGGAAAATCCGCCGGGGGAAACAGGGACTTCACCGCCGGGCTTGCCATGCCTGCCAGGCTTCGCTTCCGAACAACGATGCGATCCCGATAGACTCAGCCTCGGCGGCCGGTGTCTCGGGCATGAAATCGTGCGGCGTCTCTTCGACTCCGCTCCATTCCCGGGAAATCCTCTCGGAACGCGGATCATAACGCAGGCGCATTTCGCCTTCCGGACCGCGCAGACCAATTTCTCTTATCCCGTCGAAAACCCCTTCGCTCACCCGCTGTTCGGCCGCATAGGCGCTGAATTCATCGAAGCTGCCGTGTCGCTTGTCGTCTGACATCAGGAGGATGAAACCGTTACGCCAAGCACCGATTTCGTCCCTGCTCATATCAGCGCTTTCACCGGATCGATTCCATAGAGAGAGGACGAGGTGTCCTCGTACGGCCTCCAACGTCCATGCCGGACCCGAAGCCGGCGGAAACGCCGTCAACGGAATGATTGCTCCGTACGCGTCGCGGTCCTGGAAAATAAAAACCGCGGGTTCCTCACCGCAGGCGGACGGTTCGACGAGCTCTTTGCCTCCGGCGGTGAATCTGGTGAATGGAGCGTCATAGGTGAAAACGACGTCCACGCGGAAAGCGGACACCCCGCGATGCCCCGCCCTTTTCGGAACATAAGCCGTGATCGCCGTGCCGCCCCGCTGATATATCGCGGTTCGGCCCTCCTCGTGATAGAAGCTCTCATCGATCGTTCCGCCGGTGACGTGGCAGGTTTGCGAACGCCCGAAACGCGCGTCGTTGAAAACTCCGCGCGCGAACATAGAGCGGAAATCCGCGCGCGAGGCGACCGGCCGATTCCGGGCTATGCGCAGCACTATTCCGTCGGAGTGAGCGCCGTTGGCGTACGGCAAGGAAGCCGTCCCGAGGGCGTAGGCGCCGGTCATATGCGTCACGAGGTCGGACCAGCCGCCGGGATAGGTTTCATGGTCGAATCCGGAGGCGGCGTTGTTCTCCCGGTAGGATTCGCCGAAGGTGGACTGTTTCAGCGTGAAAGGAAACGGCTTCTGCCACGCCAGTCGTCTTGCATTCTCGGGCGGATGGAACGGCGTTATGGCGACGAGAGCGTTCTGCAGCAACGCCGAGGGATGGTTGAAACGGATGGCTATATCCGAATCGAGAAATATCTCATCCTCGAAGGCGGCGCAGAAAACACAGTGCAGTCCCGACCATCCACCCGAGGAATCGTCCTGATACGAACGAGAGTGCGGTCCGGCGAACTGCATGCTCGGAGCGTGAAAGTGCAGGGCGGCGTCCAACCACAGCGCTTCCTCAAGAAAGAGAGCGATGCTCCTCGCTTCTTCGCTGCGCGCGTATTCCGCGATGATCGCGAGGAAGCACAGGTCCAGCGCTCCGTAGGTGAGGCTGTTGTATTCGGAAAGCGTCCCCTGCCTGCGTCCGAGCTGTGTCCGATCGCCGCATACCGCTCGCAAGCGTTGCAGGCGGCGCACGCCCAATTGCGCCGCCCAGTCTTCTTCCAGCATTTCGCCGCCGAGAACCAGCGTGGCATATGCTCCGAGGGGATGGTTTACGTTGCCGTCGCGCCATTCGGTTTCTGCCGCGGACAGAAGCCGGGAGCGCAGAATCCCGCGGATCCGCCGCCGTATCTCTTCACCGGGGCAACGCGACGGATAATGATAGAGAGCCGCCAATGTCGCGGGCGTGTGAGTGGCATCCTCGCATGCCGTTTCAAGTAGAAGCTTATGCGCGAGCTTCGTTTCCGAAGCCTCCTCCGAAAACAACAATGCGATGGCGTACCAGATTGTATCGCGCGGAATCAGGCAGAT
>CAYLZD010000042.1:0-8626 GCA_964388275.1 uncultured Chromatiales bacterium
CGTATGATCTGTAGGCCGGCAATATTAAGCAGGTGCTGCAATGGCGAAGTCAGGACAGGCTTGAAAATGCAGGAGCGAGCATGGAGTTTGTTTCCATGCTCGCTCACAAGAAAATGATCCGGTCGTATTGTGCTTTGATCCGCTATTTCATCGGGACTTGAAGAAGCCGCCGAGTTTGCCGCTTCACCGGCCGCCCCGCCAACCGCGCTCTCTCGAAGAGCCGACGATGTCGTCGTAAACGTCTTTCGATATGTACTGCGGCGCATATGATCCGCCGTTCGCCTGGATCTGCGAGACAAAGGCGCGAAGATGGTTCCGGGATCCTTTCGTCAGGTTGTTGTATACCAGCAGTATGTCGGCTTTGTCCAGACCGGCTGTAAGGTCCATGAGATCCTTGATGTCCAGATCCTCTATGGTTGCGCCGACTATGAGTGCATCGAGCAAACTCTTGTCGCCCGCCGCCGTGAGCTGCGCGTACAGATCGGACATGTGCGTATCGGTGAAAACCCCGCGCGCGTCGTCCTTTACAGGATCCGCGATGCCGTACTTGTCGAGCAGGGATTTTACAGCCGACATGTGGCGGGCTTCGCTGCGCGAAATGTTGGCGAACACCGCCGTTCCGTATTTCTCGTGCAAATAATCGTAGACGTCTCTTGCGAGTTTCTCCTCTTCGCGCATGTGAAGGAGCCCGTCTACATCGCTCTGCGTAAGGTTGTAGGCGGGAAGGTTGCCGACTTCCGCCATTATCGCCGCCATTTGCGCTTCCTCGGGGGGAAGTCCGCCCGCCGGGTCGGTGGCGCTGCTCTCGGAGCAGCCCGCAATGCCGATGAACGCGAACAGGACTGCGAGCAAAGGTATGGTTTTCATTTTGAACTCCTATGTAATTGGTGTGAGACTGAATAACCTGCCGTGGAAACCGCCATTTACTGCGCCTGTGTTTGATCGTCCTCCGCGGCATCGGCGCTGCAGACATTCATTGCTAAAACCATGCCAATCAAATAACACCTGAAAGCGGCTTGGTTTCACAGATATTCACGTCCCGTTCGACAATGTTTGCCGGTAATCCGGCAAGGTTGGTCGAAGAAATATCCGGGTAGCATGAATTGGTTGGAACACGAAACGGTTGGATTCCGCTCTGAGCTCCAAAGACTTTTTCACCGGAAGATCCGCCGGCGGGATTGGATTCCCGGCTCAGCGCAATACTACCGCGTGCCTGCGCTCGCGGCGGCCGTCCGCCACAAGCTGAATCGAATAGATGCCGGCCGGGATGTCGCCCGATTTCCATACAATATTGTGGCGTCCGGCCGGAAGCGTTCCCGAAAACAGCCGGGCGACTTCGATGCCGAGCGCGTCGAGCACGGTGATCTCACAATGCGCGCCCGCTCGCTCGTCCGTAATGTCCACTGGCACCGATGTGACGCCTCTGAACGGATTCGGATAATTGGATCGGAGCAGCCGGTTGCCGTCCCGGGCGAGCAAGGGTTCGCAATATCCGTCGAGCGCGAAGTCCATGTCCGCGGTCACCGTGTTCATGGCGCAGAATCTCAGCAGCTCCACGCTCTCCCATTTCAACGAGGCGACGCCCGCGCTCTCGCGTTCCCTGACCTTGAACTGCAGCTCGCACAGCACCAGACCGGGTCTTGTGATCAGCGACGTGTCAGCGGCCAAAGTCAACACGCCGCCTTCGTCCGTCACGTCCACCCGTACGCCTTCCAGCACGTGGCGCGCGGTGATCAGCTGTTCGAACTGCAGATCGGCGGCAGGGTAACGGATCTCGGCTGTGAATTTCAGCGGTTCTATGTCGTTCAGCGTGTCCGAAACCATGATGGGCACGCGGAAGCTCGCTCCGGATGAAAGCGGCGCAAGTTCGGGAAAGGCGAGCTGCACGGTCGGAATATCCAGCGGCGCTGTGTAGGAGGTGTCCCGCATCGCGACGTCGCCTCGATAGCGGCCGACCAGCTCGATATGGCGGACGCTCCCGTCGGTGCAATGGTTGCCGGATACGTAGGTCACCGTGCAGCCGTCCACAAGATCCGAGGATATTTCCTGGTATATGGAAACGAGGTCTGCGCCGGTCGCCGAGAAAAAGAACTTGCCGTTTGTCAGCGTCGCGAGATCCTGCAGCAGGTTCCGCGACACGTCCTCCCCGAGACCGATGGTGTAGACCCGGATTCCGAGGGAACGGGCGCGGTTAGCCACCGAAGTCATCGTGATGAAGCCGCTCGCATTGTCTTCGCCGTCCGTGAGCAACACTATCGCCCGCGTGTCGGTGATGGACTGCAGAAGATCGATGGTCCTGTCGACGGCTTTCCAGATGCCGGTGCCCGTCGTGAGTTTGATTCCCTCCAGCTTGTCGTGCAGAATGACCTTGTCGGAGGTCAAAGCGTTTTCGGTGGTGGGATTCTGGGCGAAGGAGACGAGGGCGAGCCGGTCTATCGGGAGTATCTGATCGATGAACATGTGCAGGGCCGCCTTGGCGTTGTTCCATCGGGCGCTGTCGGGGTCCACGTCCCTGGAATTGGGGTAGAAGGCCATGGACAGACTTTTGTCCAGCACCATGGCGGCCGCGAAGGGACGTATCTCACAGAGTATGCGGGCATCCTGGTCTATGCCGTTTTCGGTCAGCTGTATATCCGTGAAACCCGTGTCGCGCACCGCTTGCTGCCCCTGCAAGAGCTTCACCTTGAGAGTGATGGAGGGAAAAGCGGTCGTGTCCATGGATGTGATGAGCAAAGACAGTCCCGCCGATGCATCGGCATGGGATCGCCGGTTCCGCGACTGCGCTTCCATACCGGAGCTGAGGGCGAAAAGCAAAAGCAAAATGACGGTGAATGTACGCGGCGGTTTCATTTATGTTCCTTTGAAGCGGTTTTTGCTGTTGATGGACACGTATATAACAAAAACAATCGGGGATAGAAAAATGTTACAACGAAAAGATATTTCCTGACTTCGCCGTCAGTTTTCTTGTTTCGAGGCGGGGTGTTTGTTTTCAATCGATGACGCGGATTTCGGTCGTGATTCGGGCGCTGCATTCGCAAAGCCAGGCGCCGGAGCGGACCTTTCTTTCCCGTACAGGGGAAGATTGCAGAAACCGGAGGATATGGCGAGATTGCGGCGTCAAAATGTTTTTCGACGATCCATGAAGCAGCAAGCCGGAATCAGCGCGATAAAATGATCATACTCCCAGTCTCCGATGCGGATCTCCTGGACGAATGCGACGTGGAGACGTTCCGCTCGAGCGGCAAAGGCGGCCAGAACGTGAACAAAGTCGAGACAGCCGTCCGCCTGCGGCACCGTCCGAGCGGACTCACGGTCGTGTCGCGGGAAGCCCGCGGCCAGTACCGGAACAAGCAGATCTGCCTCGCGCGCCTGCGGGCGCTCGCGGCGCGTCTGAACAAGGTGAAGCCGAAGCGCATCGCCACGGCCGTTCCGGCTTCCGTCCGCGCCGACCGCCTGCTGCAAAAGCGCCGGCGCTCCGAAAAGAAGCAGCTGCGCCGGACAAGGAAGGATGCCGGAGACGATTGAGAACGGCTCCGTCTTCCCGGCCGGCCGCTTCACGGATCGGTTGTTTCAGTTACAACTCCATAAAACTCATGATCAGACCATCGCATATATTCCTTACGGCGCTCATAGCCGTACTGCAAAGCTGCGCGGCCCGCGCGCAATTCCTGGATTCCTACCAGAATCCGCCCGGCATCGATTGGAAGGTGATCGATACGCCCGGCTTTGAAATCATCTATCCTCGCGAAATCGAGCGGGATGCGCAGCGTGTGGCCAACACGCTGGAACACGCGCTCGGCCCCGTCTCGAAAACGCTGGGACAGAAACCGGATCGGATAACCCTGCTGCTGTCCAACCGCACGACCACGGCCAACGGCTACGTGACTCTGGCGCCGAGGTATTCCGAATGGTTCTGCACACCGCCTCCGTACGCGCTCCTGGGAACTGGAGAATGGTTCAATCTGCTGGCCGCGCATGAAACCCGGCACGTCGCGCAGTTCGACAAGCTCAATGACGGCTTCACACTGGTGATGTATTACCTGTTCGGCGAAAGCGCCTGGGGATTTCTCTCCTTCTGGTCCGTGCCCGGGTGGGCGTGGGAAGGCGACGCCACCGGGGTGGAGACGGCGCTTTCGCTCAGCGGCCGGGGCCGCATGCCGGATTTCGACCGCGCGCTCCGGACCATCGAACTGAGCGGCGGCCGCTATTCGTATTACAAGGCGTATCTCGGCAGCTTCGCCGACGCCCCGGTGGACATGTACGCTCTGGGCTATCTGCTGACGACGCATATGCGCCGGAATCACGGCGCCGACGCTTTCTCGCGCATACTCAGGCGGTCCACGAACTGGTCTTTTCTGCCCTGGTCTTTCTCGTTGATGTCCAATTCGGAAATCGACAAGACCGCGGCTGGAATTTATAATGCTGCGCTCGACGAACTGCGTCCGCTCTGGTTGAAACAACTCGAAGACCTGAAGATCACCGAGGGAACCGATCTGAACAGGGCTCGGAAGAAATGCTGGACCAATTACCGTTTCCCCCGCTATTTGTCCGACTCTTCGATAGTCGCGCTCAAATGGGGCTTGGACGACATCTTCACTCTCGTGCGCCTGCGCCGGGACGGCGGGGAGGAGGAGCTCTGCACGGCGGCCCTCTACGACGACCCTTTCGACGCGAGGGGCCACCTGGTCGTATGGCATGAGCAGGAAGCGGCTTTGCGCTGGGGAAAAAGCGACGCCAATGCCATACGGCTGCTGGATGTGAGGGACGGAAAGAAGCGGACGCTCGCAAGCGGCACTCGCTATTTCAGTCCGGCGCTGTCACCGGACCTGAAGTCGCTGGCGGTCGTGGAATTCACGGCGGACAGGAAATGCGCGCTGGTCATACTGGATGCGGAAAGCGGCGTCGAAAGAGCGCGCATCCCGAATCCCGGCAACGATTTCATACAGACGCCGTCGTGGACGGACGACGGAAAAGGCATAGTAGCCATGAGGATCCTTGAAAAAGGCGGCAAGGCGCCGACGCTGTATGATGCGGACGGCGGACGGCGCCGCGATCTGCTCCCCGTTTCCAATGAGGACGTGTCGCTTCCCGCCGTGCGCGGAAAGTACGTCCTGTACGGCTCGCCGGTATCGGGCATCGACAACATATACGCGCTCGACATGGTTACGGGCCGGCGTTATCAGGCGGTCAGCTCCCGTTTCGGGGCATATCACCCCGCGATATCGCCGGACGGTTCCTCACTGGCCTTCAGCAACTACACGCCGGAGGGATTTTCGATTACTGAAATTCCCTTCGATACCGCATCCTGGATTCCGCTGGACCGGATAGAGAACAAAAGCATCGGGTATTACGAACCGTTGATCATGCAGGAGTCCGGTGGCGACATATTTGCGGACGTGCCGGCCCGGTCTTACGAATCCCGCGACTACAGCGCGCTCGGAAATCTCATCAACATTCACAGCTGGGGTCTTTCGCCGGAGAGCGACGACAACAGCGTCAAGCTGTCATTGACCTCGCGGAACGTCATGAACACGTTCGGAGCGGCCGTCGGCTTCGATTTCAACTGGAACGAGATGAACGGCGCCGTGATGGCCGGCGTCAGCTATGCGGGGTTGTACCCTATCATGTCCGCCGGCGGGAGTTACGGGATGAGAACTTCCTCTTACACCGCCGAGGACGGCGGCCGGAAGCCGTACACCTGGAACGAGAAATCGGCGCGCTTCGGTTTGCGCGTGCCGCTGAATCTAACGTCGGGATTGTACCAGGCCTATCTGACTTTCGGCGCCGAAATAGCAAGAACGCAGGTATCGAACAAGACGGCGCATTTTGCGGATGAGGTGAACGACGGCGCGCTGACGCCTTTATCCTGGAGCGTGGATCTGGCGGCCGGATACGGATGGATAAGGGATTTCAATCCGCGCTGGGGCCAGTTTTTCAGCGCCGTGTACCGGCATACGCCTTTTGCGGCGGACAGGTACAACGGCGATCTCTTTTCCATGCGGGCGGATCTGTACTTCCCGGGCGCATTCAGCGCTCACAGTCTGTCTGTTCAGGGCGCCGCGGAGTGGCGGAATCCCACGGGATACCGCTTCGCGTCGGAGATCCTGTTTCCGCGCGGGTACGGAGAGAGACGACACGAACTGCTGCTCAAAGGCGGTGTGAATTACGCTTTCCCGCTGTGGTATCCCGATCTGCACATATGGTCGCTGTTGAATTTCCAGCGGCTGCGCGTAAACCTCTTTTACGATCACGGCGAAGCTTACGACAACGGACCGCGGAGCAGGTATCGCTCTGCGGGGTTCGAACTCATCGTGGATTACAATCTCTTCTCGCTTCCCGCTCTGCTGAACACGGGTCTGCGCGGGTCGTATCTATTCGACGAGAAGAGGTGGGTGTGGACGACGGTGATATTCTTCTGATTAGAGGGAACGGAGTTTTTTAACAGGGAGGAATGGAGGGTTTTTCCTGACTTCGCCATTGCAGCATTTGCTTGATATTGCCGGCCGACAGATCATGCGCAGCGAAAAACGAGGAATAAGCGCATTGAACAGGTATATCCGACCCGTGAAAAATTGCGTCATAAAAACAGTGGAGCGAGCGGCCGCGGATTCGACTGTTCGAGTCCCGACACGACTTTGTTATTAAGTCGTGTCGGAACGAGTTTCGAATCCGCATCGATGCTGCCGAGCGGCCCGTATTATTATTCGATACGCGCAGGAGCAGCGGAGGTTAGCGGTAAACTGATGCTTTGCAAGTGATGGACCGTAAAGCCGCGCCGGTCGTGCGGCTTGTTTCTTTCGAAATAGTTGGCTAAGCTGGAATTGGAAAAAAGGGCACTCGCCATGAAGGACAACGGCATTTGGTATTTTGTGCGCGGCGGATATGCTTTCCATATCGTTCCATTCATCCTACTTGCATTGCCGATGCTTTCGCGGTCAGCGGGTTACGATGACGGCGAGGAGGGGCGTGCGGTTAAAAAGACGGGGAATTGGCCGCCGCAAGGCGATATAGTGCGGAACGACGGGCAGTTGAGGCGCAGCGACGGCGCAACCGCCTCCGACATATTGTATTATTTCACCGCGGGCGACGCAACCATTTACTTTAAAAAGGATGGGATGAGCGTCGTTTACCGCAAGTACGGGGCCGCGGGCGGGCGCACAAGGCCCGCCGCGGATTACCCGCCGATAACACGGACAAATGCCGCGCGCATTACGGCGGTGACCCGTCTCGACGTAGGCTGGCCCGGCGCTAACGACGACGTGGTGGTTGAAGCCGCTATGCCAAGCGGATTCTTACGGAATTATTACCTGCCGCATTGCCGGGACGGAATAACGGGAGTGCCCGGCTACGGGCGTTTGTATTACCGGAATATCTACGACAACGTGGACCTCGCGGTCGCGGCCGGAGGCGAACGATTGAAATTCGAGTATATAGTGTATCCCGGCGGAGATCCCGATGAAATCGTGGTGGACTATCCCGACTCGCAGCCGTACTGCGCCGACGACGGAGGATTGGAGATCGGTTTTCCTGCGGGACGCGTACGCGAAACCGCTCCGCTCGCCTGGCAGGACTCGGCCGGTATGCGCCGGCAAGTCCCCGTATCGTTTGAAATAAACCGAACTACTATATCATACAAACTCGGCTCGTACGATGATACGCGAGTGCTGCATATAGATCCCTGGGCTACGTATCTGTCGGGAACGGTATTCGCGGAACAGTATAATCGCAACGGAAACGAAGGACCGATAAGAACCGTTGCTTTCGACTACGGCGATAATATACTTGTTACCGGCGAGAGCTGCTTTTCCGATTTTCCAGTGACGCCGGGGGCCTGGCAGACCCAACTCGCGAACAGTCATTACTACGACGCATATTTAATGAAGATGGCGCCTGCCGGCTCTCCCATTTGGTGCACTTATTACGGAGGGTCATACGAGGAATATGGTATGGATGTAGGTATTGACAGGTTCAATTTCATATATCTGGCCGGAATAACTTTCAGCCCGGATTTTCCAGTTTCCTCCGGAGCGTTACAGTCATCGCTCAAGGGCCAGGAAGACGGATACACGATCAAATTCGATTCGCTCGGCCGCAGAATATGGGCAACGTATTTCGGTGGAACAGGACCACCGATTCCATCGATTTTTGAGGGCTTCTATAGTATTAATCCACTACCGAGCGGTAATGTTGCATGCATCGGTATTACCAGAAGCAACGATTATCCCACTACGCCCGGCGCATATAGGCCGACAATGCATCCGATCGGTCAAAGCTGTGGAATATCGGTGCTGGACAGCAGCGGTAACGTTGTATGGAGCACATATTATGCGGATTCAACCGGATTCCACGATGCTTGTGTGGATTCAAGCGGCAATATATATGTAGTCGGGTATACGGATTCAAGGAACCTCCCTACATCCTGGAATTCGTTCCAACGATATAATAATGTACCTTACGGTTACACTAGCATGCTGTCGTCATTTACAGGCGCCGGGCAGCACCGCTGGTCCACATATTTTGGTGGATCGTGGGGCGATCATGCCCGGTTCATCTGCGCGTCGCGCGGGCGAAATATAGTTATCGGCGGTTGGGCCTCCTCGCGCGATTTCCCCACGACTCCTAACGC
>CAYLZD010000042.1:8726-30160 GCA_964388275.1 uncultured Chromatiales bacterium
GTCGACACTCGGCGAAACGTACTGATCGGTGGCACTACAAATGATGCCGATCTTCCCTACCGGCAAACGGGCTTCCAGACCCGGCACCCGTACTTCTCGAATATTGACGTACACGTTTCAGGTTTCCTTGCGCTGCTCGACAGCAATCTTTTCGTTCCCGTTACGCTGGCGGCATTCTCGGCTCATCCTCTCGGCAACGGAGTGCTGCTCAGGTGGAAGAGCACGGCGGAAAAGAACAATCTCGGTTACGAGATCTACAGGGCCCGCACCGCCGGCGCATGGGAGCGCATCGGCTTCGTAGAGGGCGCGGGCAACTCGTCGTTTGCCCGCGAGTACGAATACACGGACCGCCTGGATATGGCATCGGAGGCCGACGCAAGGTTGTATTACCGGCTCAAGCAGTTGGACTTCGACGGAAATGCCGAGTACTCGCCCGTAGTCGAAGTGAATCTGGCAAGCCCGCCGCTAATGCTGTCGCTGGAGCAGGTATATCCAAACCCCGTAGTCAAGGAAGGGTGGATACGCTTCACGGTCGACAGGAAAAGCGAGCTGCGGATATCGCTGCACGACGCCGCGGGAAGGGAAGCGTTGAGATTGCGCAACTCCACGGAATACGGTCCCGGCGCCCACACGCTCGTTTTCGATGCATCCGTCCTGCCTGCCGGCGCGTACTACCTTCGCCTGAGCAGCGGCGATGCGGTGGAAACCCGCGCCGTGATGATCGCGAGATGAGGCGCGATCAAACCCGCTTCGCGGCGGTCCCGTGGACTACGAAGCGATTTCGATGCCTGTGAAGAAGTAATTGACTTCGAAGGAGGCCGTATCCACGGCGTCCGAGCCGTGAACGACATTGCGTTCTATGCTGGTGGCCATGTCGCGGCGAATGGTACCGGGCGCGGCTTTCTGCGGGTCGGTCGCTCCCATCAGAGTGCGCCATCTGGAAATCGCGTCCACACCCTCGAGTGTCATGAGGACGCACGGGCCTGAGGTCATGAATTCGACGAGGGACGAAAAGAACGGTTTCGATCGGTGCACGTAATAAAAACCCTCGGCTTTGCTTTGGGTGAGGCGCTCCATGCGCATCGCGATAACGCGCAGGCCTTCCTGTTCGATGCGTTTTACCACTTCTCCGATGAGTCCGGCGGCCACCCCGTCGGGCTTGACTATTGCGAGTGTTCTTTGCATGTGTTGTTCTTCTAATGATCGCTGTGAGTTGAAAGCATTTTTACGCAATGTCTAATATACGTGGAATGCGCAACACCGGAAAACGGCTTCCGCCCCGGACGTCCTGTAACCGCGGCTGAGCCGGTCAACGATAGCCGATTCTGCGCAGTTCGATATTTTTTCCGGGCGTGATTATCGAGCAGCGGACGGCCTTCCTGCCGGCCTCGAGACGGCAGCGCACGCGTTTGCCGGTAAGGGCGGCCGCTTTGAGAGACTCCGCGTCGTAACCGCGCCGGCCCCCGCCGGCCAGAACGAGGCGCACGTCGACGGCGTCGCCGCCGGCCAGACGAAGCCACACGACGCATTCGCGGGCGGACCATTCCTCGCGTATGACGTCTCCCTCAACCTCGTCCGGAGTGCATGAAATGAAAGACAGAGCCAGCGCAACGGTCATGCCGGCCAGAATTATGCGGGCGGATGCGTGCTGTCGGCGAGCCGTTTTACACTTTCCGCACATTTCCGAAAAAAGCTTTAAGCAGGCCGGCGCATTTGTAGTCGAGCACGCCCGGAATCACATGCGTCTTGTGGTTGAGCCGGGCATCCTCGACTATGTTGTACAGCGTGCCGCAGGCGCCGGCCTTCGGATCGAAAGCGCCGAAGACGAGCACCGGTATGCGGGCGAGCACAATTGCTCCGGCGCACATGGGACAGGGCTCCAGCGTGACGTACAGGACGCATTTTTCCAGCCGCCGGCTGCCGAGCGCGGCGGCCGCGGCCGTTATCGCGATAATCTCGGCGTGCGCGGTCGGATCGTTGAGCTGTTCCATCTGGTTGCGGCCTTTGCCGAGTATCCGCGAACCCTGAACCACGACGGCGCCGACGGGCACCTCGTCCTCCTCCCACGCCTTTTCGGCCTCACGAAGAGCGAGCTCCATCCAGCGCTCGTGTTCGGTCTGCATCACTTCACCGTCATCGAAGCGAGAACGGTTTGCTGCGCTTCGAAGAGGGAGCGGTTTTGTTCCGCGGAAAGCGGCGAAGTGGCCGGCAGGAGGGCGCATTCGATGAAACGCGCGCCGGTGTCGAAAACCGCTATGCGCAATACCGTCTTGCCGCCGTCCACGCTGTACTCGTAAGCGGCGAAATCCCTCCCGTTCATGCGGAATACTTCGGTTTCGCGTATTACGGCCACGGAATCCCGCGCGTTGCCTTTCTTGAGACTCAAGCTGATGCTGGCCACCGCCCGCAATCCGTCTTTCGCGATCCTTTTGTACAGGACGGGATCCATCCTGATTTCGGTGAATGAAATCGATGCTGTGTAATCTTCCCGCACCAGCCAGAGGAGAATGTTCGGAGCGTTGGCGGGATCCGCGGTCTCCATCCATCCTTTCGGGCACAGCACCGTAATGTCGCCCGCTTCGGTGGCCGCGACCAAGGTCCCGGGTTCGGCTGCGGGCGCGTATCTGTATGCTCCCGCGTCGATCGGAGTTTCGCGCGGCGGGGGACTGCCGCCGCAGGAAGCGAAGACCGTCGCGGCCGCCAACAGAAGGACTTGGCATCCCCGCCGCCGGACGGAGCGGCCTCGAATTCGTGCGATTGCACAGGGGAAGCTCTTGCGGAGTCCCGCCGCGCCGGCGCCCGTGAGCCGCCGTGCGGATGTCATGAATCGCGACGCTCCTGTTTTCATCGGTCTTGCGTCCGGATCACCTGTGTTTGAACGCCTTTTCGCCCGCTCGCACAGCGAAAGGCAGGCGGTTCGCCTCCGGAGGTATCGGGCAATCGAAACGCGGATTGTAGGCGCACCAGGGATTGTAGGAATAATTGAAATCCAGAAACACGCTGTCCGAGGCGGTCTCGTCCATGTCGATGTAACGCCCGCCCGGATATGTCTCCTTCCCCGACGTGGCGTCGGTAAAAGGGATGAACCAGTATTTTTCCTCGGCGGTATCCCTGGGCATGAACACCTGAAGGCGGAAGACCTCGCCTTCAAAAGTTATGGGCAGATGTCCGATATGCAGCATTTCCCTGGGGCGGTCCTTGCTCGTGGCCATGACGATCCGCCGCGGAACGGTCAGGCGCTCCAGGACAGTCGGGAAGGCGAAGGCGCGGTCGGGCGGGAAATAGTCCAGCTCCCGGAAGGACTGCCTGTCCTCCGGCGACAACGGGGAGGACTCGTCTTGCAGGAAATGCAGATCCTTTACCTTGCGGTCCTTGGTCACTTCCAGCGTGTAGACGTCCTGTGCGGCAGCAGGAGTGCCGTCGTTCCTGTTTCCGTTCCCGCCGCAGCCGGATGCCGCCGCGGCCGCCATCACGAGCGCGCAAAGCCGTATCCAAGCGCGGAAATGCTTCTTGGCCGTCCGAAGGCCGTGCAGCTTCGTCATGGCCTGCGGCGCGCAGTCACTGTGAAGCGCGGACGAATTTTTTCTCCTCGAGAGAGAGTCGCATCGATATGCGGTGCGAGGGATCCTTGAACTCGCTCGAGAGGGGACTTTGCCCGAAAGCATAGTCCAGATAAAGTTTCGGCAGATGGACGCCGGCGCCGAAAGTGAAGTTCTGAGTGTCGCTCAAACCGGCCCTGACCGCGAGAAGGTTGCGGAACTGGAATTCGAGACCGGCGCGGGGATTGAGACTCACGGGTCCTATGTTGAACAGGGACGCCGTTTTCCTGTTTTCTCCCATGATGTCGAAATCCAGCGCGGGCATCACGACTCCGCCGAGGAAGTCCAGTTTATACGCGGCGCCGATCTTCACAGTGGGCGAAACAAGATCGTTGGTGCCGGTGGACCACGCGACCAGCGTGGTAGTGACGTCCTGCACGGCGGCGCCGAGCAGCAGGCGCTCGGTCAAGGCGTATTGCGCGCCGGCGTCGAAGCCGACCCCGTACGCGGAGGCGCCGACAGAGCCGCCCATCGAGCGGGCGACGAATTTCATGTTAACGCCGAGATTCAACCGTTCGTCCGCGTGGAATGCGTAGGTGAGATAGGCCACCCAGTCGGAAACGTTGAACTTGCTGATTTTGGATTTATCGAGCCGCTCCCCCTCGTCCCACATGCCGTTTCCGTTGAGATCGATGAGCGCGTCGCGTGTGTCGTCGTTGTCGTCTATGCCGAGCCGGGTCACGGAGAGGGCGAGCGTGTACTTGGGGCCGAAAGGCCACGCGACTCCTCCGTAGTTGTAATTGAGCAGGCCGCCGTAGCGCTGTTCGTGCATGAGCCCGATTTCGGGGTATTGCAAGGACATCAGACCCGCTGGATTCCAATAAGCGGCGGTCACGTCGTTGGCGCCGGCCGCGTAGGCGCCGCCCATGGCCAGCGCGCGGCCGCCGAAGCCGGAGGCCATGAATTCTCCCGCGTATTTCGCGATCCCGGTTTTCTGGGCCGACAGCGGGACGATCATGGCGAGGAGCAATATTGTTGCGGATATAAGTCTGTTCATGACAGCGCCTCTTGGTTGCAGAGTGTGAATATGCGGAACCCGCGGGAAGGAGTCAAGTCGATTATTCGAGGTATTGTATGGAAACGGAAGAATGTGGAAAAAGAGACGAGGAACGAGGGCCTCGTGTAGCGAAGAGCTCGGGGGTTCCTACATTGAACCGCCAAGCGAGGAGATCGCCAAGAAAATGATCGACCGCTCCCCGGCGACCTTGCGACGAGTAATCGACGCGGGTTCCTTTTGCATCATCTCCCCGTCTTTTTGTAACTTTCTCGCGCTCCGGTTATCCATTCGACCATACAGCGACGTGACCGCAAGCAAGGCAGACATCAGGAACCTCCTCGACCGGCTTCTCAACGGATCGCCGGCCTTGCGGGAATGTGAAGAACTCGCGGCGTTGTGCGTGAAACAGGCGGCGGCTTTTCTGCGCCTGATCATCAATCGTCATTCTTACCGCGTCGACGGTTTTGGAATGACGCTCGACGGAATCGCCGCGGACATGCTCGGCGAACTGCTGGCCGGGGACGAAAGCGGGCCGTGCGCCGAATTGCGCGTGTCCCTCCTGCGTTCCGATGATACCGCGTCCGTCGAAGCGCGCACCTACGCCATTCTTTACCGCACCGTTCAGCAGAACCTGCCCCGCCTGTTTGCGGAGCATGACCCGGTCCGGAGCAAGTTGCTGCGTTCGATCCGCCGCAGCGCCCGTACAGACGAGGAGATACGGACAATCACGGCGGCGGGCGGGCGGATATATTGCCATAGGCGGGCCGATCCGCGCCTCCATCTCCCCGCGATCCCGTATGAGCAGCTCCTGCTGTTCCTGCATGACCGCGGTCGTTGCGAGTCGACTTTCCGCGGATTGTTCAGATCGATTCTGCTGAAAGCGTCCGAGCTGGAGACATGCCGGGCCGGGATCGGCGAACACGAGCTGCTGCAAGCCCTGGTGGAAAATGCGGCCGGAGGATATGAACAGGAGATATTCACGGAAAATCCGCCTGATTCATCGACCGAAGACGCGGATCTGACGGGAGCCGTCGACGGCGCCCTGCAGGCAACGCTCGAGTGGGTGGAACATGCGTTCATCGCCGCGGGGAAACTGGATCGTACGGAAGCGGAAGCCATACTCTCCGCTTGCCGCGCCTACATGCTGGACACGGCGTACGACCGGGCGCTCGGTCTCTACAGGTACATGCGTGAGCAGATGCCGGCTCTATCTCAGGCGGAATACCGGTCGAAATACCGCAACCGCTGCGAATACATATTACGCCGGCTTTTCCGCAGCGTCGGCGACGTGCTTGTAAGAATGGATGTATGCGCGCCATGATGCCCGGACATACATACCGACAAAATGAAGCCGGCGGTGATCATGTCACCATGGAAAGGTTGATCGATATCATCCGTGAGGACCGCCATGAGCCCCATCTCGATCACTGCGCGTTCTGCCGCGAGGAATACGATCTCCTTCGAGCCATGGAAACCCGGATTCCCGGCGAAAGCTCAACCGCGCCGTTCCATACTCCGCCGTACCGCCTAGCGGCTCAATCCAGCGCGGAGGAAGATTTCTCGGGATTCCGCGCGCGCCGCACCTGGTATCTGGAAGGGAACAAAACCGTGCTACGCGTGCTCGAGGACGAATCGAACACCCGGCTCATCGGCTACCTTCTCCGCGAAGCGGCTTCCGCTCCGGTATTCATCCGTTTCGACGGGATAGACGGACGCTTCGAACCCGACGCCGACGGCAGATTCGAAATCGGCCCGTCTTCGTTAGGCATCGAAACGATGACGCCGACGCTCGAAACGCCTTGACGGAGAAGTTCGAAACACTGTGAATCCGGTTTCGACTCCAATAGAGCTGGACGCCGCGGCCCGCTCTCTCGAACGCGATCTGCTCCGCGCCTCCCGCTCCGTCAGACAGCAGGCCCGGAGCATTGAGCATTTCATCGATGCCACCCGGCGCCTGCCTCCGCAGTGGACGCGGTCGTATTACCTGCCGCTCGTGCCGCGCCTCCTGCTGCTCGTGCGCCATCCTTACCTCGTCGGTTGCCCGCCATCGTTCTGGCGGACCTGTCTCTCCTTTCTGCTCGGTCCGGATGCCGCCGAGGCCCTGCGCGTCGCGCCCGATTCCCAGGCGGCCCTGCGAATCGCCTGGTCTCGCGCCATACGCGATCACGCGCAGGTCGGCGCCCTTCGCGAATTGCAGGCGCTGTTCAAGGATGCCGGACTCACCACGTCCGGCCCAAGCGCGGAGCAGTGGCTGTCCATCTCGAGCGCCGGCGCCTCCGAGTACGACCGCTTCCTGGTATGGGCGCGGATAGTCGGATTGGACGAGTCGATCGCGCCGCTCGTCGAAGGCGCCCGCAAGTCCTGGGATGCTTTCCGCAATCAGACCGGCGTCGTTTCCGTCGTTCTCCTGGAAAATGACACTGTGATTCCGGAGGCGGCCGGAATTATCCTGGGGCTTTCCGTAACCGCCGTACGGGGCGCCGCTCCGCATTTTCATTTCTCCAACGGGCTGGATTTCGAGGGAGGCGTCACGCACGAGCAACTCGGGCGTGCGCAGCGGCTGGCGGCGGAGTTGGCCGCTTCGCGTCTCAAGGCGTCGAAACCCTTTGTCATTCAATACGGTTTCCGAGACGCCGGACCGGTTTTCGCCGGCGCGTCATTGGGTCTTGCGGCGGCCATCGGCGCCGTTGCCGCCGTCTCGCATGAACTCAACAGCTCGCTGCGCTGGACCTGTCCGCCCACCACCGCACTGATCGGCAGCATCGAGGAGAACGGAGTCGTGCACCCGGGGCCCTGGTCCGTGCTGGAACTCAAACTGCGCGCCTGTTTCTTTTCACCCCTTGAGGCGGTGATAATTCCGGCCGCGCACAGGGAAAGAGCGCAGTCGCTGCTGAATTCCCTCAAAATTTCATATCCCGATCGCACCCTGAAAATTCACGGGGTGTTGAACGTGGAAAACTGTTTCCGCTACAGTGACGCCGTCCACGCCGTTCATCGCTCGGATCTGGACCGCATCAAAACGGCGCTGTCAACGAATCGCGTACCGGCGCTGGTCGTTTTGCTCGCCATCATTGCCTCGATTGCCGGGTATTTCGCCTACAAGGCCTGGTACGATTATCCGAACCTGGAGAAGACGCTCGGAATAAGGTTCGGCAAAAACGCCGTCGTTTTCAATCCGAAAGATTCCCTCGAATGGTGTTTTCGGGACGATACCATCGTCGTGAAGCCGGTCGCGCCTTTCGGCGACCTGGAAACCGGCGACGGATACTCCCGCCATTTCTGGATCTGGAACATGACGCCGCGCGACAAGGAAGTGCTGCTCTCCGTTGAAGGCCCGGACTCGGCCGACTGGTACATCAACTGGAACGGGGGCGAACAGTCGCTGCCCTCGGGCGGATCGCTGCGCATGAGCGTAATGTACGCGCCGCTGACCGACGGACGGAAGAAGCGCGCGGCACTCGTCATCAGGAGCGCGGGATCACGGGACGAGCTTTACCGGCTTGCATTCACCGGCGCCGCCGGCGATCCTCTCCCCGGAGGATATGCCCTTCTGCTGGACGGAGAAGACGATTTTCTGAGTTTCGGAGAGCAGAGCGTGGTCTCCTCAAGCGACGAGCTGACTTTCGAATGCATGGTCAGACTGATTTCGGACAAGCCGGGCATCCTCCTTTACAGCGGCGACAATCCCCCGGACGGCGGTGTGACGGTAGCCCACCGAATCTTTATCGAGCCGGCCCGCGTGTTTCTGCGCATCGGTAATTTCATACGTGACATACCTCTTTCCGGGAGAAACCGGCTTCTTCCAGGGGAATGGCATCACGTGGCCCTGTCGTACTCGGCTTCAGAGGGACGTGTGCTGTTTCTCGTGGACGGCAATCCGGTGCTTGATTCCGCCGTGGAGTTCAACGCCGGTGGCCCCGGGAAGCCGCGCACGACCATCGGAGCTTACAACGACGGCAACCATCCTGCGCATCAGCACTTGCACGCCGAAATCGACGAAGTCCATCTCTGGAGGATTTTCCGAAGCGCGAATGCGATAAGAGCCGGTCTCGCGAGAAAGACTGTCGGGACCGAAACGGGTCTGGCGGGCTTATGGGACTTTGACGCCGACTGCGAAACCACCTCGTTCAACGCGAATCCCCGCACTCACAATCCGCAGCTTCACGGAAGGCCGATACTTCGGCGCTCCTCGGCGCTACGCAGCCACAGCGGAAACATGCCGGCCTGCCGCGCCGTGCCGGGTCCTCCGGGACGCGGCGCCTTGGAACTTCAGACGGGCTGTTACCTGCATTACCCTCGCAATCCCCTGCAGCGACGTTCCGACGCCACCTTCGGGCTGTGGCATCGACATAACGGAGACGCAAGGCACATACTCTTCTCATTTGCCAACAGCAACCGCGAGATCATCGTATCCCCCGGCCGGGCGATAGTCCTCGGTACTGGAATTGCGTACGCGCAGCCCGACACCGGCTGGCACTACTGGTGTGTGCGTTCCTTTTCGACCGGCAGCACGGACATGTTCATTGACGGGAAGCGTATCGCCTCCATCCCTGAAGCCATGGCGCCCGTCGACAGGGGATACCGTTTCGAGGGGATGCAGGCGGGGTTTTTCAACGACAAGTACAACTCCCTGGAAAACTTCGAAACCTTCCGCCCTGCGCTGGCGGTGAAGCGCGCAATTTCGGATCTGGCCGTTTGGGACCGGGCGCTGAGCGACCGTGAAGTGCTTGAACTCGCGCGCGGATCAGATCCGCCCGCGCGAAGCCTGGTCCTGCGCGCACCGCTGGACGCGGCACAGGCAGAAGGCGGAAACTTCCCGCTGACCGCCGGAGCCGGGTGGATGCATGTGCGAAGGGTGAGGGGGTATGGGGATGAGTGAAGGGGGAAGGGTGAAGGGTGAAGAGTGAAGAGTGAAGGGTGAAGAGCGAAGGGATGAAGAAGTGGTTGCTCGATGTCGCGGGTTGTAGGCATGGCGGTTTTTCGCTCGCGCTCGAACATGGATCCTTGTCCGAGGATCACGTTGATCTGCTTCGGATCGGGGATATAGTACCAATCTCAGGATTCAGCTTCCGACCGATCCTCGCTAGCGGGAATTCATCGGCGCCGCGGCTGAGCGTAAAGTCCTCGGATATAGAATCATCGTGGCGTCTTTGCAGGACGTCCTGCGCGGAAAGGCGTGTGCATACATAGACAAGCAGCGAACAAAAAGCAAGAGGCAAAAGGAACCACGCGCCCAATCGCCCCTCCCCGTCGGGGAGGGGTGGCCGCCGACCTGTCCGACGAAGTCCCGCATCTTGCGGGACGTAGTCGGAAGGCGACCGGGGTGGGTGGAGGGGTGGCCGCCGACCTGTCCGACGAAGTCCCGCATCGTCCGGGACGTAGTCGGAAGGCGGCCGGGGTGGGTGGAGGGGTGGCCGCCGACCTGTCCGACAAAATCCCGCATCTTCCGGGACGTAGTCGGAAGGCGGCCGGATTGTAGGGGGCAACCGACAGCTTGGGCACTTTTGCCGGCTTGCACTGTTTTTCCACCAAGCGCAGCGCCCTTCGTGACGACCTGCACAGCCACTCGCGACAACTTGCCGGCGTTCTCGTGACGACCTGCACAGCCACGCGTGACAACTTGCCGGCATCCTCGTAAAGACATCGGTCGATTGCGCATCGGCTTGTCTCGGCCGGCCTGAACGACAATCTGATCCTCGCATATGCCTTCCGCTTCAAGGGCCTGGCGGACAGATCGCGGGGCAAGCGTCCGTTCTCAGCTCTTCCATTTATTGATCATTGCCTTTCTCATCTTTGCCCCATAGTGTTTGGTTCAACAGAATATCTTGAGCTGAAGCGAGGGGGATCCATTCAGATATTCTACTCTGGGCTAATCCCATTCTCGTGTTGTCTCATAGTTGTCTCCCCACCAGTGAACGGTTCCTTTAGGAGCAAATCTGCGACATGTTCGTCCGTCAGAATTACTTTCGCCTCGGAGATATTCGACGACAATTGATCTTTAATATTTTCCGCGATTATTTTCCCTTCATTCGTTATAATTTCAATTGTAACGTCGATTTTTATTGATTTCTCTTCTTTGATCAGCAAATCAATATTTTGCAGAGTCATCAATGTCCTTGCATCGACATCCAATTGATTTTCATATTTGCCGCTTCGGTCGGCCAATATTATAACTTTTTCAAGAGCATCGCTGATGAATCTTTTCAAATCGTTTATGTTTCTGGGATTGCCCTTTTGCCATGTCGCATCCTGTAATTCTTGCGCTTCTTCCGATTTCTCATGTCCAAGATCGAATAGAAACAGTATTTGTTCCTTTTTGTATTTTTCCTCAAGCTTATCCTTTTTGTATTTTTCTGCAAGCTCTTTTGCTATTTCCGGAACCGTCCAATTCCAACCGCAAACCAGGACCCTGGGCATGTATTTCAGGGCAGGAGCTTGATTGTTTTTGCTAGTCGATAATGCCTTTCCATCCTTCTCTAATTCCCGGTCAACGCCGATCAATATCTTTGCCACCTCCTCATCAGCATAAACCGGACGTAGTTCTGTGCCGTCGCCAATCAGGTGAGGATTTGTTGCAATATTATAGCCACTTATCGTAAATAGTTCAAGGGATATTTTGCGCTTATGATCTGTTGATTTTCTTCTGCCGCTGCTCAGTGAATGCACTGCCATCAATGTACGCGCATCTACGTCGAGTTCGTCCCTAATGCCTCCTCCGTGATCAGCAAGAACAATAATTCCTGCCGCCCCCCTGTATGACGCTTTTTCCAAATCGTCAATGCTCCTCGGATTACCGCGAACCCATTGAATCCTTATTGTTTGGCCTGATTCCCTATTTATCCATTTCCTTGGAATGTTTTCTTCCTCCTCGTTACCCCTGTCGAAAAGCAAAACCACCGATTTTATGTCGACTTTTCCATCTGATATCAGCAGCAGCAAATCCCTCAATTTCGTGTTCCAACCGCAGATCAGAAGGTGCTTATTTTCCTTGCATTCAAGCTGTCCTCTCGCTCCTCTGTCGACCTTGTCCTGCAACAAAGTGGTTATTGACCCTGTCAATACCCCTATCAGCACAAGACCAGCAAATACGATCAATATTGCTGTCAGTTTCGAGTACAAAGTGACTACAGCCTCCGGATCGCTCTGACCGAAAAGTGAAAATATGCTCCATATCAGTGTGCGGAAATAATCTCCGAAGGACGCGTTTACCTCGCTCTCCGAACTCATTATAATCCAGCTGCACAGGAGCACGACTATCATGATCCCAATTATTGATATAATGATTTCTCTGTAAATTTTCTTTGAAAATGACCCGGCTCCCTCAAGAACATACAGCCACCTGTTAAGAAAAATGATATTTCTCAAGTGGTGTATGACGCGGCCAATTCTAAATAATCTCAGCAAACGAGGAACGGCGGCATATTCCGCCAATGCGATTGATTCCGGGAACAGAGATATAATAATCGCGCATACGCCTGCAACTGCCGTCGCCAAATCCGCAAGCCCATACCATCTTTTTATGTAATGGTTGGAAGACAGTTTCCACAACCAGTCATTAGTTTCTTTGCCGTTCGAGCTTTGCCGTCCGGTATAGATGATTCTTAGTATATAGTCAAGAATAAAATACCCGTCAACAAACAGCATCGACCAGCGAAATACTGCTGTCGATACTATGTAATCCGGATGCCAGGCAATGAAGAGCAAGGACAGCAGCGCAAGTCCTATAATTACTCTATCGGCCCATGCTCGGCACGGTTCCGGGGTAGCCGGAGGCGTACGATTCTCAGTATATACGGCTCTTAAGCAGCCTTGTCTATTTACGGCACCGGATCCATTATCAGCCGACATGATTCCCTGTGATAAAATACAAATACGTTACTGCTTGCGGCTTACCTTTCCCTTGCTTTCCTGAAAGCCATCGCCCCGCTGATGGTGTCCACGAGCTCGCGAGTTATGTCCGCCTGACGGGTTTTTAATATCTGAAGGCGCAAAGCTTTTATGTCCTCCTCGATTCGCTGTGACGTTTCCGTTGTAGTGCGGAAGCGTTCTTCATTCTCAGTCAACTCCGATATGAGAAGAGCGTACACAATTTCCGTCTGAACGTACTGCTTTATCAGATATTCGAAGAGTTCGTTTTCAGCGCCGCCGTCATATGGACCCAAATAAAGACCTGGAAACAGCAATTCCATGTCCCCAACCTTTGCCCTTGTGGGCTTACGATTGTCCGATGCCTGTTCTTCGTCAGCGGGAATTAGTTTAATCGCCTCAGACTGAGACTTATTATCTTTGATGATATTACCTATCAGTACAATATTTGGAAGCTTCTTGCTCCCTTTGACAGGTAGAATCTCTGTTAAATGCTTTTCAAAGAAAGCGATCTTTTCTCCGATTGGATCGTATCCTTTGCCTTCTGTTACCATATCAGGGAACGATAAAGTACTTATAATCTTATGGTTACTTATTCTGCATCTCCTGCCAACTCGAATTACAGATTTCACATTACGGAGCATATCATCGGATTTCCGAAACTTTTCCGATATATTCCGATTAAATTTTCCGCAGAGTCCGTAATTGGACGCTAGAACGATTATCGTGGTATCAGACGACGTAAATCCACGATCCTTCATGTGCGGCAGCGCCGCAAAAAACATCCCCCTCACTGCTTCGCGATACCTGGCAAAGTCATCGCATGCTCCCTTCAGGAGTTTTTTACGGCTGCCTGAACGGACTTTAAATACCTCGACCGCGCGGAAGCGCTGTTCCCTGGCTTCGAGTCTTTCCTTAAGTATTCTTATAAGAGACATGTCGGCCGATCATTTTTCTTTAAAAAGTGAGCCTGATCAGCGCCGACCATTGTCTGCGGTCGCAACTGCTTGAGAAACAACCCTTCGGATTAGATCGTCTATCTTGCTTGCCTCCTCATTCTCTGAGATGTACTCGTCAAACTCTTTACAGGCAATCTCATCGTCCAGCTTCGGGTCCTTGTTTACATTTTTCTTCTTGAACTCTGTAATAAAGCTACTATAATAAGGCGACAACTTAAAATTGTCCTCTAATATTTCAAATAGTTTGCTGGATTGGATATATGTCATATTTTTCAGTTCCCTTAACACTTCAAAGAGATTTTTAATTCCCTTTTCCCACTTTATATCATCAGTTCTAAAGTACTTACTAATATACCTGAAACCAATAATAAACCTCCAGATAATGAGCGCCTGTGTATGGTAGTGGATCGGAGATCCGGATTCCTGTTTCAGCACTTCTCGGATATTGTCGCCGAAGGTCAGCAGCAATTGAGAAGGATCGTTAGCATCTAAAAAATTAGCGAATTTTTTCTTCTCGAAATACTCGCATATAATGCCCTTGAGCGGCTTCTCCTCAGCGCTGCCTCTGTTTTCGTTCGGGTCCGTTCGGGATCTATCAAGGAAAGAAGTAGGGATATTCTGCGAGATTATCTTCATCCATGGCAGCTGCGCCTTCTCGCCGATACGAGAAACGGATATTCCGATGTCTACGGCGGGACGGTAGTTCTCCTTAAAAAGTATCGGGTTCAAATATAACTGTCCGTCGGTGATGGATATGATATTTGTTGCAATATATGAAGCATAGTCCTCATCCTTAGTCTCAACGATGGGAAAGGCGCTCAAACTTCCTCCTTCTTTTATTTTTACTTTCTCAGCCAAGTATGGGAGATAATTGAGCAGCATTTCGGAATCACCACCTTCTATTTTTATATCTTGTATATCTTGGAATATTTCCTCGCCTGACTTCGTTTTCTTATCCTTGTCGGTAGTATCATCCTTGTGGGTATTAATAACCTGACAGGCCCGTTCGAGAAGTCTTGAATGAAGATAGAAAATATCACCCGGATAGGCCTCGCGCCCCGGAGAACGTTCCAGGATTAGAGACAGGTGCCTGTACGCAGCGGCATGGCGCGAAAGGTCGTCGAACACGATGAGGGCGTGCCGTCCGGTGTCGCGGAAATATTCGGCCATGCTGCATCCGGCGAAAGGAGCTATGAACACTGCCGGCGCGGGATCATTGGCCATGGCCGCGACAATAATCGTATTTGTCATCGCGCCTGCTTCTTCAAGCACAGAATGAATCTTGGCGACTTCCGAGGCCTTTCTTCCGATGGCGACATATACGCACACCATACCGTCTTTACCATCTTTTTCGTCTTTACCATCTTTTTCTTTTTTAACATCTTTAATACGATGCTGGTTGATTATCGTGTCGAGCGCCACCTGTGTTTTGCCCGTATTTCGGTCGCCGATAATAAGCATTCTCTGACCTCGCCCGACAGGAAACATGGAATCCACCGCCAGCAAGCCGGTCATCAGCGGCTCTTTCACAGGCGACCTGTATAAAACGCCCGGAGCTTTCCTCTCTACCGGCAGCCGCAATGTCGGCTCGATTTTTTTGGATTCGCCGTCCAGAGGCGAACCGAAGGGATCCACGACACGGCCGAGGAAAGTATCGCCGACCGGCACTGTGAATTCTTCGTCGTTGCGTCCGACAGATTGCCAATTTGGCGCTTGAACATTCTGCGGATCCAGTGTCTCCGGATCGTCGGGAGGCGAAAACGTGCGCATTCCGAGAAGGACATAATCGTTTTCCTGAACGAAGCGTTCCTCGCCGAAGACGAGGCAGCCGACGCTGTCCTCATCGAGGTCGACCACCATGCCGTAAAATATGTCCTTCCTTAAGGTTTCTTTATGCCATCGCACGGACGAAGTACAGAAAGTCACCGGCTGGTTGATGCGCGCGTCCAGCAATCCTGTGATCCGGGCTACTCCGTCGGCAAATTGCCTGACGCGCCCCGAATTGCGGGCGTCGATTTTCGTCTGCGGGGTTTTACCGGCCAGCTCTTCGAGTTTCTTCTTGAGCTGCTCCTCGATGTCAAGAAATGGTCTTTGTTGTTCGCTCATGTCTTTTTATCGCTTCGTTATGTTGTGATCGCTGTGAGGATGGTCCGCTCAATGCGCTTGCTCCGTTTCGGGCTTACACAGGCTCTCGACGTATTGCCGCAGCAAATGGCGCTCGATACAGTCACGCATCCAGGGTTCGCATTCTACGGCCGGTCGCGGATAGCGGAAGCGCAGCTCTTTTTTCGGATATCTTTTCTCGAGTTTTGCCTTTATACCTTTCTCGAGTTCCCCACGGAGTTCGTGAGGTATTATGACCGGCGAGGTGACGGTGACCTGTATGCTCCTGTCCATGTACATGAAGCGGAACTGCCGGCAGACCGGAGAGATGAGTTTCATTCTTTGCTGATAAGCGAGCATTTGCACGCACGCGGCCGCGGCGCCCCTGCCGATCACCCCGGTGATCGCTTCTGAAAATTCGGCGATGTCGGCATGCTTCGCGGCGCCGTGGGAAAGCGCGAGCCTGGCGCCGTGGCCAAGCTTCATCCACGCTGAATGGAGCGCTTCCATGCCGGCGGCTACTGTGTCAGCTTCATCGTCGCCGCTCTTATTGCTGTTTTTGCCTTTTAACAGGAGGGCTGAAGCCAGGAGGGCTGAAGCGTAATGTCGGGCCAGCCGCTTCACCGGCCATGAGCCGGTGATCCGGCGATGCAGCAGCGCAGCGCCGACAGGACCGAGCTGCTGTTCGACCGGGAATCCTTGGCGATACAGGTTCTCGAGGGAACAAAGCAACCTGTGTTTCTTCTCTTCATCGGCGCCTTCAACAAATATTTTCTCGAGCGCTGCATCTTCAGGCGTAAGCTCCGCTCCCTCGGCACAGCCCGAAATGACGCCTTCCCCGGCGCGGCGGAGGTCTGCGAACAATGACTCCTGAAAGGACAACAGTTCTGTTGCGACAGGAGGCGTCACAGAACACCCGCCAGTCCGAGAAAGCCCAGTGAGCTCCCAATGAAGAAAACTGCAGACCACCACAAAACGAAACTCCGGCTGAAATTACCTCTCACAACAGTTGCCGAGTCATGCGAGGATACTCCGCTTTGTCGGGTAGTCGTTGCATCCCTTCTCACTTGTTCGAGAATGGATTCGGCTTTCTTTTGAATTTCTTCCGCGCTGACATCCGTTTTAGGCAGAAAAAACAGCAGAGGATTCAAAGCAAAGGCGCGGAGCAATTTTTCCTTATCTTCCTTGGTATGCTCCGTTGTTCGCGCGCCCGGGCTCGCCGCACCGGGATCGCTTGCTTGAGCGGCGTCCGTCGATGTGCTCCTGCGATAAAAAAGAATGATGGCGCCCGCCCCCCAGATCAGAAACAGCGGAGCGGCAAAATACGGCCAATGTGATAAGATACTTTGTTCCATAGCGATCGGTTGCCTGCGATTTTATTTCGTTTTTTCCTGCGGAAGAAGGGTTCTCAAGTATCGGATAGATTCAGATATTTCGGTTGTAGGGATTATCTTCATCTCTACTTTTTCTGTTACCGGTTTGTCTGTAGCGATGAGCAGTTCATTCCCCTTGGAATTAAAATATGAGAATTGAATAAAGGCATTCTTCAGGGATATCCGCTTATTGAAAGTCCATTCGTCGTTGTTTTGGTCGTACGCGCCGTCTTCATCCGTGAAAAACAGACTGCCGTTCTTGATATATAGAATAGTATCGGCATGGTAGGGGAGAAAAAGCTCCCTGCAGTTCGGGTCCTCAGATTCTAAAAGCGCTGCTCGCACTTTTTGATAATCCTGAGATTCACCATCTCTCGATTTTGTGGGTGTAACAATCGACAGATTAAAACTGCTCATTGCCTTGTGGCCTCTACAAATTCTTTTGCATAACTCTCAAACTTCGAGGGATCCTTCGAAGGATCTGTATTCTCATTGAAAGGATATCCATTGTCGTTCAATTCTTCCGGTTGGAGTTTGTATTGTGTCAGGTACAGCGCGCGTGCCACGGTCTCCTCCGGTGGCATGCGTTCTTTTATAACATCGGGACCCCTGGCGGTCACAAAATTCTGCTGGAAGAATTTCATGATAAACTTACCTCTCCAATAAATGACCTTCTCATCCTCGCTTAACTCATCCTCGCCGAGCATGTGAACTGTTTCCTCGAGAGCTTGGCATTTCTGCAGAATTTCGCGCACTTTGTCGGAAACCCCTTTATGGTAATTAAAATTTCCATCTTCGAACATACAGGCATACCAGCGCTCGTGACCTTTTTCCTCAGGAGTCGTCTTATAATGTTTCTTAAGCGATTCCCAGGCCATTTCCGTGTCGCGCGCATCTGATTTCAGCGGAGCTACGGAGGGGTAATGATTTCTCGCAGCAAGGTCGCGGTCCAGAACCAGCTTTGCGTCGAGATGAGTGAAGATTGCAGACGGCGCCGGATCGGTGAGATCGTCTGCGGGCACGAACACGGCCTGTATCGATGTGATGCTTCCATCGTCAGTGGAAACCATTCTTTCCTGTATGTCGCCGAGTTCCATTTCCAATGTCGGTTGATACCCCACGGCGCTGGGCATGCGGCCGAGCATGGTCGAGAGTTCCGCTCCCGCCTGCACGTATCGGAAAATATTGTCGAGGAAAATCATTACGTCGGATTTTTTGTCGCGGAAGTGTTCTGCGATAGCGATGGCCGCCGCGGCAGCTCTGAAGCGCGCTCCCGGCGGTTGATCCATCTGGCCGAAAACGAAAGCGGTCTTTTCCAGAATTTTCTTGTCGCTCTCCTTAATTTTCTTGTCGCTCCCCTTCTCATGAAAATCAGCCCAGAGTTCGTTCCCTTCTCTTATTCGCTCACCTATTCCTCCGAATACCGCATATCCGGGTTTATCTCCCTCTTTCACCTTTTCTCCTTCTTTCACCAGTATATCGATCAATTCCTTTATGAATACGGTCTTGCCTACTCCCGCGCCGCCGAAAAGGCCGACTTTGCCTCCCTTGGGTATGGGTGACATGAGATCAACGACTTTGATGCCTGTCCAGAGCACCTCACCAGTATCCCCCTCGCGGCCCTGTTCACCAGTATCCTCCTCGCCGCCCTGTTGCTGTTTTTGTTTCTTCACCTTGCTGAATGAAGGCGGTTCGGAGACAATCGGCTTCATGTTACCACTAACGACCGGCTCGCCTCCGTCTATCGGAAGCCCCAAGGGATTCATCATTCGCCCTAACACCCCTGGTCCCACAGGAAAATTCAACGGCCCGCCGACTGCAACAACCTTGTTGCCTCTCGCCAGGCCGTCGACCCTGTCCATTGCTATTGCGCGCACGCGGCGTTCGCCTATGTGCGCCTGCACTTCAAGAAATATGTCCGGCTTTGTTATTCCCTTTCCTTCAGTGATCTCTTTTCCCTCAATCTTGAGAGCATCGTAAATGCCGGGAAGTTTATCCGTGCCGCTGAAGTCCACCTCGATCACCGGCCCTGTTATTCTGACTATAGTTCCTGTGTTCTCGGTTTTCGTGCTTGTGTTTTCAGGTTCGTCCATGTTTTTCTCTCGATTTGGATTGCGGGCTTGCGGCGGGTTATACAAACGGAGTCACATCAATTCGGCATCAGAGTCACGCGAAGCTCCTTCGATGCGCTGCCTGCGCGAAGGCGGATAAATGCTTCGGCGCCCGCTTTGGGCAGCTTCGCTTTCAAGCGGAATTTCACGATCGTTCCGTCGCGCTGCGGGCTGAAGGTGAAATCGTCGAGGACATCCTTGCCGTCGATTTCGGCTATTATCGAGATTTCCCTCTGATCGATGATTTTTGCGTTCTGCGCGATGCAGCGGCCGCATCTCTGCGTGAAGAACTCGAAGGTATGCCCCATGGCGTATTCGCCCCCGTCGTCGAAGCCGACATCGATGTGGTCTGTGGGCGCCTTGACGGCGTAGGTGAACACGGACTCCGAGATGCTTTTCGCGAGGGAATCGGAAGCGACCGTGAAGGGCTTGCCCTTGTAAGAGGCGACGACGGTCATTTGCCGGCCGAGCGCGTCCGGCGGTATGAGGTGACGGACTTTCGTGCCGCTGCCCTCGGCGATCGTTTTATCGTCGATGTTGATCTTCCAGGCATATTCGCTGACATTTTCCAGACCGAACACTCCGACGTTCATGTCGAAGAACTCGTCGGCATAAGCGCCGAACGGCGCTCGCTGCATCAGCATGGGCGGGCGCGCGACGACCGTAAAACTCACTCTTGGCGCGCTGCTCTTGGCGCCCGATCCGCGGGAGTCGCGGCCCCACAGCGAAATCACCGTCTCGCCGGGCTTGTTCACGCGGCCGGTCCATACCCATTTGGTTTTCGGGCGGTCCGGCGCGACGACGCCGTGATCCGACTCGATTTTCACGACCCGCTGCGGCTCGACGCCCTGGATGCCCAGCTCGACGGAAAAATCCTGCCCCATCGGGACTTCCTTCGGAGGGCCCTTTGGGACGATCTCGAATTGGCCCGCCGTTCTCAGACGCTGAAAGGAACGCTCGAGAAGCACGCGCACTTCCTGAACCACTCCTGGTTTCAGCTCTTTGTCCGTTATGATATTCTCCTTGTCGGTGTACGGCTTCACGGTGTACAGCAGGGCGCTATCCTCGGGCGACATCGGGATCACATTCTTGAAAAAGACGTAGCAGCCCGATAATTTCGAGATCAAGGTCGCTTGCTGTTCTTCGTCCGCAGGGTGTACGCGCAGGGTGACGGGAGTTAAATTCTCTCTTCCGCTCTCTGAATCGATGTAGATGTAGTTCACCGATGCCAGTGGCATGCCCGGCACATCCGGCCCCGGTTGCGGAGCAGTCGGTCCGTGCAGCTGCCATGCTATCAGAAAGCCACCCGCAACGGTGATAAACCACAATCCTCCCCATCCCGGGCTTTTCGTTTTTTCAGGCATTGAATCGTCCCCTACCTGTTTCATTGGTCAGTGTTATCGTATCAGCCATGAGATCGGTGCAAACTGAACTGTTCGGGAAGAAGAATTACTGCTCATCACGTATTCCGGTTTTGCATACAATTCGCCCTCACCTCCAAAAGAAAAACCACCACCCCGCCGCCCAGTGCATCCGCACTCCGCGGGCGGTGCCAAGCATAATCCCGTTTGCGCCGTCAATGCGGCCGTCGTCGCGGACGCGGCCCAGCTTTGTACCGTTAGATGACCGCACGACGCCGTCCTGGGCGATGCGGCCGAGGAGGGCGCCGTTCGAGCCGCGCACCTCGCCCGATTGTGAGATAGAACCGAGCTTCGTTCCGTTGGCGGCTCTAACGGAACCGTCGCGGTTGAAGGATCCGGCACGCCGGCCTGATGCATCCCTGACCGTTCCCGCCGCGTCTATGCTCGCGAGCCGCACGCCGTTCGCGGTGCGGATCTCCTGCGCATGGGATGCCGTGCTGAACAAAATGAGACAGGCGGAGACGGACAGGGCCAATACAACCGTTTGCCGGGCCAGGTGCGGATAACTCATAACGGGATGCGGATAAGTGAAATGCGGGCGCTCCCAGGCACAGTACACGGATGTAAGCCGTCAGCCGGCGGGAGGAGCGCGTTTCTCATCTATACGCACACATCGTGTCGTTTGGTGAAAATCCTGGAGACTATTTCCCTAGGGCTTCCACCTGCGTCCCGCTTCTGACTACGCTTCTGACTACGCTTCGCTACGCGAAGCTTCGTCAGACAGGTCGCGGGCCTTCGGCGGATAAATACGCCCTGGGCTGTGATATACCTCCCCTGCGGGGCTCAATTCATCATTCATCATTCCGCATTCATCATTCCCATCTGCCGCCCCTTCGGGGCTCTTGTTCGAATGACCTGGCGCGCGTACCCAGGGCTGACGCCCTGGGCTGTGATATACCGCCCCTTCGGGGCTCATTCGATTAATGGTGTCGCATGTGACCCAGGGCTGACGCCCTGGGCTGTGATATACCGCCCCTTCGGGGCTGAATCGATTAATGGTGTCAC
>CAYLZD010000043.1:0-27024 GCA_964388275.1 uncultured Chromatiales bacterium
TGTCAACTCTTGAAGAGATGTCAACTCTTGAAGAGATGTCAACTCTTGAAGAGATGTCAACTCTTGAAGAGATATCATACCTTGAAGAAATGTCAACGCATAAAGGAGCTTCATACTCAATGTTTCGGCGAACCATTTCCCCCTTTTCCCTGTTATTCCAAAAGCACAGCAAGGACCTGCACATGAACAATGGAACAACCCTTAAAGCTCTCGGAATTTGCGGCAGTCTGCGCCAAGATTCCTACAACAATCGCCTCCTGGCGATCGCAATGGAAATGGCAGCCGGGGAGGGCGCAATTGTTGAACAGCTCGACCCGAAGAGTCTTCAACTCCCTGTTTTCGATCACGATTTGACCTCGGATGGTTCCGTCCCGGCATCCGTTGAAGTTGTTTTCACTGCATTCAGAGCCGCCGATATGCTGCTTATTGCATCCCCTGAATACAACCACTCCATTCCAGGCGGCCTGAAAAATCTCCTGGACTGGGTATCCACCGACAGGCCGTCCTTCCAAAATAAAACAGCGGCGATATTCGGAGCTTCCACCGGCCTGTACGGGACAATCCGAATGCAGCCGCATCTACGCATTGTGCTCGGCGCACTGGACATCATCACTCTCCCGCAACCCCAGGTGTTCTTGCGCTCGGCAGCATCGGCATTTTCTCCCGAAGGATCCATGATGGAGAAAAAAACGGAGGCACAGCTCCGCTCACTTATCCGCAGAACGATTTCGCTTACGAGGCAAGTCAAGGAGTCCGAAAAAGCGCCCGCTTCCGGCTGATTCCGGCGACATCCGCCTGTTCGGGAGGCGGTTGGGGATCACACGCTTCTTACCGCTTCGATGCCTGTGTGTTTCGCATCACGCCCACGATCCGTCTGTTGCAATAGCGGATATTCCGAGATATTTTTAGGATATGCGTTCGCGCACTCCGACTGCGTCGAACGGAAGCTGAAATCATCCATTAATCCATGCTGTTCCCGAGTTCCGGATCGCCGAAACGGGTGTGCGCGACCAATGTACTTGTGTGCGCTCTCACCCTCGCCTATTGCGTCGCATCGGCTCAGGACATGAGGAGGATCGATCCTAGCGGAACGTGGAAAAACAATCAGGGCTCTCTTTCTCTTATGCTGGCGGGCGACGCCCTTTCGTTCACCTACAGCTCGGTATTCGGTATGACGGCTCATATCTGCGACGGCGCGGGAGTGGCAGGATTGGTCTTCGCCGACGAATATGAATACACGGATGAGAGTGGATCGATAAAATTCACCGTGAGCGATAACGAGATTCTCATGTCCGTTTCCAATGGAACCGCTTCGTTCTGCGGCGCTTCATGGAACGGCGACAAATTCACGCGAAAGGAATATACACCCCCCGCCAGATGCTCGGTCGCTGCCGCCAAAGCGCACTTTTTCAGCGTGATGACCGGCACGCCTGCACCACGCAAAGGATATGTCGTGAAGGGGGATATCGTGGAGACGACGCCGGTGCAGAACGAGAATGCGCCGGGGTTCATTCTCGCGCGATACCGCGGACGCAAATCGTCCACGGTCGGACTGTTGAAGACCTCCGCGCTTGATTGCGGGAAATAAATGCTGCGATCCGTCACACAACACACACACATCCGAAAGAGAAAATGAACATCATCACCAAAGCATGTCTCGCCGCTTCCCTGATATTCACGATTCTATTGCCTGAGGTAACCGAAGCTCAGAAATCAAATACTCGCACGCTGACTTGGTGGAAGATTTCTTTTGAAATTCCCTCTTCGTTTTCGAAACCGAAGGAAATTGGATTGGATGCGGTGGCTCTGATTTCACCTGCCGGCAAGAAGCCGGGAAACGGACGCCTCGAAATCACTCTGGTTGCGGTGCCGCCGGATATGCAGGCGGGTTTCGGAAAAGATGACGCCGCGATAATGGAGTACATCGCTGGCGCCTTCCTTGGAATAACAGACAAGCCGAAGGAACAGAGATCACGTGAATTTCTCGGAAAACCCGCGGCAGGAGCGGTGTATTCCTCAAGCGTACCCAAGAAGCGGCGAATCGAGATGTATCTTGTGCAATTGAAAGGCGGCGACAAGGCGGCCGTCGCAGTCACAGGCTACGGCAGTACGCCCGTGCTTGAAATGGAAAATGTTATGTCTCTGTTCGCCCGTACTCTCGCACAGCGCAAATCGAAATAATTCGGATTTTACGCGAGCTTGATCCACCTGACAGGCTTCGGACAGCTTCAAGCACAGTCTCATCATCCGTTTAAACCACATCGGAGGACAATTATGACGCTCTTCAGACCGACGATCGCACTTGCTGGATTAATGGTTGTTTCATTGATGTCCTGCGGGCAAACCGGCGAGAAAAAGGACGCCGAAGCTGACGCTGGAAATGCCGAGAGCGCACAGCCCGCGATTCCCGGCACGATTCGCGAATCCAAGCTTTTTAAAATATTGGTACCGCAAGGCTGGGAGTTCTCGTCCTATGAAGACGGAACCGTGCAAACCTACAACCGCAGCGCTACATATATGGTAGAAGTGAGACAAGCCGGCATGAATATGACGGAAAAAGAGATCGAGTCACTGCTTGCATCATTATCCAAACGATATAACGGCACACCTCTCGAGAAAGTCGAGTTCCTGGGATTGTCCTTCTTCAAAACGACCTATACGGCCAACTCCTCGCACCAGACGATGTTCAACGCGCACAAGAATGGAACAAAGATCTCGATAGCGATGATGGGTCCCGACCACGAAACTGATCCGACCATTCAGGCGGTGTTCAAATCTATCGTCATCAAGTGAATTTTGTGATCGCGTCGATGCCGGCCGGAAGCGGCGGCTGTTAAAGACGCCAGTCGGCTGCAAGAGTGAAATTGCGGATTGGGGCTACGTTGCCGACGATCTCTGCATAATTGTATTGAAATACATTGTTGACCAGCATGATGACTGAAACCGGTATCCCCATCGAGCTGAAGTCCCAGCCTGCGCGAATGTCGGTAACATAGGCGGCGACACGACGGCCGGCGTCGCTCACAATCAGTTCGAGTTCCCTGTCGATCTCCTCCACTCGACCGACGAAGCGGAAATCCGCCGCAAGGAAGCCGTATAAAATCCGAAGCTCTCCGGAAGTACTGAGAATGTGTTTCGGTCTGTACTTCATCAGCGCGTTTGCCGTGAGATCACGCGGATACATATATGTGTAGCCCGCATGAACAGTAAACAGTCCGTCGGCTATTGCGGCCTGCAGCCCCACTTCGAATCCTTCAATTCGCGCCCGGGTGATGTTGCTGAATACGATTTTGCCGTCGGCCGGATCGAGCACGGGTTCGACCAGATTTTCGTAGTCATTATGAAAAACAGCCGCATCCAGCACGGCGGGAAGCGGAAGCTCCTGCCGTAAACCGAATTCGTAGGATCTGCTTCTTTCCGATAGCAGGTCCGGATTCGGTTTTGTGATCAAGCCGCCACCGGCGGCCGTGGAGAAACGCTCGGCAACGGAGGGTGCCCGAAAACCCCAACCGTGTGAGGCTCTTATGACTGTACCGGGAAATGGCGTCCAAGCCACACCGAGGCGCGGATTGACCCGCCCGTCCCCTGAAACGGCATCCACCTTGGTCCAATCCGCTCTGGCTCCCAGGGTGAGAGTCACTTGTTCGTGGGGATGATACTCGTTCTGCGCATAAAGAGCGCCGCTGAATCCCCACCTGTCGCCGAAGGTGCTGGATTTGACTGTCGTGACCGTGGCATCCACGCCGGCAACCAGCACGTTTCGTTCAGCGAAGGACAGATTTCCCTGCCATTCAAGACCGTACACCACAGCGGTCGACTGTGTTTTATCGAAAGGGTGGGTGGAGTAGTCGGCTGTGTCGCTATCGGCCGTGAATGCTGTTCGATAGACGGATCCGCGGATGCTGTGAGCGAATACAGAGCTTATCGTGCTTCTGTACTGCGCGGTCGTCTGGAACTTCGTCGAAATGATCCTTTCGGTCTTGTCCGTTTCAGGCGGCGGCCGGAGGGCGTTTTCCAGATCCTGCCAGTAAATCCAATTCGCCCTGTCATCCGATGCAAAATTGAGATTGAGAGTGAGGTGTTTTTCCGGATCGAATCGGTATTGAGCGCGGGCGTTTGCATTTAATTTGAAAAAATCGTCGTATTGCCGATAGCCCTGGTTATTTCGCGCGCCGCCTGACAGCAGCCACGACAGATCGCCGGTGGAACTGCCGTATTGCGCGTCGAGTCCGTTGAAACGACGCGGACTATCGCCCCACCATTTCCACTGATCGTATATCGGATTGTCGTAGAATCCGCTGTACGCGCGGATTCGCGCAACGGGGCCGACCGGGGCTTTAGTGATCACGTTGATGACCCCTCCCAGGGCGCTCGAACCATATAGCGCAGACCCGGCGCCTTTCACTACCTCGATTCGATCAACCATGAACATTGGAACCGCATCAAACTTGATTTCGCCGGCGTCCCCTGAAAGCAGGGGCACGCCGTCGAGGAGAAGCAGAACTCTTGTGCCCAAGGCGCGGCTGTAGCCGCTGGAACCCCGGATGTTCACCTGGGATTCGGTCATGTTCACACCCGGGATCGAGCGGAGAGCCTGATCGATAGATGTCAGAGCCCGGGATTCTATGTCGCGGGCGGAAAACACGGAGATACTGACCGGCACTTCTTCGAAACTTTGAGCGCGCCTTCCCGCAGTGACGACCACTTCGTCCTTTTCTATCGGTGTTTCGTCGAGTATTGCGTTGACTGTGATACTCGAATCGAGGTCGACAATCACGCCAACTTCATGACGCTGATATCCGATCATCGTGAATATTACAGTGTGAGTCCCGGGTTTGACTTTGCGTATTTCGTATCCGCCGTCTTTTCCGGTTGCCGCTCCAAGCACCGCATTCTTTACCCGCACGGCGGCGCCGATCAGCGGCCTGCCGGACTCGTCGGTCACGGTCCCTAGAATGGTTCCGGTTTGCGCGGATGCCCGCTCCGGCGAAAACGCGGCATACGAACAGGACAGGCATAACGCGAAAAGCGCCGCGGCGCAGTCTCTTTGACGGCTCATCTGTGACGAGGCGGTCTTGCTGCCACGCGTATTTCGTAAAGCAGCGCTTCCTGCTGCTGCACATTGTGGACGAAATCCGTGTTGTCGGCGTCTATGACCAGCAATTCACTGAGGTTGTAGTCGGCGATCCATTTTTCGTAAAGCGAATTCAATTGTTCGAGATAGGATCGGGAGATGGTTTGCTCGAAAGATCGTCCTCGCAAAGCGATCTGTTTCAGGAGAGTGTCCACGTCGGCGCGAAGGTATACCAGAAGACCCGGAGGGCTCAGGTAAGAGGTCATTGCATCGAATAAGGAACGGTAATTCGCGTAATCCCTGTCGTCCATCATGCCGATGGCGTGCAGATTCTTGGCGAAGATATTCGCATCTTCAAAAATGGAACGATCCTGAACGACGGTAGCCTCGCTCTGTGAGATTTTTTGTTGTGCGATGAAACGTCTGCTGAGGAAATAAACCTGCAGATGGAAGGACCAGCGTCGCATGTCAGCGTAAAAATCGGCGAGATATGGATTGTCGTCCACCGATTCAAAGTGGGGCGTCCACCCGAATTTCTGAGACAGGAGCAGGGTCAGAGAGGACTTTCCCGAGCCGATATTTCCTGCGATGGTCACCAGCATGGCATCTTCAGGGGCGCCAGGGTATGTCCGGGATGTTCGCAGAGAGGTTTGCACGCCTCGCAAGCACGAAGAGGAAATCCGACAACCGGTTAAGGTATTTTATATTCTCCGGATTGATGCTTTCTCGGGTTGCGGTCTCGACTGTGAGTCGTTCAGCCCGTCTGCAGACAGTTCTGCAAATGTGAATGCGGGCTGCGGCTTCACTCCCGCCAGGCAGAACGAATGTGCGGAGCGGCGCAAGCTGCTCCTGCATGATGTCGATCTCTTTCTCGAGGCGCCTGACATGTTCTTCCGTTATTCGGGGCGCTTTCGTCTTGTCTTGCTCGAGAGGAGTCGCGAGATCCGATCCCAGGACGAATAGGTCGTTCTGCACACTTCGGAGCAGGGTTTGCAACTTTGCATCGAGTTCCGCAGTCAGGGTCAGGCCGATAAACGAATTCAATTCATCCACAGTGCCGTATGCCTCGATACGGGCGGAGTCTTTCCGGACTCGTTTGCCGCCGAACAGCGATGTTTGCCCGGTATCGCCTGTTTTAGTATAGATTTTCAAAGGTTTATTCCGCTGAAGATCTGTTGTCGTCACTCCGAGACAGGATCCTGGCCATTTCACGTCTGACATCCGCCGGCGACGGGATTGCGCTCCAGACTGCTTCCACTCGTCCATCATGGAGAATGAAAGTGCGTGGAAGTGTTCTGTACAACGTGCGGGCGAAGCGAGGTTCTAATGCCGCGATAGGGAATGCCGTGCCGTACTGGAACATCACTTCGGTCACGGCCGCCGTGCCTTCCGTCAGCAGTCCCACCGCGGAGGGTATTCCCTCGGTCTGGGCGATGGTGTTCATCATCGATACCTCGGCTTCAACGGTCGGAGACTCGGAAGAGAACAGGAACACCACATGCGGTCCGCTCTGAAGATTTCTGTTGAGGCCCTCTACCGGCCAAGACGAAAATTCGGCTCCGACGCGCAGGTCGGTGACCAGATCGTCGACGGGGAGGCGGTAGGCGAATGCTGTCGTGGCTGCCGCAATTCCGCCGACGCCCAGTATTAGCAGGCTCTTCCATAGAGTACCGGTCGGCTTGCGTTTCCCGTAAACCAGCAACCCGAAAATAATTGCAGCCATCATCAGGGCATCTTCCAGGATCACCGTTTCCGGAGCGCGATGCAGCGCGTTGCCGAAACAGCCGCAGCCGGATGTTTGCCCTTGAGACATGGCGAATATCGTGACTCCGACAAAAAGCGCAAGCAAGGCCAGAGTCAAGGCGCCTGTCAGCCTGGGCAGGAAATTTGTCACGAGCGCTGCTGCGAGCAGCATCTCCGTGATGATGAAAGACCACGCGGCAACGTCGGCCAGGGCCGGCAGAATGCCATAGGCGCGGATTTGCTCGGCGAAGGCGAGAGGATCAAATGCCTTCAGACCTGCGGCGGTCAGGAACACGGCAGCCACAATGAACTGCAGCAATCGCGCCGTTACACGCATCGCCTTGTTGGTTGAAAGAGAACTCATCGTTTTTTAATGAAGGAAACCAGTTTGTCTTCCACCTTCGCCACCGGAACCCCTATGATGCGGCCTTTCTCCGCGCCGTGTTGAAAGACGATTATGGCAGGATAGTCATGACCGTATTTCTCGAGTTCGGTTCGGGGTTCGTTGCCGCCCATCGCAATTCCGATGAATCTGACTTTAAATGCAGGATTTTTCGCCGACTGCATAACCTTGATGAAATCCGGAAGCACCTGTTTGCAGGTGGCGCACCATGTGGCGAACATTACAACTATCTCGGTGGGTGTCTTGACGCCGCGCAGAAACTGCATGGCCTGCTTCTTCGGCTTGTAACGATCCCTCATGATCGCATATTCGGGATGCTGAGCGAGGAGAATGTTCAGGGAAACTTCTCCAACAGGGGTTTCACGCAAGCGGACAGAATATTGCTTGCCACCGATGCTGAAGATGCTTGCTCCGGCTTTGACGGCGTAAGCGCTCACGGTTTTCCCTGAAGGAATTCCCGCCGTCGTGATCGTGTACTCATCACTGAATTTGACACCGCTCCGGGCAATCTCAACAACTTTCTTCGCGCTGAGATCGATCATCAGATGCGGCTTTTTCCCTTCGAAAGCGAGCATCAGGAACGGTTTGGATACCATTGGCTGAAATGTCCGAACGTTGATGTCCAGCTTGCCGTTGACTTCTACCGTGAACTGGGGCGCTTCCTCCCACTGCACGTCCTGCGCTCCTGCATCCAAACGGAGAGGCATGAACGCTGCAAGCAGCAAGGCGAGAGATGTGATCGATATACGGTTCATATCATTCAAATGAATTAGTGTATAATCTACTAAATGCGCCCGCTCTGAACAAAGTTCCCCGGCCAGGATCAGAGTTGCAGGGCTTAATCCTTTGACACGGCGATTCCGGTGTTTGCATGGCAGCGGTTCATTCCGTAGAATCACGAGGCAATCGCCTGAAACGTAACGGAGCAAAGCAATGGATATACGCAGCCACATCGCCGGAATACTCGAAATGGATCCTAAGCAGGCGGACGATAAGGGCAAGTCAATGCTGGCGCCTGTGCTCGATCAGCTTCGTTCCGGCGCGCTGCGCGCCGCGAGGCGAATAGACGGCGACTGGGTCGTGGATACGGATGTCAAAAGGATAATCCTCTGGGCATTCAAGGCGGGATCCTTGACCGACTACGGATCCGGTAATCCCATATTTTCCTTTACGGACAAGGATACGATTCCGGTTCAAAGTTTCAAGGCGATCGACGGCCGCCGCATTGTCCCGGGCGGAACGACTATCAGGGATGGGGCGTACGTGGCGCCAGGCGTCATCGTTATGCCGCCTTCATATATCAACATCGGAGCTTATGTGGATGAAGGCGCGTTGGTGGACAGCCACGCCTTGGTAGGTTCCTGCGCCCAGATCGGGAGGAATGTGCATTTGAGCGCCGCTGTACAGATCGGCGGCGTGCTTGAACCGATAGGCGCTTCTCCCGTGATAATCGAGGAGGACGTGATGGTAGGCGGCAACAGCGGCATTTACGAAGGGACTATTGTCCGTCAGGGCGCAGTCATCGGAACCGGCGTGATACTGACCGGATCCACTCCGGTGTACGATTTGGAGCGGAACGCGATTTATCGCAAGACGGAGGGGCATCCACTGGAAATTCCGGAGCGGGCGGTCGTCGTTCAGGGCGCAAGGCCTGCTCACGGAAGCTTCGCCGGCCTCCACGGAATACACCTTTACACGCCTGTCATCGTCAAATACCGGGATCGGAAGACCGATGCTGCGACGGCTCTGGAAGAGGCGTTGCGGTAAGCTCCCATCATACGCCAGGTGATTTCCCGCATCCGGGGATCATGGCAGCGCAATTCCGGACCCGGCACGGAATTCTTCGAAATCGGCGCGATGCGGGCGCATCATACCCTCTTTCGAAGGATCGCTTGTCATTTCCGTACTCTTTGCATACATTAGCTATACTATACTCCCGTGACCCGACTTTTCACATTCACTGTGGGAACGCTTATAATCCACGGGAATGACGACGAAAACCGAAGGCATCACTGATGCCGGATATTCATTCAAACCAAATGACCATGACGAACGATCCCATCAACCCCGACCATGATGAGCCGATTGCGCCCATCCATGAACCCCAACCCTCACCGATGTCAAACGGCACAGACGCTTCGCAGCAGACTGAAGCTCCTTTGACGACGCAGGAACTCCAATCATCCGACATAACCGTGTCGGCCACGCCGGTCGAAACAGGCGCGCCGCAGGAAATCATCGATTCCCCGGTTCCCGCATCAGGCCAAATTCCGGGCTCATCGTCAACCGATGTCACAGCGGAGACGAGCGCTTCTTCAATGCCCGCCGGTGATTTTCAGGCAGCGGAGAAAGGCGCCGACTCGACCGAAGCCACGGACGGGACCAGGACGGCGGAAAATGCCGCTGAAGAAGCGACGGCTGAAGCGGTTGCAGGCGGGGAGGACAAACCCCAGAGACGGCGCGGCCGCAGGCAAGGGCCCATGATGAGCGCGGAAGACGCACAGCCGCTGTGGGATGAGCTCCACGATTCTTTCGAGAACCTGAACATGATCGAAGTCAATTGTGTGCGATCCATACAAGGCGGCGTAATCGTCTCATACAAGGGTCTTGAAGGTTTCATCCCGAAATCTCACTTCCTGCTTGAGACACGCGTTGAACAGGGCGACATGAATTCATTCATCGGTCAAAATGTGCCTGCCATCGTGATAGAAATGTCCGACTTCGATAAACGGCGATTTGTTTGCAGCAGGAAGAAAGCCATACGCCACGCGAGGTTTCTCGAAATTCACAAGGGAGATCTCATGGAAGGCGTCGTCAGGTCGGTCACCAATTACGGCGCTTTCGTGGATCTGGGCATCGTCGACGGACTGGTTCATATTTCCCGTCTCAGTCGGATTCGCGTCGCAAATCCGTCGGAAGTGGTCAAGGTCAAGGACCAAGTCAAAGTTCGCGTCGTGGATGTGGATGTGAAGAACGAGCGGATCTCTCTCAGCATGAAGGAGTTCTCGGAAAATCCCTGGACGAACGTGCAGGAGAAGTACCCTATCGGCTCGCTCGTGAAAGGCAAGGTGCGCAATCTGACGGATTACGGAGTCTACGTTCAGCTCGAACCGGGCATCGTCGGCATGATCCATATTTCCGACCTCTCCTGGACACGGCGGCTTTACCATCCTCACGAAGCCGTGCGCGTCGGACAGGATATAGAGGCCAAGGTTATCGACATCCGCAGTTCGGACAAGCGCCTTTCCTTGAGCGTAAAAGCTATACTGCCTGATCCATGGCCTCGACTGGCGAATATCTATCATCCGGGGGCCGAATCCGCGGGGACCGTCAAACGTATTATGGAAGCTGGCGCCATAGTGGCATTGGATTATGACATCGACTGCTTTGTTCCGCGAGGAAAAATCGGCGGTCCAAGGCGGGGACCCAGAAGAGGAGCGGGGGAACCTTTGAGCATTAAGCTCGGCGACGTCGTGCAGGTGAAAGTGATAGAAATGGACGCCGAGAAAAAGTCGCTTATATGCTCCATTGTGCGCGAAGAGGAATATCGCGAACACGAAGATTCATCACGCGGCGGTTACAACTTGAAGCATACGGAATCCGATCGCGCCTATACGCTCGGCGATATCCCCGCTCTGAAAAATCTGTTCAAGAATCAGGGCGGCGACCCTTCGGTCGAAACTGCGTCGCTTTCAACAACAGCTCTGGAGAGTGCTGCTGTCGCTGAAACACCTCCGGTCGTTGAAACACCTCCGGTCGTTGAAACACCTCCGGTTGCTGAAACACCTCCGGTTGCTGAAATTCCCGCAACTGCTGAGACACCGTCGTTTACTGAAGCTTCTGCTGTTGTCGAAGCCCCGCCGGCAGTTGAAATTCCCGCAGCTGCCGAATTCTCTATCGAAGGCGGTTCCCTCAATGTATCGGGCGATACATTCGCGGGAAGCACAAATCCGGAAGGATCGGAAGCTGGTGTTGAAGCATCGGCGGCATCGGAGAGCATTGCCCGGGAGCAGTTGAAGCCGGACGCGGCGGATGCCGGTCCGTCTGAAGCGGATACCGCGACAGAGAACAAACACGTCCCTTCCGTCGCCGAGAGCGATGTGGCGGATGCGGTTACACCTGCAGCCGGGGCAGCGGCCGCTGATGTCTCGGCGGAAGAACCTGGTACTGAGATCGCCGCGAAGGCGGAATCAGACGACGAGGAAGCGACGAAGAGCTGATGTCATCATGCCGTCTGACGGCGGCTCGAATGTGAGGACGCCGGGCGTTTGCCCGGCGTCCGTTTTTTCGGCGTCCGGCATTTCAACCGCGGTAGATGGTAGGCCCGATCTGTAAGGCCGGCATTAAGGCGGCCGTCGCATGGTCTGCCCGCCGCTGGCGGATTGTGAGTCCGGCGATGAAACGGGGCGCATCATGGCATCCGGCCTGCCCGCCACGAGCGGATGGTGAGCCTGAATCGTCAGCGCATGCCGCGGAGTTGCTTTTGCGCCCTCGATCGATACTCTCCGTTAGGGAAGAGCTCGACTACTCTCCGATAGTCTTCTTTTGCGGCCGCGTTTCTCCCGAGCTTTTTATATGTGTTCGCCCGCATCATCAGGGCGGCTTCCTTCTTATCAGCGCCTCGCATCCCGATCACGGCGGAAAAGGCGCTGACCGCTTCCAGATATTTCCTGAGAGCGAAAAGGCACTCGCCTTTCCAATACCAAGCATTGTCATTCATGTCGTTTGGAGGATCCGTATCCGCCAACGCTTCGAACATTTGGAGAGCGCGGGTGTAATTGCGCCGGTTGAAAAGCGTCAGCGCCTCCTGGTACTTTGAAAGATAGCGGTCGCTTGCGGGTCCGCCCGACACCTCCGTCGGGGGAGGCTGGGCGGCCGGGTTGTCTCCGACCGGCACTTCAACTTTGCCGGAGGGCTGTTCCGGAAGCTTGTCGCTTCCTGGCGGAACTGCGGGCCGCCGTGATGCCGCGGCCGCAGCTTCCTCGGCGGGGCGCCGATCTTTCAAGGGCGTCGCGGACTTGGGATCTTTCTTTGCCTCCGCGGGATCGGGGCGCGCAGGGCTCGGTTCGGATGAACGAGCCTCTACCGGCACAGCGGCAACGACAGTGGCAGGCGTCATGGAAGGTTCAACAGCGACCACAGGAAGGCGGCCCTCCGCCGTCAGCTGTTGTCCCATTTGGCGGGCATTTTCCTCGAGCGACATTTTTTCCTGTTCGAGTGACGATATGCGTTGTGTCAAGGTCGCCAGTCTCGCGTTGCAGCTCTCTCGCAGAACCTCGAGCGAATCGATTCGCCGGCGGAGGAGAGAATTCTCCTGTTCCAGTTCCTCGATCGGCGCGCAACCTGCGAGCAATAGCAATGCAAGCGCTGGGAAGGATGCGATGGACAGGCGTTTCATCGGGTCACCTCTCCGTGTCTTGATTAATTGTGAGTGCGTTTTCAAATCGAATCCAAGGCGCCGTGGACGGCATCCGCGAAGCGGCCGAGCTGATCTCTGTGCTCGGGTTTTTCAAAATGGTTTCCGATCACGATCAGTGATGCGCCGGCGCGCACTTTGTCGGCAGCGGTTTCGGGCGTCCGAATTCCTCCTCCGACTATCAAAGGGATGGAAATATTCTCCGAGACAGCCCGGATCAGATCGTCGGGAACTGTCATTTCCGCGCCGCTACCCGCTTCCAGATAAGCGAAGCGGAATCCGAGAATCTCGGCGGCCATGGCATGAGCTACAGCTATTTCCGGTTTGTGTCTAGGCAGGGGCCTTGTGCCGCTCATGAATTCCGTCGCCGTGACCGCGCCCGACTCCACGAGAAGATACGCGGTGGAAATGGCTTCAAGCTTGAGCTTCCTGACGATCGGGGCAGCCACGACGTGCTGCCCGATCAGGGATTCGGGATTTCGGCCGCTCAAGACTGAAAGGAACAGAATGGCGTCCGCCGCCCCGTTCACATGATGGACGCCGCCGGGGAATATGACGACTGGACGCTCAGTGGCGCTCTTCACCGCCGTAACCGTCAGAGAGAGATCGGGAGAGGGAGACAGACTGCCTCCCACGAGATAGCCGTCGACTTCCGCTTTATCCGCTTCGATGACCATTTCGGCCGCCGACTTTTCATCCCATTTATCGGGATCAAGCAATACATAAAGCAAAGGTTTGCGGGCGCGGTGAGCCGCGAGTACGACGTCTTGAACCACTGTCGCTCCGCTCATGCCGCTGACGCCATGATAATTTCATCGGCCGCTGACAGAACCTCGTCCAGCCTGTCGATATCCTTGCCGCCTGCCGTGGCCATGTGCGGACGACCGCCGCCGCCGCCGCCCAGTTTTTTCGCCAGAGCGCCGACGATCTTTCCGGCCGCCAGCCCGCGATTTTTGATGAGGTCATCGGTCACAACACAAACCAGCGACACTTTTCCATCGATGACGGCGGCGAGCAGACCGACACCCGAGCGCAATCTCTCCCGCAGTACATCCCCCAGGGCTTTCAACTGCTCGGAGTCGCCGGCCTGAACGCGGGCGATCACGAGGCGGGCCCCGTCCCATTCAGGGGATTTCTCAATGAGATTGGTTATCTGTTCGGCGCCCTTGTCGAGTTCCTCCCGCGACAATTCCCTTTCGAGCCTGCGGATTCTATCCTTCAACTCATCGGCAGCCGCTTCCTTTTTCGCTATTTCCCGCTCCAGGTCCACGATGTGTTTACGCACTCCCGTGCCGGTCACGGCTTCAATACGGCGGGTTCCGCCCGCGATACTTCCTTCGGAAAGGATCTTGAATATTCCGATTTCGGACGTGTTTCTGACGTGCGTCCCGCCGCAGAATTCCATAGACCATCCGGGCACTTCAATCACATTGACTCGATCTCCGTATTTGTCGCCGAAAAACATGAGAGCTCCCATGTTTTTCGCTTCATCGAAGGCGACGTTCCTATGATGCCGGACCTCGACTGCCTCCAAAATCTTCTCATTCACGAGGTCTTCAATCCGGACCAGTTCCGCCTGCGAGACTTTGGTGAAATGCGAGAAATCGAATCGCAGCCGTTCCGGATCTACCATAGAACCGGCTTGTTGCACATGTGTGCCGAGAACGGAACGCAGCGCCTTGTGCAGTATGTGGGTTGCGGTGTGATTCCGCATGATGGAGCGCCGACGCGCGGCATCGACCTTCACGTACACTGTGTCGCCGAGAAGCCCGGGAAATTCGGACTCCCCTTGCAGGATGTGGACGATGCTGCGGTCGTTCTTGAGAAGATCGACTACTTTCCACTCGACTCCTTGATGGACAACCACACCGGAGTCGGAGACCTGGCCGCCCCCTTCAACATAGAAAGGCGTCTGGTCGAGCACCAGGTATGTGAGCGGTCCCTCCTTTCGGATGCCGATGATCTCAGCGTCAGCGGTCAGTGAGTCGTAACCGACGAACTGGAAACGGGACATGTCCTGGGGGAGGGTTTCCAGTTCGATTTCCACGCCGCCCGCGCCCTGCGGGAAAATGATCCTGCCTTTGGTCGCGGCTCGCGATCTTTCCTTCTGTTCCAGAAGGAGTTCCTCGAAGCGCCTCATATCAACAGCCAGCCCTCTTTCCTCGGCCAGCAGCGCCGTCAGATCGATCGGGAAGCCGAAGGTGTCGTAGAGTTTGAAGGCATCCTTCCCGCTCATAATGATCGTATCGGTCTTCTTCATACGTTGAGCGATTTCTTCGAATATTTCGAGTCCCCGGTCCAATGTCGCGTTGAAGGATTCCTCCTCGGCTTTTATAACTCGTTCGACGATTTCTCTTCCGGAGGCTAGTTCGGGAAACACTTGGTTCATTTCGCCGACCACCGTTTCCACGATGCGCCAAAGGAATGGTTCGCGCATTCCGAGCGTTCTTCCGAAGCGGGAAGCCCGTCTGAGAATTCGTCTGAGCACATAGCCGCGGCCTTCGTTGCCCGGCATGGCGCCGTCGGCGATGGCGAAAGTCAGCATCCGGATGTGGTCGGCAATCACGCGCATCGCGACCTGCTCCTCCTCACCGCGATACGGAATGCCAGTTGTCTTTTCAATGCCTTTGATCAGCGGCACGAATACATCGGTCTCGTAGTTGGAGTTCTTTCCCTGAAGGACGGCGCAAATGCGCTCGAATCCCATGCCGGTGTCCACATGCTTTGCGGGAAGTTCGCTCAGGACGCCGTTATGGTCCCTGTTGTACTGGATGAATACGAGGTTCCAGATTTCCATTACGAACGGAGAACCGGCGTTGACAAGGGAAGCGCCGCTGCAGTCTCGGGTCAGATCGATGTGGATTTCGGAACAGGGCCCGCATGGTCCGGTGTCTCCCATTTCCCAGAAGTTGTCCTTTTCACCGAAACGATGAACATGGGCGGGATCGATGCCGGTCTCAGAGAGCCATATTCCGAATGCCTCGTCATCGTCGTTGAAAACGGTGGCGTGCAGCCGGTTCGCGGGCAGTTTCCAGATCCCGGTCAGCAATTCCCAGGCCCAGGTGATCGCTTCGCGTTTGTAGTAATCCCCGAAGCTCCAATTGCCCAGCATCTCAAAGAACGTGTGATGATAGGTGTCGCGGCCGACCTCCTCGAGGTCGTTGTGTTTGCCCGAGACTCTGATGCATTTCTGGGTGTCGGCCGCTCGTGTGTAATCCCTTGCGCCTGTTCCCAGGAACACATCCTTGAACTGGTTCATGCCGGCGTTGGTGAAAAGCAGGGTCGGATCATCATGCGGCACCACGGGAGCGCTCGGAACGATTCGATGTCCCTTTTCCTCGAAAAAATCCAGGAATGACCGGCGAATTTCGGATGAAGTCATGCTTTATTGACGGTGGTTTTTACATTTCGATTTGAGTGTGAAGGGCGATTTCCTCCAAAATCGCGCTGACGCGCAGGCAATCGGGCATGTCGCCGACATAGACACATGCCTTTCCTCTGGTGTGTACTTCATCCGCATATTCCATGCCGCGTTCATAACTGCATCCGACAGCCTTGACGAGCTGCAGAGCCACGTCCTCGAAGGTGTGAACGTCGTCGTTGTAAAGAATCACTTTCGCCGGGTGATCCGTCTCCGTTCCGTCGGTAACTTCTTGCTGAACGTCAGGCAGTTCGTGAGGCATCGCTTTGCACTTTTCATTAAATCACTAAAAAATAAAATAGTCAACATGGAAAGGGGATGCAAGAGACCACGCGCGGCATATTGATCCGCGCGTGTCGTCGGCAAGCAATCCCACTCGATGAATCAGCCTGAAAGCAGTTCCTCAACGCCCGTCCCGCATCCTGATCTCGTCCCGTCAACTTGCCGATCTCTCAAGCAGAGCCAGAAGTTCAACGTCATCAGTGCCGGGGAACATGTCGAAAGGGGTGATCGATGTGATACGATATCCGCTGCGTTGCCATTTCCCGGCTTCGGCCGGCAACAGATCAACATTACAGATCAGATGAGCCGCGCGCTCGATCCTGAAAGAGGCGACGCTCTCGATGACTCCGGGGACCGTGCCGTTGCGCGGAGGATCGAGAATGACGAAATCCTGGGAACTACAGCCCGAGAGGCGCTTGCGCACGCTGTCCGGAGTCAGATCGCTCCGTGCGAAGCGGACATTCCGGACTTTCTGGCGCCGCGCATTCGCGATGGCGCTGCCGACCGCCAATGGCGACTGCTCGATTCCCAGCACGCCGCGGACCAGATCGGCCGTAAGCAAACCGAACAACCCGTAACCGCAATAGAGGTCGTAAAGAAACGAAACCGCACGCTGCCGCAGGGCGGCGCGAAGAGCCTGCGCCATCAGTCCGGCGACAGCGGGATTCACTTGCGAAAAGGCGAGCGGATGGTAGATGAAATCCTTTCCGTTGATCCGCTCGCTTATCTCGCCCGACCCATAGAGGCGCTTGAAAACCTGCCGAGCGTGCGGATTGCGGCGGCCGAGGTAATGAGTTCCCCGGGAATCGTCGAGGTAGAGATACACTGCGGCAACTTCTTCCGCTTCATGAGTGAGCGATTTCGAAAGTGTATTCAGAGCGCGGGACGAGTCCGTAGAGATTTCCGATACCGAGAAGATCACGGTCAGGTCCTTTTCGCCGCCTCTGATCGCGACGTGCCGCAGCACATCCGCGAGAGGCGCCGCATAGGATTTGAGCAATTTGGACCGCAGGATGCCGTAGACTTTCGCATGCCCGCGCGGTTCTATGGCGCAGAGCCCGACCGGCAAGCCGCCGATCCGGCCGCTTTGATTCTCCACGATCAAACCGAGCGTGACCGACCTGTTGTCTCTGAATACCTTGCGCTTCGATACTGTCCTGTACCATCGGCCGGCCGGCGAGATAACGAGGGGACGCCAGGACGGGAGAAATTTATTCCGAGCCGCAAAAGCGCGAAGCGCCCTCTCTTTTGCCACGACTTCTCGCTCGTAGTCGATTACTCGCGCGTGACAGATGCCGCATAAACGTCCGTCGGGAGTCGCGCAGGCGGAATACTCCTTCGGAACAGCCGGCGTTTTCATGGCGCGGATTTCCGAAGCCAAAAGTTGAGCGAAATATCCTTTCCGCGGCGGGGTTACGCCCTGTATTCGAGTGTGTCCGGAGTTGCGCATCTCAGCGGAGTGACGGTGTCAGTTGCCAGCCGGCTTCCCTGGCGTGATTCCAGAACTCAGGATACGATTTGGCGACCGACCAGGGGTGTGTCAGTTCCACCTCGCCCTGAAGCATCGATATCAGTAAGCCGGCCATCACAAGACGATGGTCCCCGTAAGTCTCGAAAATTCCATGGGTCATGCTTCCCGCGGCTGCGGGAGGAATTCTGATGCCGTCCGGCGTTGTCTCGATGCGGATATTCATACGCGCGAGCGAAGCCGCGATGCCTTCAAGCCGGTTGGACTCCTTCAGCCGCAGGTTGGAAACACCGACCACGCGGACCGGTTTCGAGGAGCGGAGTGACGCAATTACAAGCAGGGGGACCAGATCCGGAGACCCGGAACAGTCCAGAACGATTTCCCCGGAGCGTTGTCCGGAAACTATCACATCCAGGAATTCTTCGATGGCAGTGTCGGGGTGTCCCGACGCCGATTCCGTCAGCACAAGTGGGTGTTCGAAAAATTGGGCTGTTCTCCAGACTGCCGCGGCGCTCGCATCGGGCGGCGCATCCATGGTCAATGGTTCACCGAGCCGGGCGGTGGGATTGAAAGCGATGAGGTCGCCGTTGCGAATGTTCTCGACACCGGCGGCTTTCAGCATCTCGAGGGTCATATCAAGAAATGAAGGGCTTGCCGGACCCGCAGTCAAACGAAGGGTAAAGGGTGTTTCGGATCCAGCGGAGAGCAGCGCGATGGCGCTGGCGAACTGGGAGGATTCCGAGGCATCGACGGAAAACGACAAGGGCATCTGTTCCCATCCTCGCACGCTGTAACCGTCGCCGCTGGAGTCGCTGATGCGCTCGATACGGGCGCCGCCTTGGCCGAGCGCTCGGATGAGGGCTTGATGCGGGCGTCTGTCGAGCTGCGGCGACAAATACAACCTTGTTTCCTTGATGTTCGCGCACGCCAGCGCAAGCAGAAAACGGAAGGTTGTTCCTCCGTCTCCGCATTGCACGCGTCTTATGCGCGCGGGCTGCGTTACGCAGAGGTCTGTCTTTACCGGATCCACCATGTAGCCGTCCGCTGTATCCTCGACCTGAAAACCCATAGTCCGCAAGCCGGTTATGAAATAAAGGACGTCATCCGCGCGGCTGCGTCCCATGATGCGGGTTTGCCCTATTCTTTGAGCTGCAATGCAGAGCGCGCGGTTGAGTTCTGATTTGCCGGCTTCCACGTTGATTTGCGCCCGTTTGGGGTCGCGCAATCGCGCCACGACCGGAGTTTCGAGAAATCTCCGAAATACCCGTTCGAAGGCGGATATCCAATCGTCGGCCGAGATTTGGGAAGTGATTGCCGGCAGTCCGATATCTCTCAGGAGGACGGATTTGAGAGAACCTTCCGACCGTTTCTTGTCGCGTCCTATGTTATCGCGCAGGATGTCGCGATCTGGAAATGAAATCGGTTGAAGCAGGGGATACAACAACGCGAACAGAGAAGCCAGGGTTTCGGCGGGCAGTCCGGTGTCCGCCGAAAGTTCCAGCATGGCCGCCAGCCCCCAAGCGACGGCGAGACCGTGCGGGATTCCCGCTGCCGCTTCGAGCGCGTGGCCCAGGGTATGGCCGAGGTTCAAGGCCGTTCGGATGCCCTTTCGTTCCAAGGGATCCTGCTTGACGATTTCGAGTTTGATGCTGACGGCCGCGTCCAGGAGGTCCATTAATCCGGAAGCAACCGATTCGTACGGCCTGTAGGCAAGCTCTTCCAACCTGTCCGGTGTCAGGGACAGGATTGTCGATCGGTCGGCAAGCATGAAGGCCTTGAGCATTTCGGTCAAGCCTTCTCGCCGCTGTGCGAGCGGCAGAGTAGTCAGAAACTGCTCGACAATGATCACGCGTTCGGCACTATGGAATGCGCCGAGTTGATTCTTGGCCGAGGCGAGATTCACTGCGCTCTTGCCTCCGTGAGCAGAATCCGCCATTGCCAGGAGGGTCGTCGGAACATGCCAGAGCGAGGTTCCCCGCCAGAGAATGTGGGCGAGGAATCCCACGGCATCCCCGACGGATCCGCCGCCCACGGCTACGAGTGTCAGAGGACGCATCGCGCGCCGAGACAGCACTCGCGCAGCGAGCGATTCAATCGAAGTCAATGATTTCAGTCCTTCCCCGGCTTCTACCAGAATAGGGGAAGGGAACCGGTCCAATACGGTGCGCGGCAGTTTTCTGTCCGCGATAATGACGCAACCTTCGGTAAATTCGATGTCAGCCGCCGACGCGAGGCGGAAGATGACCGGCTCGTCATTCATGATAGCGCTTTGCCGCCCGCTAAATATGCTCGTGCCGTTTGGCGGTGAGAAGATGGCCCATCTTGTCGCGCTTTGTTTTCAGATAGAACTCATTCGCTTCAGTGGGGATGCTCTCGATGGGCACACGCTCCACGATTTCAAGGCCGTAACTCTGCAACCCGACAATTTTTTTCGGATTGTTCGTCAACAGACGCATCTTGTGGACCCCAAGGTCGGCGAGTATCTGTGCGCCGATTCCATAATCCCTCAGATCGTCCCTGAAGCCCAGCTCATGATTCGCCTCTACGGTGTCGAGTCCCTCGTCCTGCAGGGTATACGCGCGCAATTTATTCGCGAGTCCGATCCCGCGGCCTTCCTGCCTCATATAGAGAATCACTCCGCGTCCCTCTCTTTCCACCATCATCATGGCCGCATTGAGTTGATCCTTGCAGTCGCAGCGCAGCGAGCCGAAAGTATCGCCGGTGATGCATTCGCTGTGAACTCGAACGAGCACCGGGTCCCCTGACCCTACCTCGCCGCGCACCAGAGCCAGGTGCTCCTTGCCGTCGAGTATGCTTTCGAAAAGGTGGATGGTGAAGTCCCCGTACCTCGTCGGCAGGTGAGCCGACGAATTTCTCTTGATCAATTTCTCCTTCTGGACCCTGTATGCTATCAGATCCTGGACGGAGATTATTTTCAGATCGTGTTTGCGCGCCAGATCAAGGAGTTGAGGGACGCGCGCCATGCTTCCGTCAAGATTCAAGATTTCGCAGAGCACGCCGACCGGATGCAGTCCAGCCATTCTTGCCAGATCGATGACCGCTTCCGTGTGTCCGGCTCTCCTGAGGACGCCGCCGTCCACGGCACGAAGCGGAAAGATATGTCCGGGCCGTGCGAGGTCGCGCGGTCTGGTGTCGGGATCGGCCAGCGCTCTGATCGTTGCGGTACGGTCGGCAGCGGAGATGCCCGTGGTGGTGCCGCGGGCCAGATCCACGGACACCGTAAAATTGGTGCCGTGAATCGCAGTATTGGAATCCACCATCATATCGAGTTCGAGTTCACACATCCGATCGGCTGTGAGTGGAGCGCAGACCAATCCCCTACCTTCGGTTATCATGAAGTTCACGATATCCGGCGTGATTTTTTCGGCCGAACAAACGAAGTCCCCTTCGTTTTCGCGATCCTCGTCGTCGACGATAATGATCACGCGACCGTCGCGGAACTCAACGATCGCCTCCTCGATGGAATTGAAATACCGTGCCATCCGTGGCCGTTATTCTGCGGCGGCTTCGCGGGTCACCGAAGCTATGGCGGAGCGCTCGAATTTCAGTTTCATGTTGTCGCCGACATCCAGAAGCACCGTCTTCTCGTCGATTCCGACGACTTTGCCATGGAGACCGCCGGAAGTGATCACTTTATCGCCTTTCTTGATGCTCTCGAGCAATTTCGCTCTTTCTTTTGCCCTCTTCTGTTGGGGGCGCATGATCATGAAGTAGAAGATCAGGACCAGAAGTCCCATGAATATGAACGTTGTGAACATGCTGTTGCCGGCGCCGCCGCCTTGCTGCTGTGCTCCGAAAGCAAGTAAAATCTCGTGCATTGACTGCTCCTATTGTCTATGATTCTTCTGACGGTTAGTCTTCGAGTTTCCTGTCGGCACATCGTCCCGATCCGTAACGGAGGATGAACTCGCTCCTCCAAGCATCGAAACTATCGCTCAAGATAGCATTTCGCGCGTCGCGCATCAATTCAAGGTAAAAGGCGAGGTTGTGGATGGATGCAAGTTGAAGTGCCAGGATTTCGCGGACCCGGAAGAGATTGCACAGGTATGCTCTCGTGAAAGTCCGGCAAGTGTAACACGAACAGCGCTCATCGATCGGACGGAATTCGCTCAAGTAGGATTCCTTCCTGATGGATAGCGGTCCGTGATGTGTGAAAAGCATGCCATTTCGTCCGTTCCTGGTCGGCATCACGCAATCGAACATATCGACGCCGCGCGCAACGGCTTCGATGATATTCAACGGAGTTCCAACACCCATGAGATACCGGGGCTTGTCGCAGGGCAGGGCCGCGGCCGTCAATTCAGTAATGCGATACATCGTTTCCACGGGTTCGCCGACAGCGAGCCCGCCGATCGCATAGCCGTCGAAATCGAGAGATATCAGGTCGGAAGCGCTACGCAGACGAAGTTCCTCGAAAACGCCTCCCTGCACGATGCCGAAGGAGAACTGGCGGTGTCCGTAGAGCGGTGCGCCCTGATGGATGTGCTCCCGGGCTTCCGCCGCCCAGCGCATAGTCAGAGCGGCGCTTCGTTCGGCGTATTCAAAACCGCAGTCCGCGGACGGACATTCGTCGAGGACCATCATGATATCGGAACCGATGTCCCTTTGAAAATCGATTACGTTCTCGGGAGTGAAACGGCGCTTCGAGCCGTCGATGTGCGAGCAGAACACCACGCCGTCGGGTTCTACGCGACGGAGTTGGGCGAGGCTGAAAACCTGATAACCGCCGCTATCGGTAAGCAGGGCGCCTTTCCAGTTCATGTATGCGTGAAGTCCTCCGGCGTTGCGGAGGAGTTCCGCGCCTGGGCGCAAGGCGAGATGATACGTATTGGCGAGTATCAGGTGGGCGCCGATTTCTTCCAACTCGCGCTGTTGAACCGCCTTTACCGTGCCTTGTGTTCCGACAGGCATGAAAACGGGCGTAGATATCACGCCATGGTCGGTATGCAATTCTCCGGCTCTGGCGCCTGTGCTGCGGTCGGAGTGAGCGAGGGTGAAAAAGGCGTCCGTAACCCTCTTGACGGAGGGATTCGGAAGCATATCTGCGTCGCTATCCTACCGCTTCTTCTGCGGTGTTTTCTTCTTGAAAACGTAGGGCGCGTTCAGAGACAAGACGCGTTTGGTGACGTCCGCAAGCGTTTTGTTCCTCAAAGAATCGGCGAAGAGGTTGTTGGCCTCGACAAATGCGTCTAGAACGACACAAACCGATTTAAGATGGCAATCAACTATTCCCAAACAGCAATGGCGCTTCATCACCGGTCCATCCACCGCTTCAACGATATCGAGGAGAGTGATTTTGGACGGGTCGCGAGCGAGAAGGTAGCCTCCGGTGATGCCCCGTTGCCCGACGATTATGCGGGCGGTGGACAACTGCTGAAAAATCTTGGCGAGATACGTACGGGAAACATTCTGATACTCGGCGATTTCGGATATCTGAACCGGATCGCCCGATTTCTTGGTTACGAGATACACGAGGCCGTGAACCGCGTATCCTGCTGATTTTGAGATGTGCATAAGATTGGATTGTCCGGTGTATGGTGCCTGTATTTTCGAAGTTCAAAGTAGTGAATTCGGAGATGAAAGAAAATATTTGTCGATAAGAAACGGCGGCCGGCGGATCCGCCCCAGGGTGTGTCGTTCGGTACGGACTTCTTTGCTTCCGAGTCTTCGGAGCGTCGATTCGACACAGCGGGCCAGTGCGCTGATGATGCCGACTGATTCTTAGATTTGCTTAGGGAGCCAGCCTCTCCAGCCGCATTTATGGCAGCGGAAGGGTCTTTTTCCAGAAAGCTGTTTCCTCAACGATTCGTAGAATCCTCGGTGCCGAGAGCGGAACAGCCTCAGCGCTCCGCAACTCGGGCACGTTTTTCCGGATCTTTGTGTGCGGTCGGACGAATCACTTTTGTTGAGGTGAGAGAAAGGCAAAGCTTCCGATTCGGCGAAAGCGTTTGCGAGCGCATGGACTGCCGAATGCTCTTCAGGCGTATTCGCAACCATGCGAGATGATTCCGCTCCGTCCTTCTGTCGGTTTTCATTCATGGCGAACGCGCTCTCGCCCGGCTTGGAAGCCGGCTGCGCCTTCAATTCCTCAAGGGAGATGTCGGGTATGATCTCCTGCCTTTCGTCCACCGGCACTGTCGCCTCAGGGGATGTCACGGCAGGATACCGAATGCGGGCTTCATCCAGCCAGCCTCTCCAGCCGCACGAATGGCAGCGGAAAAGCCGCTGCTTGGAGTGTGCCCGAATATACTGTTCGAACTTGGATTTCGCGTGGCTGCGTCGCAGCGCTGTCGCCCCGCATTTCGGGCAGAGCGCCGTGATATCCAATCTCTGCAACCACGGATGCCTGCTTGAGCCGCTCATCTCAACACCTGTATCATCGTGATCTGGGCGGCGGTTTGGATGTGATTCGTGCTCATTTGACTCGATTCCCCAGTATGTATCCATTATCCCTTGCGGGAATATAGCGATTTATTCCGTATTCCATCCAATGGGTGCTGGAAAAGGGGCTGGAAATTCGTCGAGACGGGTTCGGAAGGCCGAGGCCCGAATATGCCGCCGATTGTGATTAGTTCAGGAGAAAGTCTATATTTTGGGGACTATTTTGATGGAGAGATATGACGGTTCCCACTCCTGATGTGCAGGAAGACGAAATACTAGAGAATGACACGGACAGCGCTGTCGACACTGAAAAGTTGCGGCAACGGCACCTCGATTTCGAGCGCGAAGCGCTGCCTCATATGGATGCCCTCTACAACTTCGCGCTTCGCATGACAGGCGATCCCGACGATGCCGACGATCTCCTGCAGGAAACATACCTAAAGGCATATCGATTCTTCGACAAGTTCGAAGCCGGAACAAACTGCAAGGCATGGTTGTTCAGGATCATGAAGAATTCCTTCATCAACATCTACCGGAAGTCATCAAAGGAACCCGACAAGGTAGGTTACGAGGATGTAGAGGAGTTCTACCACACAATAAGAGCCGAATCGGCGGATCCGAACGATCTTGAAGAGAAGCTATTTTCGAATCTTCTCGACGACGACGTATCCCGTGCGCTCGAATCGCTTCCCGAGGAGTTCCGAACCGTCGTGATTCTCTGTGATATAGAGGAGTTCACGTACGAAGAGATCGCTGAATTCGTCGAATGCCCCATCGGCACCGTCCGTTCACGGCTTCACCGCGGGAGGAAGATGCTCAGAGCCAAACTTCTGCAGTACGCGAAGGACAGGGGATACGCAGACGCCGACGATTAAAGGTATGTTCAACTCGCATTCAGAAAATCAAAATGGAAGACAAAGACCTGCCAGAATACATCAGCGCCCTTGTGGATAAAGAAACCGGCGAACTGACGGACGAAGAAATCGACCTTTTACAACGCATGGTGCATGAGAGGCCGGAGTATTTCGGCGAGTACCAGCTGAACCTGGCGACAAAGCTCTGCCTTCACAAGCACATGAAAGCCGTGCGTTGCCCTTCGGCCACTTCAGATTCGATACGCGCCACTTTATACCATGTGTTCAAATCCAGGCAAGCATCTATATGAGTCGACGGCAGCCTTGTCATAGATGAACCGCGGTCACATGACGGATACGGGAGAACTCGAGTTCCTGGTCGTATGACAACGACGTTCGCTGTATCAGCAACTTGACAAGCCAGCATCGACCGGCGGAGTTTCGGGCGAGCCCTGTCACCTCCGAAGACCACGGATTCCCGACACCACATGCGGAGACGGCATGTCAGCCCCTTTCACAGACCGCCCGAGTTGCGGTTCAACACCAAATATCAATGATGAACGGATCGAACGACGAATGGAGGCCTAATTATGATATTCCGCAGAATCTTTTTCCTCTTCACAATAGCCTTGCCTATCGTACTCCGGGCGCAAAGCCTGCAGCCGCCTTTTCCGCAGGCTAATCCGGACATCACTCTTGATGAGATCGCATATCATCTGCGCTGGTTGTCGTCAGACGAACTCGAAGGGAGAGGGACTGGAAGCCGAGGAGAGAACGCGGCAGCCCAATACCTTGCGCGGGAATTCAGGAGTTATGGATTGCAGCCCGCCGGCGTTCAGGGGAAATTCGAGCAGAGTCTCGAGGTTGTGACCGGTATCGAGCTCGGAAACGAAAACAGCTTCGAGTTGACCGTTGAAGGCGTACGCAGAAAGCTGAAGCTGCAGAGTGATTACGTGCCGCACGGCTTCACGGCTTCAGGCAAGGCGAGTGGTGGCATCATATTCGCCGGTTTCGGCATCAGTGCTCCGAAGCTCGGATACGATGATTTTGCAGGAGTTGATGTAACAGGCGCGATAGTTGTCGTCGCGGCCGGGCATCCTGATGGCGAGAATCCTCATTCGGATTTCGCGATGATTTCGTCCGCTCGCAGCAAGGGCTTGTTCGCAAGACAAGCCGGCGCCGCTGCCGTTGTGATTGTCGATCCGGATGCCGAACAACCGGCCCAATTGCGGTATGACAATTCACCGACCGATGCGGGCATAATTGTGTTGAGCGCGACAAATGATGCGGTGGCATCGCTGTTCGCCGCGCATGGCGGGGCCTTGCTTCCTGTCCTGGAACAAATCAGGAAGGAAAAAAAGCCGCAATCCTTCGCATTCAAAGGATCGTCCGCAGCGATTTCCGTGTCCGTGATCACTCAGCGGACAGAGACGGCGAATATTCTCGGCCTCATCGAAGGCCGGGATCCTTCGTACAAAGAGCAGGTGATCGTCGTTGGAGCCCATTACGATCATTTGGGATGGGGCTCCTCGGGATCACTGTACCGGGGGGACTCGCCGATGATTCACAACGGCGCCGACGACAATGCGTCCGGTGTCGCGGGATTACTGGAATTGGCGCAGTATTTCTCGAAGCATCCGCTCAAGAGGTCGATTTTATTCATGGGATTCGCGGCGGAGGAAATGGGAACACTCGGTTCCTCTTATTGGGTGCGGAATCCGACAATCGATCTTGGACGCGTCGATGCAATGTTGAATCTGGACATGATAGGTCGGATGATCGACAGCACGCGCCGGCTCAATGTTCAGGGTGTCGGGACTTCAGCCGCATTCGCGTCGCTTCTGAACAGGATAAACGAAACACACGAACTGAATCTTGCGCTCATACAGGACGGACAGGGAGGGAGCGATCACACGCAGTTTTATCTCAAGGGAATTCCCGTGCTTTTCTTTTTCACGGAT
>CAYLZD010000044.1:0-23816 GCA_964388275.1 uncultured Chromatiales bacterium
GCGGTCAGCGGCATCACAATCGCCGGAACGGATGCGGCGGACTTCGGCATCGTCACTCCCTGTCCGTCCGTCATCCCGGTGGCAGGCGCCGACTCGATTCTGCTCTCGTTCACACCGTCGACGGTCGGAAGCAAAGGCGCCGAATTGCGCATCGAAAGCAGCGACCCCAAAACACCGGTTACGATGGTGACACTTGCCGGTTCCGGAGACCGTTTACTCCCCGCCATTGAACTCGGTGCGGATGAACTGGACTTCGACACGGTTCTTGTTTCATCGCACGCCTCGAGAGTCCTCCGGATCCGCAACAGCGGGGCGGCGCCTCTCGAGATCACGGGCGCCGCGATCGGCGGTCAGGATGCCGCATCCTTTCTCGTCGAGCGTCCCTGCGCTTCCCTGCTGGATCCGCAGGCGGAGGATTCCATTATTCTGCGCTTCGCGCCGTCCACAGCGGGCCTAAAGCGCGCTTCCCTCGTGGTCGGCAGCAACGATCCTGCGAATCCCCTGAGAACCGTGGCATTGCTCGGCGTTGCCGCGCCGAGACTGCCGCGCCTCGCCTACGCGCCCGCGTCGGTGAGCTTCGACACGGTGGAAGTAGGCAAGTTCGAGACACGCATCGTGCACATGACAAATTCCGGCAACGGCGCGTTGAGCATACAGGCGCAGAATATCGGAGGAGTCGATCCTGCATGTTTTTCCATTATAAAGCCTTGCGGCGCCGTCGTGCAGCCGGGGGGAAGTGATTCCATCGTTCTGCGTTTCGCCCCCGCTTCGGAAGGGATGAAGCAGGCGGTTCTGTCTTTCACCAGTGATGATATCTCCAGCTCGTTTGTATCGATTCCCCTGAACGGTCATGCGGTGAGGCGCTCACCGGTGATTCGTCTCGACGCCGCTTCGCTGGATTTCGGCGCGGTTCAGCTCGGGACGCAGTCGTCACGACGGCTGTCGATAAGAAACGCCGGCGCCGCGGCGCTGCGCTTGTCGGAGCAGTCAATAGGAGGCGCGGATTCGAGCGAATTCACGATAGTCCACGCGCCGGGCTCGGCGATAGATCCGGGCTCGGCCGATTCAATGGATCTCCGTTTCACGCCGTCCTCCGCGGGGTCCAAAGCCGCCGCCTTGAGAATACGCAGCGACGATCCGGTATCGCCGCTGCTCACGGTGGCCTTGACAGGCGCGGGAGTCACGGCCGCGGCGCCGAGAATAACCGCGGATCCCCCGGCCGTCGATTTCGGAGTGTCGCCGCCGGGCGTCGGGAAGACTCTTGCAGTCAAGGTCGGCAACACCGGCACGGCGGACCTGCTCATAACAGGACAGTCCATCAGCGGGGCCGACTTCGCGGACTTCGCCGTAGCGAGTCCCTGCGCGGCGACGATATCGCCCTCGACGTCCGATTCGATCCTGCTCAGTTTCCTTCCTGTCGGTTTAGGCGCAAAGAGCGCCCTGCTGTCGATCAGCGGAAACGACTCGTCGTCTCCCGTTGTGCGGATTGTGCTGACCGGAATCTGCGCCGAATCGGCGGCGCCGCGCATCCGTTTCAGCCGTTCATTCGTGGATTACGGGGGCATCAGCGCCCAAAAGGACGAATCGCTGTATGTCGGCAACACGGGCGCGGCCGATCTTCTGATCCAGCAATGCATACTCCTGGGCGCCGACGCCGCCGATTTTAATGTGACGACACCGCCCGCGGCCTCGATAGCGACGGGCGACAGCTCGCTGCTGACGATTCGTTTCACGCCATCGGCGCCGGGTCCCCGCGGCGCATTCCTGCGCGTCCAGTCCAACGATCCGCTGAACGGCTTCGCCGATATTCCGCTATCCGCCGTAGCGGTCGGCGCCGAGACGGCCGCTACGATGCCGACCGGATTCTCTCTGCATTCCGGACATCCGAATCCTTTCAGCAGGAGCGTCTCACTGCTCCTTGAAATGCCCGCCGCCGGGGATATGCAGGTATCGATCGTCGACCGCCTCGGGCGCGTTGTGCGCGCGCTTCACAGCGGCCGCTTCGAGGCGGGTACGCACGGCATCTTCTGGGACGGCAGGGACGGCGCCGGCATGAGGGCGGCGCCGGGCGTTTATCATTGCGTCGCCGCCGGCGCGAAAGGTCCCAGAACGGCTACACTCGTCCTGCTGCCCGAACGCTGACGCCGGCCGGGCCGGGCGAGTCAACGTCTCGGCGACGACCCTTTGGCCCGGATGTCCTCGAGCTTCAACCGGGCCATCGCGAGGGCGGCTTCCGTTTCGCGTCTTTTGCGGATGCGGAACGAGACGCGTTTTGCATCGATGGACATTTTGCAGTCGGCGAAGCGCTCCCTGAACTCCGGAGTCAGTTCCTTCAAGTCGAGAAACTCGGCTTCACGCGCGAGCGGAATCGAGAAAGCGGCCGTGAAGAATCCTTTCTCGAAATGCAGCGAACACACCACGCGCCTGAGAAAGGACGCGCGATATCCCCAGCCCTGCTCGTTATCGTACCAATGCATGGCCCAGGCGATCGCCGGCTCGAGCAGGTCCAGCTGCTCCTCGAAGCGCTTCAGCTCGATGGCCGGCAGGACGCCGAGCAGCGTATCGATTTCCGGGCGCGTGGGCACATGCTTGTAGTCGTTGTAAGGAAGCTTCTCCTGAATTGTCATCTGTTCATTCCCGCCGTCGCAAATATCATGAGTTATGAAGAACGCGCCGTCCGTTGATTAAAGGGCCGGGGTTGCGCCGGTCAGAAGCTTGCACGCTTCGAGATATTTTTCAGTCGTCCCGGCTATCACGTCCGCGGGGAGGGAAGGAGCGGGCGGTTTCTTGTCCCAGCCGATAGACTCGAGATAATCCCTGATATACTGCTTGTCGAAGCTCGGCTGCGCGCGCCCCGGTTCATAGGCGTCCGCGGGCCAGAAACGGGAGGAATCCGGCGTCAGGGCCTCGTCGATCAGTATCAGCTCGCCGCCGTCGAATCCGAACTCGAATTTTGTGTCCGCGATTATGATTCCGAGCTTGCGGGCTTCATCGCGGGCATGGGAATACAGCGCAATGCTGAGTTCCGCCACGCGTTCCGCGCTTTCCTTCCCTATCAGGGATGCCGCCTGTTCAAGAGTGATGTTCTCGTCATGCCCCACGTCGGCTTTCGTGGAGGGAGTGAAAATCGGTTCGGGCAGCATGGAACCGTCCACCAGGCCGCCCGGCAGAGGGATCCCGCAAACGGACGCGGACCTCGCGTATTCCTTCAGTCCGGAACCGGTCAGGTAACCGCGTACCACGCATTCCACCGGCAAGGGCGCCGTCTTCCGCACCAGCATGCTCCGGCCGCGCAGCTCATCGGCATGCGGGGCGCAGATTTCGGGATAATCTGCGGGATCGACGCTGATGCAATGGTTCGGCACGATATGCGCCGTCCTGTCGAACCAGTATTTCGATATCGCGGTCAACACGGCGCCCTTCATCGGGATTGGGTCGGGCAGGACCACGTCGAAAGCCGAGAGCCGGTCCGTCGCCACGATCAGGAGGCGGCCGTCGACCGCGTAAACGTCGCGCACCTTGCCGCGGCGATGCAGGAGCAGACCTGCGTAATTCGTGGAAGAAACTGCTTTCATAAGTTTAACATGTCCTCAATTGTTGGCGGGACGCGCTGATCAAAATTACGAAAAGCGGTCCGGGCTTGAAAATCACTCCTTCCGCCGCTTGAATTCTCCGCAGGAGACCGGTAGTTTGAGTTTCGTCGGCGGCCGGCGAAGTCCGTAACGCGGCGGCCGCATACAGATCACCCACACCGGATTCACATGACCGACAAAGCGGCAAACAGGCCCAAAAGGCATTCCGCCAAGAGCGGACTGCCGCCCGGCGCTCTCGTGTACATAGGGGAACACCGCGAAAGCGATGCGCGCGCCGAAATGTATCTGTACGACGGCAAGAGCTGCGAACACCGGGTGCTCCCGCTCGAGGAAATCATCTCCCAGTCCGGGCCTCATCCAGGTGTCGCTTGGATAAACCTGGAAGGGATACACGACGTGACGCCGCTGGAAAAAATCGGCGGCGCCTTCGGCCTGCACGATCTGACCCTCGAGGACATCCCGAACACCGAACAGCGCTCCAAACTCGAGGATTACCCGGATTATCTCTTCCTTGTGGTGAGAATGCTCAGATACAACCGGTCCGAGCGGTCGATAATCTCCGAGCAGCTGAGCATGGTTCTGGGCGGTACTTTCCTGCTCTCTTTCCAGGAGGGCGTGCCGGGGGACGTCCTCGACCCGATCAGGGAACGCCTGAAAAGCGACAGCTCGAAAATTCGGACACTGGGCCCCGATTACCTGTGCTATTCCATGCTGGATGCGCTTGTCGACAACTATTTCATCATACTGGAGAGCGTGGGGGAAGAAATCGAGGAACTGGAGGAACGGCTGCTGGGCGACGCCACGCAGGAGAATCTCCAATCAATCCACCGGATCAGGCGCGAACTCATTTTCCTCCGCAAATCCGCCTGGCCGCTGCGTGAAGTGATCCTCTCGCTCCAAAGGCACGAATCCAAGCTCGTGAGCGCCGACACCGCGCTGTATCTGCGGGACGTCTACGACCACGTGATACAGGTGATCGACACCATCGAGATGTACAGGGACACGCTGTCCGGGCTCGCCGACCTTTACATGTCGACCATCAGCAACCGCATGAACGAGGTGATGAAAGTCCTCACGATAATCGCCACGGTGTTCATTCCCCTGACCTTCATAGCCGGGGTGTACGGAATGAATTTCGACGTGATGCCGGAATTGCGCTGGCCGTGGGGCTATCTGTTCGCCTGGGGAATCATGCTGGCGGTCGCCGGCGGCATGCTCGTCTATTTCAGGCGAAAGAAATGGATATGATGATCCGCCGAATTCCGGAATAGAGAGCAGGGCATGGATTATTACTTCGTCGGCATAGCCGGCACCGCGATGGCTTCGGTCGCCGCCGCGCTGAAGGCGGCGGGACATTCGATATCGGGATCCGACGCGGGAGTGTATCCCCCCATGAGCGACTTTCTGGCGAGGCAGGGCATCCCGTATCATGACGCCTTCCACGAATCCAACATCGACGGTTTCCTGAACGATGCGGCGGCGGCCTCCCGGCCGGCCTGTTTCGTGATCGGAAACGCGATCAGCCGCGGCAATCCCGAAGTCGAAAGGATTCTGGATCTGAAAGCCGACTTCGTCTCGCTCGCCGCGCTGGCGGGCGGAGAGCTGATCTGGGGGAGAAAATCCGCGGTTTTCGCGGGCACGCACGGAAAGACGACGACTTCCTCGCTGGCCGCATGGACGCTCGAAAGCGCGGGGCGGAAGCCTGGCTTCCTGATCGGTGGCATGCCCGTGAATTTCGGCCGGGGCTGCCGCCCCGCCCCGCCCGGCGGCGTGTTCGTGACGGAGGGGGACGAGTACGACACGGCGTTTTTCGACAAGCGGTCGAAATTCGTCCATTACCGCCCGGACATCTTCGTGATCAACAATGTCGAATTCGACCACGCGGATATTTTCCGCTCGATCGACGATGTGGTCGAAGCATTCCGGATGGGACTGCGTCTGGTCCCGCGCGGCGGGCTCGTGCTGGTGAACGGCGACGACGCGCGCGCCCTCGAAGCGGCGACCGGCGCACAGGCCGCGGTTCGGACCTTCGGCCTTGGAGCGGGCAACGACTGGCGGGCGGCCGAGATAACCATCGAGGACGGCGGAAGCAGTTTCAGCGCCCTGCGCAAGGATGGCGATAGCATGCGCGGCTTCCGGTTCTACGTCCCGCTCGCCGGGGAATTCAACGTGCGCAACGCGCTCGCCGTCATAGCGGCGCTCGACGCCCTGGAGATCTCCAATCACGAGATAGAGGCCGGCTTCTCGTCTTTCCTCGGCGTGCGCAGGCGGATGGAAACAGCCGCGGAAGCTCGAGGGATAATCGTCATCGATGATTTCGCTCATCATCCCACAGCGGTGCGCGAGACGGTGCGCGCCCTCAGGATCAAATATCCTTCCGCCAGATTGCGAATCGTCTTCGAACCGAGATCGAACACCACGACGAGAAACATTTTCCAGGCGGAACTCGCCGCCGCCTTCGACGGCGCGGATGAAGTCGTGCTCGGACCCGTCAACCGGCCGGAACGATATTCGCCGGAACAACTGCTCGACAGGGACAGACTGGCGGCTGATATCAGTTCACGCGGTCCCGCGGCCCGCGCCGCCCGGGATCCCGCGGAGGCCGCGCGTATCGTATTGTCCGACCTGCATGAAGGGGATGTGATCGTCGTAATGAGCAACGGCGGTTTCGGCGGCATGACACGAATGCTCGTGAACGGGATAACGGCTTAGCACACCCTCCCGCGACGGAAGGATAAGCCGCACAGCTCGGGCGGGAGCTGCCGATAAAAATGTATTTTGTTCCGAATTAATGCATTGTTTGTTATACGTTGATTCGGTAATATCGCTCATTCGCCGCGGGAAATCATCGAGCGATGGACTGCACGTGATTGTTAAAGGAAAACAGACGCGATCCGCAAACCCGCGACCGTCCCCTCGTCCGCGTTACGGACTTCAAATGACGTACCCGCAGCTTCTCCGCGCTTCACCGCTTCCGCTCCTCAGGACCTTGCCGCTCTTGAATCCGCTTAGACGAGCGGCGGGAGGAAGTGTCCGCGCCGCGGCGGCCGCATGTGTGATCGCGGCGCAGATTTCAATCGCGCCGGGGGCGAGCGGGCAGGTCATGGATTTCTCGAAATCCGATTTGCCCATCATTGTGATTGAAACCGACGGATCGCCGATACAGGACGAACCGAAGACCGCCGCCCGGATCAGGGTGTACGACAATCCCGGCCGCGAGAACTCGATATACGGACAGCCCGCGCATGAAGGCGATATCGCTATCGAAGTCCGCGGCAATTCGTCGCAGGCGTTTCCGAAGAAGCAGTACGGCTTCGAAACCCGCGATTCGAACGGCGGGGACACGGATGTGGAGCTGCTCGGCATGCCGGCGGAGGAAGACTGGGTGCTGTCGAGTCCGTACAGCGACAAATCGCTGATACGGAACGCTCTCGCGATGCGTCTAGCGTCCTCGATGGGCCGCTATGCGTCCAGAACGGCTTTCTGCGAACTGGTTCTGAACGGCGATTATCAGGGCGTGTACCTGCTCATGGAGCGGATAAAGCGCGGTCCGGACCGGGTGGACATCGCCAAGCTGAATCCCGACGAAAACGAAGGCGAATCCATGACCGGCGGATACATCTTCAAGATGGATCCCGGCAAGGGCGTTCCCTTCGAGGGATGGTCCGCATCGTTCGATTCCACCGGCTATTGCTCGTACCTGTATCATTACCCGCAGACCAAGGACATCACGGCGCATCAGCGGGGATACATCGTCACATTTTTCCAGAAGTTCGAAGACGCAATGCGACTGTCGGATTTCGCGGACCCGGGATCCGGCTATCGCAGCGTCGTGGACGCGACCTCTTTCATCGATTTCTTCCTGATGCAGGAGGCGGCGAACAACGTGGACGGCTACGTTTCAAGCGTTTACTTTCACAAGGACCGCGACCGCAAGGACGGCCGGCTGAAGCTCGGTCCGGTGTGGGACTTCGATATCGCATACGGCAACTGCAATTACAACGACGGAGAAGCGACAGAGGGTTGGCGCATTTCCAGGCAAAACAGGCCGTTCTGGTGGTTGAGACTTCTGGAAGATCCGCTTTTCCTGCTGGAGGCGGGCGACAGGTGGAAAGAACTGAGGACGAGCGTTTGGTCGGACCCGGCGATCATGCAGCACATCGATTCGCTGGCCGTATTGCTCAGGTACGCCGGCGCCAGGAATTTCCAGAGATGGAAACTGCTCGGCGAGTGGGTGTGGCCCAACTGGTACGTAGGCCTGACTCACAAAGACGAGATTGCATACCTGAAGAACTGGATGCTGGACCGGCTGCACTGGATCGACGAGAACATCGATTTTCTCTCGCCTACGGCGGCCGGGTCGCCCGGCGCTCCCGGGATACATGCGATTTCGGACATATATCCGCAGCCGGCAAGGGATGCCCTGCGAGTGGAGTGTTCGCTGCGCGGAAATCCGGACGCCTGCCTGACGCTCACGGATCATCTCGGCCGCACGGTGCTGAAGCTGTCCAACGCAGGCCTCGCGCAGGGCAGGTGGAACGCGACGCTGAACACCGGCGCGCTTCCGAGCGGGGCTTTTCTGCTCCGCCTGCATGCGGGCGGCGCTTCGGCTGATGCGCGCGTGGTTCTGCTCGTGAAATGAAACTCGTAAAAATTCTCCCCTGTCTACCGGCGCTGATATGTTTGCAGGTCGGACACGGCCATGCTCAGCCGGTCCCGTTTTCCACGTCCAACCTGCCCGTTATCAGCATAGAAACCGGAGGAATCCCAATACTCGACGAGCCCAAATCGCCGGCGTATATCAGGGTATTTGACATGCCCGAAGGCGGGAACGGGATCGACGGTCAAACGCCGGCGCACGAGGGATGGATCGGCATCGAAACAAGAGGCAACTCCTCGCTTTACCAGCCTAAAAAGCAATACGGTTTCGAAACGCGTAATCCCGACGGCGCCGATACGGACGTATCCCTGCTCGGTATGCCGTCGGAGGAAGACTGGGTGCTTTCGAGCCCCTATGCTGACAAGACTCTGATAAGAAACGCCCTTGGGATGCACCTGGCGAGGGTGATGGGACGATATGCGAGCAGGACCGCATTCTGCGAACTCGTGATAGACGGAAGTTACCGCGGCGTGTATGTGCTGATGGAGCGCATCAAGCGCGGTCCGCACCGGGTGGACATCGCAAAGCTGAATCCCGATGAGAACGAAGGGGAAGCCGTATCGGGCGGATACATTTTCAAGATGGATCCCGGCAAGGGAAAACCGTTCGAAGGTTGGGCCGCTTCCTTCGATTCAACAGGCTATTTTTCCTACCTGTATCATTACCCGGAACCGAAGGACATCACACCGGAGCAAAGGGCTTATATCGTCACTTTCTTCCGGCAATTCGAAGACGCGACCAGTGCGCCCGATTTTGCGGATCCCGACAACGGCTGGCGGCGAATCGCCGACGCCCGGTCATTCGTCGATTATCTCCTGCTTCAGGAGCTCGCCAATAACGTCGACGGTTTTTCCTACAGCGTGTATTTCCACAAGGACAGAGACAGGCGCGACGGGCGCTTGAAGATGGGACCGGCATGGGACTTCTACTCGGCTTTCGGGAACTGCCACTACGCATGGGGATCGGCTTCGACAGGTTGGCGCATACACGCAGAAAGACGGCCGTTCTGGTGGCATAGGATGCTGGAAGACAAAGGATTCGTCCTCGATGCGCAAAGCAGGTGGAAAAATCTGAGGAAGGAGGGATGGTCGAAAGAGTCGATTTTCGCCTTCATCGATTCCTTGACCGTCTTGCTGGATGAGGCCAAGGACAGGCATTTCCTCAAATGGAATCTGCTTGGACAATGGCGCTGGCCGAACGCGTATGTCGGAAAGACTTATGCCGATGAGATTTCCTTTCTCAAGCTATGGCTGCGCGACCGCCTGGAGTGGATCGACCGGCATATCGATTCACTCTCGGCAAGGGTAATACGGCCCGTGCAGCAGGCGCATCACGAGATACTCTCCATATTCCCGCATCCTTCGCGGCTGACGGCAAATGTCGAGTATGTGCTCGATGAATACGCGGACGCAGATCTCCTGCTGATAGACGCGCTGGGTCGCACCGTGTCCGTCATCCGGAGCGGGCTTCATGCCGCCGGAAGGCATCGCGCCGAAGCGGATTTGTCGGGTCTGCCCTCGGGAGTGTACGTTCTTCGTCTCATGGTCGCCGATGCGTCGATGGATTCGCGCGCGATTACAGTCATGAAATAGCATCAGACATGACCCGTTCAGGCCTGCGATTATTCTCCTTGATTTCTCCGTTTGCTTCCTTCGCTGACGGATCGATGATTCCGCGTGACGTTTTTCGACGTCCGTTTGGATCAATTCCATCCTCCGTATTTCGTTCTTTTGTCTTTTCGCTTCTTGTTGCGGTCCCGGACGTTAATCCGCTCAACGCCCAGACGTACGCGGCCGCCGGGGCGCAGTTCGGGATAAATCTGGCCGACGCGCACGCATCGCCTCTCGCCGACGGGGTGCGCACGTCCTCAAAAACCGGTCTTGTCGCGGGCGCGCTTCTCGACATAGGAGTCGGGGGAGCGTGGTCCGTTATGTTCGCTCCGAGATTCGTGGAAAGAGGCGCGGAATTGCGCTACCGCGACGCGCTCGTTGAAACCGCGCTGTATAATTACGTGGAGCTGCCGGTTTCGCTGAAGTACGCCTTCGATTACGGACCGATACATCCATTTATTGCCGGAGGCGCGTCGATGGGCCTGCTCGTATCCGCGCGATACCGAACGGAATTCCAGCGCGGATATTCCACGCAGTACGTCATGGAATCGAGCGAAATCCTCAGCGCTTCCGTGGAAGCGTGCGGCGGAGTGATCGCGGACGCAGGCGGCGGCTTCAGCTTCATAGGCATGATCTCGTACTCGCACGGATTGACCAACGCTCTCCGCCTCCCGGAAGCAGGAGAAGCAGCCGTCTGGCGCTCGCGGGATATTCTCATCGTCGCCGGCATGCTGTACGGATTCTGAGATCCATCCGCATCGAGCACCGCGTTATCGTGTCGCCCACGGCAGTCCTCGAAAGCGCGTCGGCGCCGAATTGAAAAACCGGGGCGATTTCCCGCACGAGCCGCGGGAGCATCGCGCGAAGCAGGCGCCGCCCAAGACGCTTATTCCGGTTTCTTCCCGAGCACGTCCTCCACGTCCAGCAGGCGGACTTTCCCGAGTTTCAACGCGCGCAGTCCGTACTCGATTTCCTTGCGGTCGCCCACGACAACTATTTCCACCCTTTCGGGATCCAGATACGCGCGCGCGACGCGCTGCACGTCCTCGCGCGTAACGGCGCGGATGCGTTCGGTGAATGAATTGAACAGGTCGTAAGGCAGTCCGAATTCCGCCAACTGCGCCAGCTCGACGGCCATCTGACCGGCTGTTTCGAAACTGCCGGGATACCCGTAAGCGATGTAGTTCTTCGCCCTTTCCAGTTCTTGCTCCGGAACAGGCTCGAGCATGCCGCGCAGTTCTTTCATGAACTCAGCGACCGCCTTGTCCGTCACCGCGGTCTGCACCGCCGCGGCCGCGAGGAAAGGACCGGCGCTCCGCCTGAAAGAGAAAGAGGATCTCGCTCCGTAGGTATAGCCGTGCTTCTCGCGCAAATTCTGATTCAACCGCGAGGCGAAGGAGCCGCCCAAAATCGTGTTCATCACCACGAGCGCGTAGTAGTCCTCCGTCAATCTGGGAACCCCGATGCGGCCGATGCGGATTTCGGACTGCGCGGCGCCGGGCTTGTGTACGAGGGTAATGCGGCGCGAAGAGACCTGCTTCGCCTCCGGGATCGAGGCCTGAACCGGCGGTCCCGACCTCCAGCTTCCGAAAAGCGACTGCAGCTTGGGAACGAGCGATGCGGCCGTCACGTCGCCGGCCGCTATCAGGACGGCCCCGCCCGCGTGATAATACTTCCCGTAAAACTCCCTCAGATTCTCGATTTTCATCGCGCGCAGGGATTTTTCCGTCCCTCCCGCCAGACGTCCGTAGGGATGGGAGTTCCCGTAAAGAACGGCATTGAATTGAATCGACGCCACGGCCCGGGCATCATCGTGCCATTGACGCAGCGACGTCAGCCGGTCCTTGCGAAGCCGTTCCAGCTCCTGCGGGGGAAAATCCGGCTGCAGGACAACGTCGGCGAAAAGCGGCAGCGCTTCTTCGAGCTTCGAAAGCGGCGTGAAAAGGGAGATCACGGCGGTATGATACCCGGCCGATGCTCCGATGCTCGCGCCCAGAAAGTCGATCTCGTCGGCGAGTTCCAGAGCGCTCCGCCCTGCCGCGCCTTCGGTCAGCATGGACGCGGTCATGGACGCGAGTCCGGGCGTCGCGTCCGGATCGTGGGCGGTTCCGGCCTCCACCATCAAACGCAGCTCCACGAGAGGCACATCGTGTTTTTCCACGATCAGCACCGGCATTCCGTTCGACAGCTTCATGCTCTGCACGGCGGGCAACCTGAGCGGAAGCGGAGGGCCCGGCGGCGGCGGCGCGCTGCGATCCGGGATCTGCGCCGGCAGGAACAGGGGTTGAAACAACAGACATAGCGCGAATGCGGCGAACTTTTTCATTTTACTCCTCCTATCTTTTCGGCGGCGAGTCCCCGCTTCCCCTCGGGCACCACGCTCATGACAAGACGCGCGTCGTCGCGCAGGAATGTAACCGCCGCGGCGCGGAGATCGCCTGCGTCAGAGGCACGGTAACGCGAAAGATCCTCGTTGAAATAATCGGGGTTGCCTGTCCGGATAAAGTAGCTGTTCAGCATGTCCGCCTTGCCTCCGAACCCGCCGACGCGTTGCAGCCTTGAAAGAAATGAGGCCTCGTTCTGGTTCACCGCGCGTTGGAGTTCGCGTCCGGCCGGCGCTTCGGCTTTCAAACGGTCGATTTCCGCCTGTATTACGCGCTCCAGCTCCGACAGCCCGATTCCGGCTCTCGCCGTCGCGGTAATGAGAAAGGAAGAGCCCAAGGCGCGCGAGCCCTGATAGGCGGACACGTCCTGAGCTATCTGCAGTTCATGGACAAGCTTCTTGTAGAGTCGCGAATTCTTGCCGCCGGCCAGCACCGATGCCAGCAAATCCATCTCGGCGTCTCCAGGAGTGAAGATTGCCGGCGTATGCCAGGCCATCGTGAGGCGCGGCAGGGAAACCTTGTCCTCGAGCACGAGGCGTTTCTCGGCGGACAGAAATGCCGCGGGAGGATCCATCGGCGGGACCGGCTTGCCGGCCGCTATGCCGCCGAACCATTTTTTCACCGCACGCAAGGCGACAGCCGTGTCGATGGCGCCGGCCACGACCAGGCTGGCGTTGTTCGGTATGTAATAGGTGCGGAAGAACTCGACCACATCCTCGAAACTCGCGGCTGTCAAATCCTCCATCGAACCGATGACAGGCCATCGATACGGATGTCCTTCCGGATAGAGCTCCTCGTTCAGCCGAATCCACGACATTCCGTAAGGCCGGTTTTCGTAGGACTGCCGCCGCTCGTTCTTGACCACGCTGCGCTGGCCGTCGAGCTTCTCCTGAGTCATAGCGTCCACGAGATACCCGAGACGGTCCGAATCCAGAAAGAGGGCCCGTTCGAGCGCGTTCGCGGGCAAAGTGATCCAGTAATTGGTCCTGTCGTTGTTCGTCGATCCGTTATTGTCGCCGCCGACTTCCTCGAGCCATTCGTCGAACTTCCCTTCCGGCACATTTTTCGATCCCTCGAACATCAGATGCTCGAAAAGATGCGCGAAGCCGGTGCGGCCGGGTTTTTCGCTCGCTGAACCCACATTGTAATAGATGTTCACACTCACCATCGGGAGAGTCCTGTCGACGTGAAAAATCACGTTGAGACCGTTATCGAGCACGTGGCGGGTATAGGGGACTTTCAAACTAGTCTCCTGGGCCGTTGCCGAAACGGCCAGCAACAGGATCAGGAATGCTCCTTTTTTCATTGGATTTGCCTCATTTGCTGTGATTGCCTTCTATCGAGATAATATCACCTGTTCTCTGAGAATCTGCCGGCACGTCTCATCGCGGGATCCGCGAAACAGGCACATCGTCCACACGGACGGAGATGATTTTATCCCCGACCCGCAGACGATCCGCCGCATCCATGCCCTCGATCACGCGGCCGAACACCGTGTAGCGCCCGTCGAGATGCGGCGCTTCGGAATGCATGATGAAGAACTGCGAACCTTCGGTATCCTTTCCCGCCGACGCCATGCCGACCGCACCGCGCTCGAATTTCAGTCTCGAGAATTCGGACCGCAAGGTGAACGCCGGCCCTCCGGTCCCGTCGCCGCGCGGATCTCCTCCCTGCGCCACGAAATTCGGAACCACCCTGTGAAAGTTCAAACCGTCGTAGAAGCCGCTGCGGACGAGACGCAGAACGGCCAGCACGGTGAACGGCGCTTCGTCCGGCAGCAGGAGAATGCCGATTTCGCCCCGCGTACTGCGCAGGCGCAGAACCGGCCCGCCCTTGAAGGCGAGCAAGGGCGACCAATCGACGGAGGCGCGCCGGCCCGGGGGTCTTTCCTCGATGGAAACGCCGATACTTCGCAGCGCCGAAACGGCTGCCGCCCGCACCGGACCGACATCGCTGACGGCATAAGGCAATACTCGCTTCGTCACCGCCGTATCCTTGAGGCGCTCCAATGTTTTCAGCAACGCTATCACCGTCTCCGCGTCCACAACAGGCGAGAACCCGCCGAGGGCCTCGAGTATTTCCGCCGAGCGCGCGGGTTCGGCGACTGCCGGATCACACAGTCCTTCCGCTATCGCCTGTACCGCTGCCGCGTTGTTCGCCTCCCGCGAGTGAGCGCGGAGCGCGCCCAGGGCCAGGTTCCGGAATTCCCGGTCGGCCGAGCTGTCGGCGCTGCCGCGCAATCCTCTTTCCCGCCGCAGTTTCCAGAGCAGCATCCAGGAAGCCGCCGCGGCTGCCGCGATGCGCCGCTCCTGCGAAAGCAGGAGTTCACCGATCCATTCGACCGTCGCCGCGTCAGCGCGCCCAAGCTTCACCGCGATCGGCCCCGCGGCGGCGACCGCGGCGATCGGCGGATCGTCCTGACTCCTCCAACCCGCTATCACGTCTCTCGCGAACTCGGGGAATGCCGCGGCGAGGGCGCTGATCGCTTCATTGCGCAGATCGGCGTCGCGGCAGGTGTCGATCATTTTTTTCAGGACGGCCGCCGTGCGCGGATCCGCCTTCGCCGCGCCCAGCGCTTGCGCCGCGGCTTTTACCGTCTGATAATCCGCCGACTGCAACTGCAGGCGCAGCGCGTGGGCCACCCTTCTTCCGCCCGCGGGCAGAAACGACAAGGCCGCGAGCGAGCGCAACGCATTGACTCGGGCGCCGGTTACGCTGTCGCCGGGCATCGCCGTGAGCGGCTCGATCAGCGACGGATGTTTGGCGCGGCCCGCGGCGGCTGCGGCGAAGATGCGCGTCCGGGCGTCGGATGAAGCCAATGCCCGGAGGATCACCGGCACATGCGGCGCCAGAATACTGCTGTCCCCGACTCTGAACAGGCCATACAGGGAATAACGGCGGGCGGCCGATCCTCCGCTCGCGTTTTCGTAGCGGATGAAGATATTCGCAAGCCTTTCGGCCGCCTCCGCCGACCGGAATCCACGCACCGCGAAACGCGAGATCGACAGCGCCTGCGACGCGGCCTCGCCGGCGCCGGCGGCGTCGATTCCCGCGATCACCGACAGCGCAAAATGCCCTCCGAAATCTCCAATGGCTTCCATCAGGGCGGCGCGCGCGGCTTCATCTTCTTCCAGTTTCAGAAGATCCGTGACTTCCCTGTCGCGCGAGATGCCCGTATCAGTCCCCCGCAGCGTCTGTCCCAGCGCGAAGGCGGCCGCGGCGCGCGATCGAGGGACACCGGTTTTCAGGACTTCCAGCAACGCGGGCACGGTGGACGGATCCTGCAAGCTGCCCAAGGCGAGAAGCGCCCTCTCGGCCACCGCGTCCGACTCGCCGAGCATGGACAGCAATACAGCTGCATCGCGCGCGTCGGCCGCCTCGAATACGGCTCTGTATTCGGGATGCCGCAGGAGATCCTGACCCTGCACCGTGCAAACAGACAGCGGAACGAGAAGCGCGCAGCGGCAGGCGGCGCGCAGGCGGCGCATGACAGGCGGGAGAATGGGCTTCATTAATATACTGGAGAGCACGTCGGAAATTCAGTCATACGGAAATGGCGAAGCCCGGTTTCGTATCCGCGGGCGGCCGCGCTAAATATAGTCAACCCGCGGTTCAGCCGGTGAAATCTTTTCAACCGGAGGAACGTACGCTTCGTTGAATTAAAGCCTCCATATATCGTATTTTCACTGATCCCGCAGCCGAGCGGGAAGCCGCATAAACATACGAGGGAAGAACATGGAGAGGACGGAGGAAAATCAGGAAAACCGGGTGGATGAAGTCGAGCATCTTCGGAAACGCTTGGAATCTTCACAACAGGCGATGCTGAATCTCGAGCTTCTCCTAGAAAATGCGACCCGTGAACTCGAGAAAGTGAAGCGGGAGCTCAACGAGAACATCGCCGAACAGATCATACTGCGAAACGAATGCCAGGTGAACGCCGAACGCTACCACGCGCTGATACAGCATATCCCCGGAGTCGTATACCGCTGCGCCAACGACTCCACCTGGACGATGGAGTTCATCAGCGAACAGATCGAGACGCTGTCCGGCTACCCGGCCGATGAATTCAGGAGGAACAAGGTGCGGTCCTTCGCCAGCATAATACACGCCGACGACGTTTTCATCGTCGCCGAAGCGGTGCAGCGCGGCCTGCGTTCCCGGAAACCGTACATCATCGAGTACCGCATCAAGCACGCCAGCGGCGCAATACGCTGGGTGTACGAAAAGGGACAGGCCGTCTTCGACACCGGCGGCGAGTTTCTGTATCTGGACGGCGTAATATTCGACATCACCGACCGGGTGCCCGGCGGCGGACAAAGCTACTGGCGGCTGGATTCCGGCAACGAGGACTGACGAGCGGCGGCCTTCCGCCGGCGGAAAGGCATCCCCCGGCGCGGAATCGTGAATGCGGGTGTGAAACCCGCATTTGCGTTTGGCGCTGCCGTGTGCTAACATCACGCTCGTACCGAAGCACCCTGACCGCTCCGGCGGATTGTTCCATACATGCAACCATAAGAGGAGCGCCATATGCTGCTGTTCAACATACTACGGGAAAAGGGCGGAACCGTTTACAGCATCTCTCCCGGAGGCACGGTCAAGGATGCCGTGGATCTGCTGGTAGCCCACAACATCGGGGCGTTGCTTGTGGTCGAGAACAACGCGCCGGTCGGGATAATTACCGAACGGGATGTTCTGCGGCTTTGCAGCCGCGATTCCGCGGGACTCGACACGGAGAACGTCGCTTCGGTCATGACCAGGGATCTCATAGTCGGAACGCCCGACGACGAGGTCGAGAGCACCATGGCCGTTATGACGGAGGCCCACATCCGGCATCTTCCCGTGATGGACGGGTCCCGCATCGCCGGAATGATCTCGATCGGCGACCTGGTCAAGTCGCAGCTCCATGAACGCACCGCGACCATAAAGTATCTTCGCGATTACATAACCGGCAACAGGAGTTTGTGATGAAAATTTCGCCCTGCCCTAACTGCGGACGCACCAATCTGTTCAGAAGCAAAGAGATCAGCTCGGGAGGCGGTTACGCCCCGGATTATCTGCCCGGTCTCGGCGCCTGGTACAGGACGGAGAAGTTCGTGATCGTGTTGTGCAAGGACTGCGGACTGACGCGCTTTTTCGCTCGTCCGCAGGCGCTGGAAAAGCTTCCGGATTCCAGCAAGTGGGAGCGAGTGTGAACGCCTCCTGATCGTAAAGGAGAAGCCGAATTCCATGAACACGGAAGAAGACGCCTACCCCGGCTCGATATTTTCGCTGACGGATCACGAGATATACATCGTCACGGCCCGCGCCGACGGCCGTGAAAACGGGCAGATCGCGACGTGGGTCATGCCGGCCACTCTGGTGCCCGACACGCCGCGGGCGGCGGTGATTCTCTCGCCGCTCAATTACACGCATGAACTGATACTCAAAAGCGGACGTTTCGCTCTTAATATGCTGTCGGATCAACAGGCCGGGCTAGTCCCGCTTTTCGGCCTGCTGTCGGGCCGGGACGTCGACAAGTTCGACGGCCTCGCTCTCGAGCGCAGCCCGTCGGGCCTGCCGCTTCCGGCCGGAACCTGCGGCTGGGCCGAATGCGTCGTCGCCGCTTCCATCGACGCGGGAGACCGCCGCTTGTACCTGGCCGACATAACCGGGCAACGCGTTTATAAAGGACGTATTCCTCTGAAGAAATCCGACGCCTTCGCGGCGCAGGACGACGAGATCCGCGACATGCTGATCCGGAAACACGGCCGCGACGGACTGCGCGACAAAGCGCTGATGAAAAACTTCCGCTGATAATTCAAATCCCGGTTCCGGCGGCGCGGAATCGCGGGAGAATCCTCAGACCCGAGCGTCGAGCCGCCGCCCGGATTCATGAATGCGCGGCCGGGCCGCGGGCCGTTCCGGCGGACGCGGCGCCCGGCTTCACTCGCCCGTGTGACAGGCGGAGCATTTCATTTCCCTTTCCGCTCCGCCGATGTCGGAAGGATGAATGAAATCCAGCCCCTTCAGATCGGACATGACGGCGCCCCGCGGACCCTGAGCCACGACGAGATGGCAGATGTTGCAGTCGGACGCCAGAATTTCGCCGTCCGCCGTGACATGCCTGCCGTCATGACACCGGAAACAGCCCTCGTTGTACATGTGGCCGATATTGTTCGGATACGCGCGCCAATCCACCTTCATTTCCGGAAAAAAATTGCGCGCGTATATGCGCCTGATCTCGTCGATAGCCCGCTCGACGGACCCGGCTTTTTCCCGCAGCACTGCCGGCGCGTTGAGAGCGTACTGATCGCGCACGAAATGTCCCGCCGCCGAAAGCGCCTCCTCCATGCCGGCGTATTTGCCGGTCAGCGCGCGGGAGGCGATTCCGCGTATGTTCGGGAGCGATGGATCCAGCCGACCCGCGGCCATCGCGTCGTTGACCGTGCGGAAAGGCGGGTAATAGATGTGGGAGGGCCGGTTATGACAGTCGATGCAATCCACCTTGCGCAGTTCATGCCCGGCGAGCGCCGCTTCGTCCGCGGGCGCATCGAGCGATTTGAAGGTCTTCACCGTCCCATCGCCGCGCACGGTTCGAACCCAGGGAATCACCTGCCGCTTCTCGTCGACCGCTATGTATTCGACCGTGTTTTCCGTGTTCATGTGCCAGTGAATCCCGTTTACGGGACCCAATTCACTCTTGCCGCCGCCTATTTTGAGTTTAAGAACGATGCTCCACGGTTGCGAAACGCCCGTGTCGATGGGATAATACGTTTTGGCCATCTCGAGATCGGCGCTGAACTTCTCCGGCCAATGGCAGCGTTCGCAGGTTTCGCGCGCGGGGCGCAGGTTGTGTATGGGAGTCTCTATCGGCCGGCTGAATTTGTTGAATATCACGGAATACACCTGATACACTCCGGACAGCTTCGCCTTTACGAACCAGTCCGCTCCGTCTCCTATATGGCAGCCCGCGCAGGGCACCCTGGCATGAGGCGAATGCTGATACGCGGTGTATTCGGGATGCATCACCTCGTGACACACCGTTCCGCAGAATTCCACGGACTCGGAATAATGATAGGCCTGGTATGTGCCCGCCGCGGATATTATGACGAGAAACACGGTGCCGACCGTGAATATCATCATCGCGGTCCGGTGCGACGGCTTGTTGAGATCGACGACGGCATATCTGCGCTCGGCGCCGCCGCTCCGCCGGCGCCGCCGCCGCTCGAGAAACGCTCCCAGGGGAATGAGCAAGAGGCCCGCAATCATTACGCCGGGCAGAATCAAGTATGTGAATATGCCCAGATATGGAGAATTGACGGCGCCGAACATCTCCATCAGGAAAAATACGAGTATGGCCCCCAGCGTCACCAGCGCTGTTCCGGCGCCGGCCAGACTGACGGGATTCTGAAATGATCCGGGAATACGCGACATGAATCTGCTCCTTGTTTGGATTCGGCAAGGGCGCGGCGTCAAATGCTACACGCGGCATCCGTGATATTACCATTCCGCGAAGACAGAGGCAAGCGTCCGGCGCCCGGGAAGCATTTTTCACGCCGCGAAAAACGCGTATTTTTCCTTTTTACGCCACATGCAAAAGATAAGAACCGGAATATGCCGCGACGCAACAGCACACGAGGACTGATAACGTTGCTCGCCGCCGACGGCCTGGCAATCTCGCTTGCCTGGGCGCTTTACTACTATCTCCGGGTGCGTTCCGGAATATTCGCGTTGTCTTCCGTGCCGGATTTTCTGATCCCCATGTTCATCATCGGTTTGTACTGGATAGCGCTGTTCTGGCTGTTCGGCCTCTACAGGCCGTGGTGGGCCGAATCGCGGCTGGACGAATTGATCGTGATCGCCAAGGCGTGCACTGTGGGAGTTCTGATACTTTTCTTCCTCATCTTCATCGACGACGCGCTCACGAGGGAGTCGGCGACCTCGCGTTTGATGATAATCCTGTACTGGGCCCTGCTGCTCTTCCTGGTCGGAGCGGGACGCATGCTTCTGCGGAGCCTGCGAAGGCGCATGCTCATGTCGGGGATCGGACAGAGAAAAACAATAATCATCGGCGGCGGTGAAAAGGCCGTGGAGCTCATGCGGACAATCAGGGAATTCCCGGCCTTGGGATACCGCGTGATCGGCAGCATCGGCACGGAAACGGACTCCGGCGCCGACGGCGACCACGGAATACCGGTGCTGGGCGGATTGAACGACCTCGAAAACGTGCTGCGCGATGAAGGCGTGGAGGAGATTCTCATCGCTCTGGCATCCACCGAGCACGAGCTGCTTCTGGACGTCATCGGACGCTGCGGAGCGCACAACGTGGGAATCAAGATCCGGCCCGACCTTTACGATATCGTGTCGGGGCAGGCGCGCACGAATCAACTTTACGGGATCCCGCTTATAGAGGTGTCGCCGCAACTCCTGGCGCCCTGGGAACAGTTCCTGAAACGCGCGATCGACGTGACGGTCTCCATCCTCGTCCTCCTGATCGGCTCACCGCTGTTTCTCGCCGTGGCCGCGGCGCAGAAATTCAGCAGCAAGGGTCCGGTTTTCTACAGGCAGCAGCGAGTCGGAAAGGATATGAAAATCTTCAATATCCTGAAGTTCCGCACGATGTACGTCGACGCCGAGAAAAAGGGCGGACCGCAATGGGCCCGGAAGGACGATCCCCGCGTCACGCCGCTCGGACGCTTCCTGCGCAAGACCCATATCGACGAACTGCCCCAGGTGGTCAACGTCCTGCAGGGAGACATGAGCCTCGTGGGGCCCCGCCCGGAACGGCCTTTCTTCGTCGAACGGTTCATCAGGGAGATTCCGCTTTACCGGCGCCGCCTGAACGTCCGGCCCGGCGTCACCGGCTGGGCGCAGGTCAAGCACACTTACGACCAGAGCATCGAGGACGTCCGCGCCAAGCTGAGTTACGACCTGTTTTACATCGAGAACATGTCGATTAGAATGGATCTGAAAATCCTTATCTCCACCTTCTACAATGTCTTCACCGGAAAGGGGCACACATGAGATTCCACGCTTTCGCGGTGACGGCCGTGACCATGATCTGCCTCGCCTCGGCGAACGCGCAGGTGGAGCATGTCCCCGCCGCGCATCCCGTGTACGAATTTCTCGACAGGATGCACACGCGCGGCACAATCCGCGGATTCTCGCGGGCGGTGCTGCCCATGAACCGGGCCGCGGTCGCCGGCTTGCTGCGTTCGGCGGCGGAAAAGAAGAACGGACTGTCACCCGCGGAACAAAAAATACTCGCTCGCTTTTCCGACGAGTTCATCGCCGAGGACGATGGGCGGCAGAATCCTTCCGTCCTGTTTCGGGACGGCTTCGAGGGCGCTTTCGCCGACCGCGAGAAATTCCTCTACACATGGGCGAACGGGGACCGCTCGACCACGTTTTTCATGGAAGCCATCGGTACCGCCGAATACAGGACCATGCTGTCCGATGGAGATCCGGTCTCCGTGTTCATAGGTCAGGCGGGAGGGCGCTTCCGTGGAACGCTCGGCGGCGCGGTCGGCTACGGTTTGCAGGCCACGAACGGCACGCTCTCGGGAGACACGGCCTTCGCGCGCAGCGACCGCGTCCTCGGGCAGACCTCGAATTTCGGGGATTGGGGGAACACGTTTTTCGACTTCAGCGAAGCTCACATCGCGGCCGCGTGGTCCTGGGGTTCGCTTTCCCTGGGCAGGGAGCGCCTGCTCGCGGGAAACGGCATCGGCGGCAGGACGGCCGTCGGTTGGAACGCGCCGGTATTCGACGCCGTGCGCTTCGACGCTCACGCGGGCGATTTCCGCTTCACGTATTTTCACGGCTTCCTGCTCGCCGAGCTCGAGCGCATCGACGGCAAGCGCCCGTACTATGCGGACAAATATGTCGTCTATCACAGAGCGGAAGCGGATCTCTTCGATCTGCTCCGCTTCGGCGTTTTCGAATCCGTCATATATTCGGAGCGCCAGGTGGATCCGGCGTATCTGAATCCGATAAACTTCTACAAATCGGTGGAGCATGCCGAGGGCGACCGCGACAATCCCATGCTCGGTTTCGATATTCAGACCGTCGGCATGGGCGGCACGGAAGCCTACGGTTCTTGGACGATAGACGACGTGGATTTCTCGAAAATGGGCAGCGGCTGGTGGGGCAACAAGTTCATCTGGCAGGCCGGCGTCGTGAACGACCGTCTCATACCGGACATGCGGATAGGCGTCGAGTACACGCGCATCGAACCGTACGTTTATTCGCACGTCTTGCGCAACAACGATTATACGCACAAGAACGCGGCTCTCGGCCTCGAATTGCCGCCGAACAGCGACGAACTGCTGCTACATGCGTCCTGGTGGCCCGGACCGGCCCTGTCCCTGTCGGCTTCGCTGAGTCTGACGCGGCACGGCCGGAACGAGTACAATGATGACGGCGAACTGCTCGTCAACCACGGCGGGGAAATTTCCGAGCGCTTCGTCTTCGGAGAGAGCAATGAAAAGGCGCCTTTCCTGGACGGGATCCGCGAAAACAGACAACTTGCGACGGCTTCGCTGCGCTGGGAACCGGTGCGCAACGCGTTTCTGGATTTGACTTACCGCTTCAGGCGCATCGAGCTCGGCGGAAACGCCGGTATGGATCATTTCCTTTCATTTCTCCTGGAGATATCGTATTGATCGCCGCCGCGGAAGGGGCGGGTCCGTGACGGACGGCATCGAAATATCCGGCCCCGGGACTTTCATTTTGCTTTTTCGTATTGCATATTCAGTACTTTCACTCAACACTCCCTGACTCATCACACAGTGAAGCGCGCCCTCGTCATAATCCCCACCTACAACGAACTGGAGAACATCCGGAACATCGTATCCGAAGTGCTGAAACAGGATGCGCGCATCGAGGTGATGGTGGTCGACGATTCCTCCCCCGACGGCACGGGCGCCGTCGTGAAGGAGATGATGCAGGCCGAGCCGCGCATACACATCATAGAGCGGCCAGGAAAAATGGGATTGGGAACGGCGTACGTTGCCGGTTTCAAATACGCCATCGCCGGAGGTTTCGATTGCGTGTTCGAGATGGACGCGGATTTCTCGCACGATCCCAACATGCTCCCGGAGTTTCTGCGTCGCATAGAGGAGCACGACCTGGTTCTCGGCTCCCGCTACATAAAGGGAGTGAACGTCATCAACTGGCCGATGAAGCGGCTGCTGCTCAGCTATTACGCCAACGTGTACACGCGCATCGTGACGGGCATGCCGGTGCGCGACGCCACCGGCGGTTTCAAGTGTTTCCGCATCGAAGTGCTCAAGGCCATCAACCTGGACGCGGTCCGCTCCAACGGGTACGCGTTCCAGATCGAGATGAGCTTCAAGGCGTACCGCAAGGGTTTCCGCGTGCATGAAATTCCGATAATCTTCATGGACCGCCGCGTGGGCGTGTCGAAGATGTCGAAGAAAATAGTGCGCGAAGCCGTGACAATGGTCTGGCGTTTGAGGTTTCAGGCGATCCTGGGCTTGTTGAAATAGGCCGAATTCGAAACCCACTCCCCACTCCCCACTCCCTACTCCCCACTCCCTACTCCCCACTCCCTACTCCCCACTCCCCA
>CAYLZD010000045.1:0-22981 GCA_964388275.1 uncultured Chromatiales bacterium
ACAGGTTTATATCCTCCAAATTTATTACATAGCAATATACCCCCCCCCCCCCCGACAAATGCAAGGGGCGCCGGACGTTGGACGGGAGACGTTGGACGCAAACGCCAACTTCACCCTTCACCCTTCACTCTTCACCCTTCACCCTTCTCCGGGACTCAGTCATTCTTCATCTTCCAGGCCGCTCAGATAAGCGATATCATCCATGCCGAAACCGCTTCTTTAATCCAGCACAACAGGCCTTGTCAATGTTACACCCGCGGCGCTCAGCCGAAGGAAATATGTTCCCGGCGGTAGCCTGCCTCCATCGAGCTTGACCCGATTCACGCCGGAATCGAAGCGGTGTTCTGCAATGACCGCAGCCTCGCGGCCCAATGCGTCGGTCAGGACTATGCGCACGTTCGCGGCTTCGGCAAGCGAGAAGGATATCAACGCGCCACTCTCCCCGACCGGATGCGGATACGGCGCGTCGAGCCGTACGTAGGCGGGTTTCAATCTGTCGGATATGCCAGTAGCGCCCGGTTTGAACCGGTGAATGCCGCCGCCTCCGTTGAAAGCGCATATATACAATTCCCCGGTCTCGTCCATGCCGAAAGACGAGATGTTCAGGCCTGATGAAGCAATCTGTTCGTTCGCGATGCTCCCGCCTTCTTCGTAAGACAGCGCCCAGATGCTCCCGGAACCGAAATCCCCGTAAATGTATTTGCCTTTGAGTTCAGGATTGCGGACTCCGTAATACACATATCCGCCCGTCACGGAAACACCCAGAGAGCGTCCGTATTCAGCTACCGGCTTCACGAGTCCGGCCGTGTCGCAGCCGGCCGGCGGCTGGAAGCACTGGCTGCCCTCCATTACGTTCCAGCCGTAATTCTTTCCCTTCTCGATGATGTTGATTTCCTCGAACCTGTTCTGTCCGACATCACCCGTCCACAGTCTGCCCGTCCGCGCATCGAAGCTGAAGCGCCAGGGATTGCGAAGTCCCCAGGCGAAGATCTCCTCCCTGAATCCCGCATCGTTGTTTGCCAACGGATTGTCCGCCGGAATGGAATACTCGCGGCCGCCGGAAGTTTTATCCACGTCGATGCGGAGGATTTTACCCAGGAGATTGCGGCGGTTCTGACCGTTCCCCTGCGGATCGCCTCCCGAACCGCCGTCTCCCGTTGCAATGTACAGATAGCCGTCGGGACCGAAAGCGATTTGACCGCCGTTATGATTGCTGAAAGGTTGTTCGAAAGTCAGAATGATTTTTTCGTTGGCTGCATCCGCGATATCCGGATCGGGTGAAGCGGTGAAGCGCGACACCACAGTTCTGCGAGGTGAAGCGGCAGTGTAATTGACGTAGAAAAAGCCGTTGTTCCGGTAGTCCGGATGGAAGGCCAGTCCCAGCAGCCCCTCCTCGCCGCCGCTGTTCACGCGGTCGCGAATGTCCAGAAAAACAGCCCCATTTTCAACATCAGGCCTGTTTTCGAAGACAAGTATCACGCCTCTCTGCTCAACCACAAATATACGGTTCGAGCCGTCGCCCGCATGCTGCAGATCGACGGGATTGATGAAGGACAGGTTGGGGAAAGCGGGCTCGGTCGGCATGTTGCTTTGCGCAACGGCGGAAGCGTTGAGCGACCAATAACACGCTGAGGCGGTCGCAACGGCCAATATATTTTTTAACACTGGAATGTTCCTTTCATCATCTTCCATCCTGAATGGTATTCCATAATAAACGGAAGTCGCGTGAGAAACGTTCGCGATGCCACTCGAGGAGCGGTCTTGATTGACGGGGAATTTGCGGTTTGGCTTGATATGCCTCGGTGTGGTAGTTTTGACTTTGTATACTTTTTCCATAACGAAATGTCCTAACCGATCACCAACAGCGGACTCCGCGACAACCACACGAGAGGAACAGTCGCCGACTTTCTGCGGGTAAAGAGCCGGAGCGGCTCGAAGCTGTCCATCGTCTCGGCCTACTTCACAATTTACGCCTACGACGCGCTTAAGGCGGAACTCGATCGCATCGAGCACCTCGACTTCCTCTTCGGCGAACCATCGTTTGTCAACAAGCTCGACCCGGCCAGGACAGAGAAGAAGGCCTTCATCATCGACGCCGATGGCTTGGAACTCTCGAACAAACTACAGCAAAAGCGCGCCGCCAGGGAGTGCGCTGATTGGATCGAGCGCAAGGTGGACATCAAGACCATCAAGCAATCCAATCTCCTTCACGGAAAAATGTATCACGTAGCCACCGCCGGCGTGGAAGACGCAATTATTGGCAGTTCCAACTTTACGGTGCGCGGGCTCGGCCTCGGCAGTTCGGGCAATAACATCGAGCTGAACCTAATAGTAGACGGAAACCGCGATCGTCAGGAACTCAAGCAATGGTTCGATGAGCTTTGGGGCAATGAGGTGCTGGTAAAGGACGTGAAGCAGGACGTTCTGAACTATCTCAAGCAACTCTACGAGAACAACACGCCGGAGTTTATCTACTACAAGACACTCTATCACATTTTCGTAAAGTTCCTCGGCGACGCCGGCAGGACCGATTCGGACTTGGGCAAGACCAGCCTCTTCGAGACTGAAATCTGGAAAGCGCTTTTCGAATTTCAGAAGGACGGCGCGAAAGGGGCAATCAACAAAATTCTCCGGCACAATGGCTGCATCATCGCCGACAGTGTCGGCCTTGGGAAGACCTATGAGGCGCTCGCCGTCATGAAATACTTCGAGCTGAAGAACGAGCGCGTCCTCGTTCTCTGCCCGAAAAAACTGCGCGACAACTGGACAGTGTACACAGTCAACAACATACTCAATCCTTTCCTCTCCGACCGCTTCCGTTACGACGTCGTTTCCCACACGGACCTCAGCCGCGAGACCGGCTTCACGGGCGACATCAATCTGGCGACGCATAACTGGGGCAATTACGACCTCGTCGTCATCGACGAATCGCACAACTTCCGCAACAACACGCCCGGCAAGAAGGACGAGGATGGAAACCTCATCCGCAAGAGCCGATATCAGAGGCTCATGGAGGACATCGTCAAATCTGGTGTTCGCAGCAAAGTGCTTCTGATCTCGGCTACACCGGTCAACAACGATCTCAAGGACCTCCGAAACCAACTGTACTTCCTCATCGAGAACCGCGACGACGCTTTCGCGGAATCCATCGGCGTCGGCAGCCTGAAGGAAACTCTCGCAACTGCGCAAAAGGTTTTCTCCACCTGGGCGAAAAAGCAAACCCACGAGCGCAAGACCGGCGAACTGCTCGAAAAGCTCAACGCCGCCTTCTTCAAACTCCTGGACGAAATCACCATCGCCCGTTCGCGGAAGCATATCAATAAATACTACAAGGCCGCCATCGCCAAACTCGGCGGCTTCCCTAAGCGCGAGAAACCCGTTTCCATTTATCCCGAAATCGACCTTCGAGGACGCTTCCTTTCCTACGACAAGCTCAACGACGAAATCGCCGGCTACACACTCGCGCTGTTCAACCCGTCACGTTTTGTGATGACAGAGCACAAGGCCGGTTATGAGAAGAAGGGCGCTTTTCCGTTTACGCAGGCCCAGCGTGAAACCTTCCTTATCGGCATGATGAAGGTGAACTTTCTCAAGCGCCTTGAAAGCTCCGTGAAGTCGTTCGAAATAACGATGGAGCGCACCATAGCCAAGATCGAAGAGCTCGAAAGGAAGATCAAATATTTCCAGAACTTGCCGGAGCAGAATCAAGGATCCGAGGAGCTGGAACTGGAGCTCGACAATCCCGGCCACGATGAAGAACTGGAAGACGCCATGCAAGTCGGCGGTAAATTGAAGTTCCGTTTGAACCATCTCCGCCTCGATGGTGAAGACGGCTGGTTAAAAGCGCTCAAGCATGACAAGGACCAACTCCGAATACTCTACAATGCCGCGCGGGATGTCACACCACAGACCGACGCCAAACTCGCCGATCTGAAGACACTCATCGCGGCGAAGGTTACCAAGCCCGGCACGAACAAGCTGGGCGAGCCGAACCGGAAGGTTCTCGTGTTCACCGCATTCGCCGACACCGCCACCTACCTTTACGAGTCGCTTCTCGATTGGGGCCGCAAGGAACTCGGCATTCACATGGCGCTCGTCTGCGGCGGCGGCGACACCCGCAGCACGTTCGGCGAAACCGCCTACGACCAGATCCTCACCAACTTTTCCCCGCGGGCCAAACACCGCGCGAAAATCACATCGATGCCGCAACAGGGCGAGATCGATCTCCTCATCGCCACCGACTGTATCAGCGAAGGCCAGAACCTTCAGGACTGCGATTATCTAATCAACTACGACATCCACTGGAATCCCGTCCGCATCATACAGCGCTTTGGACGTATCGACCGGATCGGAAGCGTCAACCCGGCTGTCCACCTCGTGAACTTTTGGCCCACCGAGGACCTCAACAAATACATCAACCTCAAGAACCGAGTCGAAGCCCGCATGGCTCTCGTGGATCTGACAGCCACCTTTGAAGACAACGTGCTCAAGAAAGACGAGATCGAAGAAATCATCTCCGACGATCTCCGGTATCGCGACAAGCAACTCCTGCGCCTCAAGGATGAAGTGCTCGACCTGGAGGACTTCGGCGAGAGCGTCTCGCTCACCGAGTTCACCCTCGACGACTTCCGCCTCGAACTACTGAAATACATCGAGGCCAACAAGGCCGCTCTCGAAGACGCCCCCTTCGGACTCTACACCTGCGTCCCACCGCATCCCGACTACAAGGTTATAGGGCCGGGTGTCATTTTCTGCTTCCGCATGGATACCATTCGAGGCGTCGTCACCGACACCAAGCCCGCGCCCAGCGAATCAATCAATCCGCTCCATCCCTGCCTCCTCTGTTACGTCCTGGATGACGGCAACGTCCGCTTCGGTTTCGCACACCCGAAACAGATTCTGGACATCTACCGCATTCTCTGTTCCGGTAAAGCGGAAGCCTACAGCCGGCTCTGCGACATGTTCGACCAGGAGACGAACCACGGCAACGATATGAAGGCGTACGACACGCTTATGCAAAAGGCGGTGGCTTCCCTCGCCTCCACCTTCCGCCGACGCGCCGCCTCCGGCCTCCAATCCGGCCGCGGCTTCGTTCTGCCGGATGCCCAGGAACAGATCCACGAAAAGACCGGCCTCGAACTTGTGACCTGGCTCGTCATCAAGGAGGACAACGCGTGAGCAAACATTCCGATGTGTTCGACCGGATTGCACTCATCCTGGAACTCGCTCGCTCAGCGATTTCACGCACCGTAAATACAACTCAGGTTGTCGCCAATTGGCTCGTGGGCCGGGAGCTTGTCGAGGAGGAACAGTCAGGTAGGAGAAAGGCCCGTTATGGAGATGAGCTTCTCCGCTCCATCGCCGAACGGCTTCAAGCAACTTTTGGAGGTGGCTATAGTCACACCAATCTCAAACTGTTCCGGCAGTTTTACCGGGAGTATCCCAACCTGCTGGATGGCCCGATGGGTCACACGCTGCGTGACCAATTCCATGCCGGAGCGCCGGATTCCGTATCCGGGATCGCGAAGGTTTCACAGGATCCTTCCGCGATTGGTCACGCGGTGTGTGACCAATCGTGGATGCCGGGATTGCTTCATCCGGCTTTAGCCTGGTCACTCTATCGGCAGCTTATCAAAGTGGATTCCCAAGATGCCCGCGCCTTTTACGAAATTGAGGCAATCAATAATAACTGGACCGCCCGGGAACTGGAACGGCAGATAAACAGTCTGCTTTTTGAGCGTCTCGCGAAGAGCAAGGACAAGGCCGGCCTCATGAAACTCGTAACTAAAGGTCAGGAAGTAGCTTCCGCGGTCGACGTTTTCAAGGATCCGGTTGTTATCGAGTTTCTCGGCCTGCCGGAATCACATCGGCTTGTGGAATCAGACTTGGAGCAGGCGCTTATCAACAACCTGCAAGACTTCCTGCTGGAACTCGGCAAAGGCTTTGCATTCGTGTCACGGCAAGAGCGCATCACCTTGGATGGAGATCATTTCTACATCGACCTCGTTTTTTACCACACGATTCTGAAGTGTTTCGTTTTGATTGATCTCAAGGTGGGCAAGCTTACCCACGGTGACCTCGGCCAGATGCAACTCTACGCCAATTATTTTAACCACGAACGCAGAACGGAAGGCGACAATCCAACACTCGGGCTCATACTGTGCACAGATAAAAACGAGGCTGTGGTGAAATATCTCCTGGGCCCGGGCCAATCGCAAAAGATCTTCACCAGTCGATACAAGCTTCACCTGCCCACCGAGGCCGAATTGACCGCGGAACTGAAACGGGAACTAAAAGAGATTCTCTGATGCCCGGTCCCGAACTTCGCGCCACGATTCCCGCCGCGCTTCTGCGGATTAAAACCGGGCCGCTTAAAGACTCCGTGCGCCGGCTTCTCGCCGAGCTCGGCTATAGGAGCGACAAGTTCATCGCGGGCTCAGCCTCTTCGCCGCAGGCATTCCTCGATCTCTTCGCCTCCGGCCACGCCTTCGATAAGGCCAAAGCCCTTTTCGCTGATTGGAAATCCGCCGACCTCCTCTTCCAGCTCACCGACCAGGAACTCAGCCGCGAATCCAATCTCTTTACCGACGACTCAGTCCAGCGCGGCCTGCTGAAATCGTACATCTTCATCGCCATAGAGCTGAAGGGCGGCGATTACCCGCGCGGCAGATTTTCCTCCATCACCCGGCAGCTCAACCGCCTCTTCCCCATGCCCGTCATGGCGATTTTCAAACACGGGGATCGGCTCACCATCGCCGTCATCAACCGGCGGCGGAGCAAGATCGACGAAAACAAGGACGTCCTTGAAAAGACGACGCTCATTCGGGACATCTCCATCACCAATCCCCATCGCGGCCACCTCGACATCATCGCCTCGCTTGCGCTTTCCGAACTCAAGCATCCGAAGAAGCTTCCCATTCAGGACTTCGATACCCTGCATGCCGCCTGGGAGCAGATTTTCAACACCGAGCTGCTCAACGAGCGCTTTTACAAGGAGCTTTCGAACTGGTATTTCTGGGCGCTGCCGCAGGTCGATTTCCCGGCCGACCTCGAGCCCGACGATGAAAAGCGCCGCGCCACCGGCCTCATACGTCTGCTCACGCGCCTCATTTTTTGCTGGTTTCTCAAGGAAAAGGGCCTCATCCCCGAAAACCTGTTCCACCCGAGCGACATCATCAGGATACTCAAGGGCTTCGATCCCGAAAGCGAGACCAGCTCCGTCTACTATCAGGCCATACTGCAAAACCTGTTCTTCGCCACGCTCAATCAGCGCATGGGCAAGGACGGAAAGGGCAATCCACACCGCGTGTTCGCCGCCGACGAAGGTTTCCTGAAGAACCGCATCACGTACGACGTAAACAATCTGTTCCGCTATGAAAAGCTCTTCGCGGTCACACAGGAAGAAGCGCTGGCCCTGTTTGCCGACATTCCGTTCCTCAATGGCGGGCTATTCGAATGCCTCGACCGAACGGAGGAGGGCAGCAATAAAAAGCGCTACCTCGACGGTTTCTCCCGCAACGCCAAGAAGCGCCCGCGCGTCCCCGACCGCCTCTTTTTCGACTCCGGCGAAACCGCCGACCTTTCCGAGGTCTACGGCGACAGGAAGCGCAGGGCGGAAAAGGTCACCGGCCTCATCAACATCCTGAATCGCTACAAGTTCACAATCGTCGAGAACACCCCCATCGATCAGGAAATCGCTCTCGATCCCGAGCTTCTCGGCAAAGTCTTCGAAAACCTCCTCGCCTCCTACAACGAGGAAACCAAAACCACAGCCCGCAAGCAGACAGGGTCCTATTACACCCCGCGCCCCATCGTGGAGTACATGGTGGACGAGTCCCTCAAGACCCATCTTTCCCGCATGCTTGTCGATAAAACCGGCATGAAGGAGGACGATGCCAAGGCCGGCCTCGATCTGCTCTTCACCTATACGGAAAAACAGCATCCCTTTGCCGAAACCGAAGTCGCAGCCCTCATCACCGCCATTGACGAGGTGAAAATTCTCGATCCCGCCTGCGGCTCAGGCGCCTTTCCCATGGGCGCCCTGCACAAACTCGTCTATATTCTCGGCAAGCTCGATCCCGACAACGAGCGCTGGAAGCAAACCCAGCTGCAGAAACTCGACTCCGCCCCCATGCGCGAGGAACTCGAGCGCGCCTTCGCCGACAACAACGACGATTACGGACGCAAGCTTTACCTCATAGAAAATTGCCTCTACGGCGTGGACATACAACCCATCGCAATACAGATCACCAAGCTCCGCTTCTTCATCTCACTCGTCTGCGACCAGAAAACCAACCGCGACAAAGCGAAGAATCACGGCATACGCCCGCTGCCGAATCTGGAAACCAAGTTTGTTGCGGCGAATACACTGATCGGGTTGCCGGAGATGAATCAAACGGAGCTTGTTCCTCCTCGGGTTTACAAAATCGAAACGGAGATAGAAAATCTCTACCACAGCCATTTCTCCATCCAGCGCCGCGACCAGAAGCTCGCCGTTCAGAGTAAAGTAAAAGCGCTCCGCAAGGAAATGGCCGGCATTCTCGCCGGCAGCGTGATGACACCTGCGAAATCAAAGCATGTCGCCACGTGGGATCCCTTCGACCCGCAATACTCCGCCGACTTCTTCGATCCTCATTGGATGTTTGGCGTCTCCGTGGCCCACGGCTTCGACATCACCATCGGCAATCCACCCTACGTTCGTGCCGACGAGCAGAGCGAAGCAAACATCGCCCAACGCAAAGCCATCCTCGCCAGCAAACAATACGAAACGCTCTGAGAAAAGTGGGATCTGTTCGTACCCTTCCTCGAACGCTCCTACAAGCTGCTACGCACCGGCGGCGTCAGCACTATGATTGTCTCGGATGCCTTCTGCCATTCAAAATACGCCGAGAAGCCGCAAAACTGGTTCCTCAAACACTCCCGCATACTCCGCCTCGATTTCTGCGGCGAATTGAAAATATTCGACGCCGCGGTCCACAACGTTATCACTTTTTTCCAGCATACTGACGGCACCAAGTCGAAGCCGCAGAGGCGCTTACACCGGGAGACGTTTGGCGAAGTCATTGCGTTACCGACGGATGAGCAGTCGAGGCTGACACATCGTGTTTTTTTTCCCGAGGCTGCAGCAGCCCAGTCCTTCGCGTGCAAATCGTACTCCTTGGATTGGATCTGCTATATAAGTAAGGGTATGGTTGTTCATGCTGACGAAAAGAAAGCTCGTGGTCAATTCGAGTTAAAAGATTTGGTTTCAGAAAAAAAGGACGTGAAGCATCCGAAACCGTTCGTTGAGGGAAAGTATCTTGATCGATGGCTTCCTGTAGACCAGAAATGGCTTGAATGGGGGACCGCTCGCGCTCCAGGACTTTTTAGTCGCCCAACATTTCCACAAATCTATACCGTCACGGAGAAAGTCATCTCAGTGGATATGTCTGCTGGCGTTGAACGGCTTCGCGTCGCTTACGACAACGCCCAACTCTTCCACAATCATTCCGCTTGGTCGTTCGTCCCGTGGCATTCTCTGCACGGTGTCCGCAACAACTCACTGAAAAAGGCAGCTCGTTATCGTGGTGAAAAACCACCTCGCCCAGACCTACCGCAGCGCGAGGAACTGGAGGACATAAGCCGCCGCTTCGCTGTGAAATACCTGCTCGGCGTGATGAACTCCAGCAGCGCCCGCGACTTTCTCCGCGCGAACCGACGAAGCAACATACACCTCTACCCGGACGACTGGAAAAAGCTCCCCATCCCCGACGTGACCGCTACTCAACAAAAACCCATAATAGATTTAGTTGATCAAATCCTCATCCTCAAAGGCGCCAACCACGCAGCCGATATCAGTGCACTGGAAGCGCAACTCGACACCGCCGTAGCCACGCTCTACGGTCCGACGCCGGACGGTACCGCCAAATTAAACCGTCTAAGCTAAGTATTCCGATCAATCAAACCCTCGCGCCCGTTGTTATCCGGCAGCTGTATCAAGGCATCGATGGTGTTGATGACCTGTCATGCGGTCGGATTAATTCAAATCCGATGACTTTGCCTGACGCTTTCTCATTGAGTCTCTTCAAGGGTAATCTTGTGCGCATTCTGCGCCGGTCGCTCCACGATGTAGCATGTCTGCGTCCCTGACGCCTCATTCTCTCCCCCCCCCCCTTGCAATTGACTCTCCGCTTGCTCCATTTTCGCTGATAATAATCAACCAACAATACAACCGCCTGACAGTGCCCCGTTCGCCGCTCGACATATTGACCGCGCTTGCCACGAAGGAGCCCCGTCTCGTTTGCGGCATCATGTCGGGCACTTCCGTCGATGCGATCGACACCGCTCTCGTGCGCTTGCGAGGCGGGGGCGCGGGCACGGAAATGGAGCTCGTGCATTATTCCGAGACGCTTTTCCCCGAGGAAGCGCAGCAGCTGGTCTTCTCCGCGTCGGAAGTCTCGAGCAGCAACGTGTACGACGTCTGCGTGCTGCATGCGGCGCTGGCGGAGCTCTATGCCGACGCCGTGAGGCATGCCTGCTCGGAAGCCGGGCTTGGCGTGTCCGGTATCGACTTGATAGGGCTTCACGGACAGACCCTGCACCACATACCGGAAACGTACAAACTGGGGAGGCACGAGGTGCGTTCGACTATGCAGGCCGGCAGCGGACCCATGCTCGCGGCTCTGCTCGGCGTTCCTGTGCTGCACGACTTCCGCTCGGCGGATATGGCGCTCGGCGGTCAGGGCGCGCCGCTCGTTCCATACGCGGATTACATTCTGTTCAGATCCGTAAAAGAGGACCGTATAATCCTCAATATCGGCGGCATAGCGAACCTGACCTGGCTGCCGGCCGGTTGCGGCGAGGACGACGTGCTCGCCATGGATACCGGTCCGGGCAACATGATCGCCGACTCTCTGATGCGGCGCTTTTTCGGGCGGGAGTTCGATGAAGGCGGGGCGGTCGCGCGCACCGGCAGGGTCAACGCCGATCTGCTCTCCTGGATGTTCTCGCATCCGTTTTTCGCGCGAAAAGCGCCGAAATCCACCGGCCGGGAAGCGTTCGGAGGCAGGTTCCTCGAGAACTTCCTTCAGATCGCGCGCGACCTGGAGCTCGCCTCTCCAGCCGATCTGGTGGCCACGGCGTCCGAATTCACCGTGCGAGGCATAGCCCGGGCGGCTTCGATCCTCGCAAGCCCGGAACGGAAACCCGTCCTCTATATAGGAGGCGGCGGAGCGAAAAACCTCTTTTTCACCGAAGGCCTGCGGCACAGCCTGTCCGGCGCCGTGATCAGGCCTTTCGACGAGCTCGGAATGCCGGCCGCGGCCAGGGAGAGCGTCTGCTTCGCCGTGCTGGCCAACGAATGGCTGCACGGCAACGCCACCAACCTCCCGAGGGTCACCGGCGCCTCGAGAAAAACGCTTCTCGGGTCTTTTTCCACCGGATAAGTCCGCCTCGGATAAGAGGCATCGGGCTTTGGGAAGGCAAGTACTTCAAGTAATACATGAAATTTTACTTGACTTTAATCGATTTGTTTGCAATATTTAAGCCGCGTTCTGATCAAGTTAAGCCTTAAATGCAAGCAAGGTTTTTCTTGACAAGCTCGGAAAGCGGATGTATATTTCAACCCGGTCGTTTTACGAACCGATCAGAAGTCTCCTAACCCGGAAATCCTGACATAAGGTCCTGACGAAAAACAGTTCAGGAGGGGTGAGAATTCTGCTGTAAGGTTCGTCCACCGCAAGCGAATTTTACGAAGAAATAATACATCCGCGCCCGCTGTACGGCGCTTATCAGGACGTCAAACTGCCGCTCCCATGAAAATCGAACGCCGTTTTACCAAACCCGGCCAGAGTGCCTACGACTGCTTCTCCTATACCCGCCGCACCTCGGTGCTGCGGAATCCCGACGGCAGCGTCGTATTCGAATTGCACAACATAGAGGTCCCCTCGCACTGGTCGCAGATGGCCACGGATATACTGGCCCAGAAATACTTCCGGAAAGCCGGCGTGCCGCAGCTCAATCCCGACGGCTCGCCGATGCTCAACGAGGACGGCACTCCCCGGCTGGGCGGCGAAAACAGTGTGCGCCAGGTCGTGCATCGCATGGTCGGCTGCTGGACCGAGTGGGGGAAGGCGTACGGCTATTTCGATTCGGAGGAAGACGCACGGAATTACTACGACGAAACGGCCTTTACTTTACTGCAGCAGATGGCGGCGCCGAATTCGCCTCAATGGTTCAACACCGGCCTCGCATGGGCTTACGGCATAAAGGGCAGCCCGCAGGGGCATTTCTTCGCCGAGCATGAAACCGGCGAGCTCAGGCAGTCGGAGGACGCCTACACCCGGCCGCAACCCCATGCCTGCTTCATACAATCCGTGAACGACGACTTGGTCAACGAGGGCGGCATATTCGATCTCGTCACGCGCGAGGCGCGCATCTTCAAATACGGATCGGGAACCGGCACCAACTTCAGTTCGCTGCGCGGAAAAAGCGAATCCCTGTCGGGAGGCGGCGCTTCCTCGGGACTGATGTCCTTCCTCAAGATCAACGACAGGGCCGCGGGCGCCATAAAGTCCGGCGGCACCACGAGACGCGCCGCCAAAATGGTGGTCGTGAACGCCGACCATCCGGATATCGAGGAGTACATCAACTGGAAGGCGCTCGAGGAGCAGAAGGTGGCCGCGCTGGTGAGCGGCAGCCGCATCAACCGCCGCCACCTCAACGAAATCATACGCGCGGCGGAGGAAGGCAAGAGCACGGATATTCGTGTCAACAAGACACTGGAACGCGCCATTCTGCGGGCCAAGGCGGCGGGAGCGCAGGAAAATTACATATACAGGGCGCTGCAACTCGCCGAACAGGGTTATGGCGAGTTCGATATCAAAGAATTCGACACGCATTACGAATCCGACGCCTATCTGACCGTCAGCGGTCAGAATTCCAATAACTCAGTCAGGGTGACCAACTCCTTCCTCGAAGCCGTCGAGAAGGACGGCGCCTGGGAACTGAAGCGCCGCACGGACGGGCTCACGGCGAAAACCCTCAAAGCCCGAGATCTCTGGAACAGCATAGGATACGCCGCCTGGGCCTCCGCCGATCCCGGCCTGCAGTACGACACGACCATAAACGAGTGGCACACCTGCCCCGAGGACGGCCGCATAAACGCCAGCAATCCCTGCTCGGAGTACATGTTCCTCGACGATACCGCCTGCAATCTCGCCTCTCTCAACCTGCGCCATTTCTGGAACGAAAAAAGGCACGAGTTCGACGTCGAATCCTTCCGGCACGCCGTGCGCATCTGGACGCTCACGCTGGAAATCTCCGTGCTGATGGCCCAGTTCCCCAGCAGGTCCATCGCGCTGAAAAGCTGGCAGTTCAGGACGCTCGGCCTGGGTTACGCCAACCTCGGCACCGTCCTGATGATAGCCGGCGTCCCTTACGACAGTGAAAAGGGCCGGGCCATAGCGGGGGGGGTCACGGCCTTGATGACCGGCGAAGCTTACGCCGCCTCAGCGGAAATGGCCGCCGATGTCGGACCCTTCCCGCGCTTCACGCCCAACCGCGAGCACATGCTGCGCGTGATCAGGAATCACCGCCGCGCAGCGTACAACGTGCCTCCGAATCAATACGAAGAGCTGTCCATCACGCCCATGGGCATCGATGCGAACCTCTGTCCCGAATCGCTTCTCACCGCCGCCCGGCAGAGCTGGGACAAGGCCTTGGAAACAGGCGGGAAACACGGCTTCCGAAACGCGCAGGTGAGCGTCCTGGCGCCCACGGGCACCATCGGGCTTGTGATGGATTGCGACACGACCGGCGTCGAACCGGATTTCGCCATCGTCAAATACAAGAAACTCGCCGGCGGCGGCTACTTCAAGATCGTGAATCAATCGGTGCCCAAAGCTCTGGATTACCTGGGATATTCGGAAAAACAGATCGAGGACATCGAGAAGTACGTCAAGGGGCACGGCACGCTCGCCGGCTGCCCGGAGATCAACAGGGATTCTCTTCTCGCCAAGGGTTTCACTACCGAGACCTTTGAAAAGATAGAGAAGCATCTCGACACCGTATTCGACCTGAAATTCGCCTTCAACAAATGGATAATCGGCGAGGACGCCTGCCTGAAGCTCGGTTTCACGCGCGAGCAGCTCGAAGATCCGCAATTCGACATGCTGCGGGCGCTGGGTTTCAGCGCCGAACAGGTGGAACGCGCAAACGAATACGTCTGCGGCACGATGATGATGGAAGGCGCGCCGCAATTGCGAGGCAGCGATCTGCCGGTTTTCGACACCGCGAACCGCTGCGGCAAGAGAGGAGTCCGCTTCATCTCGGCCGAGGGACACATACGCATGATGGCCGCCGTGCAGCCTTTCATTTCCGGCGCCATCTCGAAAACCATCAACATGCCGGCCGATGCCGCCGTGGAGGACGTGAAACGCGCCTACATGCTCTCGTGGAAGCTGATGCTCAAGGCGAACGCTCTGTACAGGGACGGATCGAAGCTTTCGCAGCCGCTCAACACGATCAGCGACCCCGAGGCGGAAGCCCTTGTTGAGATGGGCGACGAGGCCATCTTCGACGAACAGGTGGGTCCGAAAGACGTGCAGGAGAAGATGGAAAAGGCCGCTTTCCGGGCGCAGCGCCGCAAACTGCCGGCCAGACGCACGGGTTTCGTGCGCGAAGCCGTGGTCGGCGGTCACAAGGTTTTCCTCCGCACCGGTGAGTACGAGGACGGCGCGCTCGGCGAAATATTCATCGACATGTACAAGGAAGGCGCCTCGTTCAAGGGGCTGTTGAACTGCTTCGCGGTGCTGGCTTCCAAATCCCTGCAATACGGCATGCCGCTCGAAGAACTCGTCGATTCCTTCACCTTCACCCGCTTCGAACCCGCGGGCGCGGTCATAGGCCACGAGGCCATCAAAAACGCGACGTCCATACTCGACTACGTATTCCGTGTGCTGGGATACGAATATCTTCAGCGCACGGATTTCGTGCACGTCAAGTCGGTGGACGAACCTCTCGAAAAGCCCTTCGCGACTTCCGGTACGCCTCCAGTGCTGCCGAAAAGGGAGGAGGCGCCCCGCCGGCAGGTATCCCAGGAGAGCGGCAAAATCCTCATCGCCAAAGCCCAGGGATATACCGGCGAGATGTGCTCCGCTTGCGGTTCCTCGCGGGTGAAACGGAACGGCACCTGCACGGTCTGCGAGGATTGCGGTTCGACCAACGGATGTTCATAGATCTCTTCTTCATACCCCACCCAAAACCCGAACGGCGAAGGAGGCACCTTCGCCGTTCTTCCTTGACGGCCGTACGCCGGAGTCGTCGCGTATCAGGCGCAGCGAGACCTGTATCCCGGATGTCGCAAGGCACGCCTCTATGAAGTATATTTCAGAAGGAGGAAGCCAGCATGCCGTTCGAAGGCGCCTTTCTGGAAATAGCCGCGATACTGACCATAGCCACTCTTCTGGGATTGGCCGGCTGGAAGCTGAAGCAGCCGCTGCTCATCATGTTCCTGGCGGCGGGCATACTCGCCGGTCCGGCCGGTCTCGGCATAGTGTCCAGCCACAAGCAAATCGAACTGCTGGCCAACATGGGGATAGCTTTCCTGCTGTTCATCGTCGGACTCAAACTGGATCTCGGCCTGATCCGCACTATCGGGCCCGTGGCGCTGGCCACCGGTATCGGACAGATCGTGTTCACTTCCGCCGTCGGCTTCGGCATAGCTCTCGCCATGGGTATGCAGACGATCAACGCCGCGTATGTGTCGGTTGCGCTGACGTTTTCCAGCACCATCATCATCGTCAAGCTCCTGTCCGACAAGAAGGAAATCGATTCGCTGCACGGTCAGATCGCCGTGGGATTTCTGATAGTGCAGGACATAGCGGCCATACTGGCATTGGTCGGCCTGACGACCCTCGGATCGGCCCCGGCCCAGGGCGTGTCCGTGTTCATGAGCGCCGCGATCGTGCTGATCAAGGGCATAGGCATGCTCGCCGTGACCGGGATTCTGATGAAGTGGGTTCTCCCGGCTTTCGTGGAGCGCCTCGCTCACTCGCAGGAGCTTCTCTTACTGTTCGCGATCTCGTGGGCGGTGTGTCTCGGCGCCGGCGCGGAACTTCTCGGATTCACGAAGGAAGTCGGCGCTTTCCTGGCCGGCGTCTCCCTGGCGTCGACCGGTTATCGCGATGCCATCGGGTCGCGCCTGTCGAGCATCAGGGATTTTCTGCTTCTGTTCTTCTTCATCGATCTCGGCGCGCGGCTGGATTGGTCGACGGTGGGCGGCCAGATCCTGCCTTCCGCGGTGTTCTCAATCTTCGTTCTTGTCGGGAATCCGCTCATAGTTCTCATCATCATGGGCGCCATGGGATACCGCCGCCGCACGTCGTTTCTCGCGGGCTTGACCGTCGCGCAGATCAGCGAGTTTTCGCTCATCGTCGCTGCGCTGGGTCTCAGTCTCGGGCACATCGACAAGGAAACCATGGGCCTGATAACACTCGTAGGCGTCGCCACGATCTTCGCCTCGACCTACATGATCTTGTATTCCGGGTCCCTGTACAAGATGCTGTCGGGGATGTTAAAGATATTCGAGAGGCGCAATCCATACCGTGAAAGCGAGATCGGATCCGGCGACGACGAACGGCCCGCGGATGTGGTGCTCGTGGGGCTGGGCAATTACGGGAGCGGACTCGCCGAATATCTCCTCAGGAGGAACATGATCGTGACCGGTGTGGATTTCGATCCTTCCGCCCTGAAGCGCTGGCGCACGCGCGGAATGCGGGTCGTCTACGGCGACATGAGCGATCCCGACGTTTACGAACAGCTGTGCGCGCGCAAGCCGGGATGGGTGGTCAGTTCCGTCAGATCCAGGGAACTGAACCTCGCGCTGTTGCGCCATCTGCAGAACCGGGGCTATGACGGCAAGATCGCGGTCACCGCTTCCACGCAGCGGGAGGCGGAATTCTACGAGAGCGCCGGCGTCCGCATCGTTTTCAAGCCCTATGCCGACGCGGCGGAACAGGCGGCCGATTCACTCACCCATGCCATGGACCTTCTGCCTCCGGATGTCGACTGGCCTGTGGCCTTCAGCGAAGTGCGAATACGTTCCGAGGCCTCGGCAGCCGGCAAGACGCTCCGTGAGCTGCCTTTGCAGGAGGCGGCCGGCGTCTCCGTGCTCGCCGTCAGCCGGGCCGGTCTGATCAATTACGATCCCGGACCGGATTTTCAGGTTTATCCGGGAGACCGGCTGATCATGACGGGTCCGCCTGACGGACTTCACGAGGCGGAACTGTTGCTCAACCGCTTGGACATACGTCAGGCGCCGGGCGATTCCGACAGATTCGAACTGGCCGAGATCCGCGTCGCCGGCGATTCCGCAATCTCGGGCAAAACGATCGCCGACATCAATTTCCGGAAGAACTTCGGCGCCACGCTGATCGGAATCCGCCGTGGTGAAGAGGAAATAACCGCCATCCTGCCTCAACAGAGTTTATTCGGCGGCGATCTGCTGATAGTGATAGGCACAGCCGCGCAGGTCGACGCGTTGAAAGCGATGGAGCCTTTGTGAAAAGATGGTTCAAATAAGCGGCGTTCGACCGTTCAACTGATGGACGGGATCCCTGTTCATTATTCCTGCCGCGATTGATTTTCATGAGCGGATTGAATACGGACTGACGATTGACTTTCCTTGAACTGACGACAATCGTAATCGCGGCATTGACGCTTTTCGGCGTGGCGCTCGGGCATTATCCGCGGATGAGGATGAACCGGGCCACAATAACGCTGGTGGGCGCCACACTGCTCGTCGCCGTGGGCGCCATGACGCTGGACGAAGCTTTCGACTCCATCGACATGAACATCATCGCCTTGCTGTTCGCGACGATGATTATTTCCGTGAATCTCAGCGTTTCGGGTTTTTTCGGTCTCGTGATAAGCCGGGTGACGCGGCTGGCGCGCTCGCCGAAAATTCTTCTGGCGCTGGTCATTTCGGTATCCGGGGCATCGTCCGCTCTGTTCCTGAATGATGTTGTGGTACTGATGTTCGCTCCTCTGGTTCTGGAAACAGCCCGCGCCCTCGGACGCCGGCCGATGCCGTACCTGATCGGACTCATGACCTCCGCGAACATCGGTTCCACCGCCACTATCGTCGGCAACCCGCAGAACATGCTCATAGGCGTTTCGTCGGGTATTCCGTATCTGACTTTCGCCTCCTATCTCGCTCCCGTCGCCCTCGCCGGCATGGGCATCGCCTGGGCGATAATCGTGCTGGTTTACCGCCGCGAGTTCGCGCGCGCGGTATTCGAAAGCGGACCGGATCTCGTGGTTCGTCCCTACAAACCGCTGCTGCGCAAAAGCGTTTTCGCGGTTTCGGTCATGCTTGCGGCTTTCGTGTCGGGAGTGCCCGTGCCTCTCGCGGCGCTTTCGGCGGCCGCGATACTCTTAACCACGAGACGGCTGAAACCTGCGCGGGTCTTCAGGGAACTCGACTGGTCCCTGCTTGTTTTTTTCTCGGTGCTCTTCGTGGTGACCGGCGCACTCGAGAGCTCGGGCATTTCGGGGCGCCTGTTCGCCGCCCTGAGGCCTGCCATGGGCGAAGGCATCGCGCCGCTGTCGGTGATCGCCGCCGGTCTCAGCAACATCGTATCCAACGTGCCGGCTGTGCTGCTGTTCCGTCCCTTCATAGCGGGTCTCGCCGATCCCCAGCGCGCATGGCTGGCTCTCGCGATGTCCAGCACACTTGCGGGGAACCTCACTCTGCTCGGTTCCGTGGCCAATCTCATAGTCGCCGAGTCGGCCGGCGTGCGCGGAGCGCCCATTTCCTTTCTCGAGTATCTCAAGGCGGGCGTGCCCATAACCATACTCACGCTCGCGACCGGTATCTTGTGGCTCAGCCTTGTGCCGTGAAACGAACGGGAGTTGAAACATGGAGAAGGTGAACGGCGAATCGAAGCCTCTGAAACGAGCGACGGCGCTTCCCGGAGCATGCCGTTCGGGCGAGGATCTCCTCCGCTTTGCCGAAATGCTCGAAAGGCACATTCGCTTCGAGGAGCGCGTGCTGTTCGAGGCGGCGCAGGCGCTCTTTACGGGAGAGGAATTGCAGGCGCTGGCCGAGGCCTGCGAAAGGATTCCCCGCGACGGAAACTGCGCGGTCTGAATTCCGCGGCGTTACCGTCCGGCCCGGACGATTCCGGTGGTCTCCGTAGTTGGAACTCCTGCGGTCAGCATTCGCTATGTCCGCCTGTCCGGCCGCGGGCGTCGGAGGCAATAAAAAAAACGCCCGCCTTTTTGGTGGCGGGCGGGATGAAGCGGAATTTCGAGGTCAGGGCCGTTTGAGCTCGGTCAGGCTGCTGGTGAGCACGCGACGCGCTCCGACGAATGTGCGCTGATAGTAACCCTGATCGATGGGCGAAATAATGACACCGTGCCGGGTGCTGGCATGCGCGAAGAGATTCTGTCCGACGTATATGCCGACATGCGAAACAGGGGCGCGGCGGCGGCGGGTTTTGAAGAAGACGAGATCGCCGGCTTTCAGATCGTCCTTGCGGATTTTGTGTCCGGCGCCGAACTGCTCGCTCGAACTGCGCGGCAGACGGACGCCGAAAGCCCGTGAATATATCGTGCCGACGAAAGCCGAGCAGTCGAGACCGCGCACGGCATTCATGCCGCCGTAGCGATACGGATTGCCGAGCAGGTTGACTATCTCCTTCATCATGTCCACACGATTGACGGCCGGGTTCGTCTCCACTGTTTCGTCGATTTCCTTGGCGGCCTGATCGTGCCTGATCAGTTTCTGCACCACGGCCTCCTCGGCTTCCGGCTCCTCGGCGCCGAATTCCTCATTGGACGCCAGATCTTCTTCCAGATCCTCCCTGTCGAGTCCCACCACATCGCGGCGCGAGGCGGCGCCGGACCAGGAACGATTGACGATCACAAGATTTTTTTCCGCTCCAACGCTTTCCTTTTCGGCCGCGCTTAAGGCTTCTTCCTTGATAAGGGAATACGCGCCGACCTTTGTGGGATCGAGCAGATCGGACGTGGAACGTTTGGCGAGAGGGAGTTGGTCTGGAGCGAAGGAAGTGGAGGAGGTTCGGAAGCGGGGAAGCGGTTCCAGAGACGCGCAGCCCTGAATCATCAGCAGGATCGCCGTGAACGGTAAAAAAGAGACTAAAACATCGCGTGCTTTCTTCATACAGTGTTCCTTCACGTCATTTCTTCGGTGAAGAAACGCCTGATACGCCCGCTTACACGTCACGAACTCGACGGGAATTCAACACGGGAGCAGTTGAGATCCGGCTGCATGCCTCCGCAGGCATCCGGCGGGTTCTCAGTGCTGCTGTGGTGAATCCTTCATGGAATAAGAAGCGAAATGATCAGCCGGCGTTCAAACGTTCCGTTGTCGGATCCCCTTCCCGCCACGGACCTTCCGGAACATATCCTCACACGCAGTAAAGGATTATAAGGCCAAGGTCCGAATATCGCGAGAGGGCTTGTCATGCCTTCAAAAGGCTCTATGCTCATCCTCCTGAACGGAGAGGGAAAAATGGTTGGGTATAGATTCAGTGTCCATAAGATGGCGGACTCATTACCGGCTCGGAATCTACATCATCACGGGAAAAGATGCAAGTCTTGGAAAACGGCGGCGGTCTTGCTATCATTCGTCTCCAAAGCCGCGTGAAATGCCGCGGCGATTCTCCCTCCTCGAAATCAATGAAGCGCCGGAGCCGACAATGCCTCTTAAAAACTTGGTTTTTTGGGCGGTTTTACTCATTTCCTTCGGATTTTTCGCGTTTACCGTGCGCCGCGTGGTATTCAAACTCCGTCTCGGGAAAGCCGAAAACCGTTTTCACGCCTGGGACGAGAGGATCGGAAATGTGCTGTCGGTAGCCGTCGGTCAGTCCAAAATCTTCCGGGATTCTATCGCGGGCCCCGTGCACGCCGGAATTTTCTGGGGATTCCTCGTGCTTCTCGTCGCGGTATTGGAATCCATCCTCGAGGGAGTGGCGCCGGGTCTCGGTTTTTCTTTCCTCGGACTGCCTTACAATCTCCTCGCGCTCGGCGGAGACCTGATGGGAGCGGTGGTGCTGGTCGCCGTGGCGGCTGCGCTTTTCCGCCGGCATGTGGCCGGACCGAAGCGCGTGCGGGACATAGCCTCGAAGTCACAACTCGATGCCACGCTCATTCTGACCGCCATTGCGTTCATCATGCTCTCGATGTTCTCCCAGAACGCGGCCCGCATCGCCTGCGGCGAGGCGGCGGATTTCGCGCCCGCCTGGAGGCCGCTGAGTTCGGCGCTTGCGGGCATGTTTTCAGGCGGCGACGGCACGCGCGCGCTGTTCGAGGTCTCCTGGTGGATACACATGGTTCTCGTGCTCGGCTTCCTGAATGCGCTGCCGTATTCCAAGCATTTCCACGTTCTGACCTCGATACCGAACACGTTTTTCAGCAACAGGGGGATTACGCCGGAACGGGACGGAGCGCTGGCGCCCGTGGATCTCGAGGACGAGAATGCCGAAAAATTCGGCGCGGCGGACATCGAGGATCTTACTTGGAAACAACTTTTCGACGGCTATACCTGCACGGAATGCGGCCGCTGCACGGCTTCATGCCCGGCCAATCTCACCGGCAAGCTCCTTTCTCCGAAGAAAATCATCGTCGATACGCGCGCCCGTCTGGAGGAGAAGGGCAACCTCTTGTTGAAAGGCGTAAACGAAGGGCCGGCTTTCGAGCGGCGTCTCGTTCACGACTTCATCTCCCCTCAGGAGCTCTGGTCCTGCACAACCTGCCGCGCCTGCGTGCAGGAATGCCCGGTGATGATAGAGCACGTGGACGAGATAGTGGACCTGCGCCGCGGCCTCGTGCTGACCGAGGGCGAGTTCCCGGAAGAGCTGCAACTCCTCTACAAGAATCTCGAAAACAATTTCGCCCCCTGGCAATTCAGTCCCGACGACCGCACGCAATGGGCCGAAGGCTTGGACATACCTCAACTTTCGCAGCTCGGCGGCGCCGAGCACATCGATTACCTGTTCTGGGTGGGCTGTGCCGGCTCTTATGACGCCCGCTACAAGAAAGTGAGCGTGGCTTTTGCGAAAATCCTGAAGAAGGCGGGCATCCGTTTCGCCATACTCGGCGTCGAGGAAAAGTGCAACGGCGACGCCGCCCGGCGCACGGGCAACGAGTATCTGGCTCAGATGCTCATCAGGGAGAATGTGGACACGTTGAACCGATACAGCGTCAAAAACATAGTCACCGCATGCCCTCACTGTTTCCACTCCCTTAAAAACGAATTCCCGCAGTTCGGAGGCGAGTACCGCGTGATACATCACTCCGAACTCCTGAGGGAGCTGGTCGAGCAGGGCATCATAAGTCTGGTCGAGCCGTTGCCCTGCCTCGCCGTATTTCACGACAGCTGCTATCTCGGCCGTTACAACGGCATCTACGACGATCCCCGTCTCGCCATCGCCGAAGTCCCCGGATTGCGTATGACCGAAATGCCCCGCAACGGCGACCGCGGCCTCTGCTGCGGCGCGGGCGGCGGGCGCATGTTCATGGAAGAGAACGAGGGCAAACGTGTGAACCTGGAAAGAACCGAGGAAGCCCTCTCCACGGGCGCGGAAATCATCGCCTCTGCCTGCCCTTTCTGCATGACCATGCTCAGCGACGGCGTCGGCGAGAAAGGTGAAGCCGGCCGCGTCCGGGTGCGCGACATAGCGGAAATCGTCTACGACTCGATGAGGAAATGATGAATGCGGAATGATGAATGATGAATTGAGCCACGAAGGGGCGGCAGATGGGAATGATGAATGCGGAATGATGAATTATGAATTCAGCCCCGAAGGGGCGAAATGAGACAGCCCAGGGCGTCAGCCCTGGGTCACATGCGACACCATTAATCGATTGAGCCCCGCAGGGGCGGTATATCACAGCGCAGGGCGTCAGCCCTGCGAATTGCGGTCCAACGCAAACCGAGTTGGAGCCCCGCAGGGGCGGTATATCACAGCGCAGGGCG
>CAYLZD010000046.1:0-22828 GCA_964388275.1 uncultured Chromatiales bacterium
CTTCCGTTTCATACCGGCCGATGAGTTGCTTCGCGCGCAGCTATTCCACATAGGCCGTCACCCGGCGATCCACAAGTTCCCGCGCGCACCGCGCCGTTCATGGGCGACATCGGGCCTTTCGTGACGGGAAGCTTGCTTGCCACGCGAAAGAGGCGTAACATCGCGCCATGAAACGCTTCAAAATCCCCCTCCTGCATGCAGCGGGGTGGATGTTTTTCATTCTCAACGTGATCCTCTCGTATCCCCCGGGCTTCGTCGACCAAACGGGCCTGTTAAAAGTCATCGCCAAGACCGCCACGTTCTACGGCATCATGGCACTGGGATTTTATGTCAATTACTCGATTCTTACACCGCGTCTGCTCGCCGCGCGACGCCATGCCGCATGGCTCGCCCTCGTCCTCGTCTGCGTCGCGTGCATGATCGGGCTGTTTCTGCTGCACGCGCGGCTTTTCGATATCTGGCTCGGCACGGGCACGGCGCTGTTCGACGAGCGCCTGTCGGTCCTGCCCTACCTGGCCTTCGAGGGGCTTTTCTTCATCGCGCTGAGCACGGGCATCCGCTTCTCCACCGACTGGTTCAGGATGCAGGGGTTGAGCGAGGACCTGCGCCGGGAGCGCGAGCAGGCGGAACTGGCGCTGCTGCGACAGCAGCTCAGCCCGCACTTCCTGTTCAACACCATGAACAACATCTACTCGCTCAACACCGACGATCCCGCGCGCGGTTCGCAGGCCATGCTGCTCCTGTCGGATCTCATGCGTCGACTCCTGTCCAGCCTCGAGCGCGACTCGGTGCCGGTGGAGGCGGAGGTTTCGCAGCTGCACAGCTACATCGAGCTCAAGCGCCTGCAGTATCCCGACGAGGAGCGGATCCGCTTCATCGCGGACTGCGACACGCCGGACGCGCGCGTCCATCCCATGCTGCTGCTGCCGTTCGTGGAAAACGCGTTCAAGCACGGCGATCTGCACTCGCCGGGCACGGCGGTCGTCATCCGCCTGTCCGTATCCGGAGGCACGCTCGCCCTCGATGTGGAAAACACGCCCTCGACCGGCAGCCGCGAGTCCACGAGCGGCATCGGCCTGCACAATGTGCGTCGCAGGCTCTCCCTGCTGTATCACGGGGCGCACACGCTCGAGATCGACGCAGGCCCGGACCGCTACGCTGTGGCGCTGCGCGTGAGGATCGCGTGAAGCGCAGTTGCCTCGCGGTCGATGACGAGTACCTGGCGCTCAACCTCGTGGAGAAGTACGTCGCGCGCGTTCCGTGGCTCACGCTGGCGGGGCGCTGCACCACCGCCGTGGAGGCGCTCGAGCGCCTGCGTGACACGCCGGTCGACATACTCCTGCTCGACATACACCTGCCCGACATCACGGGCATCGAGATGCTGCATACGCTCCCGGACGCGCCCCTCGTGATCTTCACTACCGCCTTCGACCGATACGCCGTCGAGAGCTACACCCTCGACGCGGTGGACTACCTACTGAAACCGTTCTCATTCGAGCGCTTTCTCGCCGCCGTGCAGAAGGCCGAGAGGGTCCTGCGGCGACACGGCGCCGCCATGCGCGCTCCGGATCCGGGCGGGTTGCTCTTCATTCACACGGACCGCGGCGACCTGCGTATCGCCGCTGACGACGTGCTGTCGATCACCGGCCTGCGCGAGTATGCCGTGGTTCGCACGCGGGCGCGGGAGTACATGGTGCGGGAGAATCTTCGCGCCATCGAGGGACGGCTGGCGCCGTTCGGGTTCCTGCGCGTGCACAAGTCGCACATCGTCAACATGCATCACGTATCGGTGGTCGACCATACGGTGCTCCGCGTGGGCGACGAGGTGATACCCATCGGGAAGACCTACCGAGAGGCGGTTCGGGCGTACATCGCACAACTGTCGATCGGCTGACCGCGGTCCGGCGCCCGCCGTTCACCGGCGGTGGCGGATGTTCGTGACGGAATTCGCGCCGTTCATGGCATGGACGTTGCCTGGAGGGACGCGCCTTCGTAGCATTGCATCGCGCAACCTCGCGCAAGTACGCCCGACCAACAGCCACGAGACCATCCGATGCCTCAGCACAGATCCACCGTGCCGCTCAGCGCGGCTCTCCTCGCCACCCTGCTGCTCATCGTACCGCGCGGACCCGGCGTCGTCGCGCAGTACAACTCCCCGGAGAGCGTCACCTATGACGCCGCCGGACAGCGGCACATCATCTCGAACGCGGGCTCGGGCCAGCTGCTGCAGCGCAGCCTGACGGGAACGGTCGCCGCCTTCGCGAGCGGATTGACGCAGCCCAAGGGGCTCGTCATCGCCGGCGGCGTGGTGTACGTCGCCGACGTCACCACCGTGCGCGGCTATGCCCTGTCCAACGCCGCGAACGTGTTCACCGTCGCCATCCCGGGATCCTCGTTCCTCAACGACATCGAGGCGGCGGGCGGCGATCTCTACATCAGCGACACGCAGACGAACAGCATCTACAAGATCAACATCGCAACCCAGGCCGTCTCGACCTTCGTGTCGTCGGGCATACAATCGCCGAACGGGCTGTTGTACGACGCCGCCAACAACCGGCTGTTGCTGGTTTCCTTCCGCGCGAATTCGCCGGTCCAGGCGATCGCCATGCCAAGTGCCGCTGTGACGACGGTCGCCAACACGTCGCTGTCCAATCTCGACGGAATCACCACGGATGGACAGGGCAACTATTTCTTGTCGAACTGGGGGTCGAATCAGATTCATTACTTCAACAGCACGTTCACGAACACGCCCGCCGTGGTCGCCGGCGGATTCAACGGTCCGGCCGACATCTACTACAATCAGGCGACCGACACTCTGGCAATTCCGGCCATGAACGCGTCACAGGTGGCGTTCCTGAACATGGCCAGGACTCTGACAACCAACGCGCTCACCACCACCACGCATTGCGCCGGCGCCTCGTTCACGCTCACGTACACGGCGTCGGGATTTTTTGCCGGCAACGTGTTCACGGCGCAGTTGTCGAACGCGTCGGGCGGCTTCGCCGCGCCCGTCACGATCGGCGCCACAACCGCGACCGGTTCCGGGACGATATCCGTCACGATACCCGCCAATACACCGGCGGGAAGCGGGTATCGCATCCGGGTGGCGGCCTCGGCGCCGACGACTAACGGGACCGACAACGGCGCCGACCTCACCATCATTTCCGGCAATCCCACCTCGCTGACCTGGACGGGCGCCGTCAACACCCTCTGGAGCACGATAGGCAACTGGAACCACCCCTGCGCGGTACCGACACTGCACGACACCGTCATCATCCCCCCGTCCACCGCGCCGCCGACCGCCATCCCCTCGATCTCCCTGTCCCGCCTGGCGCTGGACAACGCGACGGGCATCACTCTCACAAACGACATGCAGATCACGAAGTCGTTGGAGCTGACCGGCGGGAACATCACACTCGGTTCGGCATCCCTGACCATAGGACCCGCCGGCGAAATCATCGGCGGGAACGCGGGCAGCTTCATCATCACCAACGGCACGGGTGAGCTGCGCCAGTCCAACATCGGGTCCACCGGCCGCACTGACACAGTGAAGTTTCCGGTCGGGGTCAATGCGAGCCGGTACGCCCCGCTCTGGCTTAAAAACACCGGCACGTCGGATGAATTCCGTGTGCGAGTAAGCAACGGGGTGCTGCAAAACGGCAGCAGCGGATCGCCCCTGCCGGCGAACATCGTCATGCAAACGTGGCACATCGGCGAGATCGCGGCCGGAGGAAGCGTCGCGGAGCTGGCCGTCGAGTGGAACGCGTCCGACGAGCAGCCGTCGTTCCTGAGAGGATCGAGCTTCATCGCCCGTTACGATGGAACGAGTTGGAATCCGACGCAGAATGCCGGTCCGGCGACCGGCGCAGGCCCGTACCGGCGCTCTGTCTCCGGCATCACCGCCTTCTCCCCGTTCGCTGTCGGCGACAGTCTCTCGTCTCTCCCGGTCGAGCTGGTCAGCTTCACGGCCGGCTGGCTGGACGGCCGCGTTTCCCTGCGCTGGACCACGGCAGCAGAAACGTCGTGCGAGGGCTTCACATTGCAGCGTTCACGCCGGCCGGGTGACGGATACGAGGCGCTGCAATTCGTTCCGGCGGGTCGCACAGGACACGAATCCCGGACATATTCCGTTGAGGACGCCCCGGGCGAAGGCGGCATCTGGTACTACCGGCTCCTGATCGCGGACTGGGACGGCAGCACGTCCTACTCGCCTGCGTTGGAAGTCTCCGCGGTCGCCGTCGCGGACAAGATCGCGATACACGATCTCTTCCCGAATCCGCTTTCCCGATCGCTCGGTCAACCGGCACACATCCGCTTCTCGGCCTCCGACGGCGGCGATTGCATCGTGACGATGCATGATTTCACGGGTCGCCGAGTGCGGGAACTCAGGCATCAGCCATCGGGTAAAAGTTCCAACCATATCGTCTCGATCCCGCTTGCGGATATCCCCGCGGGAACATATTACGTGCAAGTGCGTCAGGGCGCCTCGACGGCACGGCGCATCCTGGTGATCAAGCAGTAGTCAAACGTGTCCGCGAACCGCGCCAACGCATCGGCAGGAATCGCCTGCTTTATCCGTATCGCATCCTACTACCCGCCGATAACAGAGAAACCGCCCGTTCCAGGCGGTTTCTCGTGTTTCTCTCGTACACGCGCGGGGACTCGAACCCCGGACCCGCTGATTAAGAGTCAGCTGCTCTACCAGCTGAGCTACGCGTGCGGGGTAAATTTACGGGGTTTAAGGGACGGAAACAAGGAGCGGAGGAGCGGAGGAGCGGAAGAGCGGAGGAGCGGAGGAGCGGAAGGCGCTTTTCTATTCGCTTTCGGAGGGTATGGATGCCGGGCTTTCCGGTATCTGTGCGCGGATGCGCGCGGCGTCGGTTTCGCGGCCGGCGCGTTCGAGAAGCGGCAACAGGCGCCGGAGCAGCATCGTGTCGCCGGGCTGTGCGCGGGCCATAGCCAGCCAGTCCTCGATGAGTTCCGGCGTGGAGCCGGTACCTTCGCTGAGCCGCACAACGGCTGAACATGCCGCGGAATCGGAACGGTCCACCGCGAATGCGCGCTTGTACGAAAGCAGGGCTTCACGGAGCGCGCCCTTCGCTTCCTGCAGGCGGCCGAGGGCGAGATGGGCCCGCTTCTCCGTCGGGTGCTCGCGGAGTATGCGGCCGTAGGCGGCAAGGGCGCCGGCGCTGTCGGGAATGAGTTCGAGGGCGAACGCGCGATGGAGGGGAAACGCGGTTTCATCCGGCCATCTATCCGCCAGGGCGGCGAATTCGTCGCGCGCCGCGGCCGCGCCGCGCGCCCGCAGGAGTTTTTCGCAATGCCCGCCGAGAAGCGAATCCAGCCGCCGGGCTATCGTGTACAATCGACGCGCATCGGGAAGCAGCGAGTCCCGAGCTTCCGCGTCGCGCCCGCGGAGCAGCGACAGGGAAGCCTTGCGGGCCGCGTCGAGCGCGGCGGCCGCGCGATCGATGCATTCCGGAAGAAGGGCGCCCGCGCGCTCCGCGTCGCCCGCGGCCTCGAGCGCCCGCAAACGCGAAGCGCATGTGAATGCGTCTTCCGCCCCGCGATCGAGGGCGCTCGCCTCGAGCTTCATCGCCCGGAGGCTGTCCGTGCGCCGTTCTCCATCGGCGGCGGCGCTCCCGATTGCTTCTTGTCGGGGCTTCGGGCAAGCATCCGTGGAATCTGGATGCTGCTGTGCGGGGAGCCGCGGCGGGATGAGAAGGATAATGATCAGCGCGGCCACACGGGGCGCGCGCATTGCCGGACGCATATCGCGCTTCATCCGCGCTACCGCTTCCGCGCCGGCGCCGCGGGGAGGCGGGCTTCGACGGCGCGCGATTCCATGTTCTCGTTCCCCGAGTCATCGACCGCCGAGACGCGGTAGTATTTGCCCGGCTTGCCCTTCCTGTCGAGGAAGCGGGTCGCTCCGGACAATGTCGCGTTGACCTTCGTGGGCGAGCCGTTCGGAAGGTCGGATCTGTAGATATTGTATCCCGCCAGGTCCGGCGCCTGCACCGCATCCCAGGCGACGGTGACTCCTTCGCGGGATGCGGCCGCAGATATGTTCGTCACGGCCGGAGGCGCCGCAAGATCGCGCGGTGTGACGGCGGCGCTCGAGGCACGCTTGCCCTCGTTGCCCGCTCCGTCCACCGCCGCCGCATGGTACGCGTAGCGCCCGCCGTTCCGCGCCGTCGAATCGGTCAGCGAGTATGTTCCGGCGCCGGCGGCGGCGAGCAGCGCCGCTTTGCCTCCATCTTCCGTTCGATATATGCGGTAACCCGCCACGTCGAGCGACATGCTGGGCTGCCAGAAGACTTCGACGCGTCCGTCGCCGGCGTCGCGGGCGCCGCAGGTCAGCGGCGCGAGCGGCGGCTCGCGGTCGGGAATCGTGATCTCGATTTCCGAGTAGCGGCTCTCGTTCCAGGCGTTGTCCACCGCCGAAACGGCGTACACGTACGTGCGCCCGGCATGCATTCCCTTGCCGGTGACGCCGCGGTCCGTGAAGGAGCGGGTCCCCGCCGGCAGGGGCTTGTCCGTGAGGCGCAGGTAACGATCCTCGGCCTTCTCCCGCTGATACACGTAACAGCCCCTCAGATCGCCATCCTCGGGGGGCGACCAGCGCAGCTCGACGAAGTCCCCGGATAACGAGGCGGCCAGGCCGCCGGGCGAGGCGGGCGGCGTGCTGTCCGCCGCTATTCCGGACACGGCGTTCGAGAATTCCGACGCGTTGCCGGCCTTGTCCAGCGCCCGGACCTTGTAATACAACCGCGCCGCTCCCGGCACGCCGCGATCCTCGTAGCGCGTCCTGTCGCCGGGTATGGGGTCCTTGTTGAGCTTCCTGTACTCTCCGTTCAGCATGTCGCCGCGGAAGACGTCGTAATGCGACAGGTCCTGCTCGAGGTTCATTCTCCATACCACGAGCAGGGCGCCCTCTTCCGGAAGGACCTGTACTCCCGCCGGAAACGCCGGCGGCGTCAGGTCGCGGGGCGACGCGTCCGCGGACGCGGAATACGGACTTTCCCGTCCGATGAAATCCACTGCTCTGACACGGTAAGTGTATCGCTTGCCGTTCTCGACTCCGGCGTCGGTGCGATGGCGGACGTTTTCCTGCCTCAGTATGAGAACCGGATTGATTTTCTCGACCTCGCCGCCCTGTTCGGTCCGATATATGTTGAAACCTACCGCGACATCAGCGGGATCGCCGCGGTACGGCGGGTATTCCCAGACGATCTTGACCTGGCCGTCCCCCGCCTCGCAGCGAACGCCCGAGGGCTCGAGCGGGGCGCGGCCGGACGCCGTCACGTCGCGTTCATGCGTTTCGAGCGTCGATCCGTCGAGGCCCAGTATGTCCACGCGGTACCGGTAGCGCGTCCCGCGCGTCACCGAGCTGTCAGTGAACAGACGCCCCGCGACGATAGCGGCCGGCCGGCATGCGAAGGAGAGCGTCGATGCGAGCCCGGCGTCGGATCTCAGCCTCGACAGGACTCCGTGCTCGTCCTCGGCCTGGAGGGCGCGGGCGATCCAGGGATAATCCTCACCGAGCAGGACTCGCGCTGCGGCGGGATCGCCGGCCGGGACTATGGGCGAAGCGTGCAAACGCGCGAATTCCGACGAGCCCGGATCCTTCCTCGAAACGGCGAATCCCCCCATCATGCGGGGAATCCGGACCAGGAGTATGTGGACGGCGTCGTCGGTTGCCGCCGTGAGGAATGGCAAGGCCCGGTTCTGGGCATGTAGCGGCTGCAGACAGGCGGCGAGCGCGAACATCGCCGCCGCGAGCCGCGCGGCCCTGCGGCATTCCGCCTTGCCCGTGCGGAAGCCCGCGCCTGGCGCGTTTCGTGTATTTTCGGATACGGAGAACGGTTTTATCTGCATTTCGGCATCCTCACTCGGGATTCTTCATCCAGGACTTCTGAAGCGCCTTGCCTCCGGCGGTGTACTGAATGCCGTCGCTGCATCCCTCCTCGCTCCAGAGCCCGGCGCCGTTCTTCGCCTTCACTTTCACCACGTACCAGAGACCGGGCTTCATCGGCTCGTCGAGCAGTATGTTCAGTTCGTTGCGCCCCGCCGCCGACTTCCAGCCGGTCACGTCGGTGAACACGCCCTTCGAAACCGTTGCCGTCTTGTATTGCGCCTCTTCGATTCCCGATTCGAAATCGTGCGAGATCCACGAAACGCGGAGGAGTTTCGGGCTGTCCGACGTGTCCGCCAGGTCGTGCACCGAGGGTTTGGAAGGCGGCGTGGAATCGATGACGGACAAGGCCGATTGCTTGACCGGCGCTCCGAAATCAGCGCCCGAACCCGGATCGGGAGCGAACGCGTAAGCGAGATTCACAGTGCCCTTGCGCGCGATTGTCAGCCCGCCCGCGCCTCTCGCGCGAAGCCACACTTCCCGGCTTCCGGGCTTGTGGACTCCGAGGATGAAAGGCAGCTTCGCGCTCTGCAGATTCGCGACGGATCTCCAAACGCCGGGCGGGCCTCCGGACATGGTCATGACGGTGGATGCGGGCAGAGCCGACACCAGGGACGCCGTCGCAGCAAGTGGTTTCGCTCCGCTCTTCATCGCTGAATGCTTCGCAGTCACGTCCGCGAACAGGGCGATCGACGGTTTCATGCGGCGCGCGGCCGTGGAATCCGAGATCTGATGGACCATACCGTCCAGGAATGCGTCCGCCTGCGGCGGCGATCCCGGAATGCTCACCGGTTGCGAATACCCCGGTATGTCGATGGCATACTCGGAGATCCCGGCGGGATGCTCCGCGCTCCAGTTGAGCGTAAGCCGAGCGCTGCTCGGTGTCGATGCGTCGCTGTACATGAGCCCGGTGAACTGTTTTATCTTGGGCGCCTCGAGCAGTTTCTTGACGTGCTTGCGGTCGCTTTCGAAATCCCAATCCTGGCCCGAGAGCACTTTGGCCACGGGATATTTGCCGCCGGGCTGCACCGCCGCGACCTTTTGAACGGCGGCGCCCTGTTGCGCCGCGCCCGTTTGGATAGTCGAACCCTTGACCGCGGGACCGGTCTGAACGGTCTGCTTCCCTGCGCCCGCCCCGCCTGGCAGCGCGGCGGGATCGATGACCGCCTGAACCGCCATCAGACCGGATTCATCCCTCGTTCCCGCCTCGAAGGACAGCTGGTCCAGCAGATCGTAGAGCAGAAGATACAAGCCGGCCTTGCGCGAGTACACGACGTCGGAAAGCACTGTGAATGCGTTCCATTTCGCGTGGAAGAAATCGCTCCCGCCGGCGAAGGCCCCGGTGAAGTATTGCCGGGCGTTGCCGGCGTTCTCGTCGAGGGCGTAATAGGTCGCGAAAGGGATGTCGTACCAGATTCCATGCCCGAGAGTGTAATACGCCTTGACCTTGAAAGAGAGTTTGTCATCCGATTTCACCGGCAGGGCGCCCCAGGCGGCGCCGCCCGCCTCGGCCAGCAGCTTGACGAAATCCACGCGCTGGTTGATCAGCTTGTCGAACTCCGGAAATGCGGGGGGAGAGGCGTCGTATTTCCCGTTCGCGAGATCGTCGTATGCGAGTTGCTTGTCGTCGAGCGCGTGGTGTTCGTGGAAGCGGTCTACGACGTGCCGCTTGAGATCCTCTTCGATCTGCGATCGACTGCTCTCGGTGTCGTTCAGCTTCTTCATTATGGACGCCTGCCTGGCGGCGAAGGCGGACATGGCGGAGAGCCCGTAATCGGATATCCGCGTGAACGCGGACGCGTAATCGGCTGTGAGGGAGGATACGGAGGCGCTGCCGCCGTACAGGATCTCGTCGATTTTCTTGAGCTTCGACATGAATTCCCTCGCCAGTTTGAGAAGCTGCGCATGATAGGTCTCGGCCGCCTGCTTCTCCGCCTCTATTCCCGATTGAAGTTGTTGCGCCTTGCCTCCGTCCCAGGAATAGCCGGTGGCCACGGTTTGCGTCTTCCCGCCGATGTCGACGGATTCGGAGATCAGCGGACCGACGGGGCTGCCGTATTTCGCGAGACTCGCCGACGAAGGAAGCGTTCCAGTCATCAGGTCGCCGCCGCTCTGGAGCAGGGAGCGCACCTGCATCTCTTTCGCCGCCAGCGCATTCAAAGAGGCCGCGACCGCCGCGGAATCGCCCGCCAGTTTTTGCGTCGTGAGCGTGATGGCGGCGGCCTGTCCCCAGAGGTTATCGTACACGGCGTCGAGCGCGGGGTAGCTTCCCTTGGGTTGCCTTTCCTTGTCGAAGGCCATCATGAACAGGGCTTTAATGAATGCGGCGGCGAAACTGCCGTCCATTTCCATCACGGCGGCGAGCGCCTTCCCCGCGGCCCCCGCCTGCGCCTCGTTCAGGGCGAACAGGGCCTCGCGGGCCTTGGCCAGTTCATCGGCCAGCGACTGCATCTCGTCCTTCATTTGCTTGCCGAGATTGCGCGCGTCGTTGATTATGTCGTCGTATTTGCTGTTGCTTCCGGTTCCCCCGTCGAAGCCGTTCTTGCCGAGCGCTATCCAGACGCGCCCGCTCCAGCTTATAACCCACAGCACGGTGAATTCCACGTGCCCCGCCGCGAAGACGACGTATTCCGGTTCCCCGATGAATGCCCCCTCCAGGCCGAACTCCGCGCCCAGCAGTCCGCCCAGGAAATCCCCCCACGCGGTGACCGCCGCGTAAGCGCCCCAGCTCACGTCCAGTCTCCACCAGAGCATCATCTCGTAGCGTATTCCGCCCGAAATGACTTTCAGGTCTATGCTTTTCTCGAAGGTCAGGTCGAAGAGGAAACCCTGGGATCCTATGTAAAAGTCCGTCGTGGTTTTGATGAAATAGAGCAGCGTTATGCTGGTCTTCCCGGCAACCCCCCACTTGCTTTTCGAGTATGCATAGATCGAGAAATAGTTGTCCTCTTTTTCGGCCTTGATCAGATACGCGTCAATGCCGTACTGTATGGTCCCCTCGAAGTATTCGGGATTCCAGCTTATCGTGACGCTGAGATATCCTTCGGCGAGTTCCTTCAGCGCCTTGACTTCCGCCTGAAGCTGCCAGTAGTTGGCTGTGACCGTCATCAGGGCCTTGCCCTTGAACAGGTTCTCGTCCGCCACGGTGATGGACGCGTACAGGAAGATGGCGAAACTACCGGGGCCGCTCCCCGCCGGTTTGAGGGCGGTGTATTCCGCGTTGATCTTCGGTTCGGTGAAACCGGCGAGTTTCTTCACCTTGTCGATATCGGCTTGAACCGGATTGTAGAAGAAACCCCCGCCCAAACCGTCGAGCATTATGGGTCCTATTGGTATCTGCAGATTGTTGACGGCCAGGAACAGGCCGAAAGTAGCCTTCCCTCCGATCTCGCCGAGCTTGCCATACACGACCGCCTCGTACTTCTGCACGATTTTCGCCGATCCTCCGATCGCGAGATATTTGGTGTTGTCCTGCGGCAGGTTGACGTACTCGAAATCCATCTTAAGCTCAACGGCGTTTTTCACGTTCAACATCGCCTGGTTGAGTATGAAGCTGGTTTTCCCCTGCGCGGTGAAGACCAGCAGCCTTTCGAAACCCCCGCTGCCTATCGAGGCGTTTTCACCTACGCTGAGGAAAGCTCCCTCGATCTTGAAATAGCTGTCCACCGAAAGCGAGGACTTCTGGGATCCTATGCCTGTGCTCTTGTCGAAACTCAGCACCGACGGCTTGTCGTCGTAGCTGACGTTGCCGACGCCCAGTTTGACGACCTTCATGATCGACAGGCTGCCGCCCTTCCCTATCGCCTGCGCGAAATTGGTGAACGCGCCGGAAGAATCTATCCTCAATCCGGTGATCGCGATCTCCCCTTCGACGGCGCTCCCGAGGTTCACGCCGAGTCCTCCGGAGAGCTCTATCGCGAACGACGGATACACGCTCAAACCGAGCGTCGTGAGCTTGACGTACACGGGTCCGAGGTCGAGCTGTTTGTTCTGCACCAGGGAAACCGAACTCACCGTGACATCGCCGTCGAAATTCACGGAGAGTCCCGGCTTGGCGGCGTTGCCGAACTCGATGCGGTTCTTCGTGTCCGACAGACCTCCTCCCCCGCCGAGATTGAGATAAAAATCCGCCGAGAGTCCCACGTAACTCTGCGCGAAGCTTATGGCGTAAGACGTGTCGGGTTTGCCTTCCTCGTCAAAGCCGGGCTTTTTCTCGGCCATTATCACGAGGCCGAGATACGTCAGGTCTATAGCGGCCAGACTTCCGATGGTGACGTATGTCTTGTCGGGAGGTCCGTAACCGGGCGCGGTTTCCTTTATGAGAGCCAATTCGCCGGTGATCTTTCCCGATCTCTCGAAAGTGACCTTGCCGTAGATCTTGTCCGTCATCTTGCTGAATACCGGCAGGTTGGCCGAGCTGACAGTCGCCGCAAGCACCCAGTTGTCGTCTCCGAGGTCCTTGAAGGAGAAGCTTTCGAAGTTCAGGTAGTCTGTCTTCTTTATCAGGCGTATCGGACCCGACTGATCGGGCGTTATCTCGATCGATTTCTTGCCGTTGACCGAAGCGATGGTCAGCTTGGCGCTGAAGAGTTCGTCGGCCTTGGGCTTGCCGTAGAGCCGCACGCCCGCGGAAAACGATACCTCCGATGCGCCGCCCTGTGACTTGACGTTGAGGTTCGCGAGGCGGAAAGTCAATCCGAATTCCGATATCTCCTGCTCCGACGCCTTCAGGTTCAGGCCGCTGGAATCCAGAGTGAGATTCGTCATATAGACGGTCTTCGCGAGAATCGGGATGTAGAGCTTCGACTTGTCGATGAGCAGCTTGTCCGGCCGCGAATTCTCGAAGGTTATTTTCTGAACCTTTATGGGAAAGATCTTGAACAGCTTGACTTCGAGCACGTCGGGTTTTATCTGCGAACCCTCCGTCGCGAACGACCCGCCCGTCACGATCCAGCCGCCGGGTTTGGACGGATCTTTCTTGAACGAGAGGTTGCTCGCCAGCACACCCGTCTTGATAGAATCGAAAGGCGTCGGATAAAGTACGAGCTGCAATGCGCCGTTCAGCGTCCGTGTCGTTCCCGCGTCCGCGACGGTGCTTCCTCCGCTTATCGTCCTCACGGCCGCCACTTTCGGGATCAGGACGTAGAGGTCCGGATCGGTGGCGGAGGTGTCCGATGCCTGTTTCGGCTTCGACACGTCGATCGGCAGGAACACGCGCCCCTGCACGGGTTTGCCCTGCGCGTCCAGGCCGTCATAGATGATTTCGGCGGCGCAGGCGGCGCTTTCCTCCATGCCCAGCAGCCAGGGGAGGTTGAGGTGCAGGTTCGTCTTGTGGACGAGCAGCCCGTTCGCCGGGATCTGCTCCATCGAAGAGAAGGCGATGATCTCGTCCGTAACTCCGGAGCTTTCCTCGTAGCCCGGCAGCGGCATCAGCGTCGTTCCCTTGCGCACGCGCACGGTCCGCTTCGACAAAGTCACGACGGACGGAACATTCGAACCGACGGTGTACTGGATCGGGGTGAACTCGTCGCAAGTCGCCAGCGGAGAGGGAGAAGGCGTTATGGTCAGCGGGTATATCTCATCCTGGAAGAAAACGGATACCATGTTCGATTTCGCGGATATCTTCCTCTGCAGCGCGTCGGTTCCCGAGAATTCGAGCGCCATCCTGTACTGGGCCGACTTGTACCCGTAGCCCGTAGCGACGTTGACTTTGGGATTCTGAAGCGCCTTGATGCGCTGATAGTCCGAAACGGTCTGCGTGATCGAAACCTTTTTGATTTCGGATGGCGGCTGTAACAGGACGTCCTGGTCCGGAAAATCGCCTTCGGTGGTCTCGAGGTAGGTTTCGCCGTCGTCGTGCCAGTGCACCTTTATCTCTTCCAAAGTCGCCGCAACGCTACCATTGAAGGTGAGATCCGCGGTCCACGCGCGCTGCAGATGCGCGGCGTCGAAGGTGTGCTGGGCCGGTGCGAGCTGTACGGCCAGTGTTCCAGGAGTCGCGGAGAAAACATTCAAGGGTATTGGATCCGTTTTAGCCGAGATATCGCGGCCCTTGGAATCCCTGCCGTCGAATGTGAAGGCGATGCTGAATGATGCCTGCGGCTTCCCCTGCAGGACTTTCTGAACGGAAATCGGCATCTGGAAGGTTTTGTCCACCGAGATATGCGGTATCGAGACCGGCGTGCCGAACATCGAAATCACGGTGGTTTGCGGTCCCGGCTTCAACGCGAGCGGTTGCGGCAGCGGGGCGACATGGATTATCTCTTCTGATTTGTCTGCTGTTATCAGGTCGGTCGAGTAAGATGTCAACGTAAGCTCGTCGAACGAAGTCCAGTTGAAACTGAATGATACCGGCTGCTTGGCCGCGCCCGGATCGTAATCGATTTTCTTGTCGGCGCAAGAGACGTACAGGGAGCGCCAATCCGGTGTGGAGGCGTAGTAGTGCACCGTCAGGGGCGTCTTCAGTTTTCCGGTCACGGGTTTCCCGTTCTGGTCCTTGCCGCTGTATATCAAGCTTACCGTGTTCGTGGCCTGCTGTCCGCCTCCCAGCGCCTTAGCCATGGATGAAGCGCTCATTTCGAGCTTGACACCCTTTCTCTCCACGGTCTCGCCGGCTGCGATACTCACGGGCGGCGAGAGTTGAGCTTTCGGCGAGGCGAACAGCTGCCCGGTTTCATTGTGCCACTCGTTCAGCGCCTCATCGAGAGTCACAATGCTCCCGGCCGGGCCTTCGAGATGCAGCTTGATATCCACAGAGTTGGACAAGCGATCAGGGCTGTATGAAATCGCCGTCGGATAGGCCTCCACGGTCAGAGTCAGCAGCTGGGGAGTGGACGGGAGTTTCTTGTAATGGCGCGCCTTGACGCGCAGCACGTTGGACGCGATCGAATAGTTCGGTTTGTCGGGAAGATTCTCGGTCCAGGTTCCCTTGAACGTCACATCCAGGTCGTGCGCGGTCTCATTCACCCCCGATTTGGCGGCGAAGGCGCGGAAAGCGTCCATATCGGCCGGGAAGAAAACCATGTTCTTCGATTGTCCCGACGACAGCGTCACGGGGGCATCCAGCTTCTCCGTCCTCGCATCATAGGGGACGTTTTTCTCGTCGTAGAAAACGAACGACACTTCGTCGACCTTCAGGAGGACGTCCTTCGCGGACTGCAGTGATAGTGTGACGAGAGCGCCGGTCACGCCCTGCATGTCGTCGGCAATGGTCACATGGTCCGAGGGCGGATCCGCCTTGGCCGTGAGCGCGGGAGCGGCTGTGACCGGGGAAGGCACGCGCGTGCTCGCATCAGGGGCCGCGGGCGCGGCTTCCACGTTCCCGGCCCTGTCCGTGGCTATGCTGCGGAAATCATAGCGTCGCCCGGCCTGCGCCGTAAACACCTGAGCCGTGCCGCTCTGCCCTGTCAGCCAGGTCTGCCACGCCCCTCCGTCGACGCGGTATTCGATCTCATAGCTCTCGATCCCCGAGGCCAGGTCGCCTCCGGACCACGAGACTGTGAACGCGAGTGAAGTCTGCACGCTGTCCAACGGCGCGACCTTCGAATCGGGCGCCTTTGTATCGATCATGACCTCCGCTTCGGGACTGTTCTGGAAATCGGACTCGTTTCCGGCGGCGTCGCGCGCGCGGCTGCGGAACTGGTAGACCGTGTCGCCGCCCGCTCCGCTCACAGCGGATGAAAACTGCGATGAAAGCTGCGGGGTGTTCTTGAGCCAGTATTGCCAGGTTATGTCGTCCTTGCGCTTGAACTGCACGTCGAAACTGACGACGGAAGACACGTCGTCAACGCCGGTCCATGCGACAAGGAACGAAGTAGTATTGAGGAGCAGCGCGGTGGCTTTGCCGGCGGGAAGCGGTATGGAAACCATGGACGAAGGCTTCGAGGTGTCGACGCGGATTCCGTCGGAGCTTGAAACGACGCTCTCCTTTCCCTCGGCGCCGACCGCCTTCACGGACTGGAAATACGTGCTCGAATGCGATAGTTTCAAGTCCGTTTTCGTATAAAACAAGGCCTTGCCGGCGTCGGTCCAGCCCAGTATGTCAGTGCCGCCCGGCGTGCCGCCGATGGCGTACAGGTATTTCACGGCGCCTTGAACGGAGGTCCAGTTCGCGGAGAGCGCCGTGTTGTATCGAGTCCAGTCGCTGTCCGCCGCGAGGCCGTCGTTCACCTGCGCCGGCGCAGGGGCTGCGGCCGTCGCCGGGCCGTAGCGGAAGCTCCGCGCCTCGCTGAGCCCGTTGTTCGCGAAGGAGTACCGCTCCTGAGGGTCAATCGCCTGAACGCGCCATGCGTAGCCGCGTCCGGTCGAGAGCGGCGGATCGGACGGCAGATACTGATACACCGGCAGGGAGGTCCTACGGGCGAGCAGCGGGATGTTCGTCTGGAATGCGTCGTGTATGTTCTTCTGGCCGGGATCGAGTTCAACGACCATCAGTTCGTATTCCGCCATGCTTCCCCTCCCCAGAGGAACCATGGACCACTGGAAAGCGGGGAACGCAGTGACGACGGCGGTGTCGGCGGGGGAGATCAGCGAAGGCGCCGGGACGAGGCGAATATCGAAGCGCGTGCAGACATCGGCGGACAGAGAAGAATACGGCGCATCGTATGCGAGAAGGCGCACACAGAGCCGGAAGTTGTCCTCGGGCAGACGGCCTCACCTGGCGGTCTCCATCCTGGCCGTTCCCATAAATCGCACCGCGCCCTCTTCCAGGAAATGCGCATCGACGCCGTTCAGGATCATGGTTCCCGGCGGTACGCTTACCGGCGGTATGTTCGCTTCGCGGATGGTCTCGGCAACGCGGCCGCGCGCATCGCCTTCAATGAAACCGTCGAAGCGGACAAGCGCCGGAGTCCGCAGTGGATTTGTGACGATGAACTGCACCGTGTTCGGATTCGAGCGCCAGTCCGATATGTACGGGGACGGACTGGGGTCCATTCTTATTGCAAGGGACAGTTGCGCGCCGATTCGGCCGCAGGGCAATACGAGCAGGTTCAGCAGCAGAAAAGCGGCGAGCGGAACGGGCAATGCCATCCCTCGCTTCTCTCCGCTCGATTCGCGGCAGCTTTGCGCACCCGCTCCCGGAGCGGAAAAGATCATCCGGTACGGTCTATGAAGGCGACAAACCGTCGCTCCGGACTTGCATATCCGCACACCGAACAAAGCGTGTATTTTCACGCCGTCCTCCTGCTCATGGGGATGTGCCGCACGCATCGCCCGTATTGAGGCCCACCTGTAACTCCGGTAGCCGGAGCAATTCGGATGACAGCGGAAATCGTAACCAAACGAATGTTCCGTTCAGAAGCGCTCCGCCGGCCTCATTCCGGGCTCGAGCGAAAAACTCGACTCTTGGGCGCAAAGTAATCCCCGACTTGTGAAATAGCAACATGCATTGTCGATCGGCAACAAGGGCATGAAAGCGGGGACGCGCCGACGCCTCTGCCGGCGAATCGGTCAGCGGCCTCGAGATGCTGTTTTGATTTCCGATATATCTGTGCGAAGTCCCGACGGGAGCGGCGCGACGGCCTGCTGTAGTCATTGCGCGCTGTCATCAGTCTCCACAGATGTTCGGTTTGTGGTGCTGCCGCAATTTCCCGCAAGCACAGTATTTACGGAAGCAACGGCCCGTCCATGCTTCATCGGGACATGTTCAGATTATGTCAATGGCTTGCGTCTCTGTTCCGATTCTGAACAACGCGCGTCATTGACAAAGAGTTGTGCATGAGTCAAGCATCTCAAGTTCGAGGGATTATCCACGAAAAAACATGCAAAAGGACCTTTTGTGCTGATACAGAATGCTAAGGCGGAGCAGCCCTGGCGATCGGAAATCCTGGCATGATTTGTGAGGTTTTATTACCAACTCAATGGATTTTTTCGGTATTCAAACAAATCAATGGTTAGCCATGAAATCAGTTGTCTACATTTCCGTGATCGCAATGTTGTTTCTGGGACAGACTCTGACCGCCCAACGGACGTTCAGCAAGCGCGCCGGCTTCAACGCCAAAGGCGATATGACCATAATCGGTAACGTCAACATGCAGGGTGGCTCTAAGACTTTTTGGGGATCTTGGTATGCTGCCGGTAATGACGGCACCGGGAACAATGATTCCTACTATATGCGTCATGTGGACGTCGATGGTGACGGCAGCACGTTCAACTCCAGTTCAGCTTTCCTCAATCTGCCGGTTTCCAAGGACAGCGTTCTCTGGGCGGGGCTTTACTGGCAGGGCTATACGATCCCGAACTATTCTCAAACCGGTGTGTCTGCAAACAGCCATGCCAACAGATACAAAATCAAATTCAAGTATTCCTCGTCGTCCTATATCGAATATACCGCCACTGAACAGGACTACATGAGCACCTACAACATCGGTGGCAAGTACGCCTTCCAGGGTTTCATCGATATGACCGGCATTGTCAGAGCGTACGGCAGCGGAAATTACTTCGCCGCAAACATAGTGTCTCTGTACGATTATCAGGCGACTTGTTCCGGCTGGTCCCTTGTGGTCATATACAAGAACTTCCTCGGTTCGCCTTCGAGAAACATGGTGGTATTCGATGGTTTCCAGAGCGTGGCAACCGGCGGTTCGACGGTGAACATCAACCTGTCCGGATTCAGGACTCCCGCGTCGGGCAATGTTTACACGAAGGTTGGTGCCATGGTTTTCGAAGGCGACGCCGGGCTTACTCAGGACCGAATGCGTCTCGGCGCCACTTACATGACGGATGCGCTTAATCCTTCATCTAACTATTTCAACAGCAGTATCACCCAGGAGGGAGTCAGGTTTTCGAACAAGAATCCCGACTATACCAACCAACTGGGCTTCGACGTGGATGTGGTCCTGGCCAACAACGTGTTGCCGAATAATGCGACGTCCACCTCCGTGACCTTTGAAACACAACAGGATCAGTACTATCCCGGCGTTATGGTTTTTGCCACGGAGTTCGTCGGACCGCATGTGCAGGCCGAGAAGCTGTTTTACGATGCCGCGTCCAATACGTATTCCGCGTACCGGATGGTTGGAATTCCTCCGAACACAGTCGAGAATCGTACCGTCCAGTATCATTTTGAGATCCATAACTTCGGCGACGAGAGCGCCAACTCGGTGCTGCTGCTGGATGTTATCCCCCAGTATCAGGACTACATCCCCGGAAGCATGGAAATTTCGATGGATGGCACGAACTGGACCTCTCTGACCGACGCTTCCGATACTGACGAGGGATATTTCGACGCCGCCAACGACCAGGTGGTAATCGGGATCGGCAATGCGGCGACTTCGTCTCTGGGCGGACAGTTGCTGGTCAATTCCGTTCGATACGCCCGGTTCAAGACCTTCATCGAGGATCCGTCGACGTTCAATCCCCCTCCTCCGGATCTGTACACCGCGCCGAACTTCGCGCTTACCACGTATCGGGACACATCAAGTTATGCCTACGATGCCAACAGCACCGGGGTCATACTTGAAATCGACAACGCGCTGCCCGTACAGCTCGTCAGCTTCACAGCCCGCACCGTCGCCGACGCCGCGCAGCTGAACTGGAGAACCGCCACCGAGATCAACAATTACGGCTTCGAAGTGGAGCGCCGCAGCGAGCGCCGGGATTGGTCGCGCGTCGGCTTCGTGGAAGGCGCCGGAACCGTCAACTCTCCCCGCTCCTACTCGTTTGTCGACGAGACGGCGGCCGGACAGGGCAATGTCCTCCATTACCGACTCAAGCAGATAGACAGAGACGGAAGTGTGACTTATTCGCCGGTCGTCGAAGTGCGTTTCTCACCGCCGGTGTCGCTTTCCCTCAATGCGGTCTATCCGAATCCTGTGAGCAGTGAGCAGGCGGCCACCGTACATTACTCGGTTCCGAGCGCGTCGAACATAGAACTTGTACTGTACGACGTCTACGGCAAGGAAGTCGTACGGCTGGCCGAAGGTATGCATAGCAGCGGGAATTACTCGAGTGCGCTCATGGCAGGTGTAGGAAACACGGGCCTTTACTTCCTTACTTTGAGCGACGGAAACAGTCGCGTCACAAAGAAACTGATAGTCCGCTGACGCTCTCGTAAAACCTCTTCGACCGGCCGTTCCCGAATCGACAGGGGACGGCCGGTCTTCAGTTTAGGCGCGTGGCCTTGGACGTTAGGCCTGGGATGGAAGAAACGGTTTGCGCGAGCTGTTCAGGAATCTCAGAAGCCGGACGTCGGCAGTGGTTTACCTCCAAACGCGAGTATTTCTATGGATAAAGGACGGCTGACATCGGCGGTATTTCCGTCCGAAGTCGATCCGCCGCCTGCCGTCCGGCAGCAAGCGGGCGCCGACGCGCGATTTTCAATTCTGAATCCGACGTATTGAACGCCGTCGATTATCCGAGTTTACGCGGAAATCAAGCGAAAATCGATAGGCGCCGGCTGTTCATTTATAGAACAAATATGGTGAAGTGTATAAAAACAGAACAATTAAAAGCGAAGCAAAGAAAATAATCATGGAATGAAGTGTTTAAAATCGATGAAATTCGGCATGAGAATTGGTTCATTAATGTATGACTCGGTGTTCGAAGAGCAGAGTGCCAGAGCAGAAAAACGGTGAGAGAATAAATAGATCCATCTGTCACAGTGATCAGGAGGTTCACATAAGTTCTTACCGTCCCGGTTTAAACTCCCGGGATTTAAAGGACGCGCGGACTCATGCTTTTTTATTCACGTTTCGAGTCGGGCGATCCTCTCTGACCAAACGAATATTCGGATATATATTATCTATTTGGTGTTTAGTTACCTAGGAGTATTGTCATGAAACGGTTGATTTTCACTTTTTTGATTCTTGCAGCCGCGGGGTCGACGGCCGCGGCCCAATGCGTCGTCTATCCGGGATCGCTTTCCGTGCCGGCCAATTACAGCGCGAGTTGCGGAGGGACCTGGAGCCAACTGCTGCTTCCGGAGCCCTGGGGTTCGCAACCGCCCGCCGCGGGTAGCGCCGTGGCTTTCTATATCGCCGAGACGGAGAAATATGATATACCGGCCAACCAGAACGGGGTTACGCTTATTGTGACGGCGCCTGATGGCTGGGAGTTCAGAGCGAATCCGGTGAGCGGCGCGTCTATTTTCACAGCCACCAATGGAGATATCGGTTCACACGCCGTAACTGTGACTTCGAGCACGATCATCGTTCAGTTCACGTCCAATCAGAACACGAACAAGATTGACGAGATATACATCATAGGAATCGACGCCCGTCCGACCGACGGTATAATCGGTTCCACTCCGACCCGGTATGCCTACAGAACTTCAGCGACTCCCGGCACGGCGGTGATGAACGGAATCGTCAACTTCAACGGCGGCAATCCATACCCGGCGGCAACCCGCTTCATGACTCTCACGCTGACTCCGGGCGATTTTTCGTTCGGCGGCTACATGGCTTTTACGACACAACCTGCCAGCGCTACCGCTTGCGACACTTACACTGCAACGCTGAAAACTCTCGATTGCGCGGGTAATCCTACGACTATCGGCTTGCTGCCGCAGATACCGGTGGGATTCAGCGCGGTGCCAGTCCCTGCGAATTCCGATCTGCCTCAAACCATCAACATCGGAAGCGGTCCGGGTAATTTCAACGGAGTCGCCGATCTCACTTTCCACATACGCAATTCCGGCGCCTACAAACTGAAAGCCGAAAGCGCCTATCCGCAGGTCGAGAGCAATTATTTCGACGTCTCTCCCTGCCCGCCGACGAAGCTCGTGTGGGTGGTGGATCCCATCGGCGACAAGGGCTGGATGCCTCTGTCCCAGCAGCCGGTGCTGGAGCTGCAGGACGAATGGGGCAATGCTTCTTACGCCGCGGGCAACGTGTCGCTCTCGCTGATCAATGAAACGCAATCGCCTCCGTCCTCGCTTTTTGATCCGAGTCCGACCATGACGCATACAGCCGTGGCAATAAATGCGAATGCGAGGGCTGTGTTCACTGATGTACAAATCACTTCGATCGCAACCGAGTGGTTCCGCCTGGCTCCTATTCCATCCGGTTCAATCAGCGGGGTGACGACCACACACAGCATACAGATCTTTTTCGCGGAACCGTTCCCTGTCGAACTCGTTTCCTTCTCCGCAAACCGCCGTGACGGCAAGGTATACTTGAACTGGAAAACGGCGACCGAAGCCGACAATTACGGCTTTGAAATCGAACGCGGTGTGAACGAAAGCGGTCCCTGGACCAAAATCGGCTTCATGGAAGGCGCCGGCACGTCCAACACACCGCGGGCATATTCATTCACCGACCGGCTCTCCGGTGTTCCGCCTTCCTCCGCGCTCTTCTATCGCCTGCGCCAGATCGACAGGTCGGGATCTTACGACTATTCGCCTGTAGTGAATGTGGCAGCCGGCGCCGCAGGCGCCGACCGGCTCGAAGTGACACCGACAGTCCTCAAGGGAAGCGGCGAAGTGCGCCTCTTCCTGAACCACAGCGCTACCATCACGATCTCCGTCTACGACGTCAACGGTAGAGAAATCGCGGAATTCGCCTCCGGACTGTCACTCGAAGCCGGAAATCATGTTCTCCCGCTGAGCAGCGCCGGACTTAAACCGGGTCCGTACTTCCTCCGTTGTTCTTCGGGATCATCCGTCCTGATCAGCAAATTCATGGCTCTGTAAAGACTTCCACACGAATTCGGCCCGTCCGGGGTAGACGATGCGCGTCTGCCCCGGATTTTTTTTCGTTTCGCTGAACAGACCTTGTGTATGAACATCAGTCGCGAGAAGAGGTCTTGCCCCTTGCACCTGCACTACCCGTAATCCATTCAACCGCGCTATTCCCCATTCATCATTCCGTATTCATCATTTCCCATCTGTCGCCCCTTCGAGGCTCTGCGACCTTATTCTTGGCCACTCACCCAGGGCTGACGCCCTGGGCTGTATTATTTCGCCCCTTCGGGGCT
>CAYLZD010000047.1:0-22817 GCA_964388275.1 uncultured Chromatiales bacterium
GCATCCAGCGCGTGCATCGAGTGTTTCGCTGCCAGCACGGGCGGCGGCGGGGGCGGCGGCGGCGGCGGGGGCGGCGGAGCTTCAGGCGGATGATACAAAAGCGCTATGCCGGCCGTGACCGCGGAAGCGCGCCAAGTTTCGCCTCCGCTCAGGGAAGTAACGGCCGCATTGACCGCGATCTCGGGTTGCAGAGACCAGAGCGTCGAGAGCCGGGAATGATACCTGATGCCCGCCACAAAGGCGGCGTGCAACGATCCGCCTTCGGGCACGGCGCCGGACGCGGTATTCCGGATAATTGAACCGTCGGAAAATCTTGCGCCTTCTGGCCGCAGCAGACGTTCCTCCTGCTCGAAATCGTTGGCGGTGAGAAAGCCGATCTGCGTGCCGGTGAAAATATATAAGGGCGCCTTTTCAAAAAGTCTGTATCCGACGGTTGGCCGGAGCGATAGCGCCGCGGTGGACGATCTGATGCGATGCTCGACGAAACCGTCCGCCGGCCCGCCTGCCGTCAGCACCGGCCCGATGTATTCCTCGCGGACAAGATCGGCCGAGAGACCCGAATACAGAGCGGCCAGATTCAGCGACCAGGAAATTCCGATCGGTATATCCAGAACAGCGCCAAGCATCGGGCCGAAGCCGGAGCCGCCGTCATAGGAAGCGCAACAGCTCGGTATCCCCGGCAGCGCGCCGAAAGCGGCGGAGTGAAAGTTGGCGGAGACACCCGCTGCAAGTCCGAGACCTGCGCGGTCTTTACCGGACCTCGCTGCCTGCTGCGCGGACATCGATGCGGGGGCGCAGGAAGCGAGGAACAGCAATGCGGCAATGGCGCAACGCGTCATAAACGTGTCGGTTGTGAAAGTGTGGGAAGGTTGGTAGTGAGCGGGCCTCTCTCGGCGCAGCGCCCGTCGCATTATCGAATGAGTTCATCATCACAGCTGCGGCAACGTCGAGCCGGCGAAAAAATTCTGCGCGCGCGTGTAAATATCTTGCTGTGCAGATTTTTTTTTCGTTAGTTTGAAATGTGTGTAGATACAAAGCAACAAAGTCCTCTTCCGGATTTCATGGCGCAGAACTTTTTTCCGTCCACGGACGTTCCGTCATATGAAGTTATCACGGAACAAGTTCAAATGAAATACCATTACGGATGACTTTTACGGATTATCATAACACGCAGACAACCGATGACGGAAAATTTATTCCGGAAAGTTCGGACGCATCGCATCGGCGCGTCGCATTCCGCATAGAACACTATCACACTCTCAAGAATCCGGGCGGTTCGCGCCCGGCATAACACAACCCAAAACTATCATGGAGGCAACCATGGCAACCCCGAAAAAGGCCGCTCCGGCCAAGAAGGCCGCTCCGGCCAAGAAGGCCGCTCCGGCCAAAAAGGCCGCTCCGGCCAAGAAAGCCGCTCCGGCCAAGAAAGCCGCTCCGGTAAAGAAGGCCGCTCCGGCCAAGAAAGCCGCTCCGGCCAAGAAAGCCGCTCCGGTAAAGAAGGCCGCCCCGGCGAAGAAGGCCCCGGCGAAGAAGACGAAACCGGCCGCAGCGAAGAAACCGGCCGCAACCAAGAAAGCCGCCCCTGTCAAGAAGGCAGCAGCGAAGAAGCCGGCCGCGAAGGCGAAGAAGAAATAACTTCCGTCCGCCGTCATATGTGACGGCATCGCAGTCGGGCGCCGCATCGTACGATGCGGCGCCCTTGTTTTTGTACCCGCGGCTTCGTACTATAGGTTAGACAAAAAGCCAACTATGACGTCATGCCCTCGTCTTCCGCTCCCACCCGCTGCATGCACCTCGACATGGACACGTTCTTCGTGTCGGTGGAACGCCTGCTGGATCCTTCGCTGATCGGACGCCCCGTGATAGTCGGAGGAACTCCGTATCAGCGGGGGGTGGTTGCCGGATGTTCACGCGAGGCCCGCGCTTACGGTGTGCATTCGGCGATGCCCCTGCGCAGGGCTTACGAGCTCTGTCCGCAGGCCGTGTTCCTGCATCCGAACTTCATTCACTATGCCGAGTATTCGGATCGCGTGGCCGATCTGTTGACCGACGAGGCGCCTGTGATGGAGAAGGCGTCCGTGGACGAATTCTACCTTGACTTGAGCGGCTGCGAACGCGCCATCGGCGATGAGGCCGCATGGAGCGGAAGGATCAAGCGCGGAATTGCGGGCGAACTTCGCCTGCCGCTCACATACGGCATAGCTCGAAACAAACTGGTGGCAAAAGTCGCCACAACCGTCGGCAAGCGCGCCGGCGATACGCGCGTGCCGGACGGCGTAGAGGCCGCTTTCCTTGCCCCCCACGCCGTGCGGCTGCTGCCGGGCGTCGGCGAAGTGCTCGAGCGCGAACTCGTCGCTATGGGCATGCGGCGCATCGGCGATATTGCCCGAATGACTCCCCGGATATTCTCCCATATGTACGGAGCAACGGGCCGCGCTCTGCACGAACATTCGCTCGGCATCGACATGTCGCCCGTCCTTCCGTACAGACGCCGGAAGTCCGTGGGCGCCGAACACACTTTCGCCGAGGATGTCCTCGAACCGCGCGTCGTGCTTGCAACACTCAAACATCTGGCGCTGCGTGTCGGCGAAGACTTGCGACGGAGAAACCTCCTGGCCAGGACAGTCACCTTCACGCTCCGCTACGCGGATTTCGTCACCACGGCAAAATCCGCGCACTGCGATTACAGCAACGCCGATCATGTGCTCTACCGGGTCGCCGAGCGCTGTTTCGAGACGCTGTACACGCGACGCGTCCGAGTCCGACTTGTGGGCATAAGCGCTTCCGATCTTATAGAGGATTATGGACAGTTGTTTCTCTTCCGCGAGGACGGCGAAAAGTACGACCGCCTTTACCGCGGACTCGACGAGGTGCGCGCCCGTTTCGGAAAATATGCCGTCACCTACGGGAGCGTGCTCGAGGAAAGGCAGAGGCGCGCGCGGGAGGCGCGTCCTAACCCTTGATCACGCCCAAAGGCCTGAACTTCGCGACCTTGAGAGTGATGCCGGCATCATGCATGACGTTTACCACGTCCGACACGTCCTTATAGGCAGCGGGCATTTCCTCGGCGATCGTGCGCATTCCCGTGGCCCTGATTTCCACACCGCGCTCGCGCAGTTCCGCTATCATGTCGCGTCCCTTTCCCGCCGCCATCGCTTTGTGCCTGCTCATGTGTCTTCCGGCTCCGTGGCATGAACTGCCGAAAGTATCGCGCATCGCCTTGTCGGCGCCGGCGCAGAGATATGAGTAACGTCCCATGTCGCCTGGCACCAACACGGGTTGACCCGCGCTCCGGTAAATCTCCGGGATGTCCGGATGCCCGGGACCGTATGCTCGCGTCGCTCCCTTGCGGTGCACGCAGACGTTGCGGGGGCTGCCCTCGATCAAGTGGGTTTCGAATTTCGCAATGTTGTGACAGATGTCGTAGACGAGCCTGAAACCGAGTTCCCGCGCTTGCATCCCGAGAGCTTCAGCGAAAGCCCGCTCCGCAAGCTGCATGATCACCTGCCGGTTGGCGAAGGCGTAATTGGCGGCGCATCGCATCGCTCCGATGTATCGCCGCCCCTCATCGCTGCGCAGCGGAGCGCAGGCTAACTGTCTGTCGGGAAGGCGGAGCCCGTGCTTCAGAGTGGCATGCATGGCTTCCTTCAGATAATCGTCGCAGATCTGATATCCGAATCCGCGAGAACCGCAATGTATCATGACGACTATCCCGTCCTTCCGGATGCCGAACACGGCCGCCGACGCGGCGTCGAAAATTTCCTCCACCCGTCCGACTTCCAGGAAGTGATTGCCAGATCCCAATGTTCCCAGCTGGTCGGCGCCGCGTTCCCACGGCCGCGCTCCCACGGCGGTTGCATCCGCTCCCTCGAGACACCCTCCCTCTTCCATGAAGTCGAGATGCCCGTTCTCTCCGAATCCACGTTCGATGGCCCACGATGCGCCTTCGATGCAAACGCTGCGGAGTTCGTCCTTTGAAAGTTTCGGTATCGCGCGGGAAGCGCCGACACCGGTCGGCACGCGCTTGAAGAGACTCTCGACAAGTTGCCTGATTCTGCGGGAGACATCATCCGCGGATAAGGAGGTGGCGATCAGACGCACCCCGCAGTTTATGTCGTACCCCACTCCGCCGGGGGAAATCACGCCGTCCTCGGCGTCGGTGGCGCAGACGCCGCCGATCGGAAAACCGTATCCCCAATGGATGTCGGGCATTGCGAGGGTCCGGCAGACTATTCCCGGCAGATGAGCCGTGTTGGCCACCTGCTCCAGACTCCGGTCCTGCTTGATGACGCGCATCATTTCGGAACTCGCGTATACGCGACCCGGAACCCTCATTTCGCCGCTTCGCGGTATCTCCCATGTCGTCTCGTCAAGCTGCACGATGTTTATGCCCATAAGGTCGGCTCCCGCAGTGGTGATACCGGATTCAAGTGTCGAAAATAACTTCGGCCGTCCACCCTTCTCCTGTCCGCGTGACATTCAGTCCGTGCCAGGTGACGGCTTTGATTTCGGTTGCGTCCTCGCGCTCGCCTGAGGTCATGGGCGAACTGACCGCCGAAGCCTTCAAGTATGTCTGCGACAATTTCAGCATCCTGAAATCCGAGAACAGGATCCGCTCCGTGCAGTGCCGGTAAAGCAGTTCCGCAAGCCAGTCCCGCAGCAGCTCTTCCGCGGTATCCGCCGAGAATTCCATCTCGATCCGGACCGACGCCGTCGTCACCGACGCCGCTTCGCGCGGCAGCACGAGTCGGAACATCCCTTCCGCCGCCCTCGTGAAAAGCGATTCCAGCGACGGCGCCGTTATCCTGATGCCCGCGTCCGCGGTGTGGTCGATTTCTCTGACGCCGGGGATGTCCATCGATTTCTCTCCGTGAAGAATCTAGCGGTCGAACGCATGCCGTCAAAACGCGCCGTCCGCCGCCTCGGAACCGGATCCCTCCAGTCCAACCGCATGACACGGTGTTTCGAGTGTCCCCGGAGTTTCTTATGTTCAATTCCATTCCAATCTACAGGAGAAAACAATGACACTCGAAGAAGCTTTGAAAAAAGGGTACCTCAACCTTTCGGACGATGAGGCCAGGGAAGTACTGGACGCGATTTTCGACCAGGACGAACCCGAAACACGTCTGGGGCAGGCGCTTTCGTTGATGCAGACATTCATCGCCGATGACAAGATCGATGCGGTGCTTCATCTGAGCGCGCTCATACTCGATGCCGAAACCGATATGGAGGAGTACGACGACGAGAATGATGAAGACGAAGATGACGACGATGATGGGAAACGGTGATAGCCGGGCGATCTAAGCCCCTCCGGATGTGAGCTGAACAAATCCTTCTGCCGCAGTCCCGACTCCCGGGAAAACGAGAAGTATCGACCCCGGCGCAGGGCGCGGCGGATATTGCAAATACGGTGTATGTGCCAGTCTGATGGAGCGGAATCATGTGGATTATCGGAATAATTCTCGTCGCGGTCGGCGTTCTGCTCGCTGTTTTCCGGAACAAGCAGAAGGACCGCCTCCTCGATATCAAGTTCGTCAAAACCAGCACCGCCGCGGAACTGACGGAACTGCAACAGGCAGTGGCGGTCGAAATCGGCGCAGGAGGTTTCAGGCGGCAGGCGGAGGTAAAAGGCGTATGCCGTACCGAGATGCCGCTGAAGGCCGAACTCAGCGGACAGGAGTGCGTGTATTATTCGATGTCGGTCGCCGAGCGGTACGAGGAAACAGTGACCGAGAGGGATGCTCAGGGCAGATCGGTGACCAGAACGCAAACCGGCAGCGCCACAGTCGCTTCCAATACGCGATCGGCGCCGTTTCTCCTGGAAGATGATACCGGCAGGATCGCCGTCGATCCGTCCGGAGCGAAAATTGACGGTATCCCGGCGGTGAATCGCTACGAACCGTATTCGCCGGGCATGACCGCGCTGAAACACGGAAGTTTCTCCCTTTCCCTCCAACTCCCCGGCTTCGGAGGCCGACGCGTACTCGGCTATCAGTATAACGAGTCCATTATCCCGACGGGCGCGAAACTCTTCGTGATAGGGGAGGCGTCGGATGCCGGCGGCTCGTTGTCGATTCGAAAACCGGAAGAGAAGAACAAGCCGTTCATCGTCACCGTGAAATCCGAAGAAGACCTGATACGGGGGAAGGAAAGCGGAGTAAAAGCTCTTTTTTATGGCGCCATCGCGTGCTTCGTCATCGGCGCCGCGTTGATCATCGCCGGCGTGCTGACCTGACGATACCTTCCGCGGATTCTTTCGGGCGCCGTATAACCGTGCGGCGGCGCTCCCCCGCGATGAGAGCGCCGCCGTTTAGGCATTCGGGGGAACCGAATGAGCGGCAAATGTTTGCTATAGAATCAGGAATTTGCGTTTGTCGGAATGCCTGCCCGACAGCAAGGACAGAATGTATATTCCCGACGGGAGTCCGGCCGCGTCTATCCGAACAATACGATCGGGAACATCGCTTTTTTCAAGCCGTCTTTCAAAGCGCACCCTTCCGGAAGGATCCGTAATCCTGAGTATCCCTGACTCGCGCGGGGGAAGGGTTACGCGGCAGACGGCCGCTCCCGCTTTCTCGGCAATGAACGGATTGGGGAACAGAGCGGCGACGGCGACACCTGCCGCCGAGGTAGCGCCTTTCGCAGCCGATATCGATCCTGACTCGAGGGTGATCCGCAGACTCGCGATCCCCGCGTCCGCATGCAGGCAGAGTCCGCCGCCGGCGCCTGGTCCGACACGGGCGCCCTTTCCTTCGACCGAGAACGCCGTGAAAGCGCCGGGGATCTCGATCTCGACCTCGCGCGGCGCATTCGCCGAAATCTCCAGAATATTTCCGCTCCGCCTGTACAGTATGTCGGATGCCGGAACTGATACGAGAACCACGGTGTCGTTGATGCTGAGTGACCGGCAGCTTTTCATCCAAGCCGTGATGGAGCCAGGGATAGCTTCCGCAGCCGCGAAGCGCGCTTCGGTTGAAATCCGGAATGGACCGGCGCGGATCTCGAGTGGAATCCCTTCTGCTGCCACGGCCGCGGCCGCCTCGACGGCGCCGCCCGACACACGGACGGCGCACCCGTCGCCCGGAGGCGCGCCCTCCATGCGCACGCATTCATCGCGGCCTGCCGGCAGCAGCATGGTCAGGAATACCGCCGCGCGGTCGCGCACGCTGTTGTATGCCGCGGTGTGCGGCTCGAAAGCCCTGTAGCGCGGAGCATGCTTTTTCTGAGCTGCTTCGGTGATGCGTTGATCCGGTATCGTCCGGGTGATGGAACGCAGCGTCATGCCGCCGATGGTCCATAAGGCGGTTCCGGCGGCGGTGTCCACGATGCAGGTTCCTTCTGTCACGGATCCCATCCCGTGTATCTGCTGCGTGTAAGTTCGCACATAGTTAGAGGAGGCCTCATCTACGAGAACGGCCACCCCGGACGAGAACAACATCGCATGACGTTCTATTTCGGCATTTTGATAGGCGCTCCGCACCGATGCGGTCCCGAAATGGGCGGTGGTCACAGCGTCTTCGATGAATGCGTCCGCGCCGAACATGGCGGATCCGAAGCCCACGCTGTCGGCGCCTTTCCCATCGACAAGCACGACGTTGTGGTTTCGCCCGAACATCACGCTGTCGCGCTGCTCGTAACAGGAATATCCCGGTTCAGATACGAGCAATTCGCCGCCGGCGTGCAGGATGAAAGCCCCTTCGTTGGCTTGCTTGTGTCCGGCGCCGAACGGTGAATTGTGCGTTCTCGCGCTTCCGTTTTTTCCTATCAAGGCGAGCCACGGATTATCAGGACCGCAGGACGGATGCAGTACCGCATAGCCGGCTTCCGTCGACAGGAAATGCCCGCTCGCATCCTGTGTATGCGCCTGAGGCCTCGCTCCCGCGAGCAGGTATTCGGAACGGAAGTCATGCGTGCCGTTCAGTTCCGCCGCGAGTTGGTCGGCTGTAAGAGCGCGCCCTGGATTTCCGTAGATCGGCCATGCATAACGCGGATCGCGAGGACCCGTGAAGGCCAGGACGGCAAGTTCCGGGAACGCCGAATCCATGTATGTGTCATCCACGGCCGGTAGTCGACCATCAGGCATGCGAATTCCGCTGGCCCAATCATAGAGAGCCAGAAAGCGGGCATCGCGCATCGGGTCGAAGCCGGAAACAGGATCATCGGGATATCTCTCGTTTCGTTGTTCCAGAGCGAGGAAGAACGGCAGCAGCGACATCATCGCATACCGGAAATAATACGGTCCTTCGCTGTAGCCGGTTCGTCCGCCGTCGCGGCTCTGGCAATTCCACAGAACGTCTTCGACGACCGCTACGGCGCGCTGCAGGATGCGGCGGCTGTCGATTCTTATTTCAGGCGCCAGGGAGCGTTCCAGGGTCAAGGCCGCAAGCCCGAGCGCGCCGGCCAGTTTGAGCGAGAGGTTGTTCTTGGGCGCGAGTATGGATTTCAATTGCGACTCGGCCTGGATTGCGAATTCCTTCAAGCGCATTTCAACAAGCTCGTCACTTCCGCCGCCCGCATCCAGAAGGCAGCTGTAGGCCTGCGCAAATTGGGCGAGTTCCACTGCACGCCACTGGAACTCAGAGGAACTCGACGTCACCCGGGTTTCCATGGCGGAGATCAGGCGCAGCGCTTTCCTTCGGAATCCGGCCGAAATTTCTTGAGGCAGCTCGTTCCCCTCGGTATCCATTCCTATCAGCGCAACAAGCGCGGCTGCTTTGGCGTTGGCCGATTTCTCACGCTGCGTCTGTCCTTCTTCGGCTGCTGACTTCATAATTCCCCGATACAAAGCGACGGCGAAGGAATCCGAGAGCAGCCGTTGTCTCACCTCAAGCACTCTTTTCGCTGAAAAACCATATTCCTGCGCATGTGCCTGCCGTATGCAAAACGACAGTCCTCCTGTGGCGATTATTACGAAAGAAAAGTATGTTTTGAATAATCCACGCATATCGTGCAGTAATTGCAAAATGCGGGCCAGATCAGCTCGATCCCGTGCAATATTTGCCGTGAAGCGCGAGGTTCGCCTTTTTTTACGCTAATATCCGAGGAATATCCGACAGCCGAACTTCCGGCGGAAATAGAACCGGTTCGGGACCGCTTACAAAGTTGTAATATTTACATTCTTCGAAGCGCGCTTATGCTGAAATTGCATAATATGGTTGCGCATCGTCGGTGTGGATCCCCAAAAAATCGGCCAGTGAAAAATCGATCGTGAGCAGATTTCATCTTGAAAAACGATACATTTATATTCTGTATTCATCCCCGCCACCCGGACAGGAATTTTCGTATGTCGCCGACTTCTCTGCAACCAGCCTCAATGCCGAAAGAATTATCACTTGAAGAGCTTCGATGGACTTGTCCTCTGGAAATAATTCCGGCTGCGACTACCGAAGGTGTCGAACCGATCGAAGGCATTATAGGGCAGGATCGCGCTCTCAACGCCTTGAAAATGGGCGTCGACCTGAAAGGTCCAGGTTATAATATCTTCGTTTGCGGACTCTCGGGCACCGGCAAAGCGACGACCATAAAAACCATCCTCGAGAAAATTCAGGTTCCCATGACCGAAGTCGAGGATCTGTGCTATGTGAATAATTTCAGCGATCCCGATCGGCCGATACTTCTGCGTTTCGCGGCGGGGCACGGTTCGCGATTCCAGAAAGAAATGGCTGAATGCCTGGAAATGCTGAAAACGAGAATACCACGCATTTTCGAAGACGACGAGTTTATCCGAAAACGGCAGTCGATCGTGGACGAGTATGGAAGCAAGGAGGCGGAGTTGTTCCGCGCTTTCGAGGAAAGCATCGCGCCCGACGGTTTCATCCTTGGAAGGGTGCAGGAAGGCCCGGTGGTTCATCCGGAAATACTTGTGCGTGTCGGCGACAAGACCGCGATGATTTCGGATCTCGGTCAATTGATCGAGGAAGGAAAAATGACGCGCGAGCAGGCGGAGGAAATCGCCGCGAAATACAAAACGCACCGGGATGTGCTTCAGAACCTGTTTCGCACCGGACTGCAGTTGTCGAGGGATTATCAGAAGATTATCACCGACCATGAACGGCTTTTCGTTTCCGTCGTCGTCAGCGCTGTATACAGCGGCGTGTTCGAGATGTTTGACGATAAAAAAGTGACCGACTACGTCGAGCAGGTAGTTGAGAATATTCTCAGCAACATTGATGATTTCAAGGAGAAACAGGGCGAACAGACGGGTGAACCGGATCTGACCGTGTACGATGTCAACCTCCTGCTCGACAACAGCTGCGCCGACAAGTGCCCCGTGGTCATCGAGACCGCGCCGAGCTTTACCAATCTGTTCGGAACCATCGAGCGGCAACAGGATTCACAGGGATTCTGGTACAGCGATTTCACGCGCATCAAAGCAGGAGCGCTTCTGCGCGCCAACGGCGGTTTCCTCGTGCTGAATGCCGCGGACACCCTCACCGAAACCGGCGTCTGGCGTACGCTTCAGCGTGCCTTGCTCTACAGGAAACTCGAAATCCAGGGACAGGAGTCGATAATCCAGTCCAGCGCCACCGTGCTCAAGCCCGAAGCCATAGAACTGGATCTGAAGGTCATCCTGATAGGCAACAACGAGATATACGGTCTGCTGAATTCCTATGAGCGTGATTTCAAGAAAATCTTCAAAATCAAAGCGGATTTCGATTATGAGATGAGAAATTCCGTCATGGCCGTGCATCAGTACGCGGCGCTTATCCGAAAGCTTATAAGCGACGAAAACCTGAGACACTTCGACAATACCGCGATCGCGGCTGTGGTGGAATACGGAGCGCGTAGAGCCGACAGTAAAAACAAGTTGACGACCCAGTTCAGCGAAATCGCTGACATCGCCCGCGAAGCCAATTACTGGTGCGGCCAGAACAGTAACCGCTATGTCACAGCCGAGCATGTGCGGAAAGCCATTGCCGAAACCCGCGAGCGGCATGCCTTGTACGAGGACAAGCTTCAGGAATTGATCGACAAGGAAGTCATACTGATCGACGTGAAAGGCGAGAGGGTTGGACAGATCAACGGTCTGGCGGTGTACGGCGGCGATCGCTTCGATTTCGGAAAACCTTCCCGCATAACCGCGGCCGTCGGCGCCGGCAAGGCGGGCATTATCAACATCGAAAGGGAAGCGCGTCTGTCCGGCGCCACGCACGACAAGGGTGTGCTGATTCTTTCCGGGTATCTGCGCGAAAAATTCGCCGTTAAACATCCCATGACGCTGACGGCCAGCATTTCATTCGAACAGTCCTATTCGGGCGTCGACGGAGACAGCGCTTCGTCCACCGAGGCATACGCGTTGCTCTCCGCGCTGAGCGGCATTCCGATCAGACAGGATTTCGCGGTTACAGGCTCGATCAATCAGAAAGGCGACATTCAGCCGATAGGCGGGGTGAACGAAAAAATAGAGGGATTTTTCGATGTCTGCCGCGCGCGTGGCCTGAGCGGATCGCAAAGCGTGCTGATACCGGCGCAGAACGTTCAGGATCTGATGCTGCGACACGACGTGATCGAGGCCGTCAGGAGCGGACGTTTCCACGTTTATGCCGTCCGTTCTCTGGATCAAGGCATCGAATTGCTCACAGGTGTCTCGGCAGGCATTCCGGATGAAATCGGGGCATACGCGGAAAACACCGTCTTCGGCAGGGTGGCGCGGCGCCTCGAGGAACTTGCGCAGATCGCCGAAGCGAGCGATTCCTCCTCGAACCGTGAAACCTTATAAACACACGGCCGCCTCCATGTGAATCGAAGGCGGTCGTGTGTTCTCAGGGCAAGGATACCCTCCGGTATACGGGCCCGGTGCAGGGAAGTTTCAACGCTATCCGCTGCGCGTGGCTTTTTTTTTTCGGCAGGCGACGGGTTTGGTCGAATCGTTGGAGATGACCTTATTGAAGATAGGCCCGGTTTTTTTTTGACTGTTCTTCGAGCAGCGATCTGTAGATGTTCTCCACCTTTTCCGCCATGACCGGCAACGTGAACTTCTCGACGAACCGTTTGCGCGCCAGGGTCCCCATTCTGAGCCTGCCGACTTCATCGGTCAGAAGACCGGTCAGGGCTTCCGCAAGCTCGTCCTCGTTCTTCTCTGAAACCAGAATGCCTGTTTCCCGATCAGATATCATGTAGCGTATATCCCCGACGTCCGATGCAACCGCAGGCAAGCCGGCTGACATGGCGTTCAGGATGGCTATGGGGAAAGTTTCGCCGCCGTGATCTAGGGACGGCTGCGAGTAGATGTCGCAAGCGGAGAGAAAATCCGCCACGTCCCTCCTGCGTCCGAGGAAATGAACGGCATGGGAAATCCCAAGCTCTTCGGCCCGGCGCTCGAGGTCCCAGCGGAGCTCTCCGTCGTCCGCTAAAGCGCAGCGGGCGTTCGGGAAGACGGTCAGCACACGGGCCATGGCGGATAACAAGTGCTTGTGGCCCTTGAATGTCACGAGACGCGCGATGTTTCCGATCAACGGCTGCTTTTCGTCGAGTTCAAGTTCGGCCCTGACACGAGCCCGGCCTTCACCCGATGCCGCGTAATCGTTTTCCGGAATTCCTATGTGCAAAACAGTGATGCGTTCCGGAGGGATGCGGTCGGTCTCTATCATGATTTTGCGGGTCGAGTGTCCCACAGGAAGGAAATGATGTACCAATCGCCGGTTGCGTATCCTGTGCGTCAAGTTATGCTGTATGGACAAACAGGAATGGACCGACGCCACGCAAATACAACGGAGCGCGCGAGCCGCGATGGCGCCGGCCGTCCGGTCGAAGTTCGAGTTTGTGTGTATGATATCCGCTTTGCGGCCGCGAAGCGACCTCGCCAGCATGGCGGCGGCGACGAATTCCCTCCCGTTGGTTCCGTAAGGCGTTTCGATCGTTTCAAATCCCCGTTCAGCGGCGACCGCCGCCAGTTTCGATCCGCGCATCGGCGATATCAGCACATTATGGCCTCGATCACGCATGCCGGCGGCCAGATAGAGGACGAAATATTCCCCGCCGGCGACGTCCTTTGCGTCATTGGTCAATACGATGTTCAGGGGTCGGTCTTGCATTCGGAAAAGAAAAGTCTGTTGGACGGGATGTCGGTATGCGTCGTCGATTCCAACCGCGCTCGACTCACGGAGCGGTGATGCATCCGGCCGGCACACAACCGGAAACTTAAGCAAAACATTCCGAGCTTTTATCATGCAAATCGCCCGGCGCATCTCTTGAGAATTGCGCCGGGCGATCGCGGGTTATCGCCGGCTGGCCCGGCGTGCCGAAGGGGGTTACTTGACGCGGAATTCGACGCGCCTGTTCAGCGCCCGCCCTTCCTCGGTATCGTTGGTCGCGATGGGCTGATCCGGTCCGTAGCCGTTGGCGGTCATGCGCGATTGGCTGATGCCCTTGGAAACGAGGTAATCCATCACCGCGCGCGCGCGTTCATGCGAAAGGCGCTTGTTGTATTCCGGAGTGCCGATATTGTCGGTATGCCCGGCCAGTTCGACGCGTTTATCCGGATTCGCTTTCAGCCACTGAGCCGCGCGCTCCATGTCGACTTTCGACTCCGGCTGCAGCGTCGACTTGTCGAAGTCGAAGTAAACGAGCAGCCGCACAAGGTCGCGGGTCATCTCTATGTTCTTCCGTATGGTTGTGTTCGCGGCGTCGCGCGGCACGTCGAATCGCTCCGAATAGAACAGGTAACCGGGAGCTTCCGCCGTGATGGCGTATGACCTGCCCGGCTGCAGCACGACGACATAACTGCCGTCGGTGTCGTCGCTGTGGAAAGTGCTGACTATTTCATTGCTCGACATGTCCCGCACGGTCAGAGTGGCGCCGACAGGCGTCTTGTTCTTGCCGTCGCTGACTATTCCCATGACCGCCGTGACTGCCGAGGGGGGAACAGGATTCGGCACAGCGGCGAAGACGTCGATACCGCCGCTGTAGCCCAGATCCCTTCGCGTGGACGCAAAATACACATTGTCGGTGCCGAGTTGCGTGGTGAAAAACATTTCGTCTCTCTCGGTGTTGATGGGAGATCCCATGTTGTTCACGCTGCTGAAACTGCCGCCGGCGCCTTTGCCGGCATAGATATCGAAACCGCCTACTCCCGGGTGGCCGTTGGAAGCGAAATAAAGGGTCTTGTTGTCGGGCGCGATGAAAGGGCTGATCTCGTCGCCGGCCGTGTTGATCGGTTCGCCGAGGTTCACCGGATCCGACCATTCGCCGCCGATTGACCTGCGGGACATCCAGATATCGGTGCCGCCCATGCCGCCGGGCCTTTCGCTGGCGAAAAACAACATCGTGCCGTCCGCGGAGATCGTCGGTTGAGAATCCCATTGCGGGGAGTTGACCTTTTTGATGTTGCGGACGTCCCGCCAGGTTCCGCCTCCATATTCGGCCATATAGATGTCGCAGTCTCCGAACCCGTCCTCACGGTCGCAACCGGCGAAGACCATCCAGTGCCCGTCAGGCGTCATGGCGGCCGAGCCGTCGTTTTCGCCGGTATTCAGGCTCGGACCGACATTCATCGGTTGTCCCCAGGCGCCGCCTGAATTGATCGCCGAAAATACGTTCTGGTCGCCGTCCCTGTCGGATGTGAAATAGATCACCTTGCCGTTGGCGAACACGACGGGAGCGAAATCGTCGTCGGACGTATTGATCTCCGATCCGATATTGGTGATGGCCACGTCGTAACTCGGAGGCGTGATTTTCACCCTGTTTTCCATCGATTCCGTCTGCGCGAAAGCAGCGGCCGCGCAGACGCCTAACATGAGGGATGCCGTAAAAAACCGTATGCTGTGTTTCATTTCCGAGCTCCTTGTATGAAATCAGAGGCCGAAGCGCAGGCCGGCGGTGAGAGAGATGGTCAGGAAGCGGATATCGGTGTCCGGCACGAAAGCGAGCGGTTCCCCCTCATATTTCGCGAAAGTCGTGAACGGATAATCGACGCAGAGTTCCGGAGTCAGGAACACGGCGTCGGACAGCTTTACCCACGTTCCGACGCCGATTTTCAACGCCGCTCGGGTCTTCTCGTAACCGGATATCTCGAGATCGCTCATGTTCACCTCCCGTATGGGCAATTCAAGAGGATTGGTGTAGTACACGTTGTCCGGCGCCAGTATCCGTTGGGAGAAGTCGGCGCTGTTTCCGAGGAGTTGAGAAATTGAAAGTCCACCGAGAAGATACCAGGATTGCGGCGCAAGCTGATAACGGAGGAGGAGGTCCAGGTTGAAAAACGTGACGGACAAATCCATGTCGCCCTTGAGTGTGGCCGTACCGGGCCAACCGGTGACCGGGTCTATGTACGCGAGAGGATAATCGAAGGTGGTTGAAAATACGTCGACGCGGCTGATGTAGCCGAGTTTCCCCACAATTCCCACCTTCTCGGACACAGGCACGTCTATCACTCCCTGAATCATGAAACCGAGGCCGTCGCCGTCCTTGAAACGCGAATGGAAAGCGTACCTGCTGTCGAACGGATTCGTGAACAAATAGACATGGTCGCCCATGTAGTGCGCGAAATTGAGCCCGAGATCGAAGCCCAGATACACGCTCGCATCCCCTGAACGTTTGGGGCGCAGCACATCGCCGGGTCCGGAAGGCGAGGATGAGCCGTCCGGCGGATCGGCCGCGCAGACGGATAGAGGGATGATTAGACAACACAGGAAAATGCGCGCTGCAGACATATCGGTGTTCCTTGTTGGTGGATGTATTAATCCCCGAGCAAGCGGGATTTGATTTCCTTCGTATGCATTATGTGTTTATAATCATAGCTAATACGATTCTATTTTCCAAAATTTTTTCGATTGCGTAATTCATATCTTCAGGTTATATTTCAACTCAATTTTGGATGACATTCTCATGAAAGCGCAAGTCGCATTACTCGCCGTTCCGGTGTTTCTGGCCCTCGCCTGCTCGACTTCATCGAGTGATCCGTCGGAAAAAATGACCGCATCGCTGTCCCGCGCCCTCAAGGCTTCCGCCGCGGACACGGCCGCCGCGCATCACGTGATAGGCATACCTTCCCGCGCCATAACCGGCGAAATGGAGAATGATGTCAGAAAACTCGGGGTGTCCGCCTTCGTCCATACCGATCACCTTCTGAAGACCAGAGCAACGTCGAGCCAAGTTGCGGCGCTGGCCTCGCTGGATTGGATGGAGAGACTGGACCTGGATCCCGAGCATAAATTCGATGTTTCCCTGCGCATGCGCATCGAACAGATGAAGCGGAGCAATTCCAGGGAGCGTCTGGACGTGATAGGCCGCTGTTCGGCCGCTATTCCGGAGAGCGGCCGCCGTGAATTGGAAGAAAGCGGCGCGAAGATCCGTACCGTGATCGGAGACATCTTCACCGCCGAAACCGACCTGCGCTCATTGTACAAACTGGCCGGTCTGGACGCCGTCACGGCGATACAGCTTGCCGGCGAAAGCTCCATCAAGTGACCTCCTGAAAATCATTGAAATCCTAAACAACCGAGGTTGTCCATGAAGCGCTCAATTTTTGTGTGCGTCATTCTTTGCGCCGTGTCGATCGCGATGGGTCAGACTTTCCCGGATGCCCTTAACAACTGCGAACCTCCGGCGGGAACCGGAAAAAAAGCCCTCGCTCCGTTTGGCTCCGTCGATCGGACGGCCGGAGTTATGGATCCTGTTCTCTATCGCCTCATCAAAAGCGCGAACAGCTTCGAAAAGTGCGGCGGGAATGCCCTCAAGGCGCGGTCCGCGTTGCGCGATCTATGCGGTGTGGAGGTGGTGCGCGGCGTCGATATGGTTTCACTCTTCATCCGCACGGCCGATGCGGACGCGGTGCGCAGGATCGTGGAAGGAGAGGGCGGGAAGGTGTTCACCCGCGCGGGGGATATACTTATAGCCAGAACCCCGCTGTCCGTCATTCGAAGAATCGCGGAACACCCGGCGGTCGGCGGCATCGAGTCGGCCCGCTTCATGACGCCGGCTCTCAACGCGAGCCGAGCCGAAATAAGGGCGGACATGGTTCACGCCGGTTCCAATCTTCCGCGCGCATACACCGGAAAAGACGTGGTCGTGGGAGTCGTGGACTCGGGCATAGACTGGAAGCATCCGGATTTCCAGTGGCCGACTACTCCTGCAACCTCGCGCGTTCAATACCTCTGGGATATGTCGGACTCAACCAGCGGCAATTCCACTCCGCCCTCCGAGTACGGTTACGGACGTGAATACACGAAATCGCAGATCGAAACGGGGCTGTGTCTGGAACGCGATCTCGAGGACGGCGGAGGGCACGGTACACATGTGGCGGGCACGGCCGCGGGCGGAGGTCGGTGGAACACGGACTACCGGGGTATCGCGCCGGAGTCCGACATTGTTTTCGTCAAAGGATTCCGAAGCGGACCGGGATTCAAGGATACTGATGTCATCAACGGTTGCGATTACATCTTCAAGAGAGCCGCGCGCCTGGGCAAACCGGCGGTGATCAATCTCAGTCTCGGCGGCCAGAGCGGCGCCCATGACGGAACAAGTCTCTACGAGCAGGCCTTGGACGCGCTGACCGGACCCGGCAGGATAATCGTGGCCGCCGGCGGCAACGAAGGCGACAGCCGCATACATCTGCATTACAAGACTGGAGGAGACGAGAGAAAACCGAGAGTGACATTCTTCCGCGCGGCTCAGGAATCGCCGGTCGTCGTGCTCGACATATGGTACTCGGGCGGTCCGGTCAATATCGGTCTCGCCTGGTACAGTCCCGCGCCGTCGCTGATCGGGTATTTCGATGCCGTTCCGGCGGGCGGTTCGCTGGATCTCGAGCCCGTCATGTTCGGTTCGACGATCCTGGCGCTTGCGGGGATCGAAAATATCGGCGCCGATCCGTCCAACGGCCACGGGCACGCAGCCGTCGTCCTGATGGGAGTCTCGGAGGATATGCCGCTGTCCGATATCATTTTCGGGCTTTACACATACGGAACGGGAACTCTTGACGGCTGGGCGATGAGAGGCGAATTCGCGCCGAATGCGAATGAGGAGAACTTCATCATGCCGGGCGATTACAATTCCACGGTTGGAACCCCGGGAACGGCTAAAAGATTGATTACCGTCGGTTCGTATGTGACCAAGAACGCATGGGTGGATCTCAACGGCGTCACCAGGCAGCAGGACGGGAATCCGGTCATCGGCGAGCTGTCTTCGTTCAGCAGTCTCGGTCCGACCCGGGACGGGCGCATGAAGCCGGACATTTCCGCGCCCGGAGAGGTGATCGTGTCGACGCTTTCGGAGGATTGCGGCGCGGCGGACGAGAAAATTCTTTTCGGAAATGGTTATCAGAAAATGCAGGGAACCAGCATGGCCTCGCCGCATGTGACGGGAACCGTCGCGCTCATGCTCGAAAGAAACGCCGTCCTCGATGTGCCCGAAGTCCTGTCGGCCCTGACACAATCGGCGCGGAAGGATCAATTTACCGGACAGGGCAACGGGAACCGTTTCGGCCACGGGAAACTTGACGCGTACGCGGCCGTGCAGCGCGTCACGCCGCGCAAGCGGAACGGCGAAGTCCCGTCCTCGTACAGCGTATCCGCATATCCGAATCCGACCGCCGGCTCCGCGGTGATCGTCTATACACTGCCGCAGGCGGGCCGGGTGACCCTGAGAGTCTTCGATGCATTGGGAAGGGAAGTGGGCGCTCCGGCGGACGGTTGGAGCGAAGCGGGCGAGTACCGCGCGGTTTTCGATGCTTCCAAGCTTCCGGACGGAGTATATTTTTATTCATTGCAATCGGGAGCGGGCCGCATCGGCGGCCGTCTGACTCATGTGAGACGATAAAACGGCGTACCGGCTCGGCGCGGCTGCGTGTGCCTTGTGAATTGATTCCCTCGGCGAGCCGGTTGCGAATAAGCGCTATTTCGCTATTTTCCGTTCGTGCCTGAAACGGAAAGCGAACATAAAAGGCTGAATCTCAGCGCAAGGATTCTGATCGCGCTGGGCGCCGGAGTTCTGACCGGGCTGATTCTCAAGGCGGCCGGAGGGGATTCACAGTTCATCAAGAATCTGATCGCCGACGGCGTTTTCCACGTGGTCGGCCAGATCTTCATCCGCAGTCTGCAGCTGCTGGTGGTGCCTCTGGTGCTGGTGTCCTTGGTCTGCGGCACGAGTTCTCTGACGGATCTGCGGCAGCTCGGCCGTCTCGGGGGCAAGTTGCTCGGCCTCTACATCATCACCACGGCTTTCGCGATTACGCTGGCTGTCGCGGCTTCCGTGTTGATTCAGCCCGGGGCCGGCGTCGACCTGCCTGTCGGCGGATTCACGCCCAAACCGGCGCCCGCGCTCACCGATGTTCTGATCGAGCTGATGCCGCGCAATCCGTTCGAGGCCATGGCCGCCGGCAATATGCTCCAGGTCATTTTTTTCGCGTTGCTGTTCGGACTGGCTCTTTCACAGAGCGGAGATGCGGGCCGCCGGATCGCGGCGTGGTTCGAAGATCTGAATACAGCGGTGCTGACCCTCGTGCATATGCTGATCCGTCTTGCGCCTTACGGGGTCTTCTGCCTGATCGCCCGCGTGTTTTACCAGCTCGGCTGGGACGGATTCGCGCCCCTGTCGAAGTATTTCGGAGTTGTACTTCTTGTTTTGTTTATCCATGGCGCGGTGGTGTATCCCGCGCTTCTCGTGATTCTCGGCCGACTGGATCCGCGCCCTTTATTCAAGAAGCTCAAGACAGTATACCTGTTCGCATTCTCCACTTCGAGCAGCAACGCCACGCTTCCTGTCACACTTGAGACAGTTCAGGACAGGCTCGGCGTCGACAAGCGCATCGCCTCGATCTCCATCCCGCTCGGCGCCACGATCAACATGGACGGCACGGCGATAATGCAAGGCGTGGCTACCGTGTTCATCGCCCAGGTGTACGGTATCGAGCTTTCCCTCAGCCAATACGCGACGATCATTCTCACCGCGGTGCTCGCGTCCATCGGCACCGCCGGAGTGCCGGGCGTCGGTTTGATCATGCTCATCATGGTGCTCGAACAGTTGGGTCTTCCCGTGGCGGGGATCGCGCTGATCATCGGCATCGACCGGCTGCTCGACATGTCGCGAACCGTCGTCAACGTCACTGGAGATGTCGTCGTCAGTTGCATCGTAGCAAAAAGCGAGAAGGCGCTCGATACTGAGGTGTACTCGGGTGATTGAGCTGGAATATGACAAACGAACGGCGTACCAACGCGGCAGCAATGGGACGTGATCGGGTTGCAGCGTATCAACGCGGCAACACAGAAAGTCGGGGGCGCAGGCGGAGTGTATTATCGCCGCGTCCTTTCATGCCGCTTTTCTTTGCGCAGGCATTTCTTATTTTTAGAGGGGCGCGCCCCGTCATCCGAGTGGAAATAATAATTCCGGGATAACACCGTTTCAGCTTCCATGCATGTGCCGCATATCATCGCCGGTGTTTTTCTTCTCGCCGCCCTGGCGCTTCCGCTGCATCGGAAAGCGGGGAAAGCGGCGTCTTATCTGCTGGCGCTTCCTCCGGCTCTGATTGCGTGGTGGACGGTACGCACGATGACCGCCCTTCCGCCCGGAGGAACAATCGTCGGATCCTGGAGCTGGGCGCCGCGGCTGGGGATCGACCTTTCATTCAGAATCGACGGTCTGGGACTGCTGTTCGCCTTGCTGATCTCGGCCATAGGCGCCATCGTTCTCGTGTACGGAGGCGGCTATTTGAAAGGTCACCGCCATCTGGGGAGATTCTACTCGTTCACGCTACTATTCATGGGCGCCATGCTGGGCGTGGTCCTCGCGGAGAACCTGCTCCTGATGTTCGTGTTCTGGGAATTGACTGGGGTGGCATCGTACCTTCTCATCGGTTTCTATCACGAGAAGGAGGAATCCCGCAAATCGGCCCTGCAGGCGCTGCTCGTGACCGGTGGAGGGGGTCTAGCCCTGCTCGCGGGCCTGCTGTTGCTGGGAATCGCCGGCGGAAGCTTCGAACTTGCCACGCTCATCGGCAATTCAAGTATCGTATGCGCGCATCCGCTGTATCCATACGTTCTGGTTCTGATTTTGCTAGGCGCTTTTACAAAGTCCGCGCAGGCGCCCTTCCATTTCTGGCTGCCGGGCGCCATGGCCGCTCCGGCGCCGGTCAGCGCATACCTGCATTCCGCTACGATGGTCAAGGCGGGCGTATTCCTGCTCGCCCGTCTCACGCCTGTGCTCGGCTGCGCCTCCGAGTGGAACTACCTGGTTACTTTAGCCGGAGCGGCGACCATGATTATCGGCGCGACGATGGCCTATGCGCAGACGGATCTCAAACGGCTGCTCGCCTATTCCACCGTCAGCGCGCTCGGCACGCTGGTAATGCTGCTGGGCATAGGCACGGAACTCGCCGCCAAAGCGGCCATGGTATTTCTGCTGGTCCATTCGATGTACAAAGGCGCGCTTTTCATGGTCGCGGGAAACATAGACCATCAAGCCGGCACAAGGGACGTCCGTTCACTGAATGGACTGATTCGCGTCATGCCGTTCACCGGGATCGCCGCGGGGCTTGCCGCTCTCTCGATGACAGGATTTCCCCCGCTGCTCGGCTTCATCGGCAAGGAGCTCATGTACGAGGCGAAAATCCAGGCGCCCGATGCTTCACTGCTCATACTCCCGGTCGGGGTGGCGGCGAACGCGCTTACCATAGCGGTAGCCTTGATGGTCGGGGTGCGGCCTTTCTTGGGGTCGGCGGGCAAGGCGCCGGAAGGCGCGCGGGAAGGCGCCGCTTCCCTGTGGGCCGGACCGATGATAATGGGATTTGGCGGTCTTGTTTTCGGGCTGTTCCCCGGTCCCGCGGCCGACTTTCTTATAGCTCCGGCCGTGGCGTCAATACGAGGGGATCATGTGGAATTGGAATTGAAGCTCTGGCACGGCGTCAACCCGGTGCTGCTGCTCAGCATCGGCACGGTCGCCGCCGGGATTCTGCTGTTTGCGGCTCGTGAACGCAGCAGGGCTCTTGCCGCGATCCTGGCGCCTTCTCATCGACTGCGCCCTGCCGTCATATATCAGCGCATGGTAGCCGGCCTGCCCCGGATTGCGGGCCGAGTGGCCCGCGCATTGCAGCACGGCTATTTGAGAACCTATCTCGTCATCGTCCTTTCAACCATCGTCCTGCTGATGACGGCGGCACTGTTGCGCGCCGAAAACCCGACTCTGCATGTCTCTTTCAGGGATGTCAGGTTTTACGAAGCCGGAATCGTCGTTCTGATAGCCGCTTCGGCCATGGTCGTTCTTCTGACGCGCAACAGATTGTCGGCCCTCGCCGGCATGGGGGTGGTCGGGTACGGAATATCGGTGATCTTCATCTTCTACGGCGCGCCGGATCTCGCAATCACCCTCATACTCGTGGAGACCCTCACCATCGTCATCTTCGCGCTCGTGGTTTTTCATCTGCCGCGCTTCAGGGACCGCTCACCGACAAGCATCAGAGTGCGCGATGGCGTGATTGCGGCGTTTTCCGGCGCCGTGGTCACGGTGCTGGCGCTGTTTGCCGGCGATGTCCAATTGTATCCGCCGATATCCGAATACTTCGCCGAGCACAGCTTGACCCTCGCCTTCGGCAGGAATGTGGTGAACGTGATACTCGTAGATTTCAGGGCGCTCGATACGCTCGGCGAAATCACAGTGCTTGCGGTAGCCGCGGTCGGCATCTTTGCCCTTATACGACTGCGGCCGGGCCGCGGGAAGGACGCGCCATGAAGTCGGTGATACTGCGCATTGCCGCCACCCATCTCACGGCGGCATTGCTCGTCGCGTCTCTCATTCTTCTGTACAGGGGCCACAACGATCCAGGCGGAGGTTTTATCGGCGGCGTGCTTGCTTCATCGGCCGTCGCGCTCCGAGCCCTGGCCTGCGGC
>CAYLZD010000048.1:0-9611 GCA_964388275.1 uncultured Chromatiales bacterium
CCAGGCGTTCCTTCGCGACGCCGCAGGAACCGGCCGGAGGCACGATCACCTCATCGCCCGGCCGCCAGTCGGCTGGAGTCGCCACCGAGAAAGCATCGGCCGTCTGCATGGCGATGAGCGCGCGGTACAGCTCGTCGAAGTTGCGCCCGAGACTGAGCGGGTAATAAATGATGGCGCGTATGACGCCCTTCGGATCGATGAAGAACACCGCTCTCACGGCTTTGGTGTTGCTCTCTCCCGGCTGAATCATGCCGTAGCGCTTCGCCACGTCCATCGTGATGTCCTCGATGAGGGGGAACATGACCTCGACGTTTTTCATGCCGCGGTATTCGATCTTGTCCTTGATCGTGCGCAGCCATGCTATATGGCTGTACAGACCGTCCACCGACAATCCTACCAGCTTGCAGTTGGCTTCCTCGAACTGCTTCTCCATGGTAGCGAAGGTCATGAATTCGGATGTGCAGACGGGCGTGAAATCGGCCGGGTGGCTGAACAGAATGACCCATTTGCCCGAATAATCGGCCGGAAAATTGATTTCTCCTTGTGTTGTCACGGCTTTGAATGCAGGCGCAGGATCTCCGATGCGGGGCATAGGGATGTTGTCTTCCATGTTTTGTTTCCTTATGATGTTCTAGAAAAGTATAGCTGTGATGAGTATTTGTGTCGATCGCGCTGTCGATGTTTTCTCTTCCGGGCGGGATCACCGCTTCGAGTCGGTGAAACGGCCGACAAGCTGCAGCCGGATGTCGTCGATGATGAAATTTTTGATTTTTCTTCGGCGAAAGTGCTCCTCGATCAGCGAGGTAAGGGCTTCGTCCGTGTAATCTTCTATCCGTTCCGTATCGGCGCAGTAGAGATGATGATGTTTGCCGCGCACGCCGTCGTAGCGCATCACGTCCGCCTCGGTCTGTACGCGCGAAATCAATCCTCGCCCGGCGAATGTTTCCAGAGTCCTGTACACGGTGCCTATGGCCACGTTCGGATGATTCGCGCGGATGTACTCGATGATCTGATCCGCAGTGGGGTGGTTTCGAAGACCGTCGAGCGCCTCCAGAACGGCAACGCGCTGAGGGGTCACCTTCAGGCCGTGTTCTCTGAGCAGTTCGCTGTATTCGTTGTATGTCATAAGAAAATATCTCTAATGAGAATTTATCCCATATAGGAATAATTAAAATAATTGAATTTCCGGCGAATGTCAAGCGCGCGCGAAGGCGCGCTTTTCCAAGCGGATGCGCCGGCCGGAGGTTTTTCCGTCCGGTTTCCGGAACGAGGACAGTCCGGGTTTATTTAACCGTCTGGGCGCCCTGCCCCGAAACAGCGCCGAAGAGCTCGGCGGCCTTTCTCCACGGGTATCTGTTCGCGAACATGCTCGCGCTGCTTTGCATAGTCCCGACCAGGTTCATTCCGAGTATGGAGCGCCATTGATTGGCGGGGGAGTTTCTGTCGAGATCGGTCTGCTCGCTGTATCGGGCCGACAGGTAACCCGCGAGGTAATCCTTGTCCACGGGCAGCGTCTTCGGAATTTCATTGACGTTCCCGCTGGCGCTCGCCAGCCCGACATCACCGAACTCTTCCGCCCCGATGAAGAGGGTCGTGTTGCTGGCCGGGCTGAACTGCATGTCGCCCTTCTTGTTGACGAAGAAAATGTTGTTGTCCACCTTGACCCTGTCGTTGGGTGTGAAACGCGTGTGGTCGACGCCTCCGAGTATGTTGCCGCCGATGATGTTGTGATGAATATCGTAGGACAGCTTCGTCATGACGCGAACGCCGTAGCCCATGTCGAGCATGTCTTTCAGACGGCTCCAGCTGAACAGTATGGTGTTGTAGGCGATTTCCGCGGACCCGCAGTTGGACATTGATTTCGGACCGCCTGTATTCGGACATGTTCCGTATACTTCTATGGCGGCCATGCGGTTCGCTACGAAGACGTTGTTCAGGATTTTGATGCCTCCGCTTCTGATTCCCGCCTGAATGGCGAAACTGGCGCCGTTGAGAAAAACGTTGTTGCGGATGATCACGTTGCCGCCGTTAGCGGCGCTCGGTATGGAGATTATCGGCTCGGTCACGGTGGAATTCTGATCGACGGCTCTTTCAGTTGGAAGCAGCAAACGTCCTGTTTCAAGTCCTTCCGGTTTGCCTTCCTGCGGGTGGTACGCGTTTCTCATGCCCATGTCGAAAATGAAACCGTCGACTATCGCTCCGTCGATGTCTTTGGTGAAGCGCAGAAGGGCTTTCCTGGATTTGGCGCCGCTTGCGTTGTCCGGTTGGAAAAGCGTCGGATGACGAAGCACATCGCGCTTCGAGAAATCCTTCGAATAACCGCCGTACAATTGAACCGCTTTGTCCGTTTCCAGGTAACCGATGCCGAAAGTGCCGCTGTACACGCCCTCGGCCACGTGTATCCGGTCGCCCGAGGACGCCTTGGCAAGGGCTTTGTCAATGTTTTTCATGGGCTGCTCTTTCGTGCCGGGGTTCGAATTGTTTCCCGAACTGATGGATACATAGATGTCGCCTCCGGCGCTCGGTACGCCTGCCTGTTCCGTCATCGCGTTGCAGGCTGCCGATGCCAGAAGGAGGATTGAAACGGCGACGGCGGATTTGCATGTGGTTTTCAGACGTTTCTGCATGGTGTCTCCGGATGTTCTGTTGAACGGATTGGGTTAAGTCGTGTTCGTCTGTATGCTTTCATAAGGCGATGGAGCGCGTCCGCTTGCCCGGATGTAGAGTTGCCTGCCCCGGAATCAGGCGCCGGACGCGGCGCCGGCGCGGTCATTCCTCGTTGAATATCTCGTTTCTGACCAGCATAAGAATCGCGGATTGGGGAACGATGATATTCCGCTCGCCTTCAAATTCGATTTCTATGCCCTGTGATCGAAGAAATATCGCATAATCGCCTTCTTCGGCCTGCAGGGGTATGTATTTTATCGGATCCTTCTTCGGGGCCCAGGGTTCGTCCTCCGCCGCCGGATTCGCGAGAGGGTAGCCCGGGCCGACCTTTACGATGTATCCCCCCTGTATCTTCTCCTTTTCCTGCACACCGGGCGGAAGGTACAGCCCGGACTTGGTCATTTCGTTCGGATCTTCGGGAGTTATCAGAACCCGGTCTCCGACTACTATCAGCTTCTTCGTTGTGCGCATCTGAGGTGCTTTGTTGTATAGTTGATTTGCAGGCGTAATGTGGGGCCGGTAGGGCGGTTGCCGGAAAGCTAACACGCGGCGCGAAGCGGAGCAAGAGACCTGTGATTCCGCGCGATTATCCTCCGTCCCTCGTGCAGCTTCGTACCGGCTTGTCCCTCTTCCGCTCTTCCGCTCCTCCGCTCTTCCGCTCCTCCGCTCTTCCGCTCCGTGCCGTCCTGGTCCGCGCCCGGTCCGAACTGCGGCAAAGCTCACAGAAGATACTTGATCACCACAAAGCCCCCGATCAGCAGCACGGTGAACGCAACGGCCAGGAGATTGAAGTATTTATCGATGAAGGATTCTATTCGCGGCCCGAATTTCCAGATCAGTCCTGCGACCAGAAAAAATCTTGCGCCGCGGCTTATTACCGAAGCCACAACGAACATTGCAAGATTGATGTTGAAGGCGCCTGACGATATGGTTATCAGCTTGTAAGGCAGGGGAGTGAAGCCGGCCGTGAAGACGATCCAGAAATCGTATTCGGCGTATAGCTTCTGTATGTCGAAAAACGCCTCATGAGTGAACCCTGGTATGACGTCGAAAAAGAAAGCGGCTATACCCGTGAAGTCATTCGAAGGTGTCCACCATAAATAATGCCCGATCGCATAACCCACGAGCGCTCCGCTTACCGATCCGATCAGACATACTAAGGCAAAGCGGAACGCCTTGCGAGTCGAGCCCAGAACGAGCGCGATCAGCAGAACGTCCGGCGGTATGGGAAAAAATGACGACTCGGCAAACGCCAACAGAAACAGCGCGGTCGTGCCGTAAGGCGTCTCGGACCAGTGCAGCACCCAATTGTAGAGTTTCCTGACCCAAGAGGTGGAGTCTGTTCTATTCATTTATGTGCTTGCAGTGATAAATCATTGATAAATCAAACAAAAGTACGCTTCGTTTCGAGATAATTCAAGGCAATGTCCGATATTTCGCACGATATCCCGGATGAATGATTCAGCGGTGAAGAGTGATAAGTCTGTGCGGGTTCGCACTCGATTTTTTCCTCGACTGGAATCCGTCGGTCAGGGCTGCGGGCTCGGTTTTATCCGTTGCTTCAGCGGCGGGCGACGAAGTACTCGTAGGCGTAACAATGCGAATACAGGCGGTGCAGTTCCGGCTCGCGGGCGAGCTGCTCGAGTATGGACAGCGCCTCGGCGTCGCCCGAATTGAGGATTCGCATTTCTCCGATGCGCTGCTCCATCGGAGTGTAGAAATCCGTCCACCACGCATCGTCCGGCAAAGTGAAATGTCCCCGAATTTCGTAGCCGCAGTTTTCTATGGCGAGCAGTATGTCCTGAACGCGTCCCATGCCGGGGTAATCCGCCTCGAAACTCAATTTTATCTCCGGAGGCGGATCCTCGCAGCGCCAGACGGCGTCGGTGAAAACGAGATGCCCTCCCGGACGCAACAATTCGCGGCAGACTCGCAGGGCGTTTTCAATCCCGATGTTGTATAGCGCGCCTTCAGACCAGACAAGGTCGAAGCTTTGCGCGGGCAATCCGGGATTCGCCATGTTTCCTTCGATCGCAGTCAACCGGTGCTCGAGGCCGAGTCGCTCTATTTTCGCTTTCAACCTTTCTACGCTCGGGGCGTTGTTGTCTATCGCGATTATGGTTCCTGCAGTGAGTTCGGAAAGGTACAGGGTCTGAGCGCCGACTCCGCAGCCGAGGTCGAGTATCGCCGGCGCAGGCGGAAGAGCTCCGCATAATTTGAGCGCGCGTTCGGCGCTTTCGCGGTTGCCGGGGCCTTGACGGGGAAGGGATTCGTAGAGTTCGAAGAAAATTTTCTGGAAAAGTCCGCCGCTTTCATTCATGAATGCTCCGTTCTGCTTCAATTTCAGCCGCAACTTATCACCTTCGTGAACTTGGAGCCAATTCGATTGAATTTCTCCGGCACATTCGATAGTTTTCAACGATGAAGCGATATGTTTGGGCGGCCGTTTGGTCGATCGGCACAATGCTTACGGGATGGCTGTTGGCGCAAGGACGCCCGGCCTTTGTCTCAAAGTCGACACCGCTTGTTTTACTCACATTGCTCGCATGCACGGCCGCTCTGCTATGGCTGCTCGTTGGGAAATTGAAATCCTTGTCCGATGATACTGCCCGCACAAGGCGCGGGCGGTTTTTCTTCACAATCATTGCCGCGGCGATTATGCTTTTCAGTCTCCGAGCTCTAGCAGGGCCGCCGTTGCTTTTCGCGCTGCCGGTCATCGGCATCGCCGTATGCATCGCGCTTCGCTGCCGTCTGAGCCGCAGGGCGTCGGTTTATTTGTCTGTTCTGGCGGTGACGGCCGGGGTTGCCGGATTGGGCGCGGGGTGGGCGAAATTTCCACCCGTCACATGGGCGGTCCTGCAATTGGCGCTTGTTCCGACAAGTCTGGCGGCAGGGTGGAGTATTCTCGATCATACGTGTCTGCGGCACACCGGGATAGGGAGGAGTCTGTACTTGACTGATGGTCTCCCGGCGGCCCTGCGCGGTTTCGCACAAGGGGCGCTGATCGCTGTGCCGTGGGCGCTGGGCCTCGTCGCGCTCGGAGGGGCTGATAAGGAAACCTGGGTGCAGAGCTGGTGGCAGCCCTTGACGGCGATTCAACCCGGGATCGCCGAGGAAGCATGGGGCCGTGTTCTTTTAATTCCGCTTCTGTTCATGCTTCTCCTGAAGACAGCTCGGCCGCGGACCGCCCTCACGGCATCAGTCCTGATCATGGCATACTGGTTTGCCTACCTTCATACGCCCGGCGGATCAGGAGCTGTGTTCAGCACGATGATAATGGGGACATTGATCATACTGCCGCTTTCCATCCTGTGGCTGGAGCGCGGACTGGAAACGGCGATCGGCTTTCACTTCTGGCTGGATTTCACAAAGTTTCTACTCGCCTTTTTGATGAATCAGAGCCTGACGTCTTGATTACCGCGGAATGGCGGTCGCGAAGGAGGACTCGCGATCCAAGGCCAACGCTTCATCGAAGAGCGGCGTGGGAACTCGTGTCCGTCGATCACCTGTAACGATGCACGGCCTCTATCAGAGCTTTCACGTTTTCGAAAGGGGCGTCATTTTCAATCTCGATGTAAAAAATTCCTCCGCCTCCTAGATCGAGATACGTGCTCGCGTAGTCGCGGATTTTGATCTCGATCTCACGAGGAGTCCCGAGAGGTATCAGTCGCAGGCGGTCCGGATGAATGTACACGGCTATCCTGTTTTCCCGGCATTTGCGGAGATTTGCGGGATCGGATTCGAACCACTCGATCTGCGGCCAGAGTGCGTTTATTCCGAGATCTACCAGATCGTCGAATATCTCACCCAGGCGCCCGCAGGAGTGGAAGAGGATCATTCTGTCCGCCCGGCGTATGGGTGCGATCAACCTTTCGTACCGCGGCTTGAATACATCCCGGAACAGAGCAGGTGAAATTATGGGAGTCGTCTGTGTTCCCCAATCATCGCCGAAGAATATGATGTCCGTGCCGGCGGATATCAATTTTTCGATCGACCCGATCCAGTAATCCACCAGTCTGTCAAGGAAACGCATGAGATCGGGATCCTGCGCCTGCAAGCCCATCAGGACTTCGTCCATCGGTCTGAGCGCGTGAAGCTTCTCGAACACGGATATCCATCCCGAACAAACCGCATACTGTTCGCGTTGCCTTGCCGTTTCAGATGTGTCGATCGCGGGTAAAGGCGGGAATGAGTAGTCCCCGGCCGCGCTCCAGGAGGAGAAAGGGTACTGCCTGGGGTGTCCTTGAATGCCGAAAATCCGATATTCCCATTCCGTTCCCCATTCATCGACTCTGAACTCGTGATACTCTCCGTTCTCGTTCACGGCGCCGGGGGGCGGACAAGGGATGGAAGCAAAGAGTATCGGATTATCCGGCGGGTACTGATCGAATAGGTCGAGCAGTTTCCCGCCGTGAACGTGAAGCCCTGCTGGAGATGGATGATAAACGACGGGTATACGGTCGGGGTTGTCGTAAGCGAACGCCGCCAGCATGCGTTGACGCGGGGTCATCATTCCCGTTTCACTGCGCCGATGCTTGCTTCCATTCAGCAGACGTTCAGAAGCGGATCTGCGCGCCGAGCGACGCATAATGAAGCAGCGTGAAGTTGTAGACCTCATCGTTGTCGGCGCCGCCTTCCAGTATCCGGTACCCGGCTCTGCAGTCGATCCGCTCGGTTACGGCCACGACCAGCGCCGCGAGCAAGTCTTCGGCGCGGCCCTGAGGGGCGGCGAGCGCATCGCCCTCAAGAAGGAACGCCGCGGGGCTGCTGAATCGCCACAGGACGCGGAAATGGATTATCGGCACAAAGCCGACGTTCTTCTTTTCGGCGGCGATGCCGTTCCCCTCGACGGCTATCCTCGCGTCACGGATTTTGCCGGTGAATCCAACTCCGAGTTCGAGCGCCTCCGACCTGTGGAAATCATACCGGTAAGTCAGGCGGTACGAGTTGAACTTGTACGAGGCATCGAGCGGTGTATCGGCGGGAAATGCCGCCTCCTGGAACACGAGCGCGCGATCGAGCCTGCCCGCCGCATCGAGAGAAAGCGGCGCGAAGAGCAGGCCGAGATGGTGCCGATCGCTGAGGTCGTACAGCAATCGAATCCGATAAAACCACGCCGGGTCGGTCGACAGATCTTCCGACAGTGAGACGAGCGTTCCGCCTTTGCCCGGAATGCGCACATCGTTGTATCCGCTGAACACGGCGCCGGTTTCCACATCCACAGCGAGTTGTGAAAAGGCCGGCAGCGTCAAGACGGCGAAGAGGGCCAGGGAGGAGACGATGAACCTCAGTGTGATTTTCATGATGAAAACTCCGATGCCGATGATAGGAGGTTTGGCGGCCCCGGCGTGTCGGGCGTCGCGTATCGGTCGTGCCGCCTGATCGTCCGCCGCCCGGGCGCGGGGGCGCGGTTCCGCGCGCCACACGACGAACATATGAGATTCCCGCAGAATGACAAGATCCGGAATGGCTGCCGGCTGCCGCCTGACTCGGGTCTTATGACGCTTCCTCGTCGAGGGTTCACTCTACGGCGCCGTCCCTGCTTCTTCGCGGGTGTTTTTGAAGGAAGAAAACTCCTAACTTATCATCTGCCATGTCAGGTTTTCCGGTAAAAAGTCGTCATAGTAAGGTGTTCATTTTCGGAGGTGTCCATGAAGCGAACAATTCTTGTAACCGGAGCTACCGGAAAAGTCGGCGGCGAGTTGGTGAGACTTCTGCTGCGGAGCGGCGAATCCGTGCGGTCGGCGACGCGGACTCCCGCCGCGCTTTCGTCCGGTCCGCGGCCTCTTTCAGAGACGGTGGAATTCGATTTCAGCCGTCAGGAAACATTCGCGCCCGCGCTCAGGGGGATCGACAGGGTTTTCCTCATCGCGCGGCCGGGCGACAATCATTCCGACGAAGCGGCAATGCCTTTCATCGATACCGCAGCCAAGGAAGGCGTCCGGCTCATTGTCAACCTCACTGCCATGGGCGTGGAGACGGATGACACGTTCATGTTGAGAGTGTTGGAAAAATATGTAGAGGACTCAGGCATTCCCTTTGTGCACCTACGGCCGAATTGGTTCATGCAGAATTTCAATTCCGGTCCGATGGCGGCCGACATAAGGAACACGGGCGCATTGCATCTGCCGGCCGCGGATGCGAAAATCTCGTTCATCGATGTCAGGGATATCGCCGCAACGGCTATGGCCGCATTGATCGAGCCGCGTCATGCCGGGAATGCATACACGCTTACAGGAGGCCGGGCATTAGACCATTCCGAGGCCGTAAGCATACTCTCCGGAGCGGCAGGCAGGACCATCCATTATGCGCCCTTGACCGAAGAAGCGGCCGCAGCCGCTCTGACCAGGGCGGGTGTCGCGGCGGGCCTGGTCGAACGCTGGACGGGATTCTACCGGAAAGTGCGGCAGGGACTGTGTTCGACGGTCACTCCTGATGTCGAATCGGTTACCGGCCGCCCTCCGGTGACGTTCGAGGAATATGCTAGGGATTATGCTTCGTCGTGGAAATAGCATTAAGAAAGGCCGGCATCGCTGGGCGATTCGGTGACCTCAGGGAGCCCGGCCGGCGGAAGGGAAGACAGGGCGGAACCGCATTTGGAGAATCATGCATTTGTGCCTATATTAAACGCCGCTTGAATAAACAAGCGTTTGGAGCCGTAGTTCAGTTGGTTAGAATGCCTGCCTGTCACGCAGGAGGTCGCGAGTTCGAGTCTCGTCGGCTCCGCAGTAGAAAGCCCTCGGCAACGAGGGCTTTTAAGAGATGCTGATTCGCGAGAAGGAGATCAAACGTCAGAAGACCCGTTCATATATCGAGCGGTAAATCCGGCAACAGACCGGTTAGAATGCCTGTCCCGCGAAGCGGGAAGGTCGCGAGTTTCCCGCCTGGCGGGATCGGCTCCGCAGTAGAAAGCCCTCGGCAACGAGGGCTTTTAAGAGATGTTG
>CAYLZD010000048.1:9711-21631 GCA_964388275.1 uncultured Chromatiales bacterium
ATGATTCGCGAGAAGGAGATCAAACGTCAGAAGACCCGTTCATATATCGAGCGGTTAATCCGGCAACAGACCGGTTAGAATGCCTGTCCCGCGAAGCGGGAAGGTCGCGAGTTTCCCGCCTGGCGGGATCGGCTCCGCAGCAAAAGCCCTCGTACGACGAGGGCATCCTTTTATCGAGCAACGCAAATGAGCGACGCCCGGTGCGGCATGATCGCCTCTTCGGATGCGGTCATTCCCAATAGACGGCGCCTTTTGCGAAAGTGCCGCCGCGCCATTCCAGCGTGAGACGGTTGCCCACGGCCGCGCCCGCAAGTTCGCGCTTGGCGCCGAATACGGCGATTATGTTCTTTCCTCTGCGCGGGAGCCGGAACAACACATTGGCGGGAAGGTCTCTCCGCTCCAGCTCCTTCAGAGACCGGGAAGCGGGTTTCTTCAGAAATGCTCGGTTGAGGTCCGGAAGCACGTCGCCGGTATTCCGCGCAGCGTATGAACGCCCGTCGCAGATGAAGAAATCGAAACGCTCCACGTAACAGAGCGGTCCGCAGCCCTCCTGATAAACCGCAACGAGCGATTTGCCGTCTCCGAGTTTCCAATAGCACATTTCGAGGCGGCCCTCGATCGCTCCGCCGAGCCGGAGATAACCGTTCTTAACGTCCAGAATCTCGATCGCGTAGCCGTGATCGGTTTGAGCTTTCCGTTCCGGGGCTTTGTGAATATCCAGTATGAGTTTCCGCTCCGCCTTGCTCAGGCCGAGCAGGGAAGTATCCGGCACGGAAAGGAAATGGTCTTCGATGCTCTGAGCGGAAACGCCAGGGGCTGTGGTGATAAACGTCAGCAGCGCTGCAAGCGCCGCCGCGGCGATGCGATTCATGCGTAACTCGACTGTCATCGGCTGTTATTGATTAGTTCCGGATCATGTTTGTGCGGCGGCCGCCCTCTGAAGCACCCAGATCATCACCGGACTCCGCTCCGCATCGAACGGCGAGCGGTCGTAGTTTCCGTAGAGGTTCAATACATGGAAGCCCGCATCCATAGCCATCGCTTCGAAATGATCTCTTTCTATGAATTCGAACTCCATCGGCAGTGCGCGTTTTGCGAGCTGCCGGCCGCCTGTGTCGAAAAACTCGAAAAACTGCAGCCGTTTTACAAGAGGGCGGCCGTCCTGCTCGAAGCCCGAGACGACAAGGTTTCCTTCCGGAGTCGGAAACCGCCCGACGAGGCGCAATGTTCCATCCACCTGTGCTCGGCGCACGGCGGGATTGTGCATCGTGCAGATGAAGCGGCCGCCGGAGACCAAGCAATTCATCACAGCCGCAAGCGCCTGGCGTTGTCGGGATTCGCCCGTGATTTCCATGAACGACTGGAAAGGCAGCAGCGCGAGCTGGAAGCGCGCTGCAAGCTCGAGCCGGCAGATATCCGCGCAGTGTACCTCTGCTTCGAGACCGCGCTCCTTCAATTTCCGGGACAGGACATCGAGCATGCCTCGAGACCGATCGACGCAGGTCAGTTGCACACCAGCCTGTATCAACGCGAGAGAGAGCCGCCCCGTGCCCGAGGTCAATTCCAGCACCGGACCCGTGACGCCCGCCGTTTCCCGCAGGAAAAACGGGTAATCGTAATCAGTCGCGGCATACAGGTCGTAGATTTCCGCTATGCTGTCGTAATCGATCTGGAGGCTCATGCGTGAGTGTGAGGGGAGTGCGTATTCCAATAAATCCGATCATTGATTCCGAGTTAATCCGACCAGGAGATCGGAGCGGAGCGACGATGGTGTCGACAACTTATCATGTGGTCGGATTACTTCAAATCCGGAGTGCTTGCCTTACGTATTCTCATCGAGTCTCCTTTAAGGGTAATCTTTTATGCGTTGTGCAGCAGCCGATCCATGATGGCATCGGCAAGCGTGGCTTCTCCCAACCATTCGTGCAAGTGATCGATCGGAAGCCAACCGGTGATGAGCGTCGTTTATCTTCAGTGCCCGTCAGCGCGCATAAAGCGCCGGGAATCCTGCGCGAGTGCCTGTGCAGGTCCTCAGGAGGACTCTTACGAGAATGCGCGAGTGCCTGTTCCTGCGTGCTCCGAGTGTTCGCTAGCGCGCACAAAGCGCCGGGAAGTATGCGCGAGTGGCCGTGCAGGTCCTCACGAGGACTCTCACAAGAATGCGCGAGTACCTGTTCCTGTGTGCTCCGAGTGTTCGCCAGCGCGCACAAAGTGTCGGCAAGTTTGCGCGAGTGGCCGTGCGAGTCCTCACGAGGACACTTACAAGAATGCGCGAGTGCCTGCGCAAGCCGCCGCGAGGACGCGCGCAAGCGAGCAAAAGCTGCTTGTCAATATGGATCAAGTGCTGTACGAGCATGAAAAAGTGTGTGCGAGTCTGCTTCCTGTGTTCGTCAGCGCTCATTGAGTACCGGGAAGTCTGCGCGAGTGGCCGTGCAGGTCGTAACGAGGATGACTGCAAATTGTCACGAGTGCCGGTGCATGGAGTCACGAAGGACGCCGCAGGTAGCGGAAAAACAGTACGCGTAGTCACGAGGACTTGTACAAGTAGTCACGAGGACTTGTACAAGTAGTCACGAGGACTTGTACAAGTGGTCACGAGGACTTGTGCGAGTCGTCACGAGGACTTGTACAAGTAGTCACGAGGACGGCTGCGAGTTCGCGCGAGTGGCCGTGCAGGTCTGCGCGATGACGCTTGCCTGTTTACATTCAGTGCCGCGCGACTCTGCTTCAAGCGCCCCCGTATCGGGTCATAATATCCGGTTATGTGCGCGCTAACGGCTGCTGCAAGTGTCGCACAAAAATCGGAGCGCGGACCTGTGCCGGAAACAGCTTCAGGATATCCCGCTGATCGCGCCTTCTGCGCACGCTTCCACGCAGGATAAACACCCGGTGCAATTTTCAGGTTCAGCGGCTTTAATATGACGGTGATTGATAAGGAATTTAATTCCTACCAGCTTCAAGACATGGTTTGAACATGCTTCGATGCACTCGCCGCAGGCTGTGCATCGGTTGGTATCAATGTCCAGGTATTCAGTGATAATATGGCGTCTTGACATTTGATGAATATTAAATCGGAGTTCCGGAATGAATGTGAGCATTCTGAGATGAATATCCCGGAAAATATTTCCATTATATATCCTGTTCTCGTTCGCATTTGAATCTCTCATCGGCTTTTTTGCCGGACACGGCCTCCCGGGCGCGTTCCAGCCAGCCCGTCCGTACATCAACCTGATGGTCGAATTCCGGCACATACGGCTTGATATCGAGAAGGGGGGTGCCATCCAGCATGTCCACGTTCTGAACCTGCAGAATGCCGTTGTCTATCTTGACCAGTCGGACTATGGAAAGCCCGATAGAGTTCGGGCGTTTGGGCGCGCGCGTGGAGAACAGGCCGCGCGGCTCCGAATCCAGGAAAGGCACGACGAGCAGGTGGAAGCCACGGCTCAGGTGAAAATTGTAGAGCAGTATGATGTGTGAGAACCCGTCGAGATCTTTCAATGCCCGCGGTATTTGACTAAGCGGGCACAGCCGGGCTGCTTCCCAAGTCTTTGAGCTTTCTTTTGAACAGTACGGCGAGGGAAATAGTCGAGCCGGGCAGTGTGACCGCCCAAAGCGAAGCGCCCCAGATCAGCGGGTGGTAGAGGGTCTGCAGGGCGATGAAGGGGACGAGAAGGCCGTTGGCGAGCAGGAAACGGCGGACCAACTTCTCTACGCCGGGACCGGTGAATGCGAATGCTGCAAAAAGCGTCGAAAGACTCATGAAACTGTAACCGAGAAGGTCGACTGAGTAGATGAACGAGTTGAAGACGTGGAAGAGGAACGGCCGCACATGCTCGGGCACATCTCCTCTATACAGGGCGGGGGCGACGAGAGTGAGCTGCACGAAGTAGTTCATGCAGATCAGGGCGCCGTACATGATCGCGAATGTGAGACCGGTTTGACTCCAGATCTTACTCTCGGCCGGAGTGTGGCGGTGAACGCTGCCCATCAGGATCACGAAAGAGATTCCGAGAAACAGTGACGGGACGAGCAGGACGAGCAGCCCGTACCATGTGCTGTCGTTTTCCGGACCGCCTCCCGATCCCATCAGACCTATCCACTCGCCGATCTGCCCGATATCGTAGGCAATGCTGAAGATGGACGCGAGCACCGCCGACCACAGACCCATCCTCCAAACAGCCGATTTTCCTTCCATGGTGTTCTCCTTCAAGACTGACTTTGTTGAATGTGATATTTGACAAATTCACATATCTCCGTCATCGCTCGTTTCGCTTCGGGAAACAGCGGTGAAAACAACGGAAATGCGTGAACCATACGAGGCCATTTGCTCAACTGTACATCCACTCCCTGTTGTTTGGCCTTGCTTGCCACATTCTCGCAATCGTCCAAATGAATTTCATGAGTTCCGACACAGATGAGGAGCGGGGGAAGACCTTCATAATCTCCGAATTGAGGCGACAGGAGCGGCAGAGTCGCATCGTTAGCACCGATGTAGAGTTTTGTCCATACGTCCCAGGAGCCGATAGGGGCTATATCATTCCCGGCATTATATGTGAAGGAATCCGCCGAACATCTCAGGTCCGTTACCGGCGAAATAGAAAATGCGGCTTTCGGCAAGCTGATCCCTTGTTCCTTCAACGCCAGAAGCAGCGAGAGAGTCAATGTCCCTCCGGCCGATTCGCCGCCGACGATAATGTCGCCGGATTTGTATCCATCATCGAGCAGCCGTTTATACACCGTGACGCAATCATCGAGCGCGGCGGGGAAAGGATGTTCAGGGGCCAAGCTGTAATCGAAGACCAATGAATTCAATCGACATCCCGCGGCGAATTTCGCGACATGCATACGGTGAGTTTTACATGAACCCGATATGAAACCGCCGCCGTGAATGTATAAGAGCGCCTTGCCTTCAAAAGGCTTCTCCGGAATGATCCATTCCGCTTCGATGGCATTTATGGTTTGTTTCTTCGTTGTTACGTTCGGGGGCAGTTTCATCCTCGCTGTAGCCCTGTCGACACTTGCCCTGAATTCGGCGACGGAAAAACCGGCGTCTACAACCTCGGGTTTCAGCTTCAACTTAAGCAGGTGTCTGTTTCTTATCAGCCGGATGAAGATTTTGCTTCGAATGCTTTGCATGTTCTTTCCTCTTTACATGAGCGCCGCGGACCAACAGAGAGGAGCGGGCGCGGGAGGGGACGGGAAACATTTCCTCTTAAACGGTGTTGCCGGATTACGACCACCAGCAGCCACGCTGCGACTTGTACGGTTCATAGTCAGGCGGCCGGCACGGCAGCATCCGGTTTATCGTAGCGTTGCAATAGTAGTGATGGCAGAGTCCAGACGAGGTTTGACATGGCATACCATACGATAAATGGTACAAGTACTGAAAAAAACTGAAGCGAAGCTGCGTATGCATACCGCCGGATCCTGACCCGGAGAAGCATTGAGATTGCGACGGACAATTCAAATAGAATAGCCACGGTCACACAAATACTTGCGTAGGCCCTAGCTTTGCTATGTGCAAGATCACGAATGAATGCAATAGGGGACAAGTCGAAGAGGCGGCCCAGCTCGAAAGAAGGCGTTTGTAGCGTGACAGAAAGATTGTACAGGGCCCCGGCAAGGAAAACACCGGCAATGAGCAGCTTGCCGGCTGTCAGCCAAGGAGAGTTAGTTCGTCCTATGTTGGATGGTTGTGGCATTTATGTGCCGATCGATGGCTGACATTCCTGTTCAGTGGCTACATGGAAGAGCCGACAGCTGCAATCGTTATCCCGCGGCTTTGTCAGCTAACTCGAACTCACGTATTCAGCTGCCTTCATATGCACGTCATCTATCCCGGAGAAGTGTCCTCTGATGACGCTCCGGAAGGAGCAAGTTCGAGCATCTCTATGAAGCACAGCGGATCAGAACCGTCGAGACGGCCGCAAGCGAGATAGGCCGACGCGCGGCATCCGCCGTGGCAGAAACTGGGAGCAAAGCGGCAGGTGCTGCAGTTTCCCGTCATGTGCTTCTTGCTCAACCGCCGGAGATAATTCAGAACAGGCGACTCGTGCCATATCCGCTCCAAGGAGTCCGAGAGCAGGTTGCCCAGTGGGAAGTCGTGCAGGAAGGGACAGGGATAAACGGTGCCGTCCGCTCCGACGCTTAGCTCGTCCTGGCCTGCGGAGCAGAGCATCGGCCCCTCGTCCGTTTCATCTCCCGCGGGCGGGTCCAGCAGGAAGAGGAAGGTTGACTCTGTGGAGATGTTGATCTGTCCCGCGAGCTCGCGGCTCCTCTCTGCCAGGATACGGCTCATCTTCAAAGAGCCGACCGGATCCAGACACAGCTCCATGCTGTTTCGCTGGCCCCGTCCGGCTGGTATGAATGGTATTGCCTTGAACGCGTTGCATCCGATTGCCACCGCCAGATCGATCAGCTCCGACAGCCGGCCTACGTTCTGTCCGGTGACAGTCGTGCTGATGCTCGTCGACAGGCCCTCGTCCTTCAGCCGCCGCAGAGTTTTACAGGCGTTCTCGAACGCGCCCGCTCGCCCTCGGAACCGGTCGTGCTCTGCGCCGATTCCGTCTATGCTGACCTGAACCTGGAACACGGGCAACCCCCGCAATCCCTTGATTATCCTCGCCGGCAGATGGAATCCGTTTGTGGCGATGTCCATCCGCATGCCGGTGTCCGCAATGCGCGCCAGAAGCTCCAGGATGTCCGGGTGGAGGAAGGGCTCACCCCCGCTTAGTGAGAGGTACAGCACTTTGGCCGCTGCCAGGGCCTCGATGATCCTGAATGCCCCCTTCTTCCCAAGGGCCTTGGAATTCCCCGGTCCCGAGTCGGTCAGGCAGTGAGGGCAGTTCAGGTTACACGCGTAGGTCACGTCCCAGATTACACTCTTGGGCGCGGAAAGGATTGTGACGTCCTTAGGGACCGCGGTCGGGGAGGGCGTCGCCGCCGACTGAACGGGATCGACGAAATGCAGGGCGCAAGCACCGTTGAGCTTCTCCAGGGTATTCTCGATCAACGCCTCCACTGAGGCATCCTGGAGACGCAGGGAATTTCGGCAGGTCTCACTTATCTCAGCAAGCGTGTGCTCGCCGCGACACATCTGGGCGATAAGTGCCTCCCCCTCTCCCAGCTCCACTTCGACAGGCAGAAAGGGATTGAAGAGAATCGCGCCGAATGCCTCCTTACGGAGCGTGATAAATGAGAACAGGGCGGGCGACCGACCCGCCCTGTCTTTCAGTCGTGCTCTGTTCATTAGCCTCTGATCTTCTTGAGCATCATCATGAGCGCTTTCCGGTTCGCCGGGCTGAGTTTCGCAAGCACTTTCTTGACCCGGGCCGTGTTTAACTTCTCGCCCAGTTCCATGATGTCCTTGACACCGCAGGCCTTCGCTATGTCGATGAAGTCCTTGAACGGGATCGGATCGATCTTTGGGCAGCCGGGGCCGATCGCCGCTTTACAGACCGAGATGAGCAAGCCGCAAGAGATCTTCGTGGGACACTCCATTATCTTCGCCTTGCATAGGATGGACGACCCGCAGGCGACAAGGGCTGAGCAGCTCACGGCGGGCCTGCAGCTCACCATGTTCTTGCACAGGATATCCGCCTTGCACTGGAGCATGGTCTTGCAGCCCAGCTTCTCCTTCACTGTGATGGTGCCGAAATACGGTACGCAGTCCGTAGCTGTGACCACGACCTCCATGGTCCCCACAGTCGATGGATTAACGTGGACGCTCGCTTTTCCCGAGGCGTCGGTGGCAGCCCAGGTGACCGCCGTACCCGTTGCGATGCTGACCATGGCGTCTTTAACCGGCGCCCCGGCGCTCGTCTTTACATCCACAACTACATCCTGGGCAGCCTTCATGACCTCGGAGGGATGGACCACCTTGATCGTCTTCGGCTTGCCGACCCAGACCGGCATTTCCGGATCGCCGAGCAGTATCTGTACGTACTTCGTCCAGACGTGCCCCAGCGACAAACGGGAATCGTTGAGCAGCGCCAGGTGGCGTGTAGTTTTAAGTCGGGTGAAGAACTCCCGCTCGAAGTCGTCCGCGACGCCGATCCATCCGAAGCGGGTGTAGCCCACGTAGGCGACCGCGCCTCCTTGCGGATTCAGCACCAGCCTCTCCGACATGGCGTCCTGCGCGCCGAAGTCAGCGGTCAGGCAGGACGCAGCGTAGGTGATGGGAGCCAGGAATCCATTAGTCGCGGCCTGCGCCGTGGCGTTGTTCACTCCGCAGCAGCCTCCTTGCGACCCATGCCCGCTCAGGCTCAGAAAGTGGGGCCCGAGGTTGAGGGCATCGCGTACCCGGTCGTTCGTGAAATGCTGCACGGGCGGAGAGGCCGCGTCGGCTGCCGGCAGGTCGACCTCGTCCTCGTAGAGTCGGTTCACAACATTCACGGACGGGAAGTCGGCGGCAATCTGTTTTCGAAGCGCTTCCTGGTCGGTCATTGAGAGGTCCGCTTCCGTGCGGTCGAAGATGAAGTTGAGCGGTGCGAGTTCGTCGGAGTTCCCGTAGACTACAACCCATTGTGTTATAATTGCGATCCGGTGCACGTGTCCGAAGATCGAGATCACCAACTCGCTCGGGCTCGGGTCGGTGTCGCTCTTGGCGAAATACCAGCCCCGTCCGAAAGCAGCTGCGTCGCTCGTGTAGGGTATAATCCGAATGTCGGCGGCCGTCACGCGCGCGAAGAGGCGCCACAACAGGTCGGAGAACGTCTCGTCGATCTTGATTAGAGTGAAAGGATCGCCCGCGGCATGGTAGTACCGATTGCCGCCGGGCGGGCTTACCGATGATGGGTTGATCCAGAGGACGCCGCCGAAGTTGGTGGACACAAACGTGAAACGGCGCGTCCAGTCGAGGTTCAGAGCCGTGTCGTCCGGCCTGCGGAGTTGCTCATAGGCAATCACCTTCGTCACGAACGCATCTGCCTCGGCCGCGCTGCCGACGGGCGCGCGCCCGAGGCCCACATCAGCAGTGAACTCGACACCGTCCAAGTTGTTGGCGCCATAGCACTGCCCGTACAACCCGTTATCGAGTAGATCCCAGTCGTGCACACCCGACAGGCTGTAGTTCGGCCCAACTAGACTCGAGTAGTAAAGGTCGGTCGGGAGCATGTTCCACTCGTAAAGCCACTGGAGCCTGGCATTGACCAGCGCCGCCGGTCCATTGACGACCACGAACTGGGTTCGGTTGGCCGAGCGCGCGCTGTAAGTGTTGTCGGTCGTGTAGTACCAGCCGGGGTTAGTGGCGTTTGAGGTCCCCGCCACGTCCTGGGGTATGAGGGTGCCGCCGTTGGGGTTCACCAGGATGTGCGGTGTACCGCCGGGCCACCACTCGCCGGGATTCACGACGTGCATGTGCAACTGGGTCCCGTTCCAAAACGAGCGGTTGTCCTCGGGAGGATTGACCGTATCCACGTTTATGTACCCGCGTAGATCGCCTGCAACCCATCGGACCGGAATGATGTTGACGTCCCCGCCGAGCAGTACCCATGAGACGCCCAGATTGGCGTGGGCCCACTTGAGGAAGTTACGCAAGACCTCCTGGAGATCGCGGGCGCCGGTCTTGAAGTCTCCGTACAATCCGTTGACGATGTCTGTTACGGTGATGACTCGAGTGCGCAGCCCACGCCTGTTTTTCCAGTTCGCGAGCCGGGTGAAAGCGGCTACAATGTCGCCCACCGATCCTGAAGGCACGATGGTGGTGGCGTTCCACTCCTGGTTATCGGTGATGATCAGATAATCGCAATCCCCCATGAAGAAGGGGTAGAGGTCGCTGATGTCGACAATCCATTCCGGGTTCAGGACCTCGGCCCGTAGGATATCGACAAGCCTCCTGGCTTCCCCGCGGCTTCGCGGCGGCTTGAAGAAGCGGGAGCCGACGAATGGACCTTTCTTCTCGGTCTTCGTCGACTCGTAAGAGATCATGAGCCGGATCTCGGTAGCAAGTTCGATCATACCTGCGGCATTCTGGCTCGCCGGCGAGACTTCGATTGTGGCGATCGTCGCGACTCCTCTGTGCTCGAGACTCACGAGCCGTGCCGCCGGCAGCTTCTTCGCGAGCACCGACTGATAGGTTGGCAGATGAGGAGGAGTCACGCCTCTCGGCCGCAGGAACTCCGGGCGCGCCACAGCAGGCTTGCTCGGTTTGGCATGCGACGGCTTGAATTTGACCATCGGCATGGCAGGTTGTAGTTCTTGCACGGGCGCCACGAAGACCGGCGTTGAGGTGATCGTTTTTTTCTTGTCAATCGCGACTTCGAACTTAACGATGTCGCTGAAGGCTGGTAGAGCCAGCCGTACGAGCTGCACCGGAAAGCCGGGCTCGCCCGGCTCGCCGGCTGTGTGAGAATACTCGAGGTCGACAACGGTGCCGAACGGAGTGTCCGTCAGGACCAGGGCCTTTGCACTGAAAGCGATCCGCACACTCAGGCTGCCCTTTTCCCGACCAGGCTCGCCCGTGATTCGAATCGTCCGCGTTTTCGCCATTGTTTTCTCCTTTCAAAATGTGGTTTTCTGAAGAAGACTATCGAGGTTTGGAGGAATGGTCGGCCTGCTTAAGTTTCTGCTTCCCGGACGTCGAGGATCAAGTACGCTGTTAAGAGTTACTAGCATCCTCTTGCTCGGTATCTTGAATCGCTCGCTCAATTGGTTGGACAATATCGAGAAGTGCCGTGATTGTGAACTGTCGTATTTCACTCACGTATCGCGGCATCATCCTAACCCCTCATCTACTACCGAATTTAAATCAGATTGACCCGCATGAGCTGCGGGCTTTCTTGTTTCTGTCTGAATAACAAACTCACAGATACTCCGAAGAAGGCGCCTTAATCCGTTGTGAGTAAGAGCATTTTTGCCAGCCTGTCGCTTTTGTCCTGCATGTTTAAGACAAATCTAAAAGAACGTCACAGGACTCCGCATGCCGGATGGCCGACTGTTGAGGGCAAGTGCGCAAATCATTGTCGTCTGCACATCCTTGTGAGCGGGCAAATGCCGGCTAGGCTGTATGTTACTGCCGCTCCCGAACTATGGTGCCGCGAAGGAACGCCGGTAGGTGACACAGATTGCGTGCAGGGTGATGACATCCTATCCTGCTCTGCTGGGGCGTGCGGTGCGGTCCACCGGCAGCTGACTGATGTGGACGACGCCTTCACGCACGGCCGAAGCCGTGTTTCGACAGTCAAACGGAGATGACTCACGCGATTCGTAATTCTTCCGATGTTTAATGTAGTAAACCTACGCAAAGAGCAGGGGATAGTCAAGACATTAATCGGTGATATGCGACAAAATATTCCGAAAGTGCCCGCAACCGGGCTTGCGGCCGGAAGCGGGCAGCGAGGAATGGAGTGTGATCCGGCGGATGAGTTGATCGTCCCGGCGCATCGGCGCACAATGGCGCCGGGATCAAGGCGGTCGGCGGGCCGGCGCCCGGCCTGTGACCTGAAAAGGCGCGTAAGCGATCCGTCGAAAGGTATCGGATATTCCGCTATATTGCCGCGTGTGCATGGAGTCGGAATGTTGATGATTGAAGCAGGCAAGCATCGGATAAGCATGGGAACAGCGCTACTGCTCCTGCTGCTTTGCGCCGGCCAGGCGGCCGCACAGCAGCGCTACAGCAGCATCCGCATTCCGCTGTCGGACGCAGTGGACGTGGAGGCGATCGCCCGGCTCGGTTTCCCGCTCGAGGAAGCGCGCGTGAAGCCTGGCCACAGCATTGAAATCTGGACGGGGGAGGAGGAGCGTAGACTTCTGGAGCGCGAAGGCATCGCTTATACGGTTCTGATAGCCGATTGGAATGCTCATTATGCGGAACGCATCCGCGCCGATCACGTCACTTCCATTCAATCGATGCCGTATTCGCGCGCGGAGCATTTCCACCTCGGCGGCATGGGCGGGCATTTGACGCTCGAAGAACTGTACG
>CAYLZD010000049.1:0-21589 GCA_964388275.1 uncultured Chromatiales bacterium
TTCATGTAATGGCATTTGCGGCCGACAGTGCGGATATCTTCGCAGGCACCACGGAAGGAATATTCCGGTCTTCGGATAACGGAGGGACCTGGATTTTCAACAGCTCATGGGGTTCTTATTCGGTTTCCGCGCTTGCTCTTAAGGATTCTATTCTCCTCGCAGGTGCAAATACAATTATGCAATGTGATATAGCTCGTTCCACGGACAGGGGTATGACCTTTTTTGGACCGGATACATTTCCATCAGCTTCTACCTGTGTGAATGCGTTGATGTTTGTCGATACTATAGCTTTTGCAGGAATCGACCATGGCGTGCCCGCCGGATCGATTTACAGGTCATCTAATTTCGGCATTGCCTGGATTGTTCCAGACATTGGTTCACTCCAAACTTCCGATATCCGGTGTTTCGCATACGCCGGAAATACTCTCTTCGCGGGAAGTGCTGGTCATAATCTCAACTCTTCCGCACTTGCCTCGAACGATTTCGGCAGGACGTTTAGGTCGATAGCTTCCGGCCTGCCAAGCGCCGGCAGTCATCCAGTGCTGTCCATGGCCGTTCTGGATACTATACTATTTGTGGCGCCTGGCGGTAGTGGCATATGGAAGCGTCCACTTTCGCAGATAGTTCCCGTCACGCTCTCGTTCCTGTCAGCCCGGCTTGAGAACGGTATAGAGAAACTTGAATGGAAAACCGAGAGTGAGAAGAACACACAGGGCTTCGAGATACAACGGCGCGAAGAAGCGAGGACCGGATGGATCAATATCGGATTCGTGAGCGCGCAGGGTTCCGGCGCTGGAAGCATGTCGTATGAATACGCATTCCGGCCGGAATCTGCTCCCGTTTACGGAAGCCGTGTGCAGTTCCGGTTGAAGATCGTCGATTACGACGGCACTTATGAATACTCGGCGCCGGTGGACCTGGCGATGGAAGCCGGCGCGAACGGATTCCAATTAAATGCATCATACCCGAATCCCGCGGACAGACGCGCGGTGCTGGAATTCACGCTGTCGAGCGGCGCGCGTGTGCGCCTTGCGCTCGTGAACATGCTCGGCATGCTTGTGCGCAAGGTCGTCGATGACGAACTCAGCCCCGGTCAGCATTCGTATCCCGTGGATACATCGGAGCTGCCGCGCGGGATGTACCTGTGCATACTGCAGGCAGGGAGCAAGGAATCGGTCAGGACGATGATAGTGAAGTGAAAACGCAGGGCGGCGGCGCTGCACTATAATTGAGTCGTGCGGCTGCTGTGTCGGAGTGGGACTCGGAATCCGGAGAACCGGGGCAGTGAAATCACATAAGCCGCAAAGGGCACAAAAGGCACAAAATCACAGTGACGGGAGCGGTGAAGAGCAAATCCCCGATACTCCTTAACTCCATAACTCTCAGCGTGGGGAACTGATTTAAGGCGTTGTCAATTTGTGGCATACGAGCCCGGCGCCCGACGTCAATATTAATTTTCTCCGCCTCTTGCATTTTCCGGGGGGGGGGTATATTGCATATATCACAATAATAGATAATACACTCCTATATATGCGATAATACGATTACATCAGTACCCGCACGGAATCTTTCAAGCGACATCGAGCTCGTGCCGGAACGATGAAACGCGCCGGTGCTGAAACAAGCGTTGCAACGAAACAAGTGAACTCACATTGCAGAACAATACAAAGGTGCGAACATGACGGCAAGAGGATCTTTCGCCATTTTCATAATGCTTGCCTCGCTGTGCGCAGGCCGGGCCCCGGGACAGTGGACGGAAATCGCAGACTTCAGATGGCCGGACTGGCCGGACCGCGACTTTCCAAGTCCAGTGATATCCATCGCGCTCATAGACAGCAACATTTTCGCCGGTACAATGTCAAGAGGAATATTTTTGTCTCGCGATGCCGGGAAGACGTGGAATCCCTCGGAAACCGGAATGACCGATCCGCTATGCGACCTTCTCGAAGTTGGGGGCAAGGTTTACGCCGGCACGCAGTATAAGGGAGTAGTTCTGTCCGTCGATACCGGAAAGAGCTGGGCGCCAATGAACAACGGGCTGACCAACCCCTGGGTGCTGGCTCTTACCCACAAGGACGGGATGTTGTTCGCGTCAACCCCCTCCGGTGTATTCAGATCATCGGATGGAGGCATGCTCTGGGAAGAGGCTAACGACGGAATAATCGTAAAACGAATTGAACGCCTGGCGACATCCGCCACCGCAGTATATGCCGGCGCTTACCGCGCCCTCTACAGGTCCAGCGATCTTGGCGCCTCCTGGCAGCGCGCGGATTCGGGTTTGGGGAATAGGCTCGTGCGGGCTCTTGGCGCATGTGGAGAAATGGTTTTCGCAGGGACTGACAGCGGCATATATCGAAGCTCGGACGAAGGCCGAAGATGGACTGCTGTCAATAATGGACTCACCACGCTGCACATGAAACGTTTCGCTGCCGCAGGCATGAATGTTTTCGCCGGGGCCGGTACCAGTCCCGGGTTGCGTGGGTCTCTCTACCTTTCGACGGACCTCGGAACAGATTGGAAAATAATAGACGATAACTTCAGCTATCCAGAGAATGGTATCTACTCCATCGCTACGGATGAACATTTCGTGTATATAGGGACAGGCGGATACAAGTTATGGCGGCGCCAGTTGGAGGAATTGATTTCGTCGCTCGAAAATCCGGGTGAAGAACCGGAAAGCGGATCCCTCATTCTGCGGAACTATCCCAATCCGGCACGCGGCTGCGCCACGATCTCGTTTACGCTTAAGCGTCGAACTTCAGTGTCCATGAACTTCTACGATGTTCGCGGGATTGAGGTGTTGTCGTGGCCCCAACAACATCTGGAAGCGGGAACGCATGAAAGAAAGCTGAGTCTGCCGGGAGGCATGCGCGGCGTGTATATCTGCGTGCTCTCAGCCGACCGCGTGGTAAAATCCCGCGCTTTGATCATGCATTGAGCGGGTGTGCTGCGGCGATTGTACAATAATCCCGGCAAAGGTCAATGACCAATCAAGCATGAGCTCGTGTGCTTCGAACTGTAAGCGAAGCCAAGTATGGGACATCGATGTCGGTATTGAAATATATCCATATCAATTTGGAGAACCTCGAAATGGAAATGTACTATTTCTGTTACAATATGGCGTATCCGCGTCGCCGTCTAACCCGCACACACTGCTTTTATTTCAGCGATTGTCTCGCACTTTGTGGAATTGCTATTCTACTTATGTGCACAAATAACACGCGCGTGGTTGCGGAGACCGACACTATTCGACTCGGCATAGTCTGTGTGCAATTCGCCGACTTACAGTCGAATATCGATGCGCGTGGATCTTATGGATGGATCGATACAGACACCGACAATGTGCCTGATACGGGGCAAGCGGATAAGTACCGTTATCGCGATTTCTGGAATTTCTTTTTCCAGGAAAGCGGCAATCGCATCAGCCCTGACTACGACAGTCACCGAGGGATTGATAAGGGTTTCTTCGAAAACAGGTTGAACCTTGACCAGGGTCCCAGTCTCCGCGCGTATTATGAGGAAAACAGCTATGGGCATTTCAGCGTGCTTCCTGCCTTCACAAGGACAAACGAATCGGGTATTCTCAACAGCGTGAGCTATTCTGGCAATGACCCGACGAACGGGATCATTCAGTGGATCACCTTGTCGAAGCCAAAGTCGCACTATTCAGAACCGTCTGAGGTAGTGGATTCAGTACAAAAAGAGAATTACAAGTTGCTCCGGGATAGTATCCCGGACTTCGATAACTTCACTTATGACCAGATTTACATCGTATTCGCCGGTGGCTGTCTGAGTTGGTGCATAGGCAGACCGGGATGCAGCGCATCCATGTACGGTCCTACAAAAAATTCGACTTCTACTTTCATGAATGGATATACAGTATTTCACGAATTTGGCCACCAGCAGGGATTCATAGATCTATATGGCCCTTTCTACGAAGTGAGCAGAACCTGGGTTGGTAACCTGAGCCTGATGGGCTATGGGAAATCCCTGTGTTCCCAGACGCCGCCGCACATCGATCCCTGGCATAAAATTAAAAAGGGTGACTTAAATACATCATCGTGAATGACGTTCTGGAAAATGCCCCTCTTCCGATCATGGAGGAACCGTATACAGATGATCCCGATGGGAAACCTTTTGTCTACATTCTTCCGGTAACTGGTGATTACAGCGGATCTCCGAGCAATTGGGAACAGAATTTCTTCTACATAGTGGAAAACAGGCGCGCAATAAATGCGGATTCGTATATTAACAGGTTCTCGCATCATGATCAGGAAAAATACGGCGACACTGAGGGAAGCGGTGGATACGTCATTTGGGAGCATCGCTCCGGCGGGGGAAATAATCTCCGCGTCGTGGAGGCGGATAACAGATACGATATCACATCTAGACAATGGGGCCAAAATTCGACCGGTTCCCCCCGCGATTTCTGGAACAATGCAATGTTTGCGTCCTGGACCGCTCCCGGGGATTACACGATCGTAGTCAACTCCGACGGTCTTCCGAGATCGGAGTACCGCGAGCGAAGCGCGACGCGCGGGAAGCCAGTTCTGGCTAAATTTCCCGAGTATTCGACCGGCTCGAATGTTAATACCGTAACGCTGCTCTCAACGGGAGGCAGATTCACGGGAACCGTAGATGCGACCAGATACAACAATCAGAGAAAACTCGCGTCGAACGGGTCAGACCTCCTTCTTGCACATGAGACCGGCGATGAAAATGGCGTGAACAGGAGAGTATTCGTATCGATGTCCACAAACTCGGGCGTAACCTGGGGCTGGTGCGAACTCGTAAGCTCTATAGCGTTCACCGGTTCACCTGCGGTAATGCCGTACGCTCCCCGCGATGCATCCGCGCCTTCGGTGTGCTGGATTGGCACGACGGAGAAAAAGCCGTGGGTGGCATGGCAGGAGTATGACGCCGGAACACAAAGTTGGAAAGTACTCGCCAGAGAGGCAGGACAGGGGGCATACGCGACAGGCGCAAAACTGATCGCCGACAGCATTCAAACGAATACGGGGGTGGAACCGACTCCGGTAATCGCATGTGGCTACAACCAGTCCGGCAACTGTTACGCAAAGATTGTATTCGCAACCTCCAGCGGTTTGAAGGAATCGATAACCACGGACCTTGGCGCAAATTGGTCCGCCCCTTCGGTCATAGCATCCACGGACGGCAATTCAATTCGGCCGAGCCTGGCAATGTATTGGCAGCATTCCATTCTCGTGTACGAACAGGTGATCTTTACAACAGAGCAGTACAACAAATTGTATTACTCCATCGATGGCAATCCGGTGTCGTGCTTGACGGACAACGTGACTCCGCGTTTGTATAACCATTCACATCCGTGCGTGGAGCTAAAGGGCACGACAGCGCATGTGGTATGGACTGCCTCAATCGTGGAAGAAAGCGATTCGGAGGACGAAGAGGAAGTGCATCGGAAAGCGGTTCACACCGAATGGAATATTGATTTCACTCCAAGTTCATCGGTGACGACATTTTTCAATAGGAAATACAATAGAAGTGAGGTTTCAGAAGATCCCGTAACGGCAGCATTTCAGAATCCGGGGACAATAAAGGACGCGGACATCATTTGGAGCGTTAATGATCTCTCTCCAGGAGCACGTCTTCGCGGGAACAAGTACCGCTACAATCCGGCCACGAATAAGCATGAGTGGACGCGAGATCGGGAAAGTGCGTTGAGCACGCTCACAACACGGTATCCGGCCATGGTCGGTCTCGACAACGAAACACGGTCCGTCGTCACCCGGGGTTCGGCTTCGCCGTTCAGAATCGTTTCGAATCTTACATCCATCGATCCCGGCATTCAATCATGGAGCGGCCAGATTATCGACGTGATCACTTCCTCTTCCACGAGCCAGAATCCGGGATTGAAGATGACTCTTGCTGCGCAGGAACCGGAGGTTCTGGATGGAGGAATCGTGACGGCGGTTTTGAAGAATGCGGGCATACCGGACAGCGGTTTCGACGGAAGGCTCGGCGGTCCGAACATCTTCGATCTGATGAAAACCGAATCGTATATTCTCGACCAGAACCAGAGCATCCTGTGGAATGTCGATCTCGTATTGGATTCCTCGTACCAGCGCATGGACACGTTGATTATCGTAGGCCGGATGATCGAGGTACAGAGCGGACAGACGGTTGGAAGCAGCAATCCCGCGGAAATTCCCATGACGAAATTCGACACGAGCCTCGTGTTCGGGTTCGAATTGCCTCCCGGTCTTTATCCTCAGGCGGAGATATCACTGACTCTTGAAGTGCTGAACGGGCAGGACATGGACGCCGATCGATTCATCCATGCGATGATCAACATACAGTCGGACACCTCTGCGACGCCGAAGCGATTGGCGCCAGGTTCGAAGCCGGCGCTTACGTCAGCATTTGACATCCACATCGCTCCAAATCCCCTTTCGTCGGAGGTTGCCTATCTTCAGTTCACAGCAACGTCGACGGAGCGCGTCAGAATAGAGGTCTACGACCTGCTCGGAAGAATGGTGTCCTTGCTTATGGACGGAACAGTCCAGAAAGGAAATTTCTCGTTGCCCGTGTTCAGGAATCTGTTCCGCACGGGGTCGTATTTCATAAAAGTATCGTCACAGAGCCATTCTGAGACCGCGCATTTCACAGTTGTCCGATAAGCCGGCAAGTATGATATGATCCGCGGAAAAATCCATCTCCGGATAACGGCGCTCGCAATGAGCGCCATTTCCCTCGCAGTTCTGTTTTCCGCCGATCGCCACGCCGACGAGGACGGTTCGCATGTCATGACAGGGGTTCACACAGCCGAGACCATGGCGACCGATTTCACGGCCATGCCCCCGGTTTTCGCGGAGTGCCGCGAGGGCGGCGTTCTCTTCGACCTCCGCATGCCGGCGGGGAGCGTGTCGTTCCTGCGCAATCGCATCGCGTTAGTCGGGAACGGAGGCGGGGATGGCTTTCGGAGGGTGTCGCGCCCCACCGGCCCGCGGAAGCGCCGCACCGTCGAGGCGGACCGCGCAGGCACGCCGGTCATCCTCGTGTTCGAGGGCGCGAATCCCGATTGCCGCGTTGAGGGCGAGGACGCGCTCGATGCCGGGATGTGCGTGTTCCGGGGAAGCGACCCGTCGCGGTGGCGCAAGGGCTTGCGGCTCTTCCGGCGCATCAGATACCTCGATCTGTATCCGCATATCGATCTCGTGTATCATGCGGGCGGAGGGATGTTGAAATACGAATTCATCGTGCATCCCGGCGGCAACCCCGGCGACATCCGCCTCGCATACGAGGGCATCGATCGCCTCCGTGTCGGCGCGGGCGGCGAGCTGCTGGTCGAGGCGGAGGGCGTGCGCCACAGCGACGCCGCGCCGATCGTGTATCAGGGGTACGGTCCGAATAGAAGCGCCGTCGACGGAAAATACATCGTGCGGGGAACGCGCTATGCCTATGACATCGGCTCATACGACCGGAACCGCGTGCTCGTGATAGATCCCGCGTACACCTTGTTCATCGGAGGAACCTGGACCGACGGTCTCCGCGATGTAAAAACTTCCTCGAGCGGCTATACTGATGTACTTGGAGGAACAGGATCGAGCGATTTTCCCACGACGAGCGGCGCGTATCAGACGACGTATTCCGGCCGGGGCGACATGTTCATCGCTGTTTTTGCGCCGGACGGGTCGCTTGCCGCCTCGACGCTCATAGGCGGTTCGGCCGCGGATGCTGCCAAGCGCCTGGATTTCGATGATGAGGGCAACGTCGTGATCGGTGGATGGAGCGATTCGGAAGACTACCCGACAACGCCGGGGGCCTACCGGCGGCAATACGCCGGCGGCGCATCGGACGCGGTGATTTCCAGGTTCGCTCCGTTGTGCGACAGCCTGCTCTTCAGCGGATACATCGGCGGCTCGGGGCAGGACGACCTGTGGGGCATGGCGGTGGATCGCAGCGGAAACGTGTATCTGACCGGCCTGACCGATTCATGGAATTATCCGATAACAGCCGACGCCGCCCAGCGCCGCTACGGCGGCGGCGACGACGACGTCTTCGTCACGAAACTCAGCGCCGACGGCAGCCGAATATTGTACAGCACTTATCTCGGCGGCTCGAACTTCGACGAAAGCTACGACATACGCCTGGATGAAGGGGGGAACGCTTTCATCTGCGGATTCACTCGTTCCTACGATTTTCCCACGACGCCGGGCGCCCTTCAGGAAAGATACCCCGGTTATGACGACGGCTTCGTCGCGAAGTTCGGCGCGCGTGGAAGCGCGTTGCTCTTTTCCACTTACGCGGGGGGTTTGGACAACAACGACTGGATTTTCGCTCTTGCTCCCGACGGCGCAGGCGGTGTGTACGTGACCGGCAGCATCGGCTCCAATAGTTTTCCCACGACAGAGGGGGCATTGCAACGACAGAAGTCGCATCCCGTATCGATGGATCTGGGCGTTTTTCACCTGGACGCAACCGGATCCCGACTCATAGCGAGCACCTATTTCGGCTATCCGGGCGTAAAAGGAGACATAGAACCGGAAGCAATACAGGTGCGCGATGGTCTGGTGTTTGTCGCCGGTCGAACGCTCGAGCCCCGGTTTCGAACACACCGCTGTCCGTGTTCGGATTCCGTTCGAGGCAGATATGATGCCTTCCTGTCCATCTTCACGGAGGGTCTCGATTCGCTCGTCTACAGCGGGCTTTTCGGTGGCGACAGTTTGGATTGGTTTAACTCAATCGACGTTTCGAAGCAGCGGGTTCTCCTGGCTGGATGGACAACCTCGCAAGCATGTTTCCATGCAAGCAATGGCACTCTGAGAAACTCGCGCAGCGGTCCGACCGACGGAATGCTTGTGGAACTGGACCTCGACGATATCCTTGCCGCACCCGAGGCAGGTCCGGGTTGCCCATCGCTCTTGTCCGTTCGGAATTACCCTAATCCCGTCCGCGCCGGATCTGCCGCGACGATTTCCTACACGCTCCCTAAGGCATCGGGAACCGTGCTGGAGTTGTGTGACGCATCGGGGCGTGTTGTCCGGTGCCGTGAACTCTCCTGGGAAGCGCCCGGCGCGCACAGCATCGCTGTCGACACGCGCGGTCTCGCGCCCGGCGTATATTACTTCCGTCTCACCGCCTGCGGTGAAAGCGTCGCGAGGAAGATGGTTCTGTTGCGTTGATATTTCGTGCGTATACATGACGGGTGGTGAAATACGGACTGAGCCCAACAAATCCCCGATACTCCGAAACACCGAAATACCGATACTTTCCCAGGGACGTACCGGAGTGCTGGTGTAACGGGGTGACGAAGATGTGAAATTGTAGCGGTGTATAGCAATTGCCCGTTACACCGACAAACCGAAACCCCGGGAATGTCGGCGAAATGAGAAGTTATGCGCACGATGGATCGGCCTCGGGAAAATCCCGAGACAAAGGCCGTGGAACGAGCCCGCCATAGGCGGATAAACTGAGTGGAGCGCGACTTTTGCCGGGATTTTCCGACAGTCTTGACTTATTCTTTGGTTATTTCTTTTGTGTCAAGACAAAAGAAGGAACATTATGGAAACACGGGAAATTGCCCACGTATCGGAGTGGTGGAGTATCGGAGTGTCGGAGAGGCGCGAGCCCTGCACATCCCCGTCACGCCGGCACACCGAAACTCCGATACTTGCAGCGAAGAGGGAAACTTCTCACGTATCGGAGTGGTGGAGTAACGGTGTATCGGAGAGCTGCGAGCCCTGTAAAGCCCCGTCACTCCGGTACACCGAAACTCCGATACTTGCAGCGAAGAGGGAAACTGCCCACGTATCGGAGTGGTGGAGTATCGGTGTATCGGAGAGGTGCGAGCCCTGCACATCCCCGTCACTCCGCCACACCGAAACTCCGATACTTGCAGCGAAGAGGGAAACTGCCCACGTATCGGAGTGGTGGAGTATCGGTGTATCGGAGAGGTGCAAGCCCTGCACATCCCCGTCACCCCGGCACATGAGGCGAATAGGGAAACTGCCCACGTATCGGAGTGGTGGAGTATTGGTGTATCGGAGAGGTGTGAGCCCTGCAAGTCCCCGTCACCCCGGCACGCCGAGATGCCGACACATGAAGCGAATAGGAAAACTGCCCACGTATCGGCGTGAAGGCGTATCGGTGTATCGGAGGGGTGCGAGCCCCTGTAAAGCCCCTTACCCCGGCTCACCGAAACTCCGCTACTTGAAGCGCAGATGGAAATCGCCCACGCATCGCGACACACTGTTCCCCGAATTTGCATAACAGGAAATGATTCCTGATTTGCAAACATGCCGAGCCGGCGGCCGCGCACGGGCAGACCTGGAACGCGTCTGCAATCGGCAGGAGTCTGGCGCTGGATTATAAAACCGTCAATACATATCTCGAGTACCTGATTGGAGCCTTCTTGATCCGCCTGCTTCCTCCTTATCACAGCAACCTGAAAAAACGTCTGGTGAAGAGTCCGAAAATGTTCTGGCGCGACACGGGCCTGCTGCACGCGTTATTACATGTTTCCGATTCGCGTTCCCTGCTTTCACAGCCGTGGGTGGGCGCTAGCTGGGAAGGCTACTGCATCGAGCAGATACTGGGTACGCTGTCCGCGCGAGGAATCCCCTGCGATCCTTACCATTTCCGCACCTCCGACGGGCACGAGATTGACCTCGTCCTCGGAACGCAATCCGAACTATGGGCAATCGAATTCAAGCTGACCTCTTTCCCCTCTCCGTCCGACATGGAGCGGCTGGAAAAGATCGCCGCCCTGATCGGCGCCACGCAGCTGGCCCTTGTGTCGAAGACGTCGGCCTCCATCGAAGGAAGGGGTCGTATATCCTGCGACCTGCCGACGTTTCTTCTGAAATTACAGGGCTGAAGACGGTACGGTCGAATTCCGATTCAACGCATTATATCCGAATCCCGCGGACGGACGCGCGGTGCTGGAATTCACGCTCTCGAACGGCGCGAGTGTGCGCCTTGCGCTCGTGAACATGCTCAGCATGCTTGTGCGCAAGGTCGTAGACGACGAACTCGGCCCCGGCCTGCATTCGTATCCCGTGGACACATCGGAGCTGCCGCGCGGGATGTACCTGTGCATACTGCAGGCAGGGAGCAAGGAATCGGTCAGGACGATGATAGTGAAGTGAAAACGCAGGGCGGCGGCGCTGCACTATAATTGAGTCGTGCGGCTGCTGTGTCGGAGTGGGACTCGGAATCCGGAGAACCGGGGCAGTGAAATCACATAAGCCGCAAAGGGCACAAAAGGCACAAAATCACAGTGACGGGAGCGGTGAAGAGCAAATCCCCGATACGCCTTAACTCCATAACTCTCAGCGTGGCGGAGTGATTTAAGGCGTTGTCAATTTGTGACATACGAGCCCGGCGTCTGACGTCAATATTTATTTTCTCCGCCTCTTGCATTTTACGGGGGGGGGGTATATTCAAAAAGCGGTATTGTGCGAAAATTGAATCCTTTTACTGTTGTGCGAGGTAACCGTGCTTCCCGGGCAGTATTTCTTTTCCAGACTCAAGTCAATATTCCGTCTGATACGGACGATGGTTGACGCTAGTTGTGCAGTTGCGCGCACCGACCTTGATTACCTGCATCGCGCAAGAGTTTGCGCTGCCTGCCTTATTGTTTTTGCCGCGGCGTTGGCAGGCTTCGCCTGCAGCGAGCTCAACGAGCCATTTGTTATACCGTCACACGATTTCATCTGGGAGTTAGACACAATTCATCCGCTCAGTTCCGGCTTCTGCGCCGCCGACATGTGGGGAAGCAGCGATTCGAATGTGTATCTGGCGGGACAAGTAAACGACAGCCATGTCGGGATGGTCAGGTGGGACGGCAGGGAATGGAAGCCGGTTGATTTGTGGGATTACGGATTATGGGGATCCTACTTCATCGACGGAATCGATTCAACATACTTCGTTGTGACATTCGTAAAGGGCCGCAATTATGCTCTTGAGTACGACTGCGGCAGATGGAGGCGCCTTTCTATTCCCGACATCAAGCCCCAAATTACGTGCATAGACGTCGTATCGAGAAACGAAATATACATAGGCAGCACCAGCGGTATTCTCAGGCATGACGGACAGGGCTACGAGTGGATGCTTGACTCGACCGACAGCCAGTATTACCAAGGCATGCATCTTTTTTACCCGTATTCGATTTTGCACGCACAGGATGGAAATCTGTATTTCACATCAATAAGACGCCGGACACCACAGATGAGCTTTTTCTGGAAGCAAATCGACGCGCGTTTCGTTCTCATCGATTCCTGCGAGATTGAAACACCTTCGTTCGGCGGAAAACTTGTTTCACACGGATACGACGTCTATTCGACGGCTGTAAAAGCCTTCAAGCTCGTCAACGGACGCTGGGAGTTACTGTGTGAAAAAGGTGGTTTTGACATGGCGCTTGAAGGAAATGAAATCTTCATAAGTGGAGAGAATGCTATATATCACTATAACGGGAATGACTGGGCTGATATATCACCGAGATATTTATTGTCCGGCAGAAGAATAAATTACTCGAGCATCAAGTATATAAATAACATATTATTCGTAGCCGTCAATTTTGGATACGAAACCTGGGTGCTTCGGGGTAGAAGGAATAAATGAAGAGTAATGGTATGAAATTATCATAACACACTGCTGTCCAAAACGTTTTGGCTGGAGGATGCAACATGAGGATTCCGCGTCATTTTGGACAGATTCAGAGTCGTCGCGAGTTGGACCTGGTGGACAATTTCTATGCTCTTCATGGCGCTAATGCCATTTGCCTGTCCGGTTCCCATGGTGGTTCAGAGAACGGATGATCCTGCCACTGTTGCAAATCGCGATACGTGAAAAGATTCAGACGGATCATGGCAACCAGATTCGCCATCGACCAGCCGTACTGCACCATCGCCTTCAGCACTTTGAATGCCAACACGCCGATCAATGCTGTCCAAATCTGGATCAGCAACGCATTCTGACTTGTCCCAACGAAGGTTTTGATTTTAAGATGCTGTTTCAACCCCCGCTCTCCCCTCCCGGCGCACAGCACGGACGATTCCCTGCGGTCCGGGGTGGAGGGTGTATAAGTGTGACGGTGTGTCGGAGAGATTGATCCGGAGTGGGGCCTCGGAATCCGGAGAACCGGGGCAGTGAAATCACATAAGCCGCAAAGGGCACAAAAGGCACAAAATCACAGTGACGGGAGCGGTGAAGAGCAAATCCCCGATACTCCTTAACTCCATAACTCTCAGCGTGGGGAAGTGATTCAAGGCGTTGTCAATTTGTTGCATACGAGCCCGGCGTCTGACGTCAATATATATTTTCTCCGCCTCTTGCATTTTACGGGGGGGGGGGGTACATTCCAATCAGCTTTATACCGGACATCGGGATTCAAGTTATTCATCGAGAGGAGATGAATTGTTGTTCGTTTTTCGGAATTGGGTCCTGGGAGTATTTCTTTTTGCTGCAGCTTCGCCGACGGGGTCGACTCAGGTCGTGACATCGCCGTCGCCGATCGTCTCCCTGACGAAAGGCAAAATCACGGTTCTTCTGGATACCCTTTCGGGGCGTTTCGGCGCTTGCCGTGCCGATGGTCGTTCGATGCTCTGGCTCAGTTCGCACGCCCTGACATCGCACGTCAGCGTCCGTATAGACGGCAGGGACTGGTCGAATTACCGCTGGCTGATATTGGGCCGGGACCGGCGCGCGACGAATCTGGGCAAGGGCAGGACCGAGGTCCTGCCCGACCGCCTGCGGTACAGTTGGCACTTGAACTCGCGCGGGAGGGAACACGCGCTCATTCTGGAACTCATGCCCGTGGAAGATTCGGCGTGGAACGAAGCGCGCGTGCGCGTGCGCGTGGAGAACCTGAGCGAGTCGACCTCGCGCGTCGGCATAGCTGTACAGATGGACCTGCAGGCCGGTGGGCATGACAACGCTCCGGTTGCTGCGGGCGGCGTATTGCTGACGAGTGAGACGATGTTGCGAGGCCGGGAGATTCCTGCGGAGTGGACGGCAGCGGCCGGATGTTTTTCACCCGACAGCATGGGGGGGCGTCTGCGGGGTGAGGGGGTGACTGTGCCCGACGTGTTTCTCTACGGCCGGTGGGAGTCGCATGGCGCCCTCGGCATGGCGTTGTACGGTTACGAGGGCAGGGCGGGCCGGCGGGTAAGCGACGCGGCACTGTTTCTTCAGTGGGATGAGCGGGAAGTGCCGGCATACGGCATGCGCGAGGAAGCGGCCGCCATAGGACTGCGTGCGGCGGCCATCGCTCCGCCGGTCAGCTCCTTCGGAAAGAGGTTTATTGTAAATACAGAAACGTACGATTTCCGCAACGAAGTTGGCTTTTTTTACCTCGTCTCGGACAGGGACGCCCGGGTAAGTATTTCCTGGACTGCTCAAAACATAGACAGGCTTGTTGAGTATGACACGTCGATAGCTCTTGCGGCCGGAAAAGTCGACACCCTTGTGCTTCCGTGGAGATATGTTGCGGATACCCTTGTTACACGAGATTTAGATTCAGTGGACTATGTCAGACAATTCATTGCCGTATTCGACTCGGATACCCCGTTCGGACTTGTAAAAGGCTATAAAAATGATGCGGGTCTCTGCTGGCCGGTGGAGCGCGCGGCGAAGCGTTACGTGCTGCCCGGCCTGATGTTCGGTGGTATATTGATGATAACAACCATGGAAAAGGAAGCGACGATAAGCATAGTCCCGAGAGACGTGCCCGCATGGTTCCGCTTCCAGCCGGGGGGTGGGTTCCACGCCGCCGACTCGGTGTCCTATTTTCATCTTCCGGCAAGGGCGAAGTACCATATAGAACTCGATACAACTCTTGACGGATCTTGGTGGTACGATCCGCGCATGCAGATAAACGACGGCACTGGCACTGTCATAGAGTCCGATTCGCCGATACAGATTGCCAATCATTATGGGTCCTGCATACCGTTTAATAGGACTCCCGCCCGGCCTAATCATAGGTGGCATTTGTACAACAACGAATGGGTTCCCGACGAGAAGCGCGCGGGCACGGAGTACGTTTACGTGCCGTACACCAAGCCGTGGGCGCAGACGAACGAGGATATGCTGCGGATAGTGGCCTTCAATGATTCGACGCTTGTATATCTGGGCGATTCGCTTCATCCCCGCCTTCTGAACATGGGTGATCGCATCGACACTCTTGCGGCCTCGCCGATCGTCATTTCCTCGAGCAGGGCAGTGGCGGTGTATCAGCATGCCACATTCTGGTATTACGCCAATCCGTTCGACTCCGTGGTAAACGCGGGGGCGCTTACCCTGCATCCTGCGAGCATGTGGGGCAAAAGGTATTACGGCTTCATCGGTCTGCTGCGCTATCCGTTCGTACCATATATGAGAGGTAACCACGATTACAGGGATTACTATCGCCTGCGCATAACGGCGAGGGCGGGCGATCTGGACAGCGTGTTCCTCAACGGCGCGCGCATAACGCCATCGCAATTCACTCTCGTGGGAGGATATGCGTATTACGATACGGAGATGGTTCACGGGCCCGCTCTTGTAGCTTCGGGCGGGCCGTGCCTTACAATGATATACGGCTGGATATATGGTTGGGGGTGGGATATTCCCTTCAATGATAAATTCAGAGGAGATGCTCACGTGCCGCCGTTCAGGTAAGACGCGGGCATCGAGGACTGCAAGGTCCGTCGAAATGCAGCCGGGAAGCAATGGCAGAAGTAGCAATGGACAGAATAAGTTCAATCCAGGCGAGCGAAGAATCGGATACAGAAAGTATTCAATCACATCATCTTCAGGAGGTCATATGCGACATCTGTCAACGGTGGCAACTCTTATTGCGCTTTCGGGCGTATTCTGCTCGACGCAGCTTCACGCGCAGTACATTGATTTCAGCTTCAACGGCTGCGAGTTGGCTTTCGCAGATCATAGCGGTGGTGGGTCATTGTCTTTTGAGTTGGCCGGTTTAGTATTCGATGAAAATCTGGAATACGATGACGTGTATGCCTATCCGGTTGATGGCGCTATAAGCAATAATGACGCCTTTGGTTACAACGCGCCATACAATGCCGGAAACGGTAGTGCGGGTGGCGACATAGACGAATATAAAGGAACCATAGGCGCCGGATTATTCCATATCGACTTTAATGGCGTCGAATTCGATCTGAACCTCATCGACGCAAACTACGCCGCCGGGAATACGTACCGTATACTGTTCATACGCGCAGGCAGCAATACGGTAACTACCTGGGTCGGCAGCCCGACGGGGAGCGATCCGGTGCGCTGTTATCAATCCATTACAATCTCGGCCTATCAGAACCTGCATCTGCGCGACATCATACGAGGCGCAAGCGGCGGCGGGACGGCTTTCACGAATTACAAGCGCGACCGCGGTTCGCTCGCGACGCGCATTTTCACCTTCGGCAGCGAGGACATCCCGCGATACGGAGTGGACGACGCCGTGCTGGACGTCAATTGCCGCGTGACGGGCGAACTGTGCATCCCTGCAAGCAACGACAAGACAGTGGACGTCGAGGGATTCGCAGACGCGATATATTCGGGGGAGCTCCAAACGCGCCTGTATTTCGACGACGATGCGGTTCTGAATGTTTACGGCCGTCTCAGGGCGGGCACAAGTGTTGAAAATTCGAGAATCTACTTCACCTCGTCTTCTTCGTCGCCCTTGCCGGGTATATGGGAGGGAGTACTGATCGAGTCGAATCTGGCTTCCGCGGCCAGGTGGCTGACGATACAATATGCAAAAACAGCTCTGCAGATAATCGACAATGCGTCGTCGTCGGAATTCGAGCGTTGCGTCCTGACAGAGAGCTTTTATCACGGCATGCTGATAAGCAACAGCAGTCCCAGAGTGACGGATGTCACGGCCTCCTATTCGCATTATGACGGCGTGCGAATACAGGGTCAAAGCTCCGGACCGTGGTTCCGGGGCGGTACGGTTTACGAAAACGACGGCTACGGGATCAGTATCGATGATAACGGTTATGCCTATATAAACAGCATGACGATTACCGACAACGGCCTGCACGGGATTGCGGTTTTTACCAATTCATGGCCTTACATCGACAGCTCGCGGGTCTACTGCAACGGCTGGAGCGGCATATACACATACGAGAACAGTTACAAATGGACTACGGTGCGGAATTCTTTAATTTCCATGAACAACTGGTACGGCTTGCACAATGTTTCGAACGCTTATCTGCGCGCGTATGCCGCTCCTCCCGGTATGACCGATCCGGAGGAAATCGCCGTGCAACCCGACTCGCTCGGACTTAACTGCGTCAGCGACAACGTCATAGAAAACCTTTACGGTGATCAGAACAGCATATTCGAGATGGCCCGGGCATACGAGGCGCCGGATGTGGGCGGAATCATGGTTCCGCATTATCAGGGAGACAGCAACTCTGTGGTCTACACGAGTCAGGGAGGCTATCAGGGAACGATGGACGGCGGGTCGTATGCATGGGTGATGCAAGATTGGTGGAACAACAACTATGCGTTCAATCTCCCGAACGGAGGCGCCGTAACCGCGCCTGTTCTGACGGCGAACCCGATACCAGAATGCGGAATGGAAGACGGCCCTTCTGGGATGGGAAGTCCGGCTTTGTCGGAGAAACCCTCGCCGTTCGACGGCCCCGTCTGGCGGCAGCTCGCGTCCGATCCGGACGCGCTGGAGCGGTCGGTCGTATCGCGATGGCCATTGATGACGAGCGCCGAGCTGAACTACGGTCTGTTCATGCTCGGCCGTTCGGTCGACTCGTTGCGTATGGAAGCAATATGCCGGAATTTGCTTCTATCGGTACAGGATGCGGACAAGCGCTCGATCGCACTGTCGCATTTGGGAAAAAGTCTTATGTCGCAGAAGCGATACTCCGCTGCAGTCACGGTTTACGACGAAATTGCATCGTTGAGTCAGCCAGGTCTCAACAGCCGTCACACGTCGGCTCAGGGCATGGCGGCGCTGATGTTGTCATACTCGGTGAGCCGCCAGGCCGGACTGTCGCGCCTGAGCGCCGCGCTCAACACTTATCCCGGCGACCGCCAGCTTCTGGCTGCGTGGCATTTGCTCATGGGCGGTCCTATCGCCGGCACGCCGAAGCGTAAAACGGATGCCGGCGCGTTCGAGGGCTTTGAACTTGCCGAAGCTCATCCGAATCCTTTCAATACCACGACTACAATTACATTTTCCGTTTACGAACGCGCGTCGCTGAAAGTTGTGGTCCGCAACGTTCTCGGCAGCGTAGTATCCGTGCTTGCCGACGGAGTATATGAACCCGGCCGTTACAGCGCGGAATTCGACGGTAGGGGCCTTGCCGCAGGCGTGTATTTTTGCACGCTGCGCTCGGGCGGGAGAGAGCAGACGAAGATGCTGATGTTGCGCTGAAAGCGCGTGCGGACGGGAAAAATTCGAAGTCGAATGTCAGGAAACCGCTGTATGATGCGTCTTGATGGATGTTCGATTTGCGTAACACGTCAGGAGTGATGTCCATTGCATCGATGAGGAGCTTAAAATGAAACCACGGCTATGTTTGCTGCTTTTCGCAATGTTGTGTATCGGGCTTGGAACAACGTCCGCCCAAACGCTTAAAAGACAATACTGGATGCCGTACAGCCCGGTACGCTGCATCGCCGTTACGGACGAAACCGTCTGGCTCGGCGGCGATTTTACGCGGGTAGGGCCGTATACGGGCTGCCTGGTCGCCGTCGATCCTCAGACGGCGCAGCGCATGGACGGATTGCCCGAGGTGAACGGAGAGGTCCGCGCCATTATCAGCGACGGCGGAGGCGGGTATTTTATCGGGGGCAAATTCACGAGTGTAGGAGGGCTGCCCCTGAAGAATCTGGCTCATATTTTTGCGAACGGTCTGCCGGATCCGGCTTGGAGTCCGGAACCGGACAGTTCAGTCCACGCGCTCGGGCTGTCCGGCGATCTGCTCATAGTCGGAGGCGATTTCCTGAAAATCTGCGGTCGGGAGCAGCAACGCCTTGCAGGCCTCGATAGGAACAGCGGCGAAATCGTCCCGCTGTTTCCCTCGGCGGACGGGCGCGTTCTTGCGGTGGAGGCCGGCGGCGATCCGATACTGATCGGAGGCGATTTCAGCCAAGTCGGAGCTGCATCGCGGCGTTGCCTGGCCGCCATCGATGCGGCTGATTATGCGGTCACGGATTGGGATCCGGCGCCGGACTCGTCGGTATTCGTATTGAAGAGACGAGGCGCGGTTGTTTTCGCGGGCGGCCCGTTTTCGCGGGTCGGCGGCGAGGAACGGCGGGGCATCGCAGCTCTCGATGCCGCGAGCGGAAAGGCCTCATCGTGGAAGGCGGATGCGGACGGTCCGGTGTACGCCATCGATTTCAGGGGTGATATCCTATATGCGGGCGGAGCGTTTACATCTATCGGCGGAGCGCGTCGCGAGCGTTTGGCGGCGCTGAGCGCGGTTACCGGCGATACGACCGGCTGGAGGGTGGATGCTAACAGCACGGTGCTGGCTCTTGCGGTGTCAGGGAATTCCGCGTTTGTCGCAGGCAAGTTCACAGTGCTCGGAAATACGGAGCGCCTTTTCCTCGGCTGCGTTCATTGCGACTCGTCCGCTGTCGCCTCATGGGCGCCGCAGGCCAACAGGGAGGCGCTAACGCTTCTTGCGGACGAGGCCAGCGTCATCGCCGGCGGATTTTTGTCCAGCATTAACGGTGTGGAGCGTAAACATGTGGCCGTTTTAGACAAGTTCAGCGGAGAACCCAAGCCGTGGAATCCGGACGCTGACGAAGTCGTGAAACATTTCGCCTTGGCGGGCGACACTTTATTCGCGAGCGGCGATTTCGCGGTGATCGGCGGCCGGCAGAGATCGGGTCTGGCCGCAATCGACGCTAAATCAGGCGCCGCGCTGGATTGGGAGCGGAAGGGATTCGCCCCGTCTCATGGCGGATACACCATTGCCGGAAACGCCACGGCAACGAGCGGCGGAGCTCTGGCGGTGAGCGGAGATGTGATTTTCGCGGCTGGTAGAGAATGCGCGGCGTTCAGCAGGACCGACGGCAGGCGCATCGAATACTGGCGGCCGTATCTGGGCTCATCATTGAAAAGCGTCTACGCGCTGGCGGTAAGCGGCGGAAAGCTGTTCGCTGGAGGAGACTTCTCGTATGTTTCCGGTGAATCGCGTCTCTGGCTGGCGGCATTCGACGTCACTACAGGCGCACTGCTGCCTTGGAACTCGCCCCTGTCGATGTTGAGTACGGGCGAATGTGTGATGGCGATGGCCGCCAGCGGAGAAGAGCTTTATATCGGAGGCCGTTTCGGCGGTGGAAACAACAACACGGATCTCGCAGCCATAGACATGGAAACGGCAGTGCAACGCTCCTGGTCTCCTGTGCTGCTTTCAGGATACGACAACAGGGCTTCCATATTCTCCCTTGCCGCCTGCGGCGGCGCCGTTTACGCGGGCGGATACTTCAAGAAAATCGGAGGAGCGGAGATCGGATACCTGGCCGCGCTCGACGCTTCAAGCGGCCGGGCAAAACCCTGGAATCCGCGGGCAACCGGGTACGTGCAGGCGATAGCGGCCGAGCCCTCGGTCGTTTACGCGGGCGGCGTGTTCAGCGGCATAATGGGGGAATACAGAACATGTTTCGCCGTGCTGGAGGATACCACACAGCTTCTTCATTCCGGCATGCCGCCTCCGGCGGTCCCGGCCGGCATCGCCATTGAAGGCATTTATCCGAATCCCGTGATCGACCGCGCGAGCATTCGTTTCGGACTATCCAGCGAGCAGAAAGTGACGATCACTATCACGGACCTTTTAGGCAGAGGAACAAGCGCGCCGTTCGAATCGCTTCTGCTGCCGCCGGGCCGTCACGAGCTGAGCATAGCGGTGAGCGGCCTTCGCTCGGGAATGTATTTCCTCACGATTACAGGGCTTCGAGAAGCACGGAGCATCCCTTTCCGGATACTGAAATAGAGGAGGAAGACGGGTCGGGAGCGCAGCGCCCCGGAACCTCTCCCGTGTTCCGTTGAATGCGGTTTTCCCGGACTTGACCTTTTTTTCGGTCCACAAATGCAGCACCCGGATCACTCGGTGTGCCCCACTCTCCTTGCGCTCGAAAATATTCTTCTGCTTCCACTTGACTTTGGCAATTCCGCCGGTTATCTTTGTAGTCCCTTCACGAAAGGGTGTCGCTTCGGCGGCATGTTCTTTGAAAAGAGTTTGTGCATAGCCAACGTTTTTGAGTAAAAAACGAAAACTCGAAGTTGAGAATAAAATCTACAACGGAGAGTTTGATCCTGGCTCAGGACGAACGCTGGCGGCGTGCTTAACACATGCAAGTCTACGACGTTTTCGTGTAGCAATATATGGAGACGGAGTGGCGCACGGGTGCGTAACACGTATGCAACCTGCCTTTTGCTCCGGAATAACATTTCCAACGAGGTGCTAATACCGGATGATGCAGCGGCACCGCATGGTGACAGTTGTTAAAGTTTCGACGGCAAAAGATGGGCATGCGCCTGATTAGCTTGTTGGTGGGGTAACGGCCTACCAAGGCACTGATCAGTAGCTGGTCTGAGAGGATGATCAGCCACACTGGGACTGAGACACGGCCC